>NZ_QOZW01000005.1:0-499488 GCF_008368885.1 Bacillus sp. BPN334 | reverse complement strand
CTTCTTGAGCTTTAGCTGCTTCACGAGCTTTAGCTGCCTCTTGAGCTTTAGCCGCTGCTTGAGCTTCAGCTGCTGCCTCGGCTTTAGCCGCTTCACGAGCTTTAGCTGCTTCCCCGGCCTTAGCTTCTGCTTGAGCTTCAGCTGCTGCCTGAGCTTTAGCTTCTGCTTGAGCTTTAGCTGCTTCACGAGCTTTAGTTGCCTCTTGAGCCTTAGCTTCTGCTTGAGCTTCAGCTGCTTCACGAGCTTTAGTTGCCTCTTGAGCCTTAGCTTTTGCTTGCGTTTCAGCTACTTCACGAGCTTTAGTTGCTTCCACAGCTTTAGCTGTATCTTGAACTTTAGTTGTTTTTTCCACTTTAACTGCTGGTTGAACTTTAACTGGAGCTTTACCTGTTAAGTAAGGAACATGAACATAAGCTGTTTTTCCGTTATATTCAAATTGAATCCAGTCATTTTGCACTTGGTGTGTTGTTTCGATTACGTCATCCTGTTTCAACTTACCAATAATTTCTGAGTCTGTGTTTGCACCAGCACGTACGTTTAATACGTTTGCTGTTACGTAGTAAGTGTCTTTTGTATAGTCAGCGCTAATGAAAGCTTCTTTACCGCTATTCAATTTCACTTTTGACCATCCGTTTTCTGTATGTAAAACGTTAACTTTATATCCATCTAATAACTTTCCGACAACTTGTGATTCAGTAGTTGGGTTTTCTCGTACGTTTAGTACGTCAGTTGTTACAATCGTTTCTGCTTTAGCAGATGTTGTGAAAATCCCAAGACCAAAAACCGCTGCTGTTGCTATACCCATAAATTTTTTCATAATAGCCTCCATTGCATTTGTTTTCGTTGACCTCATTATAGCAACCATTATTTTCTTATTTGCGGAAAACACAAAACTACAAAGCATTCGTAACGGGTCATTAATATTCTGTAATAATTCCAGTAATATCCTAAAAGCGCTTTCTTATAGTTGTTAGGGGAGGTTAGAGCATGTGATACATAAAAATGAGAGTATTTCAATTTCTAATAGGTTAATAATGTTTCTGTAGTATTACGTAATTATTTCTTAATTGTTACAAAAACGACGTTTTTTGCTGTTGGAACAGGAGATTAGTTATGTAAAGATAACTATTTTAGTTGTGGAGAAATATAAATGAGGTGAAAATCAATGAAATATCGCTATAATTGTTACAAAATAAGTCGAGGTATGGAAAAAATTACGCCTTGATTTTAGTCTTTCACATATTATTTTTGCAATAATAGGATTCTATAATAGCTTTAGTACGCTAAAATAATTAAAGGTGTTGATAACGTGAAACATATATAATAGAAGAAACACGATTTAATAGATAAATAAAAAACGTAGGAGTTGACACTCCTACGTTTTTTATTTACTCATATCGTAAACATTCAATTGGATCAAGTTTTGCAGCTTTGTTCGCTGGTAGTAAACCGAATGCAATACCGATTAGCATTGAGATACCTACTGAAAGAAGTCCAAGTTCTTTTGAGATAACGAGTGGCCATCCGGCAAAGATTGAGACGATCCAAGCGAAGAAGATACCGAGCATGAATCCGATGAAACCACCGAGTCCTGTTAAAATACAAGATTCAATTAAGAATTGTGTTAATACTTTACCGCGCGTTGCACCAAGTGCTTTACGAATACCGATCTCACGTGTACGTTCTGTTACAGATACAAGCATAATGTTCATTACACCGATACCACCAACAAGTAAAGAAATAGCAGCGATACCACCGAATACCATTTTCATCATACCGATGGACTCGTCTAATTGCTTCGTAAATTCACCTAAATCTTGTGCTTCGAATTTATGCTCAAATTTAGGAGCTTTCATTTCGTTTAAAACAGAAGCAGCTTGTTTTTCTACACTTTTACGTTCTGCTGGCGAAGTTAATATTAATCTTACAGAGTCATACTCAGTTACTCCTGAGATTACAGGAGCGTTTTCAAGTGATGTATAACCTTCTGACATAGCCATTCCGAAATCATTTTTTGCTTCATACACACCGACTACTTTATATGGCTTTCCTTTTATATCAGTATATAAATTTGATTCCCAACCATTAAACAATTTGTTGAAAGCTTCTTCATTTAAAATAACAGCAGGAATTGCTTGCTTTAATTCACTATCATTTAATTCACGACCGTGAACTAATTTTATTTTCGCATCTGTCATGAAGGCGCCTGTTCCACCTTTTAAATCAAGAGAGACATCTTTTGAACCAGAAGATGCTTTTACTTTCATACTTACATCTGGATACACATCTTTAACACCAGGAACAGTTTGAAGACGTTTTAACATATCAGCTGTAATTTTGGCACTATCAGTTCCGTAATCAGGGTTGTTGTAGTAAATCGTTACTTCAGTATCTTTTCCTTGGCCTAACTCTTTTTTAAACTTTGCGTTTGTACCATCACCCATTGAGATGATAGTAATAATGGCACTAATACCGATAATAATACCTAACATCGTTAATATAGAACGCATTTTATGGGCAAAGATAGAGGAAAGGGCCATGCGTATATTTTCACTCGTGTTCAAAATTAACCTCTCCAATCTTGGACGATATTTCCGTCACGAATTACAATTTGACGTGCTGCAGCTTCCCCGATTTCACGATCATGGGTAATCATAATGATTGTTGAGCCTTGTTTGTTTAATTCGTAAAAGAGGTCCATAATTTGTGTACTCGTTTTCGTATCAAGTGCACCTGTCGGTTCATCGGCTAAAATGAACTTTGGATTATTTACGATTGCACGTGCGACTGCGACACGCTGTTTTTGTCCACCTGATAATTCGTTCGGTAGGTGAGTAGCACGATCAGCTAAGCCTACTTTTGTTAAAGCGGCTAATGAGCGCTCACGTCTTTCTTTTTTATCAACTCCAGCGTAAATAAGAGGTAATTCTACATTTTGAAGTGCTGTAAGTCTCGGTAATAACATGAAGTTTTGGAATATGAACCCAATCTCTTTATTACGAACGCGTGCAAGTTCTGTCTCAGACATGTTTGAAATATTTTGACCAGCTAGTTCATACGCACCTGTCGTTGGTTTATCTAAGCAACCGATAATGTTCATTAATGTTGATTTACCAGAACCAGATGGTCCCATAATAGAAGTGAATTCTCCCTGGTTCAGTGTTACGTCAATGCCGTGTAATATTTGAACGGATTCTGCGCCATTTTGGAAAGATTTCGTGATGCCTTTTAAGTTAATCATTCAACGACAACCTCCATACCATCTTTTAAGTCTTTTTCAGGTTTAGAGATAATTTGCTCTCCTTTTTTCACTCCAGAAACTTTTGCTTCGCTATCAGTCTCGAATTCAACAGTAACTGCTTGTTCTTTCGCTTTACCGTCTTTTACAACGAAGACAACATTTTTGTCACCTTTTTTCACGATGCTGCCTTTCGGAACAATTGTACCAGTTGCTTCGCCAGATTTACTTGTTACGTAAACGTGGAAGCCGTTTTGTAATTCTTCACTATTGTCTAATGTGACAGTGAATTGATAGTTAGAAACTGTTTTATTTTCGTCCATGCTCTTTAATGGTGTAGAACCGATTTCTGTTACTTTTCCTGTCCAAGTCTTACCAGCAACCGTTTTTGATGAAACAGTTACTTCTTGCCCAACTTTCATACTAGCAAGCTCATATTCAGAAAGTTGACCTTTTACTTTAAATGGACCAGCGTGACGAAGTGTAATGCCGCTCATACCTGTTTTTTCATCAGCAATTTTTACGATGTCATCAATTACGCCATCAGTAGGGCTCGTTACAGAAAGTGTGTTTACTTTCTCTTTTGCTGCTTTAATCATTTCATCAGATTTTTCAACTTCAAACTTTTTCATTTCAATTTGTGATTCTAATTGTTGTACTTCGATTTCTGATGCTTTTAATGCTTCAGCAGGAAGGCCTGCATTTTTATCTTTTTGTAATTTTTGTTTCGCTGCATCAATTTGTTTTTGGAACAATGTTACTTCTTTTTGTGCGATTTTCTTTTGCATTTCTGCTTCTGTTACACCTTGTTTCGCAGTAGGGTCATTATATTTAAAAAGGAGTTGACCTTTTTTTACTTCATCACCTTTTTTTACAGCTAATTCATACGTACCTTTTGTTGGATCGAATGAAATTGTTTCGATGCCGTTTGGAATGACTTCACCGCCAAATTTTTGCGCGTTTTCAATTTGTTTTTCTGTTACTTTATATCCGCTATATGCCATTGCTACTTCTGAACCACCGCCACCAGCAAATGCAAAATATGATCCAGCTGCAATTCCGATTGCTACTACACTAGTAATTAACACTTTATTTTTCTTCTTCATCTATTTATCACCTTTTCGTTCGTTTTAGTATCTACATTAAGTATAGAAGAGGTGAAGAATCTGACAAATCGTTTTAGCTTACAATAACCTTACAGTTTTGTAAGGTATGAATATGTAAATGTAAGGTAGAGCTTGTCCAAGTGTGAGCAAATGAATTGACTCGTCGTTTTTTTCTTACAATAATATTGTATGAAGGAGAGGAGGAGGCAAGATGGAAGCTTATTTTAGTGCGCATCCATTAAAACCATTTATTCCATACTCAAGGCAACACGTCCTTATATTATTTATTATGTTAGTGGGGATATTTTTTCTGTATCAATACCAAGATGTATTACGGCAAAGTGAGTGGAATATAACGGTTCGATATGCGATTGCATTTTTATTTATTGGAAGTGAAATTGGACTTCATATGTGGGAATGGAAAGCAGGGATTTTTGAACTAGCCACTTCATTACCATTTGAGCTATGTACGATTAGTTTATTGTTAGCGTCGATTATGATTGTAACGAAAAGTTACCGCATATATGAGATTGTATTTTTTACAGGAATTATCGGTGCATCACAAGCTATTTTAACGCCGAACGTGCAATATGCTTTTCCGCATTTTCGCTTTATAGAATTCTTCGTTGCACATGTATTGCTCATTTGGGCGCCACTCTTTATGACGTGGGTAGAAGGATATAGACCGACCTTGCAATCAATTAAGCGTACGATGATATTTTTAAACATAGTAATTCCAATCGTTTCTTTTGTGAACTACAAAACAGGTGGCAATTATATGTTTTTAGCTCGTAAGCCAGAAACTGCTTCATTACTTGATATGTTAGGGCCGCACCCTTACTATATTATTTCATTAGAAATAGCTGCGCTTATTGGATGTTTTATTTTGTATATGCCGTTTGCGAAAAGAGAAGGGCATGCGCATAAAGAATCACTAGGATCATAACCTAGTGATTTTTTTGTGTGAATATTTACAATTCGGAAAATTAAGAATAAAATTAAGTGGTAAATTATATAGAGAGAGAAGGGAAAACGTGGTCAAAAAAGTTTTTCTGAATGGGATGGAAGTGACGGTTCAATTTATTATTTCGATTTTGGGTATTATTTGTTTAGGGGCACTGCCAAAATTATTTTATGGATTTGAGCTGCATGTATCAAGGTACATACAGAGTTTAAAAGAAGTGTTTGTGAACTTAATGGATATCTCTAATTTTCAATATGTGAGAGGTAAATTTTTATTTCCGCAGTTGTTCGTCCATTATAAAGAAACGATTGTTATTTTTTTAGCTGCTTTTTTTATTTCATTATTTGTAGCATTTTGTATTGTTTATGTGATTATGAGTAGTTCACCGCGTATACAACATCGCATTAAATCATTTCTCATCTTCTTAGAATCTATTCCAGACATTCTACTTATTTTAGTATCACAAATTTTAGTTGTATGGTTTTTTAAACAAACAGGTTTTTTGCCCTTTCAAATTGCATCAATTGGAGGCGAATCAATTAGAGGATTACCAATATTTTGTTTGAGTATACCGACTACGATTTTGTTTGTAAAAATGTTAGTGCTTCGTTTTGAAAATGAGCTAGAAAAAGATTATGTACTTTTTGCTAAGGCGAAAGGGCTGGATCGTTTTCATATTTTAAATCGTCATATTTTACGAAATGTGTTGCTTAGTACAATTTTCTTTGCAAAAACGAATATCTTTTTTATGTTATCTAATTTATATATTATAGAATGGATTTTTAATACGGGTGGTATTTTTATGTTTTTGAAATCGTATGAGGGTATTAGGATTGAGGTTTTCATCGTTAGTGTGCTGCTTATTTATATTCCGATTTTTATTTTGTTTAAATTGTTTCATTATCTCATTCCAGCTGCGATGAAGGAGAGACTATAATATGTGGACGTATATAAAACGCGATAAAAGATTTTGGATAAGCATTGGGTTTCTTCTCATATTAGTTCTTTTGAGCATCGGAAATACGATATGGAATGATGGACATATTAGACAAGTTACGTTGCAATATGATGCGGATGAAAATCCAGAAGTTCCACCGTTTTCACCTTCATTCCAATTTTTACTTGGGACAGATCGGAAAGGATACGACCTGTTACATGTAGTCATTGAAGGTGCGAAGTGGACAATTGGTATATCTATTTTAATTGCGGCACTTAGAATGGTAATAGGTGTGTTTTTCGGTGTCGTACTCGGAACATATGTAAAAAGAGGTTTTTCAAAAATCGAGGCTTTTTTTGATAGTTTTACAGTTATTCCGACAGTTATGATTGCATATTTTTTTCTTCAATCTGCAAATGCATTTGGGAGTGGAGAGGAAACAACAACCTTTTTTGAAAGAGCTTCGTTTCAAGTTTTATTACTTGTAATGCTTGTGATGCCAGTTATTGCACTGTATGTTGCGAAGGAAGTCCGTAAGCTGAGAACCGAAGAATTTATTGAAGCTGCGTGCATATTAGGTGGATCGAGAAGGCACATTGTTATAAAGCATATTTTTCCGCATCTTTATATGACGTTTATACTTGTATTTTTCCAGCAGTTTACGCAGACTCTTACTATTTTACTGCACTTAGGATTACTGGAAATATTCTTTGGTGGAACAGTTCAGTTTTTAGGACCGATAGAAGAAATAGAATCTTACACGCATGAATGGTCAGGTTTAATTGGAGTCTATTTTAGATCATTAACAGTGAATCCGTGGATTCCGCTCGTTCCCATTACATTTTTTGGACTTACTATTTTTTCAGGAAATATGATTGTAAAAAGTATAGAAGAGGCGATGATGAAAGTAAGGTTAGGAGGAGAGATAAAGAAGGACGCTATAGAAGAAGAACAATCTGCTGTGCAGTCAAAAGAAGAGTTATTTACTTTTAAACATACGATGTGAAAAGAAGCAAGCATGGAGTTCATGCTCGCCTCTTTTTATTTTGTAGAAACTTCACCTTCAGCTTCTGTTTGCGGAATAAAGTATCCGATTATACCACCGATAATTGCAGGAATAATCCAGCCGATTCCTAAGTTATAAAAAGGAATGGTGTGTACGATATTAGCGATAAAACTTGGTATCAATTCCACATTATCAAGTGCATGAATACAGCTAATAATGAATGCTGCGAGCATTGATCCGATGTAGACAGAAGGTTTACGTTTCGTATATTTATCAATAAATGATACGAAAATTAAAATGATTGTAATTGGATACAAAATGATTAATACAGGTAATGTAATTTTTATTAATAAGCTTAATCCTAAGTTTGAAATCACGAAGCTAAAGATACAAACGTATAGTACGAGTTTCTTATATGAAACATTTGTTAATACTGTTGCGAAATAGTTGGCGAATGCACTTACAACGCCAATTGCTGTCGTTAAACAAGCGAAGATAATGGCGATACTTAATAAAACATTACCGCTTGTCCCAAAGAATTGATACATAACAGTAGCTAATAGTTGACCACCGTTTTCAAATTGTCCTAAGTTGCCGTTTGAAGCGCCGATATAACCGAGTAAGAAATAAACAATTGTTAAGAATAGAGCTGCAATGCTTCCGCAAATAATTGTATATTTCGCAATTGATTTCTTCTCTTGTATACCGTTTTGGCGAATTGCATTTACAACAATTGTTGATAATACAAGTGCTCCAATTGCATCTAACGTTAAAAATCCTTCAAGAAATCCTTTAAAAAATGGAATTTCTTTATAGTCACCAACAGGTTCTGTAAACGTTCCTGGTGAAAGAATCGCTTTTGTTGCCATAATTGCAATAATTCCAAGTAAAATTGGCGTTAATATTTTTCCAATATGATCTACTAATTTTGATGGATTTAATGATAAGAAGTAAACGACTATAAAGAAAATCGCACTAAAGATTAACATAGAGTACCATTGGTCCGGGAAAAGTGGTGCAATCCCAATTTCGTAAGATACAGATCCAGTTCGTGGAATAACAAATAGTGGGCCGATTGAAAGATAAATAATGATAGCGAATATTGCTGCGAATTTTGGATGAACACGGCTTGCTAAAGTGTTGAAACTACCACCGGCAAGGGCAACAGCGACGATAGCTAGTAAAGATAAACCGACGTCTGTAATAATAAATCCTGTAATGGAAATCCACATATTTTCTCCAGAAGAAAGACCGAGAAGGGGCGGGAAAATCATATTACCAGCACCGAAGAAAACTGCGAATAGTAATAAACTAATCGAAAGTATTTGCGCTGGTTTTAAAGTTGTACGCATATAAAGAAAATCCTCCTAATGAGTGTTTTTGTCGAAAATTCAAATAATTTGTCGAGTAACTGTTACTATTTTAAAGGTCTGATGACTAGAAAGCAATAGGGAATTTTGAAAATATTAAAAAATAATGCATTAAATCGAATAAATATACTATTTATATCTTTAATAGGAAGGATTTAACTTTTAACATAAAAAAACACATATCGCTAGGATACGTGTTTTAAAAAAATATTTTTTTATCACGTTCTTCTTTTAAAATTTCAACTGCTTCTCGGAAACGTTGTGAATGGACAATTTCTCGTTCACGTAAGAAGCGTAAGCTGTCATTTATGTCAGGATCGTCAGATAAATCAATGAGCCATTGATAAGTTGCTCTTGCCTTTTCTTCAGCAGCAATATCTTCATATAAATCTGCAATAGGGTCTCCTTTTGCTTGAATATAAGTAGCAGTAAAAGGAACGCCACCAGCATTATGATAAAACAAAGCACTATCATGATTAGCGTACTGTGCGTCTAATCCTGCAGCTTTCATTTGCTCTGGTGTTGCATCTTTTGTTAATTTATAAATCATTGTCGCAATCATCTCTAAATGTGCGAATTCTTCTGTGCCAATGTCGGTTAGTAAGCCGACAACTTTGTCAGGAATTGTATAACGCTGATTTAAGTAGCGAAGAGCAGCAGCCAGTTCGCCGTCGGCACCGCCATACTGTTCAACTAATAATTTGGCGAGTGCTGGATTACAAGTACTCACTTTAACTGGATATTGTAATTTCTTTTCATAAATCCACATAGTTTCTCTCCTTTATATTTGCCATGGCCACGGTCCTTTGCTCCATTCCCATGGAGCGTTAGAATAACTATTTCCAAACTGCTGAAGTGGCCCGTATTTTTCTTCAATTTTTTGTTGTAATACTCTTCGTTTATAGGAGAAATCGTTGAATTGATTTATAGCTGCAGTATCGTTTGGGTGCGTATCTAAATAGAGGGTAAGTTCAACTAATACAAAGTCTAGTTCTTGTAGTTCTTCAATCCATTTGTAATATTCATCAGGCAATGTCTGTGTCATGTTTTTATTCACCGTCCTTTTTTGTAAGGATTTTCATAAAAATCATAAAAAGCAGGCCACAGAGTTCCTTTTCGTAAAGCTTCTTTTGGTGGGAATTGGGGTAGGTTAGGTGGTTGAAAGCCCATAAATAGGTGTGGGGGAGTTGAGTAATATTTTTTTCCAATTGGAGGGCAAGGGTCGTTTGGGCTATGGAAAGGTATGTAGGATTTCATAAATTCATCCATGTTACACGCCTCCTTTATAAATGAAATATTCATCACTAAGTATTGTATTCGTACATAATTGCAAATTATGACTCATATAGAAAACTAAAAGAGGCAGGGGGAGTGCGGATGGAAAGTGTTACAACATGTATTGTATTAGAATCTAAAAACTTAAAGGAAACATTATATTTTTATGAAGGAATTCTAGGGTTTAAACCGAGCAAGGAGAGGCCACAAATACGTGTAACAGGTGTGTGGTATGATATCGGTTCAACGAGAATTTGTTTTGTTGTAAATAGGGGAC
The DNA here is from genome assembly GCF_008368885.1 of Bacillus sp. BPN334. Classification (NCBI taxonomy): domain Bacteria; kingdom Bacillati; phylum Bacillota; class Bacilli; order Caryophanales; family Bacillaceae; genus Bacillus; species Bacillus sp. BPN334. Next base: position 489,315 of record NZ_QOZW01000005.1, on the reverse strand, counting down.
TGGGAGAACATAGAGAGACCGTTATATCATCAGTGAAAGAACTATTGTTAAAAACTACAAATATCGAGCGGTTAAAGAAAAAGTTAGTGTTTTATCAAATATCATTTGTAGAAGAGCACCATGGCGAAGAAGTTAGAATAATATTTCATGATCCAGATGGTTATACACTCCAATTCCTTTTCATAGAGAACAGGGAAGAGAGCCTTTTACAATGTAATAATCTGGATGTCGAATGAAAAAAATATTGACAAGCTTAGGCAAATATTTTAATGTGATTGTATAAAACTGTGTATATAAAGGGGAGTAACTTATTACAGTAAAGTCGTCATTACAGGGAGAAACCCTCGGCTTTATTGGCAACGTTTCGTTGTTAGTGAGACCTTTACCAGCAATGGTAAAGGCCCCTTATTGTCTTTTTTAGGACCCTTACCATATTTGGTAGGGTCCTTTTTGTATACAAAGAGAGGAGAAATAAAAATGAAAAAACTTATTAGTAGATTAAGAGTTGTATTTCATGTTCGTCGTTTCGTTCCATTTCTATTTGACTTTTTTACTTCAAAAGAGGTTTCAATAAAGAAGAAAATTTTATCTGTTGCTTTTTTAGTTGGGTATGTTGCGATGCCGCTTGATTTAATTCCAGACTTCCTGCCGTTTATCGGTATTTTAGATGATATCGGAATTGTGTTATTCATTTTGAATCGAATTGTAAAAATGGCGCCAGTACAATTGCAAGAAAAGCATAACGTAAACGTAGGATAGGAGTTGAAAATATGGAGCAAATTATTTTAGATATAATCGAGTTTTTAAAGCAGTTTTCTTATTTTGGAGTTGTGTTAGCATTAACGTTTGAATTTATTCCAGCAGAAGTAGTTTTACCCATGGTTGGGTATTGGGTGTACGAGGGAGATATGAATTTTTGGCTAGCTGTATTAGCTGGAACACTTGGCGGAACGACAGGACCGTTAACATTATACGCACTCGGTTATTACGGTGGTCGTCCTCTATTAATAAAATACGGAAAATACTTCTTTATTAAAGAAGAACAAATTCAAAAAGCAGATGATTTCTTTGAGAAATATGGGCCAGTTGTAGCATTTGTTGGACGCTTTGTACCGGGAGTTCGAACGCTTATTTCTGTTCCGTGTGGTATGGCGAAAATGAACATATGGAAATTTAGTATATATACATTCGTAGCAATGTTCCCGTTAACGACTTTATATGTCTATTTTGGAATGAAATTAGGTCCGCATTGGGAAAAGGCAGCGGATGTTGTTGGACAATATATGTTACCGATATTACTAGTCATAGTTATTATTGTAGGCGGTATATTAATCTATAAATTTATGAAAAAAAGAAACAGAACGGAATCTATCTAGTCATTAGTACAGGAGTTGTCTTATTTTTCGAAAATAGATGAATAGTACAGGCAAAAGACTCTGAAGGACATACACATATAGGGAATATAAAAGAGAGAGGGGAAACAACTATGTCTTGTGAGTGCTCAGGGTCAGCATTAACTTGTTGTCCAGATAAAAATTATGTACAAGATAAAGTGTGTAGTCCGTGGTCTGCTACTGTAGTTGCAACAGCAATTGATAATGTTCTTTATACAAATAATATTAACCAAAATGTAGTTGGTACTGGTTTTGTTAAGTATGATGTTGGTCCAGGTCCAATTACTGTAGAAGCGCTTGATTCTGCTGGGGCTACAATTGATACACAAACATTAAACCCAGGAACGAGTATCGCTTTTACGTATCGCCGCTTTGATAGTATACAAGTTGTGTTACCTGCAACACCTGGTGGAACGTATCAGGGAGAATTTTGTATTACAACACGTTATCCACTTTCATAGTAGAATAGGAGAGGATCGAAATGGGAATGAGAAGTTCCGGTTTGTCTTGTTGTTCTAATAAAACACTTGTGCAAGATCAAGTATGTACAGACTGGTCTATTACAGGTGCTGGTACTCAAATTGTATATACGAATAATATTACACAAGAAGTATATGGTTCAGGTTATGTGAAATATGATGTAGGCGCGAATCCCATTACAGTTGATTTTTTAGTAGGTGCTACAGTAGTTGATACAATTACTGTGCAACCACAAAGTAGCGGTACTTTCACTGTACGATACTTTACTACTGTCCGAATTACTACGACAGGAACAACTGTTAATCAAGGCGAGTTTTGTATTACAGTACGTTATCCAATTTCATAAAAAAGGCATACCGTAAATGGTATGCTTTTTTAAATTGAGAAAGTAATGAAATTGGTATTCTATAAGCAACATGTAAATTGGCAACAGTACTTGCCTTCTAAATATAGTGAAGGATTACTTTGTATATTAATAATACTGACTGATTGTAAGTCTTTTCCGGTGTAAGATATCGTATTGCCTGGAAACACAGTGAAAATATTGGTTACTGCTCCAACGATTTGAATTGTAATTGCTTCGGTGCTGCTAGTACTATTGTAAACCGATACAGTACCTGATATAAGTAGTATCCCATCACTTTGCCACAGTATCATTGATTGTAGTGCATCTTTGGTAGAGGGAATGGTGTTGTTAGTTATGAGGAAATTCCCTGCAAATTCATTTGTTACTCGCTCACAACTTGGATTTGGAGGAGGGGGCGGTGGACAAGGATCTGGACAAATGATAGATAAAGGAGCGAAACAGCCAATATTTTTTTTGTTCCTCAATAAAACCCCTCCTTTTTAAGTTGTCTTTTACTACTATTAAATGTAGAAGCATGGCCGATGTGTTAAGAAAAGAAGAAAATTTTAAAAATTAAGATTGTCTAATAGGCTTAAAGTTTAACTTATCATTAGTGTTATAGAAAAGATTATATGTGAATAGTCATAGGAAAAGAATGATCAGACTCTTTTAGATAAAAGGTGGTTGTATACAATAGTACGAGGAATGTTGGACTTAACTTGTAATTAACTGTATATTTACAAAAATCTAATAAAATTCATTTGTTATTTAAACGACATTAACATGTTTTAGATAAAATAGCCTTTGTAATGAATCAATTATTAGGAGGAGGATTCACGTGGAAAGAACAGCTTTACGAAAAGTAAAAGGTCTTATTGGATTATTAATGGTTTTTGTATTAGCATTTGTATCATTTCCGTGGAGTACATCAGTCAAAGCGGAAGAGAAGAAGCAAGAAAAGGCACCAAGTGAAAAGAAGATAGTTTTTCCAGTCGTAAGTGATGTACATATTAAAAATAGTGGAACGGATGATACGTTTCGCTGGAAAAGAGCGATTGAACAGTTCAATACGCTTGCACCAAAGCAAGATGCGTTCGTAATTGTGGGAGATTTTACTGATTCAGGATCGGTACAACAATATGATCGTTTCATGCAAGTATATAATGAGAATGCAAATAAAGATGCAGTACGAATGAATTCTCTAGGGAACCATGATTATTGGAACGGTTTATCTGTAGAGGGAGCGCAGAAGCGTTTCTTAGAAAAAACAGGTATGGAATCGATTTATTATCATAAAGTGGTGAAAGGGTATCACTTCCTTGTTATGTCTCCAGAGAACGAGACAACTCATGGATATTATTCAGACAAGCAAATTAATTGGCTAAAAGAAGAGATGGCAAAGGCGCAAAAAGATGATCCAGAAAAACCAATTTTCGTATTTTTACATCAACATATTAAAGATACAGTATACGGTAGTCAAGAATGGGGAACGAAAGATAGTGCAAAAATTAATGAGGTATTAAAACAATACCCACAAGTCATTACGTTTTCAGGTCATTCACATTATCCATTAGATGATCCAAGATCAATTCATCAAAAAGACTTTACATCAGTTGGCACATCTTCAGTAAGTTATATGGAGGTAGAGGGTGGCAAAGTGCAAGGGAATATTCCTTCAGAATCGCGTGCATTAAGCCAAGGTTTATTAGTAGAAGTAGATGATAAAGAAGTAACGATTAATCGCCGTGATTTCCATACAAATTCTTGGACAGGCGAGCCTTGGAAAATTAAATTACCATCAAAGAAAGACACATTTACATATGTAGAAGATCGCGATAAAGAAAGGCCACACTTTGCTAAGGATGCAAAGCTTGCGGTATCAAATGTAACAGAAAATGCAGCAACAGTAACATTCATGCAAGCGTTGGACAACCTTCTTGTTCATTCTTACCGTGTACAAGCTAGAGATAAGCAAACGGGAGAAATAAAGAATAAATTGTTAGCATTCTCAGAGTTTTATCGTGATCCAGTGCCGAAAGAACTGACATTTACGCTTGCAGGACTAGATGGCGGGAAAACATATACACTGGAAGTCGTTGCGATTGATTCATTCGGCAATGAAAGTGTACAACCATTAACGGCAGAAATTACTACGAAAAAAGATAATATTGACCCGAATGTGAAAGTACCAAAGGCGGATGTTTTTGATGTGAACTTTGCAGATGGTACATTTAAAGACAATTCATCATTTGGTACAAAAGGTGATGTTAAGGGTAATGTGACTATTGAATATGATAAAGCGTTGAAAAAGAATGTTATGAAGCTAAACGGAAAAGCAAATACATTTGGATATCTTCCGTTTTCAGCAGCGCAAAAAGAGAAAGTAGCAAATACATTTACGTTAGAAACTGTATTTTCAATGAATGAAATTCGCGGACAAGGTATTTTGCAAAATACAGAGAGCGGCGGAATTGGTTTTGAATCTACAGGAAGTGGTTATGTAGAATTATGGGCTCATATTGGTGGAAGTTATAAACGTGTTGGCGTTCAGTTAGAGGCTAATAAAACGTATCATTTAACAGGAACGTATAACGGAAGTGAAGTAGCAATTTACGTAGATGGTAAAAAAGTAAACAGCCAACCAGCTACAGGGAAAGTATATCACCCGAACGTACCATTTGCACTTGGTGCAGATCCAGATAGCAACGGGAATGGTGGTATTCCGTTAAATGGACAAATTGCGCTTGCGAAATTATATAGTAAAGCATTAAGTTCTTCAGAAGTATTAGCAGCGTATAATGAGTTTTCTAGTCGTACAAAATTAGAGCAAGTAAACGCGTTATATGAAGAGCTTGGGAAAGTGAAAGAAGTGTTAGCTGGTACGTATGAGTTTGGTGACAAACCAGGTCAATATTCAAAGGAAGCATTTCAAGCACTAGAGAAAAGCTATAACACTGCAAAGCAAGCATTTGAAAATGTAGGAAGTACTGGAGAGCAAATCGTTCAAACATATAACGAATTAAAAACAGCTAATGTAACATTTGTACAATCTAAAGTAGCAGAAGAACAACCGAAAACACCGAAAGAAAAATTACAAATCAATATTGAAACTGCAAAAGCAGTGGTGAAAAAAGCACAAGCTGCAAATGTAACGGATGGTTCAGTGAAATCATTGAGTCAAAAAATTACAGTGGCAGAAGCTGTATTAAAAGATGCGAAAGTAAAAGATGCACAAGTAGAAACGATGAATCGTACGGTGGAATATGCGATTTCACTCGTTGAAAAAAGCATAAACAAATAAGAGAGAAGAAAAAGAAGCTTATCATGATAGGCTTCTTTTTTGTTATACTAAAAATAGTATAGAATGAGGGAGCGAATAATTTGGAAGAGAAAAAGCTAAAAAGAATTCTTGAATATGTATGGATCGCGGTTGTGCTCCTTGTAGGGTTTTATTTCTTAAAAGAGAAAAGTATATGGGTTCTATTTTTAATGACGTTTTTATTAGCGGGCTTAGGCACGTTATTTATTAATTTCTTCTTTGATAGTCTAAATGCATGGAAGAAGAAAAAGAAGGGAACGAAGTAAAGGAGGGAATATATGCAAAAGTGGAAGCTCATATATCAGGTGCTTCTTTTCATAGTGCTTGTAGGTATTGGCATTTTAAAATATTCTACACCGATAGGAAATTGGGCATCGTTTACAGCTTGCATCGGCATATTTTTCATTTTACAATCGTTAACGAAAAAATATAATAATACAGAAAGATAGCTCACCGTTTTATCGGCGAGCTATTTTGTTATGCTTTTTTCTCTTCATCATTTGTTTTTTCAGTAGCTAAATGACTATGTTTTCTAGAGTAGAAGAAATAGAAACATAAGCCAACTATAAGCCAAGCTATAAAGCTAATCCATGTCGTTTTAGACAAATTAATCATCAAATATAAACAGCAAAGAATTGCGACAACTGGTAATACAGGTACGAAAGGTGTACGGAATCCGCGTTTTAAGTTAGGGTGTGTTTTTCGTAAAATAAGTACCGCGCAGCAAACGAATGTAAAGGCTGTTAGCGTACCGATGTTCACTAAATTAGCAAGTAGATGTAGGTCTAGAAGCCCTGCTAATAAAGCGGCAACAACACCAGTGATCCATGTGTTTAATAAAGGGACTTTTACTCTTTTATTTACACGTGCTAGCGCTTTTGGAAGTAGTCCGTCGCGGCTCATCGCATAAGAAACGCGAACTTGTCCGTACATAACGACTAAGAGAACGGTTGTCATTCCAGTCATCGCTCCAACAGCGAGAAGTCCTGCAATTGTATCTTCGCCAACGAAATGTAAGGCAAACGCAACTGGATCAGAAACATCTAATTGTGTATACGGAACCATACCTGTTAAAACGAAAGATACAATCATGTATAAAACAGTACAAATAAGAAGGGAACCGATAATGCCAATTGGTAAATCGCGCTGTGGTTTTTTCGTTTCTTCTGCAGCGGTTGCGATTGCATCAAAGCCTAAGAAGGCGAAGAATACAGTGGCAGCTCCAGTAATGATACCGTCGTATCCGAATGGAATGAACGGCGTCCAATTTTCAGGTTTTACATATTTTGCGCCTGCTACGATAAAGGCGATAATAACAGCTAACTTGATAAGAACCATAACATTATTAATGCGTGCGCTTTCGCGTATACCGAAACTTAAAAGTCCCGTAATGAGTAGTAAAATACAAACAGCCGGTAAATCGATAATGCCGCCTTTTCCTACGCCAGGGGCCGAGGCGATTATGGCGGGCAGATGGATGTTAAATCCTTGGAGTAAAGATTGTAAATAACCAGACCAACCGACAGCTACAGCCGCGACTGCAAGTAAATATTCGAGCATTAAACACCAGCCGACGATGAAGGCGACGACTTCTCCGACTGTCATGTATGCGTAAGTATACACACTTCCTGAGACAGGAATAGAAGAAGCAAATTCGGCATAACAAAAGGCTACACAAGCACAAGTAAATGCAGCAATAAGGAATGATAACATAATACCAGGACCAGAATGTTTCGCTGCGACAATACCTGTTAATACAAAGATCCCTGTCCCAATTACGGCGCCAATCCCTAAAAATGTTAAATCGAGTGCCGTTAATGTTCTATCTAGCTGCCGTGGTGATTCAGTACTAAGCGGTTTTTTTCGTAATAATGACTTCACTTTGGACTCTCCCCCCGTTTTTTCATTTCCATAACTGCGAATATAGTATGAGCCCACTAGAAAAGAGTATGTAAGTAAATGGAGGTACAGTTATGGTAGGTTGTTTTTTAAAATTGCTGGATTAATTTTATTATAATTCAGAATATTTTGTCAAATAAAAATGTGACAAATAAAATGCGAATGAATAGGGGAAACTACTGGCAGGAATGGACGAGGGTTAACAGAGTGGCAAAACCACTCATAAAAGTTTCACTTTATAAAGTAGGAGAAGATGTTATGTTATTTTATTTTGAACTTGTCGTCATTTTACTTTGTACGAAATTAGCTGGTGATATTAGCGTTAGGCTTGGCCAGCCTTCTGTACTTGGTAAATTAATCGTTGGTATTATTATCGGTCCGGCTGTGCTTGGTATTATTAATAGTTCTGAACTCATTGATGAACTGAGTGAAATTGGTGTTTTACTACTTATGTTTATGGCAGGGCTTGAAACAGATTTAGAAGAGTTAAATCGGAATTTGAAATCTGCATTCGCAGTAGCGATGGGGGGAATCATTTTCCCATTCCTTGGTGGATATTTAGCGGGACTTGCGTTTGGAATGTTACAGTCGCATGCGATCTTTTTAGGGTTATTACTTTGTGCTACTTCGGTTAGTATTTCTGTTCAAACATTAAGAGATTTAGGGAAAATGAATACGAGAGAAAGTACGACGATTTTAGGAGCAGCTGTATTTGATGATGTAATTGTCGTTATTTTATTAGCATTTGTGATGAGTTTTTTAGGTACACAAGATGTAAATGTAACGCTTGTCATTGCAAAGAAAATTATCTTTTTTGTAAGCATCGTTTTTATCTCTTGGAAAGTTGTTCCATGGATTATGAAAATGCTTGTGCCACTTCGTGTAACAGAAGCATTAATTAGTGCAGCACTTATTATTTGTTTCTCTTTTTCGTATTACAGTGAAATGATGGGAATCGCCGGTATTATTGGAGCATTTGCAGCCGGAATTGCCATTTCGCAAACAGAGTATAAGCACGAAGTAGAACATAAAATTGAACCGATTGCTTATGCGATATTTGTACCGGTGTTCTTCGTAAGTATTGGAATGGAAATTACATTTCAAGGTATCGGAAGCCAGCTTTGGTTTATTATCATCATGACGCTTATTGCAATTTTTACAAAGTTAATCGGATCAGGTTTAGGAGCAAGACTGACAGGATTCAACCTTCAATCTTCTATTAGTATTGGTGCGGGGATGGTCTCGCGCGGAGAAGTGGCGCTTATTATCGCAGCGAATGGACTTGCGGCAAATTTATTAGCGAAAGAAAATTTCACAGCGATTGTTATTGTTGTTATATTAACGACGATTATTACGCCGCCGCTTTTGAAAAAATATTTTGTATAGAGAGGAAGAGCTTATCTGATGTAGGTAAGCTCTTTTTTTATTGGAAAAAGCAATAGTCATATAGCGTGAATAGGTTGTAATTATGGTAAAATCTACGTATATGATAAGTCGAGGAGAGAAATGTGTGAGGATTACGAAGGGGAAGGTTATCGGTGTAACCATACTTATTGCGCTATGTATACCATTTACTGCATGGAAAGAGTCAAAAGTGAAAGACTTTCCAGTTTCTATTTTTTCTTCCTATGTAGAAGACGAAAACCCGAAAGACTATAAGTACACTGCTTTTGTACCTGATTTTGCAATTTGGATACATGGATGGGAAGAACAGCAATCTGAAGGTGAAATAACTTCATATAAAAAAGGGGATCGAACTGTAATTGTTCACCATCCTCCTGGCGATGATGGTTTTTATCTTTTTGAAGCAAGAGAAAATAAGTGAAAGCAACCGCAAGAAGTGGAGGTTAAATAGTGAAAGCTTCAACATTACTATTTAAAATTGAAAGTAATATGGATCAATTTTCACCAGCTGAAAAGAAGGTTGCCATGTACATAATGGGGAATGCAGAGATTGTTCCGAACTTAACGACGAAAGAAGTGTCAACGAATGCAGGCGCAAGTGAGGCGAGTGTTGTTCGCTTTTGTAAGTCGATTGGGATTGGGAGCTTTAAAGCATTTAAAATCGCGCTCGTTCGTGAATTGACGATTGCTGATTATAATATTAATGATTTTTCAGTTATGAATACGGAAGATGGACCGTATGACTTGTTTAATAAAGTTACGTATGTGAATAAAGCTGCAATTGAGGCGAGCGTTACGGCGATAGATAAAAAAGAACTTGAGAAAGCTGCAGATCGTATTGTAAATGCGGATAAAATTATATTTTATGGAGTAGGCGGATCAGCTACTCCGGCGATGGACGGGGCTTATAAATTTACAAGGCTCGGATTTACAGCGATGATGCTATCTGATTTTCATATGATGTTGCCGCTTGTAACGAATTTAAAAGAGGGCGATATATTTGTTGCGATTTCAACATCTGGTCGTACGAAAGATGTACTTGAAATGGCGCAATATGCGAAGAGACAAGGTGCAACAGTTATTGCGATTACAAAGCTTGACCAATCATCACCGTTATATAAAGAGGCGGATATTCGTCTTTGTATGCCAGATGTAGAGCAAGATCATCGTATTGCAAGTATTGCTTCTAGAATGACACAACTGAATATGATTGATGCTTTATATGTGATTACTTTTAATCGTATTGGTAATAAAGTGTTGGATCAATTTATGGAGACGCGAGAAGAAGCAGTGCGGTTACGGAAGTTAAAGTAGAAGAAAAGATGAGGGGACTCATCTTTTTTATTATCTTTGACACAAATATGTCATGTTATGAAATTTTATTTCATAACATAAGAAAGTAATATTGATTTTTAATTTCTTAAAGTTATAATAAAAGTGTGAAATATAATTTCAAAGAGGGTGGCAATATGTTAGAAAATTTATCGACAGAACACCGTAATGAGAAAACGACGAATCTAGATGAGATGAGTATAAAAGAAGTGTTACAGAGTATGAATGAAGAAGATCGAACTGTTGCGTTAGCAGTTGAAAAAGAGATAGAACAAATTGAAAAGGTCGTACAGACTGTTATTAAATCTTTTGAAGCAGAGGGCCGATTAATTTATATTGGGGCTGGTACGAGTGGTCGTTTAGGTATTTTAGACGCAGTGGAATGCCCGCCGACATTTGGCACAGACGATAAAATGGTGCAAGGATTTATAGCAGGTGGATTGAAAGCGTTTACTAAGGCAGTAGAAGGTGCCGAAGATCGCGAAGAGTTAGCAGAAGAAGATTTGAAAAGTATTGGATTAAACGAGAAAGATACAGTGATTGGTATTGCCGCAAGTGGTAGAACCCCTTACGTAATTGGCGGATTGAAATACGCACATAGTGTGGGAGCTAGTACAGCGAGTATTTCTTGTAATAAAAATGCTGAAATAAGTAAGTATGCAAAACTCAATGTAGAAGTGGAGACAGGCGCAGAAATATTAACAGGCTCAACACGTTTGAAGGCTGGTACAGCGCAAAAATTAGTGCTTAATATGATTTCAACAGCGTCAATGATTGGTGTAGGAAAAGTATATAAAAACTTAATGGTAGATGTTCAATCTACGAATGAAAAGTTAGTAGAACGATCAAAACGAATTATTGTGGAAGCAACAGGAGCTAGTTATGAAGTAGCGGCAGATTATTACGAAAAAGCAAAGCGTAACGTGAAAGTTGCTATCGTTATGGCATTACTACAGTGTGAGTATGGGGAAGCAAAAGAAAAACTAAAAGAAGCGAAAGGCTTTGTGAAGAAGGCATTATAAAGTGAAACGATAAGAATAGGGAGGGGGATTCTATTATGAAGAAAGAAGAGAGAATGGCCAAAGAAATTTCGGAGCAACTTGGGGGAATAAAAAATATTCGTGGCATTGCTCATTGTATGACGAGACTGAGGTTAACGCTTCATGATGAAAGTAAAGTGAATATGGATCTTTTGAAAAAAGTTGAAGGCGTTATGGGCGTCATTGAAGATGAAACACTTCAAGTAGTTGTTGGTCCAGGAACGGTAAATAAAGTAGCAGCCGAAATGGAAGTTTTAACAGGAGTAAGAATTGGTGAGGTTGCAGATCATCATCTTGAAGATATTGGTCAAGAGATTAAATCAGAGATGAAGAAGAAAAATAATACACCAGTGAAGAACTTTTTACGAAAAATAGGTAACATTTTTATTCCGTTAATACCTGGTCTTGTTGCGTCAGGAATTATAAACGGGGTTGCTAACTTCGCGAAAAACGCAGGTGCTGATCCGAATGCAACATGGCTACAAATGTTACTACTTATTGGCGGCGGTATCTTTACATTTTTAGGGATTTTAGTCGGTTGGAATACAGCGAAAGAATTTGGCGGGACACCCGTTCTTGGAGCGATTGCGGGTATTTTAATTTTCAATCCAGCGATGGCAAATGTGAAATTATTTGGTGAAGCAATGGTACCCGGGCGGGGCGGATTGTTTGCAGTTATTTTTGCAGCATGGCTTATGGTAGTAGTTGAGAGAAGAGTACGAAAAGCAGTGCCGAATGCAGTTGATATTATTGTAACACCGCTTATTACTGTATTAGCTGTAAGTATAGTAACGATGTTAGCGATTCAGCCAGCAGCGGGATTTTTATCTGATGGTATTACGAGCGGTATTAACGCAATTTTAAATGTTGGTGGGGCATTTGCTGGAGCAGTGCTAGCAGGAACGTTTTTACCACTCGTTATGGTCGGATTACACCACGGTTTAACACCGATTCATATGGAATTTATTAATCAAACGCACGTAACACCTTTATTACCAGTACTGGCGATGGCTGGTGCTGGGCAAGTGGGCGCAGCAATTGCGATTTATGTAAAAACAAAAAATAAACGACTTCGTAACGTAATTAAAGGTGGATTACCAGTTGGGTTTTTAGGAATTGGCGAACCATTATTATACGGGGTTACATTACCACTTGGGAAACCGTTTATTACCGCTTGTTTAGGAGCGGCCGTCGGTGGTGCATTCCAGGCAGTTATGAAAACGGCTTCACTCGGAATTGGCGTATCAGGATTATCTTTAATCCCGTTAATCGCTGACAATAAATATTTATTATATTTCCTTGGGTTAGTAGTGGCATATACTTTTGGATTTATCTTTACGTACTTCTTCGGATTTAAAGAAGAAATGGCAGAAAACATATAGAGAAAGGGATTCCTTTCTCTTTTTCTATTCATAGAAAGGGAGATTTATATGATAGGAGTTTCAATTTATCTTTCAAAAGAGCGAGTAAAGAAGCAAGAAGAGTGGCTAAAAGTGGCGAAGGAAAACGGGTTTTCGTCTATTTTTACATCACTTCATATTCCGGAAGATGATCCGGATACGTATAAAGAGTTAATTCAAATATTAGGGAAACAGGCTCTCGAAAATGAAATGGAATTAATGGTCGATGTCTCTCCAAAATCGTTACACCATTTAGGAATGACGTACGAAAATGTCGAAGAGTTAGTAGATTGGGGCATTACTGGTTTACGAATGGACTACGGCATCACGCCGAAAGAAATCACACGCGTATCTCATAAAATGAAAGTAGCTTTAAATGCGAGTACGATTACAGATTCATTTTGGAAAGAGTTAACCATAGAAAATATAAAAGTAGAGAATGTAGAAGCGTGGCATAATTTTTATCCGCGCCCAGAAACAGGACTAGCAAAATCATTCTTACAAAAACAAAACGAATACTTACATGAGTGCGGAATAAAAACGATGGCATTTATTCCGGGAGATGGTGAAAAACGTGGTCCGTTATATGAAGGCTTACCAACATTAGAAAAGCACCGCAATATGCGCCCGCTGGAAGCGTACTTAGAACTTGTACAAGATTGTGGTGTCGATAAGGTGCTAATTGGGGATATAAACGGAAGTCTAGAAAGTGTACAAGAGATAGCGAGTGCGAGTAGAGGAATTATTCCGCTGCGGTATGAGCAATTGATAAAGAAAAGTGAAATATTTAAAATGGTAGAACAAGTGCATACAAATAGACTAGATCCAGCTCGTGATGTCATTCGTTCTGTAGAATCGCGAGAGGAGCATAAAGTGATTTTACAGCCGATGGATGCCATCGCAAGAAAGAAAGGCAGCATTACAATTGATAATGAATTGTACGGTAGATATGCTGGAGAGATGCAAGTTGTTGTAAATGATTTACCTGTAGATGAGAAAGTGAATGTTGTCGGAATGGTTGTGGAAGAGGACGTGCCGTTATTGCCTTATATTGGTGCTGGAAAAAACTTTCAACTTTTTCTGTGTGATAGAGTAAAAGCTTGAATTTATGCTATTTTATAAAAGACATTATTCGTAAAACGGATAATGTTTTTTGTTTTCTTTAAAAAAAGCATTTGACGAATGAAAAGAAATACCGTATTGTTTTGTCTTGTGAATAAATGTTCACGATAACAAAACAAAAAGGAGAGTTCAAAATGAATCAATATATTGGGAATTTAATTATTCGTATCGTGTTAGGAGTTACGTTCTTTGCACACGGTTTAGCAAAGTTTCAATCAGGTATAGATAACGTAGCAGGATGGTTTACAAGTATCGGTTTACCAGGTGGTCTTGCATATGGCATAGCGACAGTTGAATTAGTTGGTGGTATATTATTAATTATCGGTTTAGGCGTAAGATATGTAGGATTGTTATTTGCTCTTATTTTAGCTGGAGCTATCGTAAAGGTAAATGGAGCAGCAGGTTTATTAGGAGATGGAAAGAATCCAGGGTATGAATTAGATCTTGCATTATTAGCAATGGGTGCGTATTTATTCGTTGTAAAAGCAGAAGGGTATGTAGATCGTTTCTTAAAGGAGAAAGTAATGAAAGCGAAGTAAACTTATTTATAAATTGTTGACTTGAATCATTAATGTAACTATAATGATTACAACTAGTGGATTAAGGATAAAATTATTTAAATATTTTTTTACACAAGTTGTAACATACATGGTTACAACTTGTGTAAAAAAATAAATAAAACGGGAGGAAGTAACATGCCTAAATCAAATTTAGAAATTATTCGAAGCACGTATGAAGGGTCAGCTTCTTCAAATGCAAAACATTTAGTAGAAGCCCTCTCTGAAAAAGTAGAATGGACAGAAGCAGAAGGTTTCCCGTACGGCGGAACGTATATAGGTGTAGAAGCAATAATGGAAAATGTATTTAGCCGATTAGGATCAGAATGGGATGATTATAAAGCGAGTGTAAATACGTACCATGAAGTAAACGGAAAAGATGTAATCATTGCTGAAGGTGTTTATTCAGGAGTTTATAAAGAAACGGGAAAATTGTTTGAAGCAGAATTTGTTCATATATGGCAGATTGAAAATGGAAAAATAATAAAATTCAAGCAATATGTGGATAGTTACATTGTGCGAGAAGCGATGAAGGTTTAAAATGGAATAAGGAAACAAATGGAATCGGCTGTGCGCAGGCGATTCCATTTGTTTATGTGATTATTAGGGGAATGGGGAATACATAATATGAAAAAATGGATTATAGGGACAATTACAATCATTGTAATTGCGATAGGAGCTGTATTCGGTGTTACGAAACTTCTTAATTATATAGAAGAAGAGGAGAAGAGTCTGAAAGCACAAAATGTAACGGGGCAACAAGGGAAGAAAGCAAAGGAAGAGAAGCCACAATTTAGTGAGGATGAAATTATTTCTACCATGCATAGGATGGTACATCAAAAAGTGAAATCCTCTGAAAAATGGGGATTTATTGAAATGACAAATAAGGAAATTGTTAGTGCCAAGAAGGCAGTAGAAAGCAGTACAAATTTTAAACATAAGTCAAAGCTACTTGCCACTTTAGAGCGTTGGGAGAAAGGGGATTTTTCACAAACGGTTGAGGAGCATAACTTTTTGTGGGAAATTCAAGGTGGTGATACTGGAAAGGCAACAGAACGTTTATCGCCAGAAGAAGAAAAGCAGTATGTGAAAGAAATGAAAGGTAAATAAAAACATCGCCACTTTGATGGCGATGTTTTTGATTAAGAATGTTTTCGCATTAAAGCTCTAGTTGGCTGAACAGCAACTGTTTTGAAATGAGAAAATAAATAACATCCAGTCACAACAATCATTGTCCCTAAAATTTGTATCCATGTTAGTTCTTCGCCGAGGAAAAGGAATGCTAAAATAGCTGTAAAAATCGGATTGAAGTTTAGAAAAATACCGGATGTAGTCGCTCCTAATTTTTGCACGCCAATATTCCAAAACACCATACAAAGAACTGTGGAAATAAGCCCAGTATATAAAAGTGATGTTAGGAAAGAAGTATTTATGTTTGTAACAGTGAAGCTCCCTATGTTAAATGGCAGTAATAAAATAACGCCGAAAATACCAGAGTATAATGTTGCCATGAGCGGTGTAGTTGTTTTTGTTGCCCATTTACTACAAACAGAATACATTCCCCAAATACAAACAGCCGCCATCATCCATAAATCTCCGCTATTAAAATGTAGTGAAAATAGAAGTGTAAAATTTCCTTTTAAAAGGACGAGAACCACCCCAAAGAATGAAAGAATCATGGATAGAATTTGAAGTGTATTTACTTTTTCTTTTAGAAATAATACTGAAAATAATGCAATTGAAATCGCATTTAATGTAGAAATAAGCCCTACATTCGTTGCGGATGTTTTTTCTAGTGCTAGAAATTGAAAGATGTTAAAAAGAGCGACCCCTGAAATCCCCATTAGTAGTAACGGAAGTATTGCAGCACGTGGTGGAATGATTTTCTTTTCTTTAAACCAAACCATCGGTAATAAACAAACGATCGCAATCATCCATCTTAAACTTGTAAGTGTCATCGGAGACGCGTGATTAACGAGTGATTTTCCAACGACGAAATTTCCTCCCCATAATAAGCTCGTTAGTAATAGTAAAAAGACATAAAAATAAGGCATACTAAAATCCCCTTTGTTTTAATCAATGTGAATTGTAAATAATTTTAGCATTTTTCTTTATTGTGTAATATATTCTTTTGTATAATGGGAAAAAGTCGATAAAATATTCTGTTACAAATGTTATTTGTAGAAGGATATTCAGTTTTATATAAGTTATAAGGCGTTTTTTCGAATAATCATCGGTAAGAAAAAGGGGGCGTTTTGATGGAGTCATCTGTTATTAAAGTGTTAGATGATTTAGATGTACAAATTTTAGATATATTGCAGAAGGAATCACAAGTAAGTAATGCAGAGCTTGCGCGACGCGTTAATTTATCACCAGCTGCGATGCATGCGAGAATAAAAAGATTAGATGGAGAAGGTTTCATTGATAAGCAAGTAGCCATTTTAAATCAAGAAAAACTCGGTTTTGATTTGTTATGCTTCATTTTTATGAGTACAAATATTCATCAATCGGATAAACTTGACGTGTTAGAAAAAGAATTAGAAGCGATGCCTGAAGTGTTAGAGTGTCACTGTTTAACAGGAGAGTATGATTACTTATTAAAGGTTGCAAATCGTGATCGTAAAGAGCTGGAGCAGTTTATTAGAAAGCTGAATAAGCTTGGTATTACAAGGATACAGACGAGTTTAGCACTTCGTGAAATTAAATATTCGACAGTATTACCGATCCGAAATGAGGAACCGAGTATCGATTAGATTGCTTGGTTTTTTGTTTGTATAAATTGATTGACGAGGAGAAAGGAGAGATGTATTATTATATAAAATTATGTATTAAAATACGATTTGAGTTATAAATATTAATATCGGGGGCAAGGGGATAGAATATGAAAATCTTTAATGCGGTTACGAGTGATGTGAAAGAAATTTATAGTCTCATTGAAGTTTATGCAAAAGAGGGAGTGGTTTTACCGCGTTCTCTTTTATCTCTCTATCAATATTTACAATGTTTATATGTTGTGAAAGAAAGCGATGAGATTGTTGGGGTTGCTGGTTTACATGTGTTAGGGGAGGACCTTGCAGAAGTCCGTTCTTTAGTCGTTTCGCATACATATGCAGGGAAAGGAATCGGGCGTATGTTAGTGAACCATGTAATAAATGAGGCAGCGAAAATAAAAGTGAGCAGAGTCATTTCTTTAACATATGAAACGGGATTTTTTCAAAAGTGCGGGTTTGATTTTGTGAATAGAGAGGCGCTACCAGAGAAAGTATGGATTGATTGTAGACATTGTCCAAAGGTTGATTATTGTGATGAGGTGGCGATGATTCGATATGTTGGATGAAATTTTCAGAGAGAAAAAAGTCCCACTATTATTTACGTAATAGTGGGACTTTATATTTTAGGGGGAATTAAGAACTCGAATTCGTTTTTCTTACTGCAAAATTAAAAATGGGATTTTTAAGCTCATAGTTATAAGTAGAACCATCGACAAGCCCTACAACTTTATCACTATCGTAAAGATCAAGCATAAATTGTGCCATTTGTTTTGCAGTGTGGAATTTCGGTACAACATTATTGTATTCGAACTCATCAATATCAAATGAACGTTTTGCAAATTCTGTTTCAGTTGCAGCAGGTGCTAAAACTTTGGCTTGCAGTTTTGCACCTTGTTCTTTCAATTCGTGAGATAAACCTTCTGTAAATGCACTTACATAGAATTTCGTAGCGCAATACGTAACAGCATCAGCAACAATTGTGTATCCACCGCCTGATGAAATGTTAATAAGTTGCGTGCCATCAACCATGGAATAATCTCGAACGAAAAGTGAAGAGAGTATGGTTAATGCCTCTATATTTACATGTAACATCGTTTCAATTTTATTTAAATTTTGTTCAGCAATTGAGGCGAAATTACCAAACCCTGCGTTGTTAATCCACGTTTCAATTTGAAAGGCTTGTAGGTCTTCATAAAGCTTATAAACATTTTCCATGATAGATAAATCAGTTCTTCGAATAACAACATCTAATTCTGGATTCATTTCGTTAATTTTTAATTTTAATCTGTCTAATTCTTCTTGTCTTCGAGCTACAAGTATTAAATTTTTTCCACGAGATGCAAAGGCTAAAGCCGATTCATAGCCAATTCCAGAACTAGCACCAGTAATAACAGTGTATTTCATATAAAATCCCCCTAAGTTCAAATAAATGTATTATGGTTAGATTTTATTTGTTAGAGTATACTCTAAGTCAAATGTTTTTTATCAATTTGATAAGGCTATAAAATGTATGAGGATGAGTATGTGGAGGAGTGAGAGTATGTATACAATTAGCGAGGTGGCTAAATTAATAGGAGTGAGCACACATACACTACGTTATTATGAAAAGGAAAATATATTAATTGCAAATCGCGATACAAATGGGAATCGACTTTATGAAGAGTCACATATAAAGTGGTTGCAGTTTGTCATGAAATTAAAACAAACGCAAATGCCAATAGCGAAAATAAGAGAATATGCCAGGTTATATTTAGAAGGGGAGCATACAACCGAAGATCGTTTACAACTCCTAGAAGATCATAAGAAATCTATTCAGATTCAAAGAGAAAACTTAGTCATTACAGAAAAGATGCTTGAGAATAAAATTATTGCATACAAGGCATCTTTGGAAAATAAATAGAAAACATAATCCGTTCCTTAGTTATATGATAAAAATGGATTGGATCTCATAGTGTGCTGGCAAATAAAAAAGAGCAGCTAGCAAAAGCTAACTGCTCTATTAAAGGGATCTCTCCAAGGGGGAGTGGAGAAAATATTATGTTACTAGCAGTATTAACAGATTATTAGGAAATATACAAATCGGATGAAAGAAATTTTAAATAATCTTTCGGTATTGACAGTTTTTAAAATATTCATGTACAATATTTATGAATGACATTCAGTCATTTTTCAGCGGAAGGATATAGTTAGCTCGGAAATGGAACAAATATAATGGTAAATGAGGATGATAGTTGTTTTATATATAGTAGTGATGAAAGAGAATATTTTTTTAAAACAGAAATGACTGATAGTCAGTCATAAGAGGTGAGAGGTATGAAAAATAGAGCTTGGTTATATGTCATATTAACATGTATCTTTGAAATTTTTTGGGTGTTTGGTTTTAATACAGCCGATACTTGGTGGCATTGGATTATTATTTTAGGAGTTATCGCTGTTGATTTTTATTTTCTTTCTAAAGCGTGCGAACATCTTGCGACAGGGACTGTATATGCCATCTTTGCTGGAGCTGGTACTGTAGGTACTTTCTTAATGGATGTATTCCTTTTCGGCGGAAGTTTCAGCGTAGGAAAACTATTCTTTATCGTGATGGTTGTAGCTGGCGTTATCGGTTTAAAGCTAGCTGATAATAAAGAAGAAACTGTGGAAGGAGCTGCTTAAAGATGGGTTGGTTTTTCGTATTTTGTGCTGCAATTAGTGAAATAGTCGGTGTGATTGGTCTTAAAATGTACAGTAAAGATAAGACGTTAGCAAATGGAGCGATTTATATAGGTGGATTTGCTACATCCTTTGCATTCTTGTATACATCTTTCTTATTTTTACAAGTGAGTGTCGCGTATGCGGTTTGGATTGGTATTGGAACAGCTGGTGCCGTGTTATTAAATATGTTCCTGTTTGGTGAGTCGAAAAGTAAAGCACGTATCATTAGTGTAGCTCTTATTGTATGCGGAGTGACAGGATTAAAGGCTCTTTCGTAAAGATATACTACATTTAATCTCCTAATTATTTATTAGGAGATTTTTATTATTAAAAAATGATTTCCTCTTAGAGTTCACTATCATTGACAGTACAATCGATTATCTTATAAAATGAGTGACAGTCATTCAATACGCGTTTGAAAGGGTTTAGATGATGAATAAAAAAGAAAAAATTGTCTATGCAGCTATTGAAGTGTTTCAGGAAAAGGGCGTTGAAAAAACGAAGATTTCTGATATCGTGAAATTGGCGGGCATTGCACAAGGAACTTTCTATTTATATTTTCCTTCTAAGTTATCTGTTATGCCTGCAATAGCAGAAGTGATGGTTGAAAAGATGATATTGGCAGTAAAGGAAAAAGTGCAAAATGATGCGCCTTTCTCAAGTAAAGTGACGCAAGTAATAGATGCGGTGTTTCACTTTATAGCGGAATATCGTGAAATACAAGCTTTAATGTATGCGGGTCTTGCATCTACAGAACATATAAAAGAATGGGAAGCTGTGTATGAGCCTCTTTATATGTGGTTAAGCGAATTTTTAAGTGAGGCGAAAGAAGCTGGTGAAATTCGTAATTCGGTTCACGCGGAGCGAACAGCGAAGTTATTTATTGCTCTTGTTGAATCAGCAGCGGAACAAGTCTATTTATATGATCATAAAGATGATGAGCAAGTCGAGCTACAAAAGGCAGAAGTACTAGATTTTTTAACACATGCACTACATATAAAGAAATAGTAAGATGAACCTGTCTGAGAAGGTAGGTTCATTTTTGAGGAAAACTGAATGATAGTCATTCACCTAATACGTATGTATGTGTGAAAGGATAGAGTGAAATTCTAATGAGTGGGGCATCTTCACTCATTATTAGCCCACAAAGAGCAGGATAAAGAAAAAGCTTCTTGGGCATTATTTTTTGAGAGGAATTTACGGGAAGAGGTGTTAAAAAGTGAAGAAACCGATAAAAGAACAAAAGATGGTATTGGTCATTCTTTTGAGTAATATATTTATTGCTTTTTTAGGGATTGGATTAATCATTCCGGTTATGCCGTCCTTTATGAATGATATGGGTTTAACAGGGAAGACGATGGGTTATCTCGTTGCAGTGTTTGCAATGGCTCAGCTTATTGCTTCACCTATTACGGGTCGCTGGGTCGACCTTTATGGTAGGAAGAAAATGATAATCATTGGATTATTTATTTTTGGTGTTTCAGAGCTGCTTTTTGGATTAGGAACAGATGTATGGATGCTCTATGCAGCGAGGGTGTTAGGCGGAATTAGTGCTGCGTTTATTATGCCAGGTGTTACGGCATATGTTGCTGATATTACATCTATGCAGGAACGTCCAAAGGCGATGGGATACTTGTCTGCGGCGATTAGTACCGGATTTATTATAGGGCCTGGAATTGGCGGGTTTATTGCAGAATACGGTATACGTGTGCCGTTTTTCGTTGCAGCAGTAATTGCCTTTGTAGCATGTGTGATTTCGATTTTTATTTTAAAAGAACCATTAACGAAAGAAGAGCTTGCAGAGATTTCTTCTAATACGAAAGAATCAAGTTTTATTGGGGATTTAAAGAAATCATTACATCCAATGTATGCAATCGCATTTATTATCGTATTTGTACTCGCATTCGGATTATCAGCGTATGAAACTGTGTTTAGTCTGTTTTCTGATCATAAGTTTGGATTCACACCGAAAGATATCGCGGCAATCATTACAATTAGTTCAATCTTTGGGGTAGTTGTGCAAGTCTTTATGTTTGGCAAATTGGTCGACATGTTTGGTGAAAAAGTGTTAATTCAAATATGTTTAATTGTAGGTGCAGTATTAGCGTTCGTTTCAACTGTAGTCTTTAATTATTGGATTGTACTTCTCGTTACTTGCTTCATTTTCTTAGCATTTGATTTACTTCGTCCAGCTTTAACGACGTTTTTATCAAAAGCAGCTGGAAAAGAGCAAGGATTCGTTGCTGGTATGAACTCGACTTATACGAGTTTAGGAAATATCGCAGGACCAGCGATGGGCGGAATATTATTTGATATGAATATTCATTATCCATATGCATTTTCAGGAGTTGTTTTAATAGTGGGTCTCGGTATTACATTTATGTGGAGAGAGAAACAGCTAGCTGAGAGTTTTGCGAAGTAATGTAGTGAATTACGTAAGCCCCTTACCATTGTTATGGTAAGGGGCTTTTTGTTTATCAAGCTATTGGAGCTAGGGTCGATAAATTTTCACTTTATAAACTTAATCCAAACCGTTTTAATTCAATGAAAATCCCTTCTAATTGCTTTCCTTTATCTGTTAATGTGTACTCTACACGAGGCGGAACTTCTGGATATACTTTTCTCGTTATAATGCCTTGAGATTCTAGTTCTTTTAGTCGAAGCGATAATGTTTTCGGACTAATGCCATCCATTGATTTTTGTAAATCACTAAAGCGTAATGTTCCTTCGATAAGAAGATCGCGAATGATTAAAAACGTCCATTTTGTACGAATTACATCAAGGGTTTTAGCGATAGGACAAGGTATGCCAGGTAAACCTTTCGTTAATTCAACTGGATCTATATTGTTCATGGAACTAGCCTCCATAAAATTTTTTTGAATGAATTTGCTTTATAGTATCACAAAACTATATTTTTGGTAACTATATGAAAAAAATATCACTACTTCCATAAAGGAAGTTAATGCATATACAATAGCAATACGAAATAAAAAGGGTTTGTATGAAGGAGAGGTGATTACCCTAAGTATGAAAAAGTTATTTGTATTTTGCAGTTTTTTCTTCATGTGTATTGTGCTTGTAGCGTGTAGTGGGGAACAAAAAACTGAAGTCCAGTTATTAAAAGAAATGCCAAAGCCAAAAGCAATGACAATTGATCCCTCACTAAGTAAAAAAGAAGCGACAGAAATGGTTCATGCAGCGCAGCGTTTTTATGCATTTTGGGATACAGGTAAGGAGGAACTTATTCCGCAGACTGTTACTAAAGATTTTTTCGATAATACATTGCCGAAAGGGCGACCACAAGGAACGGAAGGATTAAAGTTTGCGGCACAAAATTTTCGTAAAGTCGTTCCTAATATACATTGCGAGATTGAAGATTTATTAGTCGTCGGTGATAAAGTAACAGCTCGTCTTTCTTTTACAGGAACGCATAATGATAAGAAAATCAATTTTTTCGCCATTGATATGTTACATGTGAAAGACGGAAAGATCACGGAAGACTGGCATTTAGAAGATAATCTTACACTGAAACAGCAACTTGGGTTAATAGCTGAAGAGTAAATTATATAGGAGAGAGAAAGCGATGAAAAATATATTCATTATAAATGGACATGAAAAATACGGTACGAAAGAAGGACGTTTAAATAGAACGTTAGTTGATTATATGGTAACGGTATTAAGCGAGAAGCATCATGTGAAAACAACAACGATTCAAGATGGCTACAGTATTAAGGAAGAACAAGAGAAGTTTTTATGGGCCGATGTTGTAATTTATCAAACACCAATTTATTGGTTTAGTGTTCCTGGATTATTTAAAACGTATATGGATGAAGTATATGAATATGGCTTGTTCTTTAAAGGTGCTGATGAATATGGAACAGGGGGTTTATTAAAAGAGAAAGAGTATATGTTTTCCACAACTTGGAATGCGCCTGAGAAAGCATTTGGAGATAAGACGAAGTTCTTTGAGGGAGAAAGTTTAGAGTCAGTACTTAGCCATTTACATCGCGTGCAGAAGTTTCTTGGGATGAGTTCGTTAAAGAGTTTTGCTTGTTATGATGTGGTGAAGAATCCGAATATTGAGCAGTATTTAGAGAATTTGAAGAACCATTTAGAAGAATTCATTCAATAATTACAGCCATTCCCGTATTTAATGCGGGGATGGCTGTATCCATAACTTCGCAAAATTTGCCGAGCCGAATGAATCAATTGTTACATTTTTTAAAGAAGAAGGGTATGTTTTTTCTTTTTAAAATGGATCCACTTCAGCTAAGTTTTGAGTGGTACTAGGCTGTAGCAAAAGATTTTTTAACGTTCCTACTTCAGAAAGAGCTACTAATATGTAGCCACTAATCAGTATAATAAGCCCAATGACGCGTAACGTTTGTAAGCTCACTTCATTATTATTCGTTTCCGTTGGATTTGGGGGCGTTGAAGGTGGATTATTGTTCATAGCTAGGCTCCCATCTTTTTTATCTATATATGTGTAAAATTATTATTTAACTTATGGATAGGAATCGTGTAGTCATTTTCACTATATGAGAACTGCCTATGAAAAGTGATTAGAAATTTTGGGACGAAAAAGGGGTGAATCCAAATGTCATTAAAAATGATATTCTTTTTTATTTTTCATACAAATAAAAAGGTTAACCAAAGTAGCTATTTAGCTATTTTGGTTAACCTATAATAACTATCCTAATATACGCAACGATTCTTCAATAAACGCTGGGATGTCCTTTGGTTGTCTACTTGTTACTAGCTGATTTTGGCATACGACAACCTCTTTGTCATGAAAATTTCCACCGGCATTTTTCAAATCGACCGCAATGGATTTATATCCAGTCACATCGCGTCCTTCAAGTGTTTGTGCAGTGATGAGTAATTGGGGGCCGTGACAAATAGCAAAAACAGGTTTTTTCGTATCCATAAATGCTTTGCTAAAGCGAACAAAACGTTCATCTGCACGAAGTATATCTGGGGAAAATCCGCCTGGTATGAAGAGGGCATCAAAGTTCTCTGGAGTAACATCATCAATACTTTTATCAATTACGACTTCACTTTTTCCTTGTTTACCGTGTACCGTTTTACCTTTTTCCATTTCAATAGTTGTTAATTCATATCCCTTTTGATTAAAAGCTGCTACTGGCTCTGTGTATTCTGTATCCTCGAAATAATCCGTTATTAAAATAGCAATTTTTTTACTCATTGCAATCAGCTCCTTATATTATCGGTTCCAGAATCATCTTTGGGTAATGTCTTTTATAAAGTGAAACTTTAATTCATATTTTTTCATTCCCTCCAGTTCCTTTGCCCTGTTACTTTAATACATACCCTTTTTGTTAGGGCGTAAACATGTATGATCATTTTTGTATGTGAAAATCATAAAATATCGGTTGTTTCAGTAATTCTTGTTTGAGGAAGAAAAATAAAAAAGCCAAGGAGATAATTTATCTTCTCCTTGGCTTTAAGATAATTCCTTTCGTTAAAACGCAGAAACGCGTTGCTTCGTTTTTGGTACAATAATAAATTTGATCCAGAGTAATCCAATAATCATAATGATAAGGCTATGTAAAAATTGCCCTGTAGCAATGAGTATAACAATTGAAAATACAATGAGTTGAATGCTTAGTAATATAAAGATTAAGCGAAGAAATTGGTTCATTCGTTTTTCAGTATCAATCGGATATAATGCTACGATAATATTTCCCGAAAAATATTTCCACAGGGAACGGAGCTGCATAGAAATCATATATAGAACGATGTAAGCGATAGCGCCTTTTACGTATATGTTTGGTATAAAATATAAGGCGAAGGCACCGATCAACCCTAAACGAATATATATACCGAAATAATCATTCCCGCGTAAAAATGCTAGTGTATGTAAATAGAAGAAAGTTGCTCGTTTTTTATGTAATAAAGGTTCAATCCAATTTGTAAGCCATTTTCTTTTATTTACTTGCTTATTCAGTTGCGGAACATCGGTAAAAATGCTAGCAAATTGATAAAAACGGACGTTCATTTTTTCTTCTTGTTCGATTATGTAATCCCACGGTATTCGTTTTGTAGGCTGTTTTTTCGTGTATAGAAGTAGGAAAGCAAGTAGTAAGAGCAATCCGCCTAATATGAGAACATGTGCCAAGTAAAACAGCATGTAAATGATTAGGGCGTTACAAGCAACACGGATGATCAGCCATATACTTTTTTCATAACTATCACGCCACATCCAATGTGTATATATATTCCAAGCTTTCGTAATCATTAAAACGATAAAGATTGTACATAAGAAAGGTACCGTTAATTGTAATGATTGCAGTGCAAGTGGAACGAGAATAAGGAACGTAAATAATAATGGGAAAAGCTGAATGATGTAATTATATAGAAGAGATTTTTTAAAATAAGATGTTAGTTTCTCTTCTAATGCAAGCAAATAGACAGCATCAGGTTTTTGAATAAATGTACGGATAGGACATCTCGTTATAATCGCTGTTAGGACGATTGTAATAAGTAATAAAGATAGTCCTTTAGAAGGAGCTGTCTTAAGAAACTTTGCGTAATAGTAAGCACCTATACAGACAACGAAGATAAAGCTATATAGTAAACCGTTAATCATACGTGCAAAGTATGTAATGATATTTTGCATATGTTGTTGGAAGCGGCTGCTCCATAGTGATTCGATTGACATGTTTTTCACCTCTTTTTTCTATTATATATGTTTTATAAAAGAAAAAACGAGCAAATTGCGTTACGCAACTTGCTCGTTTTTCTTTTCGTTATTTTTTTTCTCATCACGATTCATTAATGGATAGAAAGCAAATCCGATTACGAATAAACCAATTCCGAGAAGGAACGTTTTTATATCGGATGCGCCGGTTTTAATAACCCATAGTGCGTAGCAAAGTGCGATTACTGCGACTATGCCATCTGTAATTCTTGCCCGCATTTCATTTTTATATGTTTCACCAGTAGCGACTAGTTTTAACTGGAAGATTGGTGAAACGAGATATGGAATGAGGTAGGCCAGTGTTGATACGGTAATAACGAATGTATAAGCTTCCGCAATGGTTCCTGATAATGTTGAGAATAAGAACACTTGCGACATAATGTTTGTTAATCGTAATGAGTAAATTGGACTTCCTTTTTTATTTGTTTTCGTGAAGAAGGAAGGGAAGAAACCTTCTTTTGCTGCTTGATACGGTACTTCTGAGCTTAATAAAATCCAGCCTAATATAGAACCGAATAGGGAAGTAAGAGCAAGTAATGCCATCAGTTTCCCGCCGCCATGACCCATCGCAGCATTCAATGCGTCTGCTAATGGACGTTCAGAAGCTTGTAATTTATCAACGTGAAGTACACCCATTGTTAAAATTGTAATTCCTAAGTAAATCGCAACTGTAATAAGTAACCCCGCAACTGTTGCGCGTTTTACTGTTTTAGGAGAGGTAGCACGGTTTGATAAAAGTACTGCTGATTCAATTCCGATAAATGCCCAAAGCGTTGTAAGAGCGGCTAAGTTTACTTGTGAAAGAAGGCCGTGTGATACACCTGATTTATCGATCATCGGTGTGTACCATTGTCCAAATTTAGAAGCTTCGAATGCAAATAACGTAACGACGATGAATAAAAGGAATCCCGTTACTTTCGTTGTTGTTGCT
Organism: Bacillus sp. BPN334; assembly: GCF_008368885.1. Taxonomy (NCBI): domain Bacteria; kingdom Bacillati; phylum Bacillota; class Bacilli; order Caryophanales; family Bacillaceae; genus Bacillus; species Bacillus sp. BPN334. The sequence continues at coordinate 461,902 of NZ_QOZW01000005.1, read as the reverse complement.
AAGAAGTTTAACTTTCCAGCTCCGCTTACACCGTTTGTTAATATAATATGAGTTCCCCAAAGTAAGATGGAACAAATAGTAAATGTAATTAGTTTTCCAACTTCTATGTTAAAAGAACCGATTGAAAATAGTAGTCGTGTATCTTTCATAATTGGGAAGAAGAGTGATAAATATCCCGCGAAAGATGTAATGATGGCAACGTTACTTGCCCAGTTTGCAACCCAATATCCCCATACCATACTGAAACCAGCCATTTTTTTCTTTTTTGGTGTTGAGAATAAAGCATATGCATGACTTTGTGGTCCTGTCGTTAAATCAGGACGACGAATTGCTAAATTACCGAAAACAAGAGCTAGCATTAAAACACCAAACCCTGTTGTTAACCAAGCTAAAGTGACACCGAGAGGGCTTGCTGTTTGTGCTAACGTACTTGGCACCATGAAAATACCAGCGCCAACCATGTTACCGACAACGAAAGCTGTTAGTACCCAAAAGCCCCATTTTTTTTGTTGCATAGAAAATACCTCCAAAGTTAGTATAACCAAGTCAAGCGAGGAGATATGTATGTCTTCTTAGTAGAGAAGAGAAGTCCCAAACAAAACAAAAAAAGCACGTAATTTGCCGCTACATGCTTTCTATCTTATAAGAAACCCACGACATACCTCTCGATAGCTCTCCACAAACGAAACGTTTGTGACAGTTCTGCACTTATTAAATGCAGACCCAGCAAGCGTGCATGGTGGACACGACTTACTTCGGCAATCATTCCTTTCTCATTCCTTCATCAATGCCACTACATCTCCTGAAACGATACTCTTAATGATTGCAACCTCTACCTCACCGAGATACGAATGAGGATTTAAATATTAAATTAACGTCTTTAAGAGTAACAAATGAATTTTTATACGTCAATGGATATAGTAATAATCAGATTATAGAGAAGAGTTTGTGATTAGGAATGGATAATTATTTGATATAAAAAGAAGCTGATCTAAAACTAGATCAGCTTCTACATATAGGATTAAACTAAGTTTAATACAGTTACTTTTTCACGTGTCATAGACTCAAGGCTCTTACGAATACCTTGTGCGCCCATACCTGAACCTTTTACACCGATGAATGGGAAGTGGTCAGGGCCGCGCTCTGTGCGTCCGTTAATTTGAACAGAACCAGTTTCGATTTTGTTAGCAATTGCAAATGCTTTGTTAATGTCTTTTGTGAAGACACTTGCTTGCAGACCGAACTCTGATTTGTTAGCAATCTCAATTGCTTGCTCATCTGAAGAAACACGGATGATTGGAAGGATTGGGCCGAATGGCTCTTCCCAAGCAACTTTCATTTCTTCTGTTACGTGGTCGATTAATGTTGGATAAATTAAGTTACGCTCACGTTTGTTACCGATAACAATTGTTGCACCTTTTTCAACAGCGTCATCAACTAAACCTTGAACGAAGTCAGCAGACTTGTCGTCGATTAATGGAACGATTGTGCTGTCTTGTTCTGGAGATCCAACTGATAGCTCAGCTACTTGCGCTTTTAATAAGCCAACAAGCTCGTCTGCTACGTTTTCGTGTACAAGTACACGTTTAATAGCTGTACAACGTTGACCAGAGTAAGAGAATGCACCGCTTACGATATGGTTTGCAGCATCTTGTAAGTCAGCATCTTCACGAACGATACCAGGGTCTTTACCACCAAGTTCTAATACAAGTGGAATCATTGCAGCTTTTTTCGCTAAATGTTTACCTGTGTTTGTACCACCTGTGAACGATACCATATTGATACCTTCGTGCTCTACTAAGTAGTCACCAATTACAGAACCGCGTCCTGTAGCTACGTTTACAAGACCTTTTGGAAGGCCAGCTTTATGAAGTGCTTCAACCATTTTAATACCGCTAATTGCACCTTGAGTTGCTGGTTTGAAAATAACAGCGTTACCCATAATTAATGCTGGTGCAAGTTTTGCAGCAGATAAGTTTACTGGGTAGTTAAATGGTGCGATTGCTAATACAACACCAAGTGGTGCGCGTTGGATGATCGCAAGTTTCGATTTCGTTCCGCCAGGGAAGCTATCGCCCATCATGCTTTCTCCGTGCATATGAAGAGCTTCTTCAATTGTGTAACGAATGAAATCAGCTGTACGAACAACTTCTTTCTTCGCATCTTTATATCCTTTACCGACTTCTTTCATAATGATATCGGCAATTTCATCTTGCATATTTACGAGCTCATCAGCCCATTTATATAAATATTTTGCGCGATCTTGTAGAGAAGCTTCCGCCCATGATTTTTGAGCTTCTTTTGCAGATGCAATTGCTTCATCTACTTCTCCGCGAGTAATTGCTTGTACTTGTCCAATTACTTCGTGTAAGTATGGAGATGGAATTTCGATTGTTTCTCCTGAAGAGCTTTCTCTCCATTCTCCGTTTAAATAAAATTTGTACGTATTGCTAGTTGTCATGATTAGTCCTCCTAAAATAGCAACTTGTAAGAGTGAGTATAAGGTGATTGTAGGGTGTTTGATAACATTTTTCAAATGAAATGTTTGTGAAAACGATTTCTTATTCTTTTTTTGTTTTGTATGCCCTTTCTTACAGAATATTCCCTTATTTCAAAATGATGTAGCGTATATTTTTATTCGGTTTGCAAAAAAAATAATTGACAGAATACTCAATAAAGTTGTAAGATTATAAATGGAAAATAAATGAAGGGGGTGTGCGTAATGATTGTAATCGTAAATGTAATGGGCTTAGCTCTGTTAAATGGCAGAAAACATTCATATCATTACGCAACCCGTACGGATATATAGGGCATCTTTGTCTTATGAAAAGCGTATGTTGCGTATATCGTAACGTACGCTTTTATGCATTTTTGTGCATATCGTCAAGCGGCGGTATGCTTTTTTTTTGTTTATTTTCCCTTGTTTGGTTCCGATAAAAAACTTTGGAAGGTGGAAAAATGTGATGAGATTGTATGGGTTACGAAATGTAAATGTGATGGGTCTAGATAGTGGATAAAGAAATGGGAGTGAAACGAGAACGAGAGGGGAGAGGTTACATTGTTATCAGTATTACTAAAGTTAAAATGGTTTTTTAAAGAGCATTGGAAGAGATATAGTATCGCCATTGGAGCTCTTTTAATTGTAAATATAGTTGAAGTCATTCCCCCGAAAGTGTTAGGGGTTACGATTGATAATATAAAAACAGGAACGTTAACGAATGCGGCGATTATACAATTTATTCTTATTTTAATAGGGGTTACGGTAATTGGATATGGTCTTACTTTCGTTTGGCAACATCAGCTGTTTGGGGGAGCATTCGTACTGGAGAAGACGATGCGCTCCAAATTTATGGGGCACTTACTTAAAATGACACCGACGTTTTATCATAAAAATCGTACGGGTGATTTAATGGCGAGAGCGACAAATGATTTAAAAGCAATTGCTATGACAGCTGGTTTCGGTATATTAACGCTCGTGGATTCGAGTTTATATATGCTTACGATTGTCTTTATGATGGGATTTACAATCAGTTGGGAGCTTACATTTGCGGCGCTTATACCGCTTCCGATTATGGCGTATGCGATGAACATATATGGAAAGAAATTGCATGAGAGATTTACCGTTGCGCAAGATGCATTCGGAGATATGAATGATAAAGTACTTGAATCGATCGCTGGCGTGCGCGTTATTCGTGCATACGTACAAGAGAATGCAGATGAGGGAAGGTTTCATCAGTTAGGAGATGACGTCTACGAAAAAAATATGAAGGTAGCAAGAATCGATGCATTATTCCAGCCGACTGTGAAAATGCTTGTCGGTCTTAGTTATTTAATTGGTTTAGTGTACGGCGCGTATCTTGTATTTCAATCAAAGGTAACACTTGGCGAACTCGTTTCATTTAACGTGTATTTAGGGATGATGATTTGGCCGATGTTTGCAATTGGCGAATTAATTAATGTTATGCAAAGAGGAAATGCATCATTAGACCGTGTGAATGAAACGTTAGCGTATGAACCAGATGTCAAGAATCCGAAAAATCCAAAGCTTGTACAAGAGCCGGACTATATTCAGTTTGAGGATGTTTCCTTTTCATATCCTTCATCGACTGGAGAAAATTTGAAAAAGGTTTCGTTTACATTAAAACAAGGGGAAACGCTTGGGGTTGTTGGAAAAACAGGAAGCGGAAAAACGACGCTCGTACGTCAGCTTCTTCGTCAATATCCGCTTGGAGATGGGGATATTGCAGTCTCTGATGTGACGTTAGATAAAATAACGAATGAAAATGTACTCGGGTGGATTGGGTATGTACCTCAGGAACATATTTTGTTCTCCAAAACAGCGAGGGAAAATATTTTATTTGGAAACCGAGAAGCGACGGAAGAAGAACTCGAGAAAGCGATTGAAATTGCGGCGTTTACAAAGGATTTAGAGTTTTTACCAGAAGGGTTAGAAACGCTCGTCGGAGAGAAGGGTGTTTCTTTATCAGGAGGGCAAAAACAAAGGATTTCAATTGCGCGAGCTGTTATTCAAAATCCGGAAATTTTAATTTTGGACGATTCTTTATCAGCTGTTGATGCTCGTACGGAAGCAGCGATCATCGAGAATATAAGAACAGAAAGAAGCGGAAAGACGACGATTATTACGACGCACCGTTTATCTGCCGTACAACACGCGGATTGGATTCTCGTTATGGATGAAGGTGAAGTAATGGAAGAAGGTACGCATGAACAGCTTATTCAAAGCGGAGGCTGGTATGCGGAGCAGTTTGAAAGACAACAAGGGGAAAGTGAAAGTGCGGATAGTGGGGTGAAAATATGAGCGTATCAAAACGATTGTTTCAATATGCGATGAAAGTAAAAGGGACGATTTTTGCAGCGATGCTAATGTTATTTATTTTCGTCATCGCAGAACTTGCTGGTCCTTTCGTCGCGAAAACGATGATTGACGATCATATCGTCGGGATAGAGAAACCTTGGTATGAAACAGAAAAGAGTGAAGAGGCTGTTTCGTATAATGGCGCCTTTTATAAGCGAAGTGATCGCTTCCAGGAAGGTGAGAAAAAAGGAAAAGAAGTACGCGTAATGCAGGTCGGTTTTCAATATTACTTTGTGCCAAATAAAGTGAATGCTGAAGGGTCACGTACTGTAAAAGGTGATATGATTACCGTTCAAAATGGTAAGGCGGTGCAAGTGTATAAAGCGAAAGCATTAACGAAAGAAGAAGTGTTTGCTTTTTATAAACCAGAAATAAACCCCCTATTATTACTTGGTGGTGGCTACTTCGCTTTATTAGTAGTCGTTTCATTATTTGCATACGGAAAGCAATTTTTCCTACAGAAGGCAGCGAACAAAATTATTCAAATTATGAGGGAAGATGTCTTTTCTCATATTCAAACGTTGCCGATTCGTTATTTCGATCATTTACCAGCAGGGAAAATTGTATCACGTGTTACGAATGATACGGAAGCCATTCGTGATTTATACGTAACGGTACTGGCGACATTCGTTTCTAGTATCATTTATATTATCGGGATATTCGCTGCGCTATTTTTACTCGATGTAAAATTGGCGACGTTATGTTTACTTATCATCCCGATTTTAATTGTGTGGGCGATTCTTTATAGAAAGTATGCATCTGTATACAACCATAAAATGCGTTCACGTTTATCTGATATTAATGGAACAGTTAATGAATCCATTCAAGGTATGCCAATTATTCAAGCGTTCCGTCAAGAGCGTGAAACGAAAAAAGAGTTTGAAGAATTAAATGGCGATTATTTTAAATATCAAAATAAAATTTTGAATTTAAATGCAGCAACTTCTCATAATTTAGTGTCTGTATTAAGAAATATAGCTTTCACAGGTGTGATTTGGTACTTCGGTGGCGCTTCATTAAGTGCTTCAGGCGTCATTTCTCTAGGGATACTATATGCGTTCGTTGATTATTTAACACGATTGTTCTCACCAATTACAAATATGGTAAATCAGCTTGCTAACTTGGAACAATCGCGTGTTGCATCAGAACGTGTTTTTGAATTGTTAGAGGAAAAAGGGGAAGCAGTAGAAGAGGAACGTATGCCTCGCTTACAAGGAAATGTAAAGTTTGATAATGTGTCGTTTTCTTATAATGGAAAAGATGAAGTACTAAAAAATATTTCTTTTGAAGCGAAACAAGGCGAGACAGTGGCACTTGTCGGTCATACTGGATCAGGAAAAAGTTCCATTATGAATGTACTCTTCCAGTTTTATGAGTTTGAAAAAGGGAAGCTTACGATTGATGGTCACGATGTAAAAGCGATGCCGAAACAAGCAACGCGTGAACATATGGGAATCGTACTGCAAGATCCGTTTTTATTTAGCGGGACGGTCGCTTCTAATGTAAGCTTAGAGAACGAAAAAATTTCAAAAGAGCGCATCGTAAAAGCATTGCGTGATGTTGGTGCGGAACGGTTTGCGAACAATATAAATGAAGAAATTACAGAAAAGGGAAGCACGCTTTCCACTGGAGAACGTCAGCTTATTTCGTTTGCTAGGGCACTCGCTTTTGACCCAGCCATTTTAATTTTAGATGAAGCAACGTCTAGTATTGATACAGAAACAGAGGCGATGATCCAACAAGCGTTAGAAGTTGTGAAAAAAGGAAGAACGACATTTATTATCGCTCACCGTCTTTCCACAATTAAAAGCGCAGATCAAATTATTGTACTTGATAGAGGAACAATTTTAGAAAAAGGCTCTCATGATGAACTAATGAAAAAGCGTGGGCGTTATTACGATATGTACAAAACGCAAATGGAAGGAAACCAGAGCGCCTAATATGTATGGAGGAGAACTTGCGATTTTTGCAAGTTCTTTTTTTAGTGAATCATGACAGTTAAATAAGAAGTATTGTTTTACCTTTTTATCTATAAATGCTATATTAAAAAATGTTACTTATTTTTTGTATGTAGCGTTATTTTCCCCTTTTGTTTGATTATGAAGAAAAAGGATAAACTAAATAAGAACATTTTCATTGAAAAATTGTTCAAGATTGCATACAATCAATATAGTTTTTAAATTCCTATCAGAATACTTGGAGGATTACCATCATGAAAAAATTATTTTCAGTTCTTGCAGTAACTACTTTAGCGATCGGGATTGTAGCAGGCTGCGGCAAAGAAGAGAAAAAAGATACAGCTAGTCAAGATGCGTTACAAAAGATAAAACAAAGTGGTGAACTTGTAATTGGAACAGAAGGTACATATCCACCGTTCACATTCCACGATTCAAGCAATAAATTAACTGGATTTGACGTTGAATTAGCAGAAGAAGTTTCAAAACGTTTAGGAGTAAAACCTGTATTTAAAGAAACACAATGGGATAGCTTACTTGCTGGTCTAGATGCAAAACGTTTCGACATGGTTGCAAACGAAGTTGGTATTCGTGAAGATCGCCAAAAGAAATATGACTTCTCTAGCCCATATGTTTCATCTTCAGCGGTATTAGTTATTGCGAAGGATAAAGATAAACCTGCTACATTTGCTGATGTAAAAGGATTAAAAGCAGCACAATCTTTAACAAGTAACTATGCAGATATTGCTAAGAAAAATGGTGCGGAAATCACGAATGTAGAAGGATTTAGCCAAGCGGCAGAATTATTAAATACTGGACGCGTTGATTTCACAATTAATGATAAGTTATCAGTATTAAACTACTTAGAAACGAAAAAAGATGCAAAAATTAAAATTGTAGATACAGAAAAAGAAGCGTCACAAAGTGGATTCTTATTCCGTAAAGGTAGCGACAAGCTAGTACAAGAAGTAAATAAAGCGTTAGAAGATATGAAAAAAGATGGTACGTACGATAAAATAGCGAAAAAATGGTTCGGTGAAAATGTATCTAAGTAGTGCGCTGGTTTCAGATCGATTGTCTACTTGGATAGATATTATGCATTCTTCCTTCATGCCTATGCTGAAGGAAGCTGTATTTACGACAATTCCATTAACGCTTATTACATTTATTATCGGGATTATACTTGCGACGTTAACGGCGCTTGCACGTATTTCAGGTAGTCGTATTTTACAATGGATTGCTCGTATCTATGTATCTATCATTCGCGGAACGCCACTTCTTGTACAGTTATTTATTATTTTCTATGGTCTTCCAACTCTTAATATTGAAGTTGAGCCATATACAGCAGCAGTTATTGGATTCTCGTTAAATGTTGGTGCGTATGCATCTGAAATTATTCGTGCTTCTATCCTTTCAATCCCGAAAGGACAGTGGGAAGCAGCTTACACAATTGGGATGACATACCCGCAAGCATTAAAACGTGTTATTTTACCGCAGGCAACGCGAGTATCTATTCCGCCGCTTTCGAATACATTTATTAGTTTAGTGAAGGATACTTCATTAGCATCGTTAATTTTAGTAACAGAAATGTTCCGAAAAGCGCAGGAAATTGCGGCAATGAACTACGAGTTTTTAATTGTTTATTTCGAAGCAGGTCTAATTTATTGGGCAATTTGCTTCTTATTATCTATTGTGCAACAAATATTAGAAAAACGTTCAGAACGTTACACTCTAAAATAACCCTTTCATAAAAGGAGTTTTTGTTTTTATGATTTCAATTCAAAATTTACAAAAAAGTTTCGGAGATAATACCGTACTAAAACATATAGATTTATCAGTTGAGAAGGGGGAAGTTGTTGTTATTATCGGGCCATCGGGATCTGGTAAAACGACATTCCTGCGTTGTCTCAACGTGTTAGAAACGCCGAACGCTGGTAATATTCGCATCGGTAATAAAGAGCTCGACTTCTCTCAAAAAGTATCGAAGAAAGATATTGTCAATCTTCGTACGCAAACAGGTATGGTATTCCAGCACCATAATCTATTCCCTCATTTAACAGCACTTCAAAATGTAATGGAAGGGCTCATTACAGTGAAAAAGATGGGGAAAGAAGAAGCGAAGAAAAAAGCAAACTATTTCCTTGAAAAAGTTGGTCTTGCGGATAAAGTAGACTTATATCCGTTCCAATTATCAGGCGGACAACAACAGCGCGTTGGAATTGCTCGCGCGCTTGCGATGGAGCCGGAAGTATTACTATTTGATGAACCGACGTCAGCACTTGATCCTGAACTTGTTCAAGAAGTTCTGAAAGTAATGAAAGAACTTGCTAAAGAAGGCATGACGATGGTGATTGTAACGCACGAAATGCGTTTTGCGCATCAAATTGCGAACCGCGTTATTTTCATGGATGGCGGTGTCGTTGTCGAACAAGGTACACCAGAAGATGTATTTACAAATCCAAAAGAAGAACGCACGAAGAAGTTTTTACAAATGTTGCAGTAAATGAAGGAAGGTCTCAAGGCATATGCCTTGAGACCTTTTTGCCATATATATTTATTTTTGGAATCCGCCAAGGCTTTGCTCAGCCATTGCAACTAGACGTTTTGTAATTTCTCCACCAACAGAACCGTTAGCGCGAGCCGTAGAATCTGCCCCTAATTGTACACCAAATTCTTGAGCGATTTCGTACTTCATTTGATCGATTGCAGCTGTTGCTCCTGGTACTACTAATTGATTGTAAGAACTTTGGTTTGCCATAGGAATATATCCTCCTTAGAGTTAGAAAAATTTTTTTTGGTTGGACTAGCTGGATTTGAACCAGATTATCGCCCCGTTTGGCGCTAATCCATCGGTAATTAAGTTTGTACTCATAGTATGGATGTTACCTAGAAAGATATACGAAATAATAATTTGTAAATTTTGTAAAAAAATCTTAGTGATTTCGTAAATTATGAAATAAGAGTAATCGTTGTATTTTTTAGAAAGAAGGCTAAACTAAGAGCGATATGAAATATGGTTTTCTTTTTGTATCCCGCTATTGTGGGGCAAATCATTAACTTCTTATTTATGACTTACTAAAATTAAATCGGTAGCAATTTTATAGTTCTATTTTAAGTAGGGGGACAGGACGCTCCTATGCACGGCTAGATGCTCTCTTCAATCTGCTTGTAAATGATAACGTATGGAGGAATCGTGATGGGAATTTGCCCGCTTTGCAACGCATTAGAATCACAAACATATTCTTGTCAAAATTGCCAAGGTATACTCCAAGATTATGGGAAAACTGTAGATTACATAGACGATTATAGTGCGTATATGGATCAAGAATTATTAAGTGCAGTAGATGGTTTAACACATAGTAATTCACAAGAGTACTGCAATCATGTTTTTTATTGCGGGATGTGTAATGTGGAAACAGAGGTTGTAGTGAAACTTGTGTAAATAGAAAACTTCCACCTTATGAATGAGGTGGAAGTTTTTGTTTTCGTATTTGTGAGTGAATCATAGGGGATGGGATATGTTCGGTGTTTGATGGAGTTCCGGATTTTATTTGAGCCATTTTTTCTTTTGCATCGCGCAAAGAATGTTCAGTTAAGTAGATGGCATATTCGTAAAATAATTGGCGCGTCAGTTCACTTTGTTCTTTTAACTTTTCATCTTGGAATACAGTTCGCCCAGGTTTAGAGTTTGCTTCAAAGAGCCACGGGTTTTCTTGCGTGTCTAAACCGATATCAAAACCAATCTCTCCAATATTTCCGGTTACTTGTTCATCGAGCGCGTAACTGATTTGTAAGGCTGTATGTTTTAATTTATTTTCAATTTGAACTTGTTTCGTTGAATCCGGAAAAAGTTCTTGCAGTAATTTTGTATCGCCACCGCTATTTACATGCGTTGTTAAGCTACCTTTGCCAGCAATTTTTGCAACGATTGCACTGACCATCCATTGGCCAAAATGATTTTTATTTGTGTGAATGCGAAAATCAACAGGTTGCCCATCGAAGCGAAGTAAGGAAATACCTTGTTGTACGATAAATTTTTTTAAATCATGTCCTTTTAATACATGGTTCAGAAGCGTTTCTAATGATTGGTACTTTCTTAGTTTATTTTCTTCATTTTCGCGATAACGACAGTAGTAGCAATTCTCTGTTTGAGAGTAAAATATTTGATGAATGTTTCTCCCGAAGCTACCGTGTATCGGTTTCATGTAAACAGATTTATACGTGCCAAGAAAGCGTTCTACTTGTTCGAAATGTTGAAAAGCTTCCGTGTTTGGTAATAAGGGAATAATGGATTCATCTTTCATAAGAAGTTGATGCACTTCCCATTTATTGAAAAAGCCTGGATTAAACCATGGAATAGCATAGTCATGCTCTAATTTTCTTTTTGCTCTTACGATCGGTTTATAATTTTCGGCTTTCCGATTTGGTAATCGATCATAAATGACATTCGGTAAAGGGACTTTTTTCTTAATCCACTGTTCCTCTTGAAAGAAATACCCTTCAATTGTTTCGTCTGCCCAGTTTATATGTTGCACACCAAAAACAAATACAAATGGTCGCAAGGTGAATGGCGGCGTTAGTAACTCACTGAGAGAAGTTGAACGGTTTCCTAAAGGATTAGAAGAGTCATCGTTAAAACCAGTTGTGAAAATCCCGATTAACGGTCCGAAAATAATGGTTTCATTTTGCGTGAATGCATGGATAGTAGTGGAATGAGGAAGTAAAAGTTTCTCTGCAATTTGTTTTCCGATAATGATTTCGCGAGTAAAGGAATAATGAATTTTCACCTCTTCACTTGCAACATGGCGTACGCCGAAGGAAAGAGATGCAATTGGTGGTGTAATGGAAAAAATATAAGGTAAAGTAATACTATTTGGATGCTCATCTGAAATATTTAATGTATATATGTGCTCTTTCAAAATGGTGTTACCTCCTTTCATTATGGTGTGAAGCGACTAAACTTTAGTGGTCCGTGATATATTTTTTCGGCTAGTGCATCACTATGACGAATGTAATGTTCGTACGGGGGAATCGTGTTGACATACATAAGCCAAATTGCCCCTTTTTGATCCATAATGGTGGAAAGCTCTAGCTCGAATAACGAAGAATAAGATTCATCTAATGTTTGAAACACTTCATTTATAATGTCATGTAAAGCGTCTTGTAATAATTGTACACCGGTACTAGATAGTACGTATTTAATTTTTGAAAATGAATGCAGCGAGGAATCATCTGTTGCTGAAAGTAAAAGTTGATTCGGAAATGAGCTTTTTTGTATAAATTGGCCGATAGCAGTCCACTTCTGTTCTTTATTTTTTTGCAAAATGGTTCGAATATGAAGCGGGTATGTTAATTGATTTGGTGGTTGCAGCATTGTATGGGTGATGTAACGTGCTGATCGTATGTTAGATTTGTACCAAGATATAAATTCATCTGTCCGTTTGATTGGAGTAGAAGTATGATAGTCATCATTTATCGTATCGATATGAAACGTTTTATTTTTATAAGCGATCCGGTACAGACTTTCATTGGAATGTGTGTTAGTAGGCCGTATAATAATATCTTTTGTTTTTAATAACAGTTTGAAAATGTTTTGTATCGTTGCTATTTCGAATTTTGGTATATAAGGAGATAATTTTTTATTCGTGAGAAATAAATCATGTAGTTCGCTCAAGTCAATGAGTGTGTTATTTAAAAAGGTAGTGGAAGCACGGTTGTGTAATGAATGAATAATTGATTTTGCTTTGTCGAAGTCAGTTTCCTCGTTAAAAGAAGAACGATCGTAAATATAAGAAGGAATAGGGAATATTTGCTCTTTCCATTTTCCTGTATCTGTATCATAAATCAGACCAGAGACAAGATCTGTTTTAGGATCAATACCAAATGGCGTAAACTGGGCAACGACATTATGATAAAACCGAGCGCGTTTAGCGATTTCGGTGTAATACATTTGCTCATAATGAGGGTGAGAAGTTAAAATACCGAGAACCAACGAAATCACTCCTTTACTAACAAAATGTTGACATAATAGGCATAGCTATATATTGCAAATACGTTTTTATACCATTATACTTTTGTCCGTATGATGATATGCTATAGTTTTGGAGAAGCGAAAGGTTGATTGTAATGAATATATGGTTAAGCATGTTAACGACGACAGGGCTCGGAGCGATTATTGGAGGATTCACAAATCATTTAGCGATAAAAATGTTATTTCGTCCTCATCGCCCTATTTATATTGGAAAGTTTCAAGTTCCATTTACACCAGGGTTAATTCCGAAGCGCCGCGATGAACTTGCTGTTCAATTAGGAAAAATGGTTGTCGAACATTTGTTAACGCCAGAAGGAATCGGAAAGAAATTAACAAATGAAGAGTTTCAAAAAAGTTTAATTCAATGGACACAAGTAGAAGTGGATAAAGTAATTACGAATGAACAGTCGTTACGACAAATGTTAGAAAAATGGAACGTAGCGCATGTAGAAAAAGAAGCAACCGAGAAAATCGAACATGTGATTACAGAAAAAATAGAGGCATTTTTAGCAGAGTATTATACATATACATGGGAACAGGCTTTACCTCATTCTGTTCATGAAAAAATAGAGAATGCGATTCCAAATGTCTCGGCTTTTATTTTAGATCGAGGAATTCGTTTTTTTGAAAGTGAAGAAGGGAAAGCACGTCTTTCAAAAATGATTGATGATTTCTTTGCTTCTAGGGGAACGCTGCTTAACTTAGTCGGAATGTTTTTAGGAAATGTAAGTGTAGTGGATCGTGTACAGCCAGAAGTTATTAAGTTTTTAGGGCAAGATGGCACAAAGCAGCTTTTAACTGATGTACTGCAAAAAGAGTGGGAAAAGTTAAAAGGAAGAGATGTAAAAGAATTAGAAACGTTTGTAGAAAAAGAAATGATTGTAAGCTCCATATTGTCAGCAGTTAAAGTTGAAGAAACAGTGAATAAGTTTTTAAATCAATCTGTGCAGCAAGTATGTGAGCCAGTTCGAGAAACAATTATTGAAAAAGTGCTTCCAAGTGCAGTAACAAAAGGCTTGAAGTGGGGAACAGAAAACGTAGAGAGTATATTAAACAATCTCCACCTTGCGGAAATTGTCCAGCAAGAAGTGTCTACGTTTTCAACAGAGAGACTAGAAGATTTAGTGCTGTCCATTACGAAAAATGAACTGAAAATGATTACGTATTTAGGAGCACTATTAGGCGGGATGATTGGGCTCTTGCAAGGACTGTTACTGTTGTTTCTTAGATAATAAGGTGAGTACATAGAAATAAAAGTGAAATTTCTTCACATCTCTTGCATAGTTTGATATGGTAAGAAGAGGTGCGTATGTAAATGCACTTAAAAGGCAGTGTGAGCGAAAAGCGCTAGCCTTCTAAAGGAGGAAAAATAAAATGACAAAAAACATTCATGATGTTGCATATGAATTACAAAAAGCAATCGCTGAAAACGAAGATTTCCAAACATTAAAAGCAAGCTACGCAGCAGTTCAAGGTGATGCGGCTTCAAAGAACTTATTCGATGAGTTCCGTACAATGCAACTTGGCTTACAACAAAAAATGATGCAAGGTCAAGAAATCACTGAAGAAGATAACCAAAAAGCACAAGAAGTTGTAGCTCGCATTCAACAAGATGCTAAAATCACAAAGTTAATGGAAACTGAACAACGCCTAAATATCGTTATCACTGACGTTAACAAAATTATCATGCAGCCACTTGAAGAATTATATAACGCGCAACAACAAGCGTAATAGTGGAAGACGCTCCTGGTATGGGAGCGTCTTTTTTGTTTGTTATTTGTGGAAATACTCAGTCTCAATCTTCTTTTCCTTTAAAAACTTTTCAATTTCTTTTTGCTTCCTACCATTAACTTGCTCAAAGCGTTTTGTAAAAGAAAAATCAGTTTTGAATAAGTTACCATCTTGCGCGATTTTGTCTAATTCTTGCTCTAGTTCTACTGAAAGTGCCGTAGACGCTGAAATAAAATCATGAATTTCCTTCGAAGGCTGTTTGTAATCATCAGGGATCGTATTGTTACTAATAAAATCATGGAAATTCGCATCATTTTGTTTTGCTAAATCTACTAGTTGTTTTAATTTCTTTCGGTTGGATTCCGTGACTTCCTCGTCAGACATGGCTGATGAAAGTGGAACGATATTTTCGTCTAACTCCCCGCTATAATCTAAATAAGTTTTTATATTTTGTTTCATTTCGTCTTCGTTAATCGTTACATTCTTTTGTGAGGAAGTGAATATAGTTTCTGGAATTTTAATCGTTACATCTTTAATAGATTCTATATCGTTTTCTTCCGTAGGTTGTGCACTGTTTGAACAAGCTGATAGAAATAAAATTGTAAGTAACATGAGTAGATATAAAGTATACTTCTTCATTTTAATCTCCTTTTATATTCATTATTATCTTTGTAAAATAGCTATATTCCATTTCAAATACTTTACTAAAGTTGCGTATAGATGTTTTACCATTTGGTAAGATATGACGGATATGAGCAAACCGCTGCAAAAAGCGATGAACACATTATAAACATCGGAATAACTAATTTGATGAAACCCTTTGGAAAATCCTAATCCTATTAATAAAATAGGTGAAATAATTAATAATGGAGTAGCAATGATAAGTGCTAGAAGGATCGGTAATAAAAAGAGTAATACGAAAAAGGCGATAATGATAAAGGTAAAGTTTAAAACACTTAAGCTCATAACAGAAAATAGTGCAGTTATCATATTTTTAAAGCTTCGTTTATTGTCAGCATTGCTTATTGCATAGGAAACAGTAAGTTCTTTCGCGATCGTTTTAGGGTTTCCTAGTTTTCTAGCAATTTCTTCTTCACATTTCCCATCTTGTTTACCACTGATAAAATGAGTTTCATACTCCGAAATAATATCTTTCTTTTCTACATTAGGCATATTCCGCAGGGAAGAACTAAGTTGTTCCAAAAATTCACTTTTGTTCATAACAATCACTTTCCTTTATAAAATGATGAATTACAAAACACATTCCAATTGCTGGGTATTCCAATATTTACAAATATATCATTTAGTAGTGTTCTTTGCAAGGTACTGTAATGTTTTTAATACTGTGACTAGATGAAAGTTTTTCGTGCATTTTTAGATGAGATATAAAATTATTATTCTAGGATAAACAAAGGGTTGTAAGCGTATTCCTTAATGGTTGTCAAAAAACTGCCAAATTCATATTGTTGGAAAAATAATGCATTTGTAATATAATGATAAATAATACTTCACTACATTAATTAACTAGGTGAAATTAAAAATCTTTATTACACACATTATGAAATAAAGGGATGATTAGTTTGAGTACAGGTGTAAAAGCAAACGACGTGAAAACAAAAACAAAAGGAGCAGATCTTGTTGTTGATTGTTTAATTAAACAAGGTGTGACACATGTTTTCGGTATTCCAGGAGCGAAGATTGACTCTGTATTTGATGTACTGCAAGAAAGAGGACCAGAGTTAATTGTTTGTCGTCATGAACAAAACGCAGCATTTATGGCAGCTGCTATTGGTAGATTAACAGGGAAACCGGGTGTATGTCTTGTAACTTCAGGACCAGGGACATCGAATTTAGCGACAGGTCTTGTTACTGCGAATGCGGAGAGTGATCCCGTTGTTGCTTTAGCTGGTGCAGTTCCACGTACGGATAGATTAAAGCGTACGCATCAATCTATGGATAATGCTGCACTATTCGAACCAATCACAAAATATAGCGTAGAAGTAGAGCATCCTGATAATGTGCCAGAAGCACTTAGTAATGCATTTAGAAGTGCGACTTCCACAAATCCAGGAGCTACTTTAGTAAGTCTTCCGCAAGACGTTATGACTGCGGAAACGACTGTAGAGTCTATCGGTGCGCTTTCTAAGCCACAGCTTGGAATCGCTCCCACACATGAAATTACATATGTAGTAGAAAAAATAAAATCAGCGAAATTACCAGTTATTTTACTCGGTATGAGAGCGAGCACGAATGCAGTAACGAAAGCGGTTCGTGAATTAATTGCTGATACAGAACTTCCTGTCGTTGAAACATATCAAGCAGCTGGCGCGATTTCACGTGAGTTAGAAGATCATTTCTTCGGCCGCGTTGGATTATTCCGTAACCAACCAGGTGATATTTTACTAGAAGAAGCAGACCTTGTTATTTCGATCGGTTATGACCCAATTGAGTATGATCCGAAATTCTGGAATAAACTTGGAGACAGAACGATTATTCATCTTGATGACCATCAAGCGGATATCGACCATGATTACCAACCAGAGCGTGAATTAATTGGCGATATCGCTTTAACTGTAAATAGCATTGCAGAAAAATTACCGAAACTTGTATTAAGTTCGAAATCAGAAGCAGTGTTAGAACGATTACGCGCGAAATTATCAGAACAAGCAGAAGTTCCAGACCGTGCTTCAGAAGGTGTTACGCATCCGCTTCAAGTTATTCGTACACTTCGTTCTTTAATTAGTGACGATACAACTGTGACATGTGACATCGGTTCACATTCTATTTGGATGGCAAGATGTTTCCGTTCTTATGAACCACGTAGATTATTATTTAGTAACGGTATGCAAACGTTAGGTGTTGCACTTCCTTGGGCGATTGCCGCTACTTTAGTTGAACCGGGCAAGAAAGTTGTTTCCGTGTCAGGTGATGGTGGTTTCTTATTCTCTTCGATGGAATTAGAAACAGCGGTACGTTTAAACGCACCGATCGTACATCTTGTATGGAGAGACGGTACGTATGATATGGTTGCGTTCCAACAAATGATGAAATACGGTAGAACATCAGCTACAGAGTTTGGCGATGTCGATCTTGTGAAATATGCAGAAAGCTTCGGTGCAAAAGGTCTTCGCGTTAACACGCCTGATGAATTAGAAGGTGTATTAAAAGAAGCACTAGCAGCAGACGGCCCTGTCATTATTGATGTTCCAATTGACTACCGTGACAACATTAAATTAAGCGAAAAATTATTACCAAACCAATTAAACTAATGGAGGCATGATTGAGATGACTGTTGCACAATTCATTGATATTGATGCAAAAAGAACGAAAACGAGTAATGAAGTATATCAAACATCTACAATGCTTGCGCTATTAGATGGTATATATGATGGTGTGATTAGCTTTGAGGAATTGAAAGAACGTGGTGATTTCGGCATCGGCACATTTGATCAATTAGATGGTGAAATGATTGCGTTTGATAACGAATTTTATCATTTACGTTCAGACGGTTCAGCAGAAAAAGTAGAACCGGAAGAAACAACACCGTTTGCGACTGTAACGTTTTTTGAAAAAGAAATGAGTTATACAGTAGAGCGCCCGATGAATCGTGAAGAAGTTGAGGCATTATTACATGAATTAATGCCAAGTAAAAACTTATTTTACGCTATTCGAATGGACGGTACATTCCGTGAAGTAAGAACGAGAACTGTTCCAAGACAAGAAAAACCGTATACACCGCTCGTTGAAGTGACGAAATCACAACCAATCTTTTCATTTAAACATACAGAAGGTACGCTAGCTGGATTTTGGACACCAGATTATGCGCAAGGTATTGGTGTAGCTGGTTTCCACTTACATTATATTGATGATGAAAGAAGCGGAGGCGGACATGTTTTCGATTATGTGGTAGAAAACTGTACGATCCAAATTTGTCAAAAGGCTCATATGCATTTAGCACTTCCAGAAACAGCTGACTTTATGGCGGCTGAATTATCAAGAGAAAATTTAGAGGATAATATTGCGACTGCGGAAGGCGCGGAGTAAAAAGGGAGAGACTGTTCCATTTTGGAACAGTCTTCTTTTATGAATATTTTTTGTTGAATCGTTTATTTCTTTGAAACAAACGGATGCCCTTCATAATAAAAACGCCACGGATAATGTACAGCTTCTTCTGCATAGTCGATGTTAATACGAGGACCTGCTGTTATTTGATATTGTGATGACATGTGTTCTTCTTCTCGGACGAGTTCAATATGTAATGTGTCACTTTGTAACGATACGCCGCGTTCTTCTAAAGTAATTCCGAGTGCACGGCATAGTTTGCCAGGACCGTTTGTTAAATTTTTATATTGTGCCTTCGTAACGTCTGTTTTGTTGTAACGTGCTAGTTTTATTTCTTCAATCCCGTCTACTGGTTCAAGGGCTCGAATGAGAATGCCTTGCGGGGTGCCAACTGGCGCTGTAATGACGTTAAAACAATGATACATACCGTAAATCAAATATACGTAAGCATGCCCCGGTGCGCCAAACATGACTTCTGTACGGTCCGTTCGTCTGCCGCCGTAACTATGCGCGGCTTTATCATCGGGACCTTTATATGCCTCTACTTCTACAATGATTCCGCTTCGTTTTATTCCATCTACAATATGTACAAGTTTTTGTCCAAGTAATTTCTTTGCTACTTCTAACGTATCGCCTTCATAAAAGGAAGGTGGTGCTTGCATTGTACTATCTCCTTTACTGAGTGTATATGTATATAGTAAACCAAATTTTCAGTAGTAATTCTAACTCGTTCTATTTGCTACATTTATTTCATAAATTATGGATAGAGTACAACAGCGAAGAGGGGGAGTGCGACATGATTTATCGCTTACTAGCTCTTAATATAGATGGGACACTACTATACAACAACGGAAAAATTGCAAAAGGATTAAGAGAAACAATTGAATTTGTGAAAAGAAAAGATGTATACGTTACATTATTTACGAGCCGTAATTTTCAATCCGCTCATAAAGTAGCAAAGGCGTTAAAATTAGATTCTATATTAGTGACACATGGCGGTGCTTTCGTTTCAGCAACTTTAGATAAGCCGTACGTTCAAAGAAGATTATCGGAAGAGAAGACGTTTAACATTGTGCAAGTGTTAGAGCACTTCGATTGTAACGTCCGCATTTCTCATGAACGGTTTTCAATTGGAAATCGTGAGAGAAATACACCAAACTTAATTGCGCGTACTGTATTATCAAGCGCAGATCCGTTATTTTATCCGGTTCAATTTGTAGACTCGTTAGGTGATGCACTTCGTGATCATCCAGTAGCGGCACCAAAAATTGATGTTATTTTCCAAAGTAAAGGTGAAAAAGAACGAGGGATAAATACATTAAGAAAAGCATTCCAAGATATAGAGTATGTTGATTGTGATTCAAAGCGAATAGAAATTTTGCCGCAAAATGTATCAAAATTACGCGGATTACAATTGCTTGGAGAGCATTTAAATATTTCGCTAAACGAAATGGTTGCGATTGGAGATAGTTTAGAAGATCTAGAAGTAATTGAAAATGTGGGGCTTGGTGTAGCAATGGGGAATGCACCTGTAGAGTTAAAACAAGCAGCTGACTGGATTACACGTTCGAATAGTGAGAACGGCGTAGAGTATATGATTAAAGAACATTTCCGTAAGCAATTCCCGCTTCCGTTTTTGAAGAATCATAAAAATACACCGAAACGATGAAAGAAAAACGTAGCTTTTGGCTACGTTTTTTTATTAGTTTTATTCGAAAAATGAAAACGTTTTACCGAATAAATTGTGTCTGAAGTTCATACAATTCACTTGAATCATTTAGAAAATTGTTGTAAAGTGGTTGATGTTGACAAAATAGTTACACCACATGAAATATTCTCCAGATTAATTTTATTGAGCTCCATATGCAAAAATACTTCCGCATGATAGTTTCGTTCACGTATTATCTCAAAAATGAATTGTAGTAATTTTATTGATCAGTTGTAGAGTTTCTTGTTTTTATTTAAATGGATGATTTTAAGTTATTGTGAGTAAGCCTTGGTACATATGAAAGGTGCTTTTTTGTTTGGTTTTAGGAAGTTTAAAAGGGGGAATGAATTTCTTGAGGAAATCATTTAATCAAAAAATAAAAAAATTAAGTAGTAGTTTTATAGTTATGTTACTAGTATGTATGAATTTTTTAATCCATTTACCATATAAAGCAGAGGCAGCTACAACAGAATTAAAAGGTTTAGGTGATGTATCTTATTACAATGCAATCATTTTTGGAGATCATAGTGCAACGAGTGCGGATATTGAGGGTGCGATGGCTGTTCAAAAAAATATGAACGCATCAAGTTATACAGTCTTAGCGGCTGCAACGGGAGCGCATAACTTAGCTGGAGCAACATGGGTAGATGAAGGATATCCATCATTATTACTAGGTGGTCAATTTACGAAAGCGGGAACAGGACAAGTAATTATTCAAGATGGAACAGTGGCAATGACAAAAGACGGTGACCCAGAAGGTGCAATGAAATCATCATATGACCGTATCTCTTATAAAGAGCAAGCGGAGATTGATGCTAAATTTAAAGAATTTAGAAAAGACGTTGATAGCGTAATTGAGGATGCGGGCCAATTACATACGGATAAACCAAAATCGGGTATGACCTTTGGGATCGGTGAAGATGTAAATAATCCTAATATTTATGTTTCTTCCGGACAAAATGGAAAGAAAACATTTGATGTAAAAGACGTTTTTCTTCCGAATGTAAGTAATAAAGACTTTATGGTTATTCATTCAGATGCGGAAGAAGTTAATTTTGGTGGCGGTGCAATCCTGTATGATACAACAGATAAGGGCGGGTTCACATTAGTTAATACATCTCAAGCATATGACCCTAATTCCTTTTTTACTGAGTTAGCTAGTAAAGTCATTTGGGTGTTCCCTAATGCTACAAAGATAACAACTAAAGGATATGGTGTAGTAGGAAGTATATTTGCGCCTAATGCAGTTGTAGAGACAAAGGGTGGTTCAATTAACGGACAAGTCTATGTTGGTGGCTTACATCAAAGAGATGGATTTGAGGTTCATAATTTTAAATTTAATTGGCCAAAGTGGAAAAAGCCGGCAGCTGAAAAGGGAAATTTACAAATTAAAAAAGTTGATGAAAACGATGAAAACATTGTTTTAAAAGACGCAAAATTTGATGTTATAGACAAAGATAATAATGTTGTGGCTACTGTTACAACAAACGAAAAGGGTATTGCGGAAGTTAAAGATTTACCATTTGGTGATTATTTTGTAAAAGAAATTAGTGCACCAGAAGGATATATAAAAGTTGATACACCAGTAAAAGTAACAATTGATAATACAAACATAATTGAATTTGTTATGAAGAATACGAAAAAAGTAGAAAATGGTCAATTTAAATTATTGAAAAAAGATAGTGAATCTGGTCAACTTTTACCAGGTGCAAAATTTGATGTTATAGATAAAGATGGGAACATTGTCGAAACAATTATTACAGATGGTAAAGGTGAAGCTTTATCAAAACAACTTCCAGTTGGAACATATACATTAAAAGAAGTTGAAGCACCAAAAGGTTACGAACTATCATCTAGTTTAGTTCATGTTGATGTAGCTGCTAATAAAACAGTGACTGTAGATGTGTTGAATAAAAAAATTGTTGAAAAAGCTACAGGTCAATTTGAAATCGTAAAAGTGGATGCAGAAGATAAAGCGAAAGTATTATCAGACGCAGAATTTGAAGTGTACAAAGATGGTAAAAAAGTAGAGACGTTACGAACAGATAAAACAGGTAAAGTAATCTCTCAGAAATTAGAGCCAGGAACATACACATTAAAAGAAACGAAAGCGCCACAAGGATATACATTATTAAAAGAAGAAATTGAAGTCGTTGTGGAAGCAAACAAAGTAGTACAAGTACAAGTAGAAAACGCAAAAGAACTAGGAAGCTTACAAGTAATCAAAAAGGATGCAGAGAGTGGAAAAGTTCTAGAAGGCGCAGAATTTAGACTAAAGAACGAAAATGGTCAAGTAGTTGGAGAAGCGAAAACAACGAATAAAGACGGTGTAGTACAATTCAAAAACTTAGTACCAGGTAAGTATACTTTAGAAGAAACGAAAGCGCCGGAAGGCTATAAAGCAGTAGAAGTAACAGTCGAAGTAAACGTAGTAGCAAATGAAGTAGTAAAACAAGAAGTTATGAATGAAAAATTAACAGGTCAATTTGAAATTGTAAAAGTAGATGCGAATGATAAAGCGAAAGTATTATCAGGTGCAGAATTTACAGTATATAAAGATGGTAAAAAGGTAGCGGAACTGAAAACAGATGAGAGTGGAAAAGTGATGTCACCAAAGTTACCATTAGGTGAATATACAGTGAAAGAAACGAAAGCACCAGAAGGTTACAAGCTTTCAAATAAAGAATGGAAAGTAACAATACAAAACGAGAAAGAAGTAGTGAAAGTAGAGGCGGAAAACGAAAGAATCTTAGGTTCTCTACAAATTATTAAGACGGATGATAAAGATCAAGCGAAACGTTTAGCAGGCGCAGAATTTACATTGAAAGATGCGCAAGGGAATGTTGTAAAAGAAGGAATTACAACAGATAAGTCTGGAATTGTTAAAGTAGACGGACTAGTGCCTGGTGAATATACGTTAGAAGAAACAAAAGCGCCAGAAGGTTATGAGTTAACAAAACAAGTAATTCATGTAACAGTTGATGGGGAAAAAGTTATTGATGTAAAAGTAATGAACAGTAAGAGCCTTGGTCAATTTGAAATCGTAAAAGTGGATGCAGAAAATAAAGCGAAAGTATTATCAGATGCAGAATTTGAAGTGTACAAAGATGGTAAAAAAGTAGAGACGTTACGAACAGATAAAACAGGTAAAGTAATCTCTCAGAAATTAGAGCCAGGAACATACACATTAAAAGAAACGAAAGCGCCACAAGGATATACATTATTAAAAGAAGAAATTGAAGTCGTTGTGGAAGCAAACAAAGTAGTACAAGTACAAGTAGAAAACGCAAAAGAACTAGGAAGCTTACAAGTAATCAAAAAGGATGCAGAGAGTGGAAAAGTTCTAGAAGGCGCAGAATTTAGACTAAAGAACGAAAATGGTCAAGTAGTTGGAGAAGCGAAAACAACGAATAAAGACGGTGTAGTACAATTCAAAAACTTAGTGCCAGGTAAGTATACGTTAGAAGAAACGAAAGCGCCGGAAGGCTATAAAGCGTTAGAAGTAACGGTAGAAGTAAATGTTGTTGCAAATACAGTAATAAAGCAAGAAGTATTAAATGAAAAAGTGAAAGAAAAAATTACAGGTCAAATAGAAATTATAAAAGTAGATGCTAATGATAAAGATAAAAAATTAGCGGGCGCAGTGTTTGAAATTTTGAAAGATGGAACAAAAATAGACACATTAACATCAGATGAAAATGGTAAAGCAACTTCGAAAGAATTAGAGCCAGGAGATTATATTTTAAAAGAAGTTCAGGCACCAGAAGGATATAGTTTATCTGATAAGGAAATTGAATTTACGATTTCTAATCAAAAAATTGAAGTAGTAAAACTTCAAATTACAAATGAAAAAGAAACAAGCAAAGGTCCAGAGAATCCAGGTGAAGAAACAGGAACACCGGGTGAAGAAACAGAAAAACCAGGTGGAGAGATAGAAAAACCAGGTGAAGAAACAGAAAAACCAGGTGGAGAAACAGAAAAGCCAGGTGAAGAAACAGAAACACCGGGTGGAGAAACAGAAAAGCCAGGCGAAGAGACAGAGAAACCGGGTGAAGGAATGGTAAACGTAGATAAAGAACAACCAACCTTACCAGAAAAAGGACAAGATGCATCTCATGCACAACGCCTTCCAGCCACAGGACATGATATGAATTATCTTCCATTCGTTGGTTTTGCCCTTGTTTTATTAGGAATACGACTTAGATTTATGATTAAAAATAGTTAATAGTTTTATAAAAGGCATAAGAGAAATGTTATCTCTTATGCCTTTTAGTTTTTTGTTTAAGCTTCAATAACTTTAAGCATTCGATTTAAAAAAGCGGCTGATTCAGCACGTGTTGCTGTGCCTTTTGGTACGAATTCATTACGCTCGTTCCCTTTTACGATTCCGTATGCGTAAACATTTTGTAATGCCTTCTTATCGTATGCTAAATTTTGATCAGTGAATGGTAATTTCATTTCTTTTCTATAAATCCAGTTATATGCTAATGCACGGTCAATCATAATAACAGCTTCATCACGTGTTATTGTAGCGGTTGGATCAAATTTATTATTTCCGCGACCACTAATGATACCTGCGCTAGCAGCACGGTTAATTCCATCTACTAAAGATGGATGCGCTTCGTTTAAATCTGTAAATTTAGCGTTTCCGGCAGGTAATTTTAAAGCTCGCGACATTAAATTCGCAAATTCAGCTCGTGTTACGAGGCGGTTTGGCCAGTAAGAACCATTTCCATCACCGAACATAATTTTCCTAGCTGCTAACTGACGAATATCTTGTTCATACCATCCACCTGTAATGTCGTCTTTTTCATGAGGGACTTCTGGCGGCGGAATAACATCTTTACGGTGTTCATTATAGTAAGCGTTTGTGCCCTTTAAGAAAGCATCCCATTGCCCGCGTTGAATCATAAATGCAGGGCAGTTTTTTCCGCTCCAAAATTGATGCTTTTGCACGTGATCTAGAGATATGTTTAATTCGTTCATTAAAAAAGCAGCTAATTTCCGGGCATTTTCTACCGCTTTCGTATAATTTCCATCACTATTCACAGCAATTTCAATTCCGATAGATTCATAGTTTCCGGTCTTATTTCCAGCATGCCAACCAACTTCATTTAATGGAAGGTGTTGATAAATTTCTTTATCATCGACAGTAAAATGCCAAGATGCTGAACGATCAGTATTTCCGCGGGCTTGACTATCTAAGTACTTCGCATGATTTAACGCGTTAGCACCTTTACTCGTATTAGCAGTTTCATGAATTGTAATGTATTTCGGTTCCATTGCGTATCCAGGACGAATGTTTTCATTCCCTTTTGGAACGATCATTTCTTTAAATGTAACACCATAAACGTTATTTGTAGGCAAATTAGATGGTGTTTTGAAGAAAGTTGCGCTTCTTTTTTCGATAGAACCTGTTTTTTCAAATAATGATGCTTTCGTACCTTCGAATGTAGCTGAAGGAGCATAAATCCATTTCTCAGTTCCGTTCAGTTGAATTTTAAACCAATTTCCAGCTTGTTCAGTAGGAGCTACTGTTTGTGGCTGTAATATCATTTCTTCTTTAAACGATTGGAAAGGGAATGAGTATACTGATGTTTCTTCAGTTACAATTAGTTTTTGATTTGAAAGTTTATGAATCTCTTGTATTTCTAAACTATTATTTTCCTTATTAACCCAACCAGAACCGGATGTAGTTTGTACGTAATATGTATTACCTTTTTTCTTCGTTGCCTTTACTACTCGTTCAGTAATTTCAATATTTGTTTTGGTTTTTAAGTCGTTTGCATCGTATAGTGGAAGTTTTGTTGATAAGTGGAGAAGATATTCACCTGAGATTTCAAGGTCGTTTTCCTCGTCATGTCTATGCTGCTTTGCATGTTCTTCAATGCTTTTTAAAGCTTGTTCATCAATAGACAATTCCGCAGTTTTCTCTATATTTTCTGCGAATGAAAGGGTAGGTGCTACAAATGTTTGTAATGCCAAAGTTAGTGCCAAAATGTTGTAAAACCTTTTTTTCATAGTTGTTTTTTAACACGTTATAGTATCTATGTCGTGTTAACAGTCCTCCTTTAGATGTATTTTAAATTAGTAGCAAGTACTAATACGTTCTAGATTGTAACAAGAGTATATTACAATGTCTATACAACTAAGAAAAGTTCGTGAAAAACCAATATTCAGTTTGTTTTAAATAGGATATAGAAATAAGGTAAAACCTTCTGTATTGACCTACAAACGCCCTTCAAGTAAACTAAAGAGAGTTTGCAAATGAAAAGGTGATAATGTTGTTAATTTCAATTAAAACGTTACAAGATGATCGTTTTTTACGTCCGCTGCAAAATATTGGCGGCTTATTTTTTGAAGATAGTACGATTGGGTTTGAACAAGAGGAAGCAAATCTTATCGTTGATATACACATTGAAGAGAATGTGAAAGCATCTGCTCGTTTAACAGATGTTGCTACTGGAAATGTGTATGAAGAAACATTCGCAAAAGATTTATCTGCTTTCACAGATGAAAAAGAGCGTATGAAGCAAGTGAAGCACGTTGTTTCTTATGTATATCTTTCTGTTCTTCAGCAGTTAACTGGTCTTGAACAAAGCTGGGGCATTTTAACAGGAGTTCGTCCGACAAAACTTCTTCATAAAATGCTTCAAAGTGGTATGTCAAAAGAAGAAGCACACCAAGAACTTCGTGAAAGCTATTTAATTCATGAAGAGAAAATTGAACTTCTTCAGCGTATTGTGGATTGCCAATTAGCGGTAGTTCCGGATTTATACCGTTTGAAAGAGGAAGTAAGTATTTATATCGGTATTCCATTCTGCCCAACAAAATGTGCATATTGTACATTCCCGGCGTATGCAATTAACGGACGCCAAGGCTCTGTTGATTCATTCTTAGGTGGTTTACATTATGAAGTTCGTGAAATTGGTAAGTTTTTAAAAGAAAAAGGTGTAACAGTTACGACGATTTATTACGGCGGCGGTACACCGACAAGTATTACAGCGGAAGAGATGGATATGCTGTATGAAGAAATGTATGAAGCGTTCCCAGATGTGAAAAATGTGCGTGAGGTAACAGTTGAGGCAGGTCGCCCAGATACAATTACGCCAGCAAAACTAGAAGTGTTAAATAAATGGAATATTGACCGCATTAGTATTAATCCGCAGTCATACCATCAAGAGACATTAAAAGCAATTGGACGTCATCATACTGTAGAAGAAACAATTGAGAAGTATCACTTAGCTCGTGAAATGGGAATGAACAATATTAATATGGACTTAATTATTGGTCTTCCAGGTGAAGGGCTAGATATTTTCAAGCACACGTTAGATGAGACAGAAAAGTTAATGCCTGAATCGTTAACAGTTCATACGTTATCATTTAAACGTGCTTCTGAAATGACGCAAAACAAACGTAAATATAAAGTAGCAGGTCGCGAAGAAATTACAGCGATGATGCATGAAGCAGAAGAGTGGACGCAAAAGCATAATTACGTACCATATTACCTATATCGTCAAAAGAATATTTTAGGTAACTTAGAGAACGTTGGTTATGCAATGCCGACGCAAGAAAGTATTTATAACATTGTTATTATGGAAGAAGTTCAATCGATTATCGGACTTGGTTGTGGTGCATCAAGTAAATTTGTTCATCCGAAGACAGGTGCAATTACGCACTTCGCAAATCCGAAAGATCCAAAATCATATAACGATGGCTTCGTAAAATATACAGAAGACAAACTGAAAATTTTAGAAGAGCTATTTGTATAAGAAGAAAGAGGTTGTTCCAATTTGGAACAGCCTCTTTTTTATATTGTTGTGAGTAAGTTGCTATAATTTCATTTACCAAGAGACCACACTGTTTGTAAAACTATGTCGATAATAATCAGAAAAATTAGTCAAATCATTAGAGGACAATGTCTACTTATGGACGAAATGATAGATTTATGAAAGAGAAAAGGGGGAAATTGTTGGCATGTACATGACGATAGGGAGAATATTTGATTTAGCGGTTGGTAAGTATCCAAATAAAGAGGCGTTAGTAGAGCCGGAAAAAAATATTCGCTGGACATATAAACAGTGGGATGAGCAAATAAATAAAACGGCGCAAGCTCTGTTGAAAGAAGGGGTAAGAAAGGGAGATACTGTATCTGTCTACTTATATAATTGCCGTGAATTTGTAAACGTTTACTTAGCCTGTGCGAAAATTGGGGCAATCTTTAACCCGATTAACTTCCGTTTAAAAGCAAAAGAATTATCGTATATCCTTCAAGATGCAGCTTCGAAAGTAGTAGTCTTTGAAAAAGCGGTTGAATCAACTGTTGCTATCATTGAACGCGATTTTCCAAATTCGGCTTTTTGGTATGTAGAAGAAGATACACCTTCCTATGCTAGTTCTTACCATGAAAAAGTTAATGCGGCATCTTCTGAGAAAATAGATATCGAAATTGATGAAATGGATTATTGTTCTATGTTATATACGAGCGGTACGACAGGTCATCCGAAAGGCGTATTGCATCGTCATCGTGAAATGACTGAGCATAGTATGATTTGTACGTATTTCTTAAAATATAATAGAGATAGTGCCGGACTTGTTGTAGCACCTTTATATCATTGCGGCGAGTTAAATGCTGGAATCATTCCGCGCATTCAAGTTGGCGGAAAGAATGTTATTTTGCATCATTTTGATACGGATAGAGTATTACATACGATTCAAGAAGAGAAGATTACGACGTTTTTTGCAGCACCGACGATGTGGAATATGTTACTGCAAAAAGATTTAACACAGTACGATTTAACGTCGATGAAGATTGGTATATATGGCGGAGCGGCGATGGCACCAGCATTAGTGAAGGAATGTAAAGAACGTCTTTATATTGATCTTGTACAAATTTACGGAATGACAGAAATGGGGCCAGTTGTTGCGTTTCTCGTAGAAGAAGATCAAATTACGAAAGCGGGTTCAGCAGGCACGCCATGCTTTAGTCATGAAATTCGCATTGTAAAACCAAGCGAAGATGCACCAGCAGAACCGGATGATGTATTGCCTCCTTATGAAGTTGGGGAGATTATTTTGCGCGGCCCGACTATGATGGCTGGTTATCATAACCGAGAAGAAGCAAATGCAAAATCGATGTATAAAGGATGGTATCACTCGGGTGATTTAGGTTATTTCGATAAAGATGGCTATTTATTCGTCGCAGATCGTGTGGATGATATGGTAATTAGCGGCGGCGTTAATATTTATCCACGTGAAATTGAAGATTTCCTTCATAGTCATCCTGGTGTATTAGATGTTGCAGTGCTTGGAGAGCCAGATGAATTATGGGGAGAACGTGTTGTGGCTGTTATTGTAAAGAAAGATGAAGCGATTACCGACGATGATTTGGAAATATATTGTAAAGAAAGTGATGAATTAGCAGATTATAAACGTCCGCGTCATTATTTATTTGTGGATGAACTGCCCCGTAATGCGAGTGGAAAATTACAGAAGTTTGTGCTTAGAGAGTCTTTAAAAGGAGCAAAAAAATAGAAAGTGGGGGATACCCACTTTCTATTTTTATTTACGTGAAAAACCTTCTTCATCAAGGTATTCCGCAGCTTCTGGATAAGAGTTGAATGTACCGTCTAAGTTTACACCAGCGTACACGTTCCACATATCATCCTCTGAGATAAGAGTAAGGATATGACCGTCTTCGTTATGCCATTCTTCTTCTTTTGCAGGTTCTGCAGGAATTACTACTTCTTCTTGTGAAAGTAATTCAATTGATTGCTCGATTACTGAGCGTAATTCATCTGCTGAAAATTCGCGGATGTTAATCATACCTTTATCATCCGTTTTGTAACCTTTAATACCACTTGCATATACAAAGCCGTTTCCATTTGGATGTAAGTGATAAACAACGTTCTTTTTATCTAAACGACTTTCTTCGAAGTGAAAGTTCACGCGTTTTAATGATACGTTTTTTCTTTCTAATTCAGGGAAAGATTCAATAATCGATAATTTTTCTTCAAAAGTTAGCATAGTGCCTCCAAATATATAATAAAAGATTTAATTTATCTATTATAGCATAGTTATAATAGTTTCCAAAGATGTGATGGGAGCTTACAATTGAATGCGTTTACGTCACGATACTGTAAAAAGTGGACTAACGAATGTATCTTTTTAGGTGTACAATGGAAAATGGACTTAATGTGAAGGTGGTTATTTATATGTTTCAAAAAATAGCAAAGGAATGTTTAGCTGGTTTTACTGTTGCGATTGTTGCGTTGCCACTTGCCATTGCATTTGGTATTGCTGCAACGGGAACGTCTGAGGGAGCACTAGTCGGATTGTATGGTGCGATTTTTGCAGGTTTATTTGCGGCGTTATTTGGTGGTACACCTGGGCAGGTAACTGGGCCAACTGGACCGATTACGGTTATTGCAACAGGGGTTATTGCGACGCACGGGTTAGAGGCGAGTTTTATAGCCTTTATGATGGCGGGACTGTTTCAAGTTTTATTCGGTGTATGTAAGCTTGGCTCTTACGTTCGATACATTCCGTATCCTGTCGTTTCAGGATTTATGAACGGTATTGCATTGATTATTATTTTAGGTGAAATGAAGCATGTGCAAAATAGTTTTCTACTCGTAGTATTAACGATTATTGTAATGATTGTTTCTGGAAAATGGATTAAGGCCATTCCGTCTAGTTTAGTTGCATTAGTCGGTGTAACTGCTTTGCTTCCTTTATTTTCTTCTGCGTTAGAAGGGCTTTCAGTGAAGTTACCGATTATTGGAAATCTGTCATTAAATAAGGTGATTGAAAAGATTGGAATGATTCCAGAAGCGATGCCGACGCTTCATATTCCAACTTTAAGTGGAACAGGGATCGCAGAACTTATTTTACCAGCGCTTAGTATTGCTTTATTAGGATCGATTGACTCGTTGTTGACATCGGTCGTAATGGATAATGTGACAGGTACACGTCATAAAAGTAATAAAGAACTGGTCGGACAAGGTATCGGTAATATGATGAGCGGGTTGTTTGGCGGATTAGCAGGGGCAGGGGCGACTGTACGGTCTATCGTTAATATAAGAAGCGGTGGTAAAACGGCGCTTTCAGCATCTATGCATAGTGTTATATTATTTATTTTCATTATGGGACTAGGCTCGGTCGTACAATACATTCCGCTTGCTGTATTATCAGGTATTTTAATTTTAACTGGTATTGGCATGTTTGATTGGGAAAGCATGAAGAAAATGCATGTAGCACCAAAAGGTGATGTCATTGTTATGCTTGTAACGATGGTTGTCACAGTGAAGTTTGATTTAATGATCGCTGTTGCATTCGGTATTATTCTTTCGTTCCTTATATACATGGTGAAATGTAAAGAACGTAAAGCTTCTATTGTAAAAGAAAAGGAAGGGACGTATAAAATTAAAGGTCCACTTTCTTTCCTAACAGTGGATCGTGTTTTTCATACTTTACAAGACGTAAAGTCTCCAGTTGTTTTACGTATGAAAGATGTACGCTATATGGATGTATCAGGAGCTATGGCGTTGTTAACCTTTGTTGAGCAGTCGGATAAAGCGGGCGCTAGTGTGACGCTGGAACATGTACATCCGCATGTTGAAAAGACGATAGTGACGTTGGCGAGTAATGAGCAGAAAGATAAATTACAGTTTGTAAAAGCTGAGGTTATATAAGGAAATGCCCTCTTATGAGGGTGTTTTTTTATCGCATTTAATATCTCTATATAGAGATATTTTGAGATTATTGACATTTATTAATCTTAGCAGTATAGTAACATCTTAGATTAGCAATGTGCTATTATAAGAAAGTATATGAATTTTGAGATTCCTTTATATTCAGAAGGAAGAGCTTTAAGCTGGAGGGAATATTTGATGTACAAACAGTTACCACATGGAGTGAAGATCGGAATTACGCGATCAATTGTTGTTTCTTTTGAGAAGTATATGAAAGAAATTGAATGGAATGAAGAAAAATTTGATATGCAGCAATTTGTTGAACAGTGGAAACAATATTTATACACAAAATCAACTTGGATTAATAAAGTAGACGAAGAGTTGAAAGGACATCCAGATTTCCATCAAGCATTAGCGATGAAAGTGAATGAAAAAATTAACGAGTTTATTAATGAAAAACCGAGTGAAGAGCAAGTAGAGCATTTAAAGAGGCATGAAATGCAACACGCAGATGAAATGTGCAAATTAGAAGCTGAATATCATATTGAACGTTTATTAGTAACGAAGTAAATTTTACATAAAGAATAAGCCTGTCCAAGGAGGTGTGATGACCATCTTTTTGAACAGGCTTTTTGTATGAAAAAGAATAAGAGAGGCTGCTTTGGAAGCAGCCTCTCTTATTAGTCTTGTGGTACAAACGCTTTCCAAGAAGATAGATCCATATCTTCTTTTAATATAGATGAAGCAGGGAAGACAAATGACCACGGTTTTGTAGTGTTCGCTTTAATTTCAAGATTCGGTAATGTGAAAGCACCTTTCACAACAACTGCACCAGAAGCATCTTCAATATGAAGAGGAAGCTGCTCTAGTTGAATGTTGTCTTTGCAACCGTTACGAATAAGAAGT
Source organism: Bacillus sp. BPN334 (assembly GCF_008368885.1). Lineage (NCBI taxonomy): Bacteria > Bacillati > Bacillota > Bacilli > Caryophanales > Bacillaceae > Bacillus > Bacillus sp. BPN334. The sequence goes on along the minus strand of NZ_QOZW01000005.1, from coordinate 428,940 downwards.
GTTGTATGTAAATCACCGTTTTCTTTTCTTGCAGCTTGCAGACCTAGGAAGTTAATTTCACCATCATTTGGAGGTGTTAAATTGTCTACGAAATTACGTAAAGCTTCTTTGCTTGCTTCAGGTAACTGAGCTTCCCAAGATGGGTCTAAATCTAATGCATGCTTACTTTCAAGTTCAAACGCTAATTCCCAATCTGTTTGCGATAATTCGGCATCTGTAATTGTTTCTTGCTCAAATGTAAAGATGAATGGCATATTTACATTTGCAGGAATATCTCCTAATGCAGAAAGGTTAAATGTTTTGCGGGCACATAGTTTCTTCTCTTTATTTAGAAGAATTAATGTAACCTCTTCGAAAGAAATTGGTTTCGGAACAGTGCTACGAATAAATACAGCTACGTCATAACCATTATCACGTTTTTCAATCTCAATTCCAGATAAAGAAATTTGATATTCTTGTAAACGTGTTAGTTCTTTATGTAAAAATTGATAAATGTATTTTTGTTCTTGTGCTACTGCACCCCAGCTTGGGTGGAAGTAAAGCGTTGGTTTAACAGTTTTATTTTCAGTATTTGTTTCTTCTTGTCCGAATAATTGATTACTAGAGACAGTCGTATCTTTTCCGCTTTTCTTAGCTCTTTTTAGGAATGATAACATTATCTTTCACCTCGTTATTGTACGTTTTCAGGAACACCTAAATGTCTTGCAACATAGCGGCACATTTCTTTTTCGAAATTACCATATGTGTATAAAAAGATATCTAAACCTTCTTTTTGATACAGACGAGTAGGGTCTTCTTGTTGATATTGTCTTAGCCCGATGCCTTCTTTTAGGTGGGTCATCGCATCTAAGTGATTTACCCAGTTCTGATCTAGGAAATGAAGGGCAACATATCGTAGCGACTGCTGTAAATCAGTATGGCTATTTAGTTCATTTACGCGCTCTTTATAAAGAGATAATGTTTCTTTCAAAACGGATTGTAAATCTTCCGGTGAATGTACATTATTCGCTGATAGTGATGGCATATTTGTTACTGGTAAAATTTCGTTTATATTTTCTGTTAAACGAGCGAAATCCCATTCTTCCGGAAGCATACCTTCTAAAAGATATTGCTTAGAAATGGCTTCTACAGCATGATCAATCATTGGAATAGTAATTTCAATCATATTTATATCTTCCTGTAACAAGTTATTACGTAATTTATAAATAACGTTACGTTGGTCATTTATTACATCATCTAACTTTAAATTGTACTCACGCATTGAGAAATGGCTACCTTCACAAATTAATTGTGTACGGTTCACGAAGTCATGAACTTTAGAAGTTAGAATAAGTCCTGTTTCATTTGTTTTCAGTGATTTATTTAATTTCTCGACTTCTTCTTGTGCGAAACGTTTTAGCATTTCATCTTCTAAAGAAAGGAAGAACTGAGAGCTACCTGGATCTCCTTGACGACCAGCACGACCTTTTAGCTGATTGTCAACGCGTCTTGATTCATGGCGTTCTGTTCCAATTACATGTAATCCACCAATTTCATGGACACCCTCACCTAGTAAAATATCAGTACCTCGTCCGGCCATATTCGTTGCAATTGTAATTTGTCCTTTTTGTCCAGCTGTTGCGATTAAATCGGCTTCTTGTTCTGCACTTTTTGCATTTAATAATTGATATGTAATATGCGCTTCATCTAAGTAACGAGCAACGGTTTCTGATTGTAAAATAGACATTGTCCCAATTAAAATCGGGCGTCCTTGTTTATTGTGTTTTAGAACATCTTCACGTACAGCTTTATATTTAGCATCGGCTGTTACGTACACGACGTCATTTTTGTCTTCACGAATGATAGGACGGTTTGTCGGAATCGGCATAACTTCCATGTTATATACACGGTTAAATTCTTTTTCTTCTGTTTTTGCTGTACCTGTCATACCAGATAATGCTGGATACATACGGAAGAAGTTTTGAATTGTAATGGACGCTTGTGTTTGGTTTTCTTCTGTGATTTCTAAACCTTCTTTCGCTTCAAGAGCTTGGTGTAAACCGTCACTTAAAGAGCGGCCATCCATAACGCGGCCCGTGAAAATATCTACAAGTAGAATTTTTTCATCATGTACAATATAATCAACATCACATTGGAAAGCGACATGAGCTCGTAATGCTTGAATCATATAATGATATAAAGTTTGATGTTCTAAATCATATAGGTTATCGATATCAAATAAATCTTCTATTTTTGTAATACCGTCTTCTGTAAAACTAGCAGATTTCGTTTCTGCATCGTACGTGTAATGAAGAGTATCCTGGAATGATTTAATAACTTTTGCACATAAATAGTGTAAATCAGAGCTGCTTGATTGCTTACCAGCGATAATAAGAGGCGTCTTCGCTTCATCAATTAAAACGCTATCAATCTCATCGATAATAGCAAAATGGTAGGGACGTTGTACCTGCTCATTTTTTGAAGCGGCCATATTATCACGTAGATAGTCAAAGCCAAATTCTGTTCCAATACCATATGTAATATCAGCTTCGTAAGCAAGTTTCTTTTCGGTAGGATCAATTTGAGGAATATTCAATCCAACCTTTAAACCTAGAAATTCATGCACTTGGCCGATTAATTCTTTATCTCGCTTTGCTAAATAGTCGTTTACAGTAATAACGTGAACGCCTTTTCCTTCAAGAGCACGTACGTATGTTGGAAGAGAAGAAACTAATGTTTTTCCTTCGCCAGTTGGCATCTCTGCAATATTACCTTCTAATAGTACAAGGCCACCAATTAACTGCACATCGTAGTGACGTAATCCAAGTACACGCTTTGCAGCTTCACGTACAACAGCGAACGCCTCTACTTTTATATCATCCACTGTTTTTCCATCGTGTAGCATGTTTTTAAATGTGATAGTTTTATGACGTAAGTCTTCATCAGATAAATCAGATAGTTTTTCTTCTAGATTATTAATTGCTTGAACAAGTTGTTCATATTTTTTTAGTTTTCTCTTTTGAGAATCTCCTAACAGTTTTTTTACCGAATTCAGCATGTTGTAAACACTCCTCTTACTGACAATAGCTACATTATAGCACATGTTTATCCTGAATAAGTAGAAGTAGTAAATTGAAGAAAAAACTGGATAAAAATAAGGTGTTATTACATATTATATATTTAAAAGCCATAAAGAAAGAGAGTATTCAATGTATAATAAATTTGGTATGATAGCTAAATGAGATAAAGTGAAATTTTTCTAAAAAGAGAAGAATATAGTTATCTCGTTTTATGATGTAATATGTATGGAAATTATATATTGAAAGAAAAGAGCTAGAAGATGAATAATAAGTTTGTGAAAGGCGCTGCGATTTTAACGATTACAACGTTTCTATCGAAAGTGTTGGGAAGTTTTTTTCAAATCCCATTACAAAATATAGCAGGAGATGAAGTGCTTGGGATTTTTCGCCTTGTTTTTCCTGTATATATGATAGCTTTAACTTTATCAGTAGCGGGAGTACCGCTAGCTATATCACAGTTAATCGCTGAACTTCATGAGAAGAATGATAAAGATGGGATTGCCAAACTATTTACGTCAGCATCTATTATTGGAGTAATATTTGGGGTGCTTGGATTTTCGGTTATTATGATTGGATCAAGTATGTTTGCAAATATGCTTGGTGGACAAGATACGAGACTCCCATTAATTGTCACTTCGTTTGCTTTATTAATCGCACCATATATGGCGGTATATCGAGGGTATTTCCAAGGTTTTGGAGATATGATTCCTACCGGGGTGTCACAAGTAATTGAGCAGTTCATTCGTGTTTTCTTTATGTTAGCAATTGCATTCTTATTCGTATCTTGGAATAAAGATAGTGATGTTATAACAGGCGGTGCAATGATTGGTTCTTGCCTTGGGGTAATTACGTCACTTATCTATTTGAGATTGAAGTATGTAAAAAGTATATATCGTTATAAAAGTAATACATATTCACTGCAAGACTTTAAAGAAAATGCAAAAAAAATACTTCGGGTCTCGATTCCAATTGCGATTGGAGCATTATCGATGCCGTTGTTAAATTTAGTTGATTCTGTAACGATTCCACATATGCTACATGAATCCACTACAACGATTCAAGAACAATTTGGTATATATAGTCGTGGTTTTGCGTTTACACAATTAATTGTCGTGTTTGCAAGCGCGATGGTATTTCCGTTAATCCCGTTGTTAACTGCTGCATTAACAAAGAAAGATATAGCGTTAGCAAAACACACAATTGAACGAACAAATGAGCTTGCTCATATTTTAACAACGCCGATAACAATCTGGCTCATGGCACTTACAGTCCCGTTAAATGTTGGGTTGTTTACAGATGCTAAAGGGAGCGGCATGTTAGCTATTTTAATTGGTAGTTCGTATTTCACATCACTTATGGTATTATCAATAGGAATTTTGCAAGGAATTAACCGTTCTAAGCAAGCGGCGTGGATAGTTGTTGGAGCGAGTTTTGTAAAAGTCATATTAAATATAGTACTCGTAAGTCAATTTGGCATAACTGGTGCGGCTTATAGTACACTTATCATATATATCATGATTTGTATCGTAAATTATATATACATTCGAAAAGAATTGCCTTATTCGATTCGAATGGGGAGATTTTTTGCTGTAATTGGAGTATCTAGTATAGTAGGTATAGGATTATATTTCGCATCTACTGTAATAAATGTGTTAGATTCTAGACTTATTGCAGTAATATATAGTGGTTTAGCATTTTGTGTGGCCTTGTTCATATATGGCATATGCGCATTAAAGTTGAACTGGATATCCAAAAAGCAAATTCCATTTTTACGTAAGTAAATTTGTCTATAAATGAGTATGTCTATGTATATGTTTGTGAAAGAAATCAATTTGAAGTTATCCAACTTTTCTTATTAAAGAGTTGATAGCAATTTGTTGAATGACAAAAAGTTGATTGCGAAATGTTGGAGGAGATTAAGAGTGCGGTTAGTTTTATCAGGATATTATGGTTTTTATAATGTTGGGGACGAAGCAATTTTGCAATCAATTATTAAAGCGCTACATGAAGAGGATCCTACTCTTGAGCTTGTTGTACTTTCGAATGACCCCGACTATACAAGAAAAATGTACGGTGTAGAGGCAGTAAATCGCTGGGATATAAGAGCAATTTATAAGGAAATAAAGAAAAGTAACGGTTTAATTAGCGGAGGGGGAAGTCTCCTTCAAGATAAAACGAGTATTAAAAGCATTTTGTACTATACAGGTATTATGCGGATTGCTCGCTTTTTGAAGAAGCCGTATTATATTTATGCGCAAGGAATTGGTCCAATTACGAAAAGACAAAATCGTTTATTAGTGAAATGGCAAGTATCAAAAGCGGCATATATATCAGTTCGTGATGAAGATTCATTTTTGTATTTAAAAGAAATGGGTATTAAGAAAGATATCGAACTAGTTCCAGATCCAGTATTGGCATGTCAACCAGAAGGAATGAAGTCGGATTGGCTGCGAAAACATTCAATTCAAGGGAAAGTAATTGCAGTTAGTGTGAGGTATTGGGACGCGAAAGAAGATTATATGAAGAAGCTAGCAGATACGCTGAAAAAATTTAAGCGTGAAGGATATCATATTTTATTCGTACCAATGCATGGACCATTTGATCAAAATGCATCACGCGATATTATTAACTTAATGGGAGAAGAAGCCCATATGCTTCCGTATAAGCTGGATATCCATGAGAAAATTTCAATTTTGTCGGAATGTTCACTTCTAATAGGTATGAGACTTCATGCGCTTATATTATCAGCGGTTGCTAATATTCCTATGGTCGGTATTTCATATGATCCAAAGATCGATTCATTTTTACAACAAGTAAATCAGCCGATTATCGGAAACGTAGATGGTGACTGGACGGCTGAAACTTTGTATAACGTGGCAACGAAACAACTAGAACAAAAAGAATATGTACAAGCAACATTGGAACAAAGAGTAGAAGAATTGCGAGAACAAATTTCAACAGCGTCTCGCTACATCATAAGTGACTTGAATTCAAAAGAGTTCGAAAAAAGAGGAATGTAATCTTAACTTAAGAGGACATCCTCTTTTTTTATTATTTGAAAAATAGAAAATGTCGAAAGAAAAGGAATCTTTGTAGAAAAATGTCGAATTTTACAAGTAATTTGAAAGCTATGCTCATAAAAAAAGAAGTTTGAGAGATAAGATGTATGTTTAATAATCCTAACATTATCATATAGAGAATATTAGGATTTGGTGTTTTACTTGGTAAATTATAAGAAAATAGGTTTGGTAATTTTGAAAAATGAGAAGGTAAGAAAAGTGTCGAATTATATAAAAATAAGCTGTCGATTAATGTCGTAATATCTTTATAGTTAAATATTGAAATTGGAATTGTTTTTCTGTTATAGTTGTAAATGGTTATAAGAAGATTGTTGAAAATGTAATTCTGACACGTTTTACTATTTGTTTAAAATATTCTGATTTTATAATCTGGATGTTTTAAAATAAAAGTCGAAAAAAATGATCGTTCAGAATTTCGAAAATTCACTTTTTTGTCGAATTTGAGATTTTAAATTGGATGAAAAGAGTGTATGATTTCTTTAAGATTCTGTAATATAGGATATTCTATTATTCTGTACAAAGAATACGTTAACCACATTTATATCTACTAGTTTCAAAAATAAATAGAATATCTATTTAAAAACTTATGGAACTAGTATTACATTCCTAAGGAGGAAATATATAAAATGGCAAAGACTAACTCTTACAAAAAAGTAATCGCTGGTACAATGACAGCAGCAATGGTAGCAGGTGTTGTTTCTCCAGTAGCAGCAGCAGGAAAATCATTCCCAGACGTTCAACCTGGTTCTTGGAGTGCAGAGTACATTGATTATTTAGTAGCAAAAAAAGCAATCGAAGGTAAGCCAGACGGAACATTCGCTCCAACTGAAGCAATTGACCGTGCTTCTGCAGCGAAAATCATGGCAATTACATTAGGTTTAGACGTTAAAGATGGTGCAAAACCAACTTTCAAAGATGCTCAAGATTCATGGGCTGCTAAATATATCGCAGCTGTTGAACAAGCTGGTGTAATTCAAGGGGATGAAACTGGTAAGTTTAATCCAAACAACCAAATTAATCGTGCTTCTATGGCAACAATGATCGTAAAAGCATACAAATTAGAAAGCAAAGTAAGCGGAGAATTAGAAACTAAATTCTCTGATTTAGAAAAGCACTGGGGTAAAAAAGCTGCTAACATCTTAGTTGCTTTAGATATCACTAATGGTACTGGTAATGGTTGGGAGCCAGATAAAGCTGTAACTCGTGCAGAAGCTGCTAAATTCATTGCTAAGACTGACAAAGAGTTCGGTAACGAAGCAGTAACAGTTGAATCTGCTAAAGCAGTTACAACTCAAAAAGTAGAAGTTAAATTCAGCAAAACTGTTGAAAAATTAACTAAAGAAGACGTTAAAGTAGCTAACAAAGCTAACAACGATAAAGTATTAGTTAAAGATGTAAAATTATCAGATGATAAAAAATCTGCGACAGTTGAATTATATAGCAACTTAGCTGCTAAACAAACTTACACTGTAGATGTAAACAAAGTTGGTAAAGCAGAAGTAACTGTAGGTTCTTTAGAAGCAAAAACAATCGAAATGGCTGATCAAACAGTTGTAGCTGATGTGGCAACTAAATTACAATACAAAGTTACAGATGAAAACGGTACTGAAGTTGTTTCACCAACAGGTATTGAATTCGTAACTCCAGCTGCTGAAAAAATTAATGCAAAAGGTGAAATCACTTTAGCAAAAGGTACTTCAACTACTGTAAAAGCTGTATATAAAAAAGACGGTAAAGTGGTAGCTGAAAGTAAAGAAGTAAAAGTTTCTGCTGAAGGTACTGCAGTAGCTTCAATTTCTAACTGGACAGTAGCAGCAGATAAAGCTGATTTCACTTCTAAAGACTTCAAACAAAACAATAAAGTTTATGAAGGTGACAACGTTTCTGTTCAAGTAGAATTAAAAGACCAATTCAATAACGTGGTGAAAAACGTTAAAGCTGAATATGAGTCATTAAATACAGAGGTAGCTGTAGTAGATAAAGCTACTGGCAAAGTGACTGTACTAGCTGCAGGAAAAGCGCCAGTAAAAGTAACTGTTAAAGATGCAAATGGTAAAGAGCTTGTTTCAAAAACAGTTGAAATCGAAGCTTTCGCTCAAAAAGCATTAAAAGAGATTAAGTTAGAAAAAACTAATTTAGTACTTTCTACAAATGATGTAACTGACTTAGCTGTAAAAGCTCCAGTATTAGATCAATATGGCAAAGAGTTTACAGCTCCTGTAGAAGTGAAAGTATTTGATAAAGATGGTAAAGCAGTTCAAGATCAAAAATTAAAAGCAACTCATGCTAATAAAGAGTTAGTTTTAAATGCAAATGGTCAAGCGGCTGGTAAATATACTGTAGAATTAACAGCTAAATCTGGTAAAACAGAAGTAAAATCTACATTAGCTTTAGAATTAAAAGCTCCAGGCGTATTCTCTAAATTTGAGGTTCGTGGCTTAGAAACTGAATTGGATAAATATGTTACTGAAGAAAACAAAAAGAATGAAATGGTAGTTTCTGTTCTTCCAGTAGATGCTAATGGTTTAGTTTTAAAAGAGAAAGAAGCAGCTACAATTACAGTTACTACTACAGATAAAGATGGTAAAGTAGTAGATGCAACTCCAGGTCAAGTAGCTGTAAATAATACTACTGGCACAATTACTGTAGGAAATGAAGCAAAAGCTGGTGAAACATACAAAGCAACTGTAATAGCAGACGGTAAGCTAATCACAACTCACTCATTCAAAGTTGTTGATACAGCACCAACTGCTAAAGAATTAGCGGTAGAATTTACAAGTACATCTCTTAAAGAAGTAGCTCCAAATGCTGATTTAAAAGCTGAACTTTTAAATATCTTATCTGTTGATGGTGTACCTGCAACTACAGCAAATGCAAAAGTTGCTAATGTAGAATTTGTTTCTGCTGACACAAATGTTGTAGCTGAAAACGGTACAGTTGGTGCAAAAGGTGCAACTTCTATCTATGTGAAAAACCTGACAGTTGAAAAAGGTGGAAAAACACAAGAAGTAAAATTTGATAAAGCTGTACAAGTTACAGTTTCTATTAAAGAAGCAGCAAAAAACTAATTTAAAATCATTCGATACATGAAATGATTAGTAAAGCCTATGAGAAAATAGACAAAAGTCTATGAGTATCATAGGCTTTTTATTTTGATCTTATTTCGTGTACATTTGAAATTGAAAAGAAAAGTTTTATTGAGAAACAAATCGAAAACGTTTTCAAAAATAGAAGAATACCTCATCGATATGTAAATTATTTGTAAATTAAAACCTTTTTTTGTTAAAAAATCATTCGAAAAGAAGAAGAAAATGTCGAAATACAATATTTTTAGTCGGATATAGTCTGAAAATTGTATTTATTGTAAAAAATAATTAAGTGATGAAGTGGAAATATATGCTATAATTCCAATTGTGTATTCGATATGAAAAATATACGAAGCGCAGTGAGGGTGGTTTATAGGAAAACAGTTTGTTCATTTCTATATTTGAGTATTATTAATATAATAATGATACGATTAAAAGACTGAAATATCAGAATATGTCGAATCTTCTTTTGAGAAAGTTCTTGATAACGAATGTTTTTGTATAGTATGATGAACTTGTTTCAGAAAATGGTATTTAAACCTTATATTTACATCTAGCGGTTTGTATCATTTTGTTATGTGAACTACTTTTCATTATAGTATTTTTGTTTGTGTTTTTATTGTTTTATGGTTTTTCTAACTAGCTAGTTTCAAATTTAATATGATATGAAACTAGTAGCATATTCCTGAAGGAGGAAATTTATAAAATGGCAAAGACTAACTCTTACAAAAAAGTAATCGCAGGTACAATGACAGCAGCAATGGTAGCAGGTGTTGTATCTCCAGTAGCAGCAGCAGGTAAATCATTCCCAGACGTTCCAGCTGGTCATTGGGGATTAGATTCTATCAATTACTTAGTAGATAAAGGTGCAATCGAAGGTAAGCCAGATGGTACATACGCTCCAGCTGAAGAAATTGACCGTGCTTCTGCTGCGAAAATTATGGCAATTACATTAGGTTTAAAAGTTGAAGAGGGTGCACAACCATCTTTCAAAGATGCTAAAAATCATTGGGCTTCTAAATACATTGCAGCTGTTGAAAAAGCGGGTGTTGTTAGAGGTGATGGTAAAGAAAACTTCTCTCCAGATAAAAAGATTGACCGTGCTTCTTTCGCTTCTATGATAGTAGGTGCTTATAACTTAAAAGATAAAGTTAACGGCGAGTTAGTTACAAAATTTGAAGATTTATTAGATCATTGGGGTGAAGAAAAAGCAAACATCCTAATCAATCTTGGACTTTCTGAAGGAACAGGCGGAAACAAATGGGAGCCAAATAAATCTGTATCTCGTGCAGAAGCAGCTAAATTTATCGCAGTAGCAGATAAAAAATATGGCAAAAAAGATAATGCACAAGCATATGTAACTGATGTGAAAATTTCTGAACCAGCGAAATTAACATTAACAGGAACTGGTTTAGATAAGCTTGCTGCTGATGATGTAACTCTTGAAGGAGACAAAGCTGTTGCAATCGAAGCAAGTGCTGACGGTACTTCTGCAGTTGTAACACTTGGTGGTAAAGTAGCTCCAAATAAAGATCTTACTGTAAAAGTGAAAAATCAATCATTCGTAACGAAATTCGTATACGAAGTGAAAAAATTAGCAGTTGAAAAACTTACATTTGATGATGATCGTGCTGGTCAAGCAGTTGCCTTCAAATTAAACGAAGAAAAAGGTAACGCTGATGTTGAGTACTTAAACTTAGCAAACCATGACGTCAAATTTGTAGCAAATAACTTAGACGGTTCACCAGCAAACATCTTTGAGGGTGGAAACTCTACTTCTTCTACAGGTAAACTTGGTGTTGGTCTTTCACACGGTGACTATAAAGTAGAAGTACAAGTTACAAAACGTGGTGGTTTAACAGTTTCTAACACTGGTATTATTACAGTGAAAAACCTTGATACACCAGCTTCTGCAATTAAAAACACTGTATTTGCGGTAGATGCAGATAAAAACGGTGTAGTATACGGTAATAAACTTACTGGAAAAGACTTTAAGCTAAATAGCCAAAACTTAGTTGTTGGTGAAAAAGCACAAATTCATAACGTAGTTGCTACAATTGCTGGAGAAGATAAAGTTGTTGATCCAAACTCAATCAGCATTAAATCTTCAAACCACGGTATTATTTCTGTAGTAAACAACTATATTACGGCTGAAGCTGCTGGTGAAGCTACACTTACTATTAAAGTAGGCGACGTTACAAAAGATGTTAAATTTAAAGTAACGACTGATTCTCGTACATTAAAATCAGTAAAAGCTAACCCAGATAAATTACAAGTTGTTCAAAATAAAACATTACCTGTTACATTCGTAACAACTGACCAATATGGCGATCCATTTGGTGCTAACGTAGCTGCAATTAAAGAAGTTCTTCCAAAAACTGGTGTAGTTGCAGAAGGTGGATTAGAAGTAGTAACGACTGACTCTGGTTCAATTGGTACAAAAACTATTGGTGTTACAGGTAACGAAGTAGGAGAAGGTACAGTTCACTTCCAAAATGCTAACGGTGAAACTCTAGGTTCATTATATGTGAACGTAACAGAAGGTAACGTTGCATTCAAAAACTTCGAACTTGTATCTAAAGTAGGTCAATACGGCCAATCACCTGATACAAAACTTGACCTAAATGTTTCTAACACAGTTGCATATCAATTATCTAAGTACACTTCAGATCGCGTATACTCTGATCCTGAAAACTTAGAAGGTTATGTAGTTGAATCTAAAAATCCAGCTGTAGCTGAAGCTAAAATTGTTGGAAATAAAGTTGTTGTTAAAGGTTTAAAACCAGGTAAAGTTGATATCCACTTAACGAAAAATGGTGCAACTGCTGGTAAAGCAACAGTTGAAATCGTTCAAGAGAAGATCGCTATTAAATCTGTAAACTTCAAACCAGTTCAAACAGAAAACTTCGTTGAGAAGAAAATTAATATCGGTACTGTATTAGAACTTGAGAAGAGTAACCAAGATGATATCGTAAAAGGTATTAACTTAACGAAAGATACACAACATAAAGTACGCGTTGTGAAATCTGGTGACGACCAAGGTAAACTTTACCTTGATACAAATGGCAATGCTCACTTCGATTTATTCGATCAAGAGCTTGGTCATGTAACAGTATCTCAAACAAGTGATTCTGCACTTCCAAACTTCAGTGCAGACATCTACAATACTTTAACTACTAAGTACACTGACAAAGGTACATTAGTATTCAAAGTATTAGGTGAGAAAGATGTTCTAACAAGCGAAATCGGTTCACAAGCTGTACACGTGAACGTGCTTAACAACCCAAATCTATAAGTTGATTATAGATAAAATGAAAAATCAGTGGGGATTCATCCCCGCTGATTTTTTTTCATAAATATCGAAAAGAAGCCTCTTGTAAAAATTACAAGAGGCTTCTTTTATTGCTTAAACTTAAACATATCCCCACTCAAATTTGAATCACTATACACGAACAATACCATGTTAATATTGTTGTCTTTCATGTATTGATATACATCTTTTTCGTGATAGTGACGCAGGTCGAGGATAGATGTGTGTTTGAAGCTTTGTGCTAAGTGTGGCACGATTGCGTTTGCGAATGAGTCTTTTAGGACTAAGGCGCGTACTTCATTTGGTGCATTGTTATTTTCGGTGACGATTTCTGGATAGTCGTCCGTGTAATATCCTGCGTATGATGTTGTATCTTTTTGTTTTTCTACGCCGTATATGTCATCTAAGTTTTGATGAACAGTACCTTTCACATCTTTTGCGGTAACGCTTGTGAAGTTGAAACCGCCTTTCGGTGTGTAGTAGCACAATTTTTCACCAGTTGCATCGATGAGTTGGTATAGTTGGTTGTTGAAGCTTCCGACTAAATATTTATTTTGCGCACATGTACGAGTGTAGTCTTCTTTTTTTATTTCTTTTCCTTTATATATAGAAGATTGTTGCCCGATTGTGTTCATTATATATTGGTAGCCTAAGAAGGCACCGTCCATATTCCAATGATGATCTGTTTTGAAATACATGTCCTGTATTTCTTCGTTCGTATAGTTCTGTTTATAGTGTTCCATCAGTTTTATTGGCTTTACGTCAGCTGGAAGTTTTTTTAGAAAGTAATTTAAATTGTCCTGTGCATAAGTGTGAATATGAGAAGGTAATTTAAATGATAATGCATTCGTTTTTGACGGTGGTAAAGCAAAGTAAAACTCGACGTTTTGTTCTTTTAAAAACTGAGATAAGTCGTTTATAGCGGGCATGGATTGATCAATTTCATTATACTTTTTCGTCCACGCTGGATTTTTAAGGAGCCATTTATCATCAGTCAAAATAATGTCGTTAATGAGAGATTTGCCCATATTAATTTGGGCAATTGTATAGCTTTTAATAAATTCATCTCGTCCGATTAGTTGATCATTTGTGTATGTTTCAAAATCTTTAAAAAAGCTACCAGTTAGGAGAGCTTCTTTCGTCAGTGCTGGTTTTTGAGCGAGCGGCCGATTTTCAACTGGTGAAATGGCTCGGTCTGGTTTGAGTAACGATAGTATGCCAAATGAAAAGATAATGGTGAGAAAACCAATTAACAGGATGAGGTTCCCCAATTTTTTCATAATAACTTTTCCTTCCTACATAAGTTAAAACCTGAAATAAATAAATGGATTATATGTTGAGTTAATCAAGTACATAACCGAAATCATAAATAATGTTAGCAATAATATAGGACGTACAAATTGCATCGTGAACATATACGTTTTTGGCGCAAGTTCTAATATGTTTTTTATTCGTTTTAAAATTGGTGTCGCTGCGATAAAGGCAATGAGAAATACGATAATGTATTCATGTACGTATAACATTGTATTGTCATCGCTGAAAGATTGTCCTCCTATACCGAACATCGCTTTTAAGTATTGGAACGAGTAAGCGAAGTTGTCAGCTCGGAAGAAGACCCAGCCAATCATAACGATTATTAATACGTATGCATGTTGCAGCGGTTTCCATAGTTTGTTTAATATTTTTTCGAATCCAGCTTTTTCAATTGAAATAATAAAGCCGTAATATAAGCCCCAGGCGATAAATGTCCAGCTCGCCCCGTGCCATAAACCAGTTAATCCCCATACGATGAAGAGGTTACGATAATTCGCTAGTTTTGAAACGCGGTTTCCGCCGAGCGGGATATATATGTAATCGCGGAACCAAGAACCAAGTGTAATATGCCATCTTCTCCAAAACTCTGAAATAGATTTAGAGATGTACGGGTAGTTGAAGTTTTTTGGGAAATCAAATCCGAACATTTTTCCAATTCCGATTGCCATATCAGAGTACCCTGAGAAATCGAAATAAATTTGGAGGGTGTAGGCGATAATACCAATCCATGCCGTTCCAACACTTATTTCAGATGGTGGTAAGGCGAATATTTTATCGGCGACAAATCCTACTTGGTTGGCGATTAATATTTTTTTTGCTAATCCGAGAACGAAAATTTGAATACCTTCTGTGAATCGTTCAAAAGAATGGATGCGCGTTTTAATTTGCTCAGCGACGATATTGTAACGAACAATTGGTCCGGCAATAAGCTGAGGGAAAATAGATATATATAGCGCTAAGTTAAGTGGATTTTTTTGAACATCCCCATCTTTACGGTATATATCGATGACATAGGACATCGCTTGGAATGTATAAAATGAAATTCCGATTGGTAGTGGAATAGGTTCCACATGAATAGATAAATGTAAAGCGGTGTTTAACATGTCTGTGAAAAATGAAATGTATTTAAAATAAGACAGTAATAAAATATTTCCGACCACAGCCATAATTAAAAATGTGACTTTCATATTTTTTCGTTTATCATAATGATGCACGAGTAGGCCAAAGCAGTAGTTTAATACGATGGAAAAGAGCATTAAAAGAACGAAACGCGGTTCGCCCCATGCATAGAAAATTAAACTAAATGCAAGTAATACGAAATTACGTAGCTCGGCACGCACTATAAAATAGAGAAATAATACGAGAGGTAAAAAGATAAATAAGAAAATCGAACTACTAAATACCAAAGGACTCTCCTCACTTTTTTCGAAATACATTTCGTGCAAAAAAAACCGACATATCTATTATATATTCTTTTATATAATAGTGCCTTTAATATTTTATCATGTTAATAATTCGATTAAAATAATTATTCTATTACTGTAGTAGAAAGAATTAGCACTTTGAATGCTAGAGGCGGTAAAGGGTTGGAGTAGAAAAGAAGCAGCATCCAGATGGATGCTGCTTCTTTTCTATTCTATTTCTAAATCAACAATTAAGTAAGCGAGTATCACAACAAAGAAAATGCTAACGGCTGGTGCTGTTAATACGTGTCCAGACATAAAGCCGATACCGAGCGATAAGACGAGTGTGCTAGCTAGTAGCATATGTTTTACGCTAAATAGTTTCTTGAAGTTTGTGATCAAGCGAATGAATATTTTTATACCGAAATAAAGAAGCGGCAGTAAGTACATAAGGAAGCCAACAATTCCGAATGCGAAGAATAGGTCATGGAAATCCATTTCGACTAACTTCATTTTCGTTGTATAGTTACCAGCGTACCCCATTCCAAATAGTTTTTGAGATAGTGGTGCTTCTTTATAGTATTGTTTATATACTTTTAAAAACTTGTCGCGATCACTGTAAATTAAACTTTTCATTTCAGAGTCTGTTAGTTCGCCTTGCTTATGTTCTTCTTCTGTAACTACTTTTCCTTCTTTCCGGTCTTTTTCTTCTTGTACTGATTTTTTGTATTCATATATTTGTAAATGGATGGTCATGTTTTTTGCGATAGGAGTTTGCGGTGTAAGTACGAGTAACCCTCCTAATACGACAGCAGCAACAACTGTATTTACAAGATATGTGAATCCTTTTCCTTCTTTTTTACGATGTATCATATATTCAATGAATAAGAAGAAAAGGGCGATACCAAGTGTAATAACGATGGCACCATAGCCTACTTTCGTTCCGATCATAATGCTTGCATACATTGCAACTACAGTTGGAATCCAGTAATACGCTTTTGAGAAAGAAGTTGTTTTATGAACTGAGTATAAGACAACGATTGGGAACATAATTGCAAAAATGGAACTTAAATCATTTCCAGCAAAGAACCATCCTCTTGAACCGATCTTTGAGTTCGGATAGCTTGGGAAATCTGTACCAGTTGCCATAGCCGCGATAATTGAAATACTTAAAATTAACGTTGCATATAAGAAATACGTAATGATTTTATGAAATACATATTCGTTATTTTTTAATTCTTTTAGTGCGATAATATATCCAAACAGTAGTACAATTGGATATACACTTTTCAAAATAAATTTCACTTCTTCTCCAAATGAAACTGGAGATTTGACCATTAAATTATTCACAAGGCCAATTGCGAGTACAATGCCAAATAGACATAAATAAAGAATATACTTTTTCGCGCCTTGTTGTTTATGATGAAGAAGTAGATAACCTAATGCAAGAAGCATAAAGGCGAAACGGACTACGATTCCGACTGTTGCGCTCATGTGTAATACATAGATTGAAAAAGATGTTAATAAATCTAAAATTGGTTGAAACACAATGAATAGCAGTAGGAAATGCGGGAAGTAGTTATCCGTCTGTTTGAACTTAGTAACCATATGTTCCTCCATTTCTTCATTCCTTTATTTCAGAACCTCTATATAAATAGGAAGGAGAATGAATTTCTATATTTAATTTTTATATCAGACTTAAGAATACACCATTTCATTGTAATGGTAAATAGATGAAGAGAGGTGATAAACCGACTTTAATTTCTATATTTTTCAACGGAATTGTATGTTTTATACAAGGTCATATACAAATTACGAGATTATTAGACAGAAAATTGAGAAAAAAGAAGGGTTTTTCACCACCTTTCTATAATTATATAAGTATAATCTTTATGTAGAAAAGAGGGGTATATATAATGGAAGTAACAAGTAAAACAGAATCTGTCGTTGTGAAATATGAAGGGCACGTTGCAACGGTTATGGTCAATCGCCCAGAGGTGTTAAATGCATTAGATGAGCCAACATTAAAAGAGTTATTACAAAAATTGAAAGAAGTAGCGGAGAGTTCTGCACACATTGTTGTGTTATGCGGAAGTGGTCGTGGTTTTTCTGCGGGTGGAGATATTAAATCGATGCTTTCAAGTAATGATGAAAGCAAGTTTGATGGCATTATGAATACCATTTCTGAAGTTGTTGTGACTTTATATACGATGCCGAAGCTTGTTATTAGTGCTATTCATGGACCAACTGCTGGTCTTGGGTTAAGTATTGCGTTAACAGCTGACTATGTGATGGCAGATATATCATCCGTTATTGCGATGAACTTTATTGGAATCGCTTTAATTCCAGATGGTGGCGGCCATTTCTTCCTTCAAAAGCGTGTCGGTGAAAATATGACGAAGCAAATTATTTGGGAAGGAAAGAAATTATCAGCAACAGAAGCGCTTGATATCGGTTTAATTGATGAAGTAATTGGCGAGGATTTCCAAACGGCTGTGAAGCAAAAAATTAGTGAATGGTCACAAAAGCCGATTAAAGCGATGATTCAAACGAAGCAAATTTTATGTGAAGTAAATCGCTCCAATTTAGAACAAACGCTGCAACTTGAAAAGCGCGGCCAATATGCGATGAGACAAACAGCGGATCATAAAGAAGGCATTGCTGCATTTTTAGAAAAACGTTTGCCTGCATTTAAAGGGGAATAAAGTGAAATTTGAATTAATGGTAGTTTTACTGCCGGTTAATTTAAGGTAAAGGGGAGAAAGTGCTAACACATTTTAGTATAATTGTGTTAGCACTTTTTTTTAGGAGTAATATATGAAGAAAATTATTGGTGTTATCGGCATGATTGTAATAGTATATTATGCTTTGCATAGTACACCATCTATGGCTGTGCGAACTGCATTGTTTTTTGAAGGACATCCAAGCGTTGCGTTTTCTGGCGAAGTGACGAAAGAAATAGATGTGAAAAAAGAAGCAATTCCAGCTGAGTACGAAACTCTATATGGTAAGGAAGAAGAATTAGAGCACTATTTCTTTCCTCACGTAAGGGCACATGGGTCAGGAATTGATATGCTTAGTGCGTGCGTGAAGAAAAAATGGTTTTTCTATAAAGCAGAGCTCGGATGTTATTAAACATAGGAGGATGAATGATGTCAGCATATAACAAGTTAGTAAGAGATCGTGTTCCAGAGAAGATTTTGATGTCTGGAAAAACATATACAGCACAAAAATTAACAGGACAAGCATACATACAAGCTTTAGCGAAAATTGGAACGGAAGAAATTCGTGAATTTGCTTCTATGAAAGAGCGTGAACATGCGCTAGATTCTCTTGCGGATGCACTGGAAGTAATCATTTCATTAGCGCGTGCAGAAGGTGCAACAATTGAAGATATAGAACGTCTTCGTAAGAAAAAAGAAATAGAGCGCGGTGGATTTGAAAGAGGCATTTATTTGTTGGATGTTTCAGAAGAATAGTTTTGTAAGGGAAGCATAGCGTTAGTGAGTGACGCTATGCTTTTTTGTTGCAATTAAACTAATAATGAAGAAGATAGCTGTTAATACCCAGCCAATGGTAATAGAAGTAGTAGTGTGAACTGCATAAGAAACTTGTAAACAAAATAATGATGCTAAAAACCAAATGAGTGCAATGTGTATATATTTTTTTGATATATTCATATTTTATAACTCCTTTTGTATACTAAAAAGAATTTTACCGCAATTTAGAAAATTAAGCTATATGAGTAGAGGATTTATAGTAAATTCGGTATACTAAATAATAGAGAAAATGAGGAGGGAACGACAATGGCACATCATGCGAAAGAAACGATGGAACTTATTAAGGAGCTTGTCTCTATTCCAAGTCCATCTGGAAATACAGAGAAAATCATTCGTTTTATTGAAAACTATGTAAGTGAGTGGAATGTAGAAACGAAGCGTAACAATAAAGGCGCTCTTATTTTAACGGTAAAAGGAAAAAATGATGCACAGCACCGTTTATTAACGGCACACGTTGATACGTTAGGGGCGATGGTGAAAGAAATTAAGCCTGACGGTCGTCTAAGTCTTTCTATGATTGGTGGATTTCGCTGGAACTCTGTAGAAGGGGAATATTGCGAAATTGAAACATCAAGCGGTAAGACGTATACAGGAACGATTTTAATGCATCAAACATCTGTGCATGTATATAAAGATGCAGGTGAAGCGAAACGCGACGAGAAAAATATTGAAGTTCGTATTGATGAGCGTGTCTTTTCAGCTGATGAAGTACGTGAATTAGGAATTGAAGTAGGAGACTTCGTTTCATTCGATCCGCGCGTTCAAATTACAGAGAGTGGATACATAAAATCACGTCATTTAGATGACAAAGTAAGTGTTGCGATTCTATTAAAATTAATTAAAAGATTACAAGATGAAAACATAACATTACCATATACAACTCATTTCTTAATTTCTAATAATGAAGAGATTGGATACGGTGGTAACTCTAACATTCCAGAAGAAACGGTTGAATATTTAGCAGTTGATATGGGAGCGCTAGGTGATGGACAAGCATCTGACGAGTATACTGTATCTATTTGTGCAAAAGACTCTAGTGGTCCGTATCATTATGCACTGCGTAAACATTTAGTAGAGCTTGCGAAAACGAATCATATTGAATATAAAGTAGATATTTATCCGTACTATGGATCGGATGCATCAGCTGCGATTCGCGCTGGATTTGATGTGAAACATGCATTAATTGGGGCGGGTATTGATTCTTCTCATGCATTTGAGCGTACACATGAAAGTTCGATTGCTCATACAGAAGCACTTGTTTATGCATATGTATTATCAGATATGATTGCAGAGTAAGAAAAGAAATAGGCTACCTCTAGTAGCCTATTTTTTGTTTGTAGAGAAATCGACTTTATTTAACAAAAAGTAAATTAATTGTATTTTATTTTACAATATTAAGAAAGTAGGTTTACTACATAATTCGAGTATTATAGAATGATAGAGGCGCATTAATTTTTTTTGTTCGGATTTATCGAAATTTATATATTAAGATTACGCGTTATTAAAAGGTGATTGTTGAGAGGAGTATTATTTTTTATGAAGTATCGTGCAGTCGCGGCAGGTATTTTAGCCGCAAGTTTATTATCGTCTCCAGTAAGTAGTTTCGCAGCAGCGAAGAATTTTTCGGATGTTCCTACATGGGCGCAAGAATCAGTTGATTATTTAGTAGGAAAAAAAGCGCTTGATGGAAAGCCAGATGGAACGTTTTCTCCATCTGAAGCAGTAGATAGAGGATCAGCTGCAAAAATCATAGCAGTCGTTCTTGGTTTACCGATTGATCCAAAAGCAAAACCATCTTTTAAAGACGCACAGAGCCATTGGGCAGCACCGTACATTGCTGCAGTGGAAAAAGCAGGTGTAATTAATGGAGATGGTACTGGTAAATTTAATCCATTCAATAAAATGAACCGTGCATCTATGGCATCTATGTTAGTACAAGCGTACTCATTAGATAAGAAAATTATTGGAGAACTTCCAACACAGTTTAAAGATTTGGAACCTCATTGGGGTAAGAAACAAGCTAATATTTTAGTAGCCTTAGAGATTTCTAATGGTACGGGAAATGGCTGGAATCCTGAAGGAACTGTAACTCGTGCAGAAGCAGCTCAGTTCATTGCGAAGGCTGATGGAAATAAAACAAATACATCAAAAAGAATGTATATGAACAGAAACTTTATTACATATCATCAACCATCATTATCATCTGGTATTACTGACGTTCAGCATAAGCCACAAATGGTTGAAGTGAAAGAGCAAAGAGCAGACGGCTGGTTGAAAATTGTAACAAGTAAAGGTGAGAAGTGGACACCTCTACAAGAAAAAACAGAGACAATTAACCAAGACTTTACTGCATATGAAACAGCTTCACATAGTTCTAAAGTGCTAGGTACATATAATGCACAAACAGTAACGATTATGGAGGAGAGTGGCAGCTGGATTCGTATCCGCGTAGGCGCTGGTTTCCAGTGGGTTGATAAAAATCAATTAAACCCAGTAAAACAAGAGAACTTCTTAGAAGGTAAAGCAATTATTATTGATCCAGGTCACGGTGGAATTGACTCGGGTAATCCTGGTTATTATGAGAAAGAAAGTGAAACTGTATTAGACGTATCATTACGATTAAAGAAAATATTTGAGCAAAAGGCACCATTTACTGTTATGTTCACTCGTACAGATAATACACGTCCAGGAACAAGTGGTCCTGATTCATTAAAGAAACGTGTAGAATTTGCACAGGAACATAATGGAGATATTTTTGTAAGTATCCATGCCAATGGTTCTGAAAAGAAAAATGGACAAGGTACAGAAACGTTATATTATCAGTCAGCAAGAGCAAAAGTAACGAATCCGCATGTAGAAGACAGTAAGTTATTAGCACAAAAAATTCAAGACCGTCTTGTAGCAGCACTTGGAACAAAAGATCGTGGTATAAGACATCAGGACTTATACGTAACTAGAGAAAATACAATGCCGGCTGTATTAACAGAACTAGCATTTGTAGATAATAAAAGCGATGCAGATAAAATTGCTACACCAAAACAGAGACAAGATGCAGCAGAAGCGATTTATCAAGGGATTTTAGATTATTACGAAGCAAAGGGTAATAAAGTATCTTCTTTCCGTTAAGGAATCAAAAGAGATTGCCAATAGGCAGTCTCTTTTATTTATTAACGTTTCTCTTTATTTCCGGCATGTGATATCATTTAATTTTATATGAAAAAGTATTGTAGTAATTGCAATTATAACGATATAGAGGATGATAATAGATTGAATAATCATAGTAAAACACCTGCATGTATATATACGTATGCATTTCGTGAGGAGGAGCGTGCTTTATGTTACTTGGAGATGCGCTCGTTCTTTGGAATGGAGTCTCACGTTAATATTTTGAAAAGTGATGTCAAAATTGCCCCGAGTAGAAGTGCATTTATTAAAGAGCGCGTTGAGGTTATGTATGAAGGAGACGACTTAGAAAGTATTTTAAAACAAGTAGAACAAATTGATTTGGCGGGGGCGTCATTTAAAGTTATCTTCGTTAAAATCAATGATCTCGGCAAAGAAAATAAAATTGAATATGGGGAAAGACGTCTCATTGAACGCGACCTCGGTATGCATATTGAAGGAGAAGCGGATGTTCGTAATCCAGAGCGTGTATTCGGGATTGTTCCTCTTGGAGGACGCTGGTACTTCGGACACTATGTAGAAAGTGAGCCAGTTTGGTATCATCACATAAAAAAACCGCACAGTTATTCGACATCTCTTAGCACACGTGTTGCGAGATCAGTTGCAAATATCGCTGTACCAAATCCAGATGGAGTACGAGCAATTGACCCGTGCTGCGGTATTGGAACAGTAGTAGTAGAAGCACTTTCTATGGGAATTAACATCGTTGGTAGAGATATAAATCCACTTGTAGTTCTTGGAACGAGAAAAAACATCGCACATTTCGGATTTGAAGGGACAGTAACAATAGGGCCAATTGAGGAAATTACTGAGAACTACGACGTTGCCATTATCGATATGCCGTACGACTTATTTACGCATGCAACACCAGAAGATCAGTTCTCCATTCTTTCAAGTGCGCGCCGCATCGCTAAAAAGGTAGTCGTTGTCACGATGGAAACAATGGACGACATGATTCATGAAGCAGGATTTGAAATTACAGATCGCTGTATTACAAGAAAAGGATCATTTACTAGACAAATTCTTGTTTGTGAATAAGAAAGGAAGGTCACCCGTTTGGGTGACCTTTTTTGTTTGGTATTGATGTGTGATTGGTTGGTAGTGTAGATAGATGAATTAGGGGGATTTGTCGGTAAGTCGATATCCTATGTCGAATCGCCGATATATTCCGAGAATCGACGATATCGTTACATTATTATATTACTGTTCTTTTAATTTCTCTTGTTGTGCAAGTAATAAATTGCGTAAGACGTGTCCGCGGTAACTTTCTAATTTTCGTCCTTCATGATAGCGTACGCCTAATTTTTTTAGTTCGGCTACGTACCATCCTTTTGTTCCGTAGTACATTGGATCACTTCCTTTTTGCTTTTGAACAGTATATGTTGGGGGGGGAAGTAACTTTCCATTGAAAATAATAAGCCTAGTTGTATCAAGGTGTTCCATAAAATAGTTTCCGGACCGTGTATAAAAAAATAGACAGTAGTGTATGCTTTTTTACACAATGTATACAAATTTATACCCTATATATTGGCATGATATTTGCAATGAAAATAGTATCAACATATAGGGGAGAGATAGAAATGAAGGTTAGTAAAGTGTACACGACGATTGATGCTCATGTAGCTGGGGAACCGCTTCGAATTATTACAGGCGGAGTGCCAGAAATAAAAGGAGAAACGCAGCTAGAAAGACGCGCATATTGTATGGAACATTTGGATCATCTTCGCGAAGTTCTTATGTATGAACCGAGAGGACATCACGGTATGTACGGTTGTATCATTACTCCGCCTGCGAGTGTTCATGCTGATTTTGGCGTATTATTTATGCACAATGAAGGCTGGAGTACGATGTGTGGGCACGGCATTATCGCTGTTATTACAGTCGGAATTGAAACGGGTATGTTTGAAGTGACAGGTGAGAAACAAAAGTTCATTATTGATAGCCCTGCTGGGGAAGTGATTGCGTATGCAACATATAACGGGAGCGAAGTAGAGTCCGTATCATTTGAAAATGTCCCTTCATTTGTATACAAAAAAGACGTTCCTATTAAAATAGATGACTATGAATTTCAGGTAGATATCGCGTTTGGCGGAGCCTTTTATGCTGTCGTGGATAGTAAAGAATTTGGTTTGAAAGTTGATTTCAAAGACTTAGCTGCTATTCAAATGTGGGGCGGTAAAATTAAGCGCTACATCGAGAGCCAAATGGAAGTAAAGCACCCACTTGAAGAAGGGTTAAAAGGAATATATGGCGTTATTTTCTCAGATGAACCGAAAGGGGAAGACGCAACTTTACGAAATGTAACGATCTTCGCTGATGGGCAAGTGGACCGTTCTCCTTGCGGTACAGGAACTTCCGCAAGAATCGCAACTCTTTTTGAAAGAGAAGCCTTACAAAAGGGAGAGATTTTCGTCCATGAATGCATTACTGACGGGAAATTCGAGGGGGAAGTATTGTCCGTAACAGCGGTACATACATATGAAGCTGTCGTTCCAAAAGTAACAGGGCATGCATTTATTACAGGATTTCATCAGTTCGTTGTAGACCCGAGAGATGATTTGAACCGGGGATTTTTGTTAGGATAGAAGATAGAAGGGGGAGATGAACAAATATGCTAGTCATAAGCGCGAACGAACAACGAAACTTAGTAAATATGAACGAAGTCATTGAATACGCGGCGCTTGCTTTAAAAGAATTTTCCGCAGAAAGAACAATCACGCCAATTCGCGGCTCATTACCATTTGCGAACGAGAAAAATACGGCATTAATTATGCCTTCAGTAGCGGAAGGACTTGAGGCACTTGGCTTAAAAGTAGTAACAGTAGTCCCTGAGAACAAAAAGATAGGAAAGAAAACGATAAACGGGATTGTTATGCTATCAGACTTTCAAACGGGAGAACCGCTCGCACTTTTAGAAGGATCCTACTTAACGATGATCCGAACAGGGGCCCTATCAGGAGTAGCGACAAAACATTTAGCTCGTCATAACGCAAAAACTTTATGCATAATCGGGACAGGCGAACAGGCGAAGGGAATTGCCGAAGCAGTATTTGCGGTGAGAGATATCGAAAAAGTCATTTTATACAATCGAACAGAAGAAAAAGCGTATGCATTCTCGCAATATATACAAGAGAAATTCAATAAACCTGCTTATGTTCACACAAATGCAAACGAAGCAATAAGCGAAGCAGACATTATCGTCACAACTACGAACGCATCCACACCAGTCTTCTCAGAAAAACTACAAAAAGGCGTCCACATAAACGCCGTCGGCTCATTCAAACCGAACATGCAAGAACTACCATCTCACGCCATCGCGGGCGCAAATAAAGTAGTAGTCGAATCAAAAGAAGCAGCACTAGAAGAAACAGGTGATCTTCAAGTTCCAGTGCGAGAAGGTTTATTCAAAGCAAGCGACATCCACGCTGAACTTGGTCAAATCATTGGCGGGGAAAAAGCTGGTAGGGAGAACGATGAAGAGATTACTATTTTCAAATCAGTTGGTTTGGCAGTAGTAGACATTATCGTTGCGAAGTATTTGTATGAGAGAGCGGTGGAGAGTGGGGTGGGGAATAGGATTGAGTTTTGAGGGACTGCCTTTTGGTGGTCTTTTATTTTGGGGATAAGTTCCTTTATTTGGCGACTTATATATTTTTGTACATGAAAGTGTGTTGAGATTGTGGTGTTCTTTTTGTTTATGATGCGTGTATGCATTTCAAATGTGATGTGTAAGGATTGCGGATAACGGATATTGTACTGTGAATGGCAGCTGGGGTACTAAATATTGGACACAACTTAGTGAGAAGTATAGGGAGTAGTGTTATTGATGTAAGAGGTAATATAAATATAAGGGATGCTAAGCAAGCTCTATTTATGGATAGAAATATGTTTAATGTATTAGCAACAGGTGTTTTTGAGTGTTGTTTTAATGTGCTTTATGCTTTTTTATGTGAATATGAAAAATTTACAGGGTACCAGTCTCCGAAATTTGAGGTTGCTTCTGCAGCTGCTATTTTAGAAAAGGTTAGTCCCTCACTTCACTCCAGCTAAAAACCTCACACCCAAAAACAAAGGGGAACTCAATTGTTCAAACTCATATAAAGTTTCAATCTTGTCTAAGCATCCATTAGGATATACAATTGATCATCTATTTTTCTTTACATAATCTCCAGATACAGTCCATATCAACTATAGATTCTTGTCTTATGCTAAATGTAATCAAAAAGCAAGTAGATAAAGATAATGACTAAAACATTAACTCTAGATACTTTTTTGATGAATATTACAAATAAACAGGAGGTAATGAAAAATGATTAAAACATTATTAGCAGGAGCACTTTTAAGTACAGGATTGGTAGCGGGAGGTACAGTGGGTGCAGATGATGCGAAAATGGACAATTTAAAATCAAATGAAGGTAGTTCAAATCAAGTAATTACCCAGAGTGCAGATGGAACAACGTCTTTCTCACAAGACTTTGATTTACCTAAAGATGCAGTGCCAGCAACTCCTAAAGGAGACGCAAAAACTGTTGAAAGAACAGAAGGTACAGGTTCTCAAGAAGGAAAAATGGTACCAACAAAAGAAGGTACAGATTCTCAATCTGGATTTGAAATGGGAGCCCCTGAAAAACCAGGACATGCAAAAACTGTTGAAAGAACAGAGGGTACAGACTCTCAAGAAGGAAAAATGGTACCAACAAAAGAAGGAAATTAAATAATATATAGTTATAACGAAGAGCATCCAAAAAGTGGTGCTCTTTTTATATTATAGGGATTAACTAGTTTTACTGAATATAGAACTGTAGGAGGAATTGAGGCTAGAATATGGGTTACTGTCTCTTCAAATTATGGTGTTTGAAGCACTAGTTTTGGTGGTGACGTTACAACATAAACATTTTATTAGAGATTTTTTAAATTTACATACACTCTAGATAGACTACATATCAACTTCAGATACTTGTTTTATGATACAAGTAATCAAACAAAAGGAGGGCAATACAAAATGATTACAACAGTATTAACGGGGCACTCTTTTAAGTACAGGAGATTATTAACAGGTGGAGAAAATGTTGAAGATGTACAGACAGATCACAACATATTCCATATGAACAAAATGAATTGCAGCAAACTCTAGAAAAGTACGATTCGAAGAAGTTTGAGTTATAAAAAGAAAATAGATAAATATAGTGAAATAGATAAATTAACAAGAGAAAAGTACTTTGTGTATATCACAGGTGATTTTTATTTTCATTTGGATATAGGACTTGAATCAAACTTTTATACTAAAATATATACGGCAAAAAGGAGGGAGTATATTGCACAAAATTATTTATGGAATATTAATTTTAATGTATACTTTGTATTCATTTTTTGTAAGTGACGGAAGTGAAGTAAGGTTTATTATGTTGTTAACTATAGTACTTATCTTTTCTGTGGTTTTAGAAAAAGGAAATGCAAACAAAACGACTGATTAAGGGTCGTTTTGTTTGCACTTTTTTAATTGGCTATTACAGTCCAGATGTTTTAGGGGGAGCACCAAATTTCATTTTTGGGGCACTATTAAATTTTTAGTTGATGAAAACACCCGCCTAAAATAGAAAACTTTTAATCTATTATCATTTATTCCGTAGCTTTTAAGGTATTTAACACGACCTTGGTTGCGTCTGCAATAAGTTTATCATCGTATTTAGCATCTTCTTTATCATGATTAGAAAGTATAGCAAGAACAATCGGCTTTTTATTTGGTGGCCAAATAATTGCGATATCATTTCTTGTTCCGTAAGATCCCGCGCCTGTTTTATCAGCTACTTCCCATCCTTTTGGTACGCCCGCACGAATCAATTTATCTCCAGTTGTATTTCTCTTCATCCAATCTACTAATAGTTCACGTTTTTCTATTGGAAGTGCAGTTCCTAATGTAAATGATTGAAGTGTCTTAGCTATCGCTTCTGGTGTGCTGGTATCATGTGTTTCTCCTGGATGCACTTCATTTAATTCAGGTTCAAATCGTTCTGAAGTAGTAACAATATCTCCCATTTCTCTCAAGGTTTTTTCAAATTCAGAGGGCCCCCCTAACTGTTTAAGAATCAAATTATGTGCTGTGCTGTCACTATATCGAACAGAAGCATCTGCAAGTTCTTTTAACGTCAGTCCTGTATCAACATGCTTTTCAGTAATTGGATTATAATTAGAAAGATCTTCATGAGTATACGTAATCCTTTGATCAAGAGCTTCTAATGAGTTCTTGCGTAAAAGAGCGCCCACAGCTAATGATTTAGATGTAGATGCAAAGGCAAAACGATCATCTGAATGATAAGCAACAGTTTGATTTGTACCTGTGTCCAGTGCATAAATACCAAGCTTAGCATCATATTCTTTTTCAAGTTTAGCGAAAGATTGGTTACCTGTATTTTCTTGTTTAATTTGATTAGCTTGATTCGTTTGTTTAGGTGGTTCAGATTGAGTGTTACTATTGGAACATCCTATAAGTGATACACATGAAAGTAATACTACAGGCACAATCTTTTTGTAATGTAAAATGTTAAAGAACTTGTTTAAAACGAACATAAATTTTCAACCTCTTTCAAGAATATATGGATTTTGTCTAGGTATTCTAAATACCAATGCAATTAAAGATGGCATAGGGTAACAATACTACTGCAGCTAAATTTTCACAGGTTAAAGGACATCCAAAACGTTTATATGATTGATAAGTCACAGTTTGCGTTATTTCTTTTTTGTTTCCACTTGTAATGGTTCACCTGTGAAAGTATTACAATACATGTTTTTTACTTTTGGGAATAATAAGTCCTTTCATTTTTTTATAATACATAAAAATAGATGTCAAACGGGATATGTTGTATCCAATCTGGACAACTCATATTAGAAATACACTTATTAGACACTCTAAGTAATAAATTTGTTCCACTTCAAGATGAGGAAGAATTTGGGATTTGTAAAATAACAATGGAACAACGTGTTTTTTCGTCATACAAAAACCTCTACATATAAGTAGAGGTTTTTAAATTGCATATTAATGAATTATGCTTTTTCAGATAAACGAAGATTATAGAATACATCATTTTAGCTAGATTTATTATTAACTAATGTATCCCCACCACCAATCTCCGCCTCAATCTGCGAAGTCTTCGATGACTCATCCATACGCCAATATGTGATAAAGCTTATCGCGATACATCCAGCTACGTAGAAGTAGAATAGTGATTCCATCCCAATACTCTTTAGCCATAATGCGATGAACTCAGCTGTTCCGCCGAATATCGCAACAGTTAGTGCATATGGTAAACCTACGCCAAGTGCGCGAATTTCAGTTGGGAAGAGCTCTGCTTTTACAATTGCGTTAATGGAAGTGTAACCAGTAACGATAATGAGACCGACCATCATGAGTAAGAATGCAACAATTGGTTCTGTCGTTTTTTCCATAAAGAAGAAGATAGGTGCTGTTAGTAATGTTCCGAGAATACCGAATGCCATTAATAGTGGGCGACGTCCAATTTTATCGGATAGTAGCCCCGCAATTGGTTGAAGTACGACGAAAATAAGTAGTGCGACAAAGTTAATCCAGCTTACAATTTCTTTCGGAAGACCGACTGTGTTTACCATGAACTTTTGTAAATATGTTGTGTACGTATAGAATGCGACAGTGCCTCCTAATGTTAGGCCGACTACTGTTAATACTGCTTTCGGGTGTTTCATAAGAGCGCGAACAGTTCCTGCGCTTTCGCGTTTTTGTGATTTTATGTTTGCGAACTGTTCCGATTCATCCATCGTGCGACGAAGCCATAATACAGCTACTGCGCCCATCGCTCCAATAATGAATGGAATACGCCATCCCCAAGATTTCATATCTGGTTCGCTTAGTAATTGCTGAAGAACAATTTGAACGCCTAAAGCAACCATTTGTCCAGCAACGAGCGTTACATATTGGAAGCTTGAATAAAAACCACGGCGTCCACTACTGGCCATTTCAGATAAATATGTTGCGGAAGTTCCATACTCTCCGCCGAGTGATAATCCTTGAAGTAAACGGGCAAGAACTAAAATAATTGGTGCCATAATACCGATGCTTTCGTAACTAGGTGTACAGGCGATAATTAAAGAACCACCGGCCATAACCGTAATAGAAAGCGTTAATGCTGCCCGGCGTCCGTGCCGATCTGCATAACGTCCCATTAGCAAACTTCCGATAGGGCGCATTAAAAATCCAACTGCGAAAATAGCGGCTGTGTTCAGTAATTGGCTTGTTGGATCTCCTTTAGGAAAGAACTCTGCTGAGAAGTAAACAGCGAAAGCAGAGTAAACGTACCAGTCGTACCATTCAATTAAATTGCCGACTGAACCTTTGAAAATATTTCCGGCGACTCGATTTGATTTTGCTTGAGCCATAATCATTCCTCCTCTTGCTTAGAAATAAAAGTAAAATATGAAAGCGTTTTTATTGTAGTTGAATTGTACTGTCTATAGAATGAAATCTCAATATTATGACAATTTTATTCTTTTTGTACTTTATGTACATGGAGAGTTTTAATAGTTGCTTCATTATTAGTTTTGTCATAATAATAGAAAAAGGAGATTGATAGTTTAGAATATTTTATCAAAGGATATGAAGCATGAAGAAATCACGCAAAGTGTCATTACAAACAAAAATAGTAAGCTTAATTATTACGTTAATTTTATTTGTCGTTCTCCTATTAGCGGGAATATTTGTGTACATTCAGTCCGTTGATACAAAGCGCCAAGTGGAACAGTTAGCACTGCAGACAGCTAAATCTCTTTCTTTTATGCCAGCTATAAAAGATGCGTTTCAAAATAACGAGCATAAAAGTACGATCCAATCCATTGCGGAACAAGTTCGTGAGCAAGCTAGTGCAGATTATGTCATTATAGAAGATCGCTTTGGGGTTATGTATTCCCATTCTAATTCGGAGTTAATTGGCACAAAGAGTAACAATCCATATAACTATGAAGCACTTACTTTTGGAGGCTATTATACGCTTGAAGGAAATGGTGAAAGTGGTCCTGCTTTAATGGCGAAGGCGCCCATTATTGTTCATAACGGAGACTACGATCAAGTCGTAGGTGTTGTGACAGTAGAGTTTTTAATAAAAGGTATTGAATCTAACATACTGAGCAGAACGAAAGAAATTATACTCTTTTCTTTAGCTGTATTATTAGCCGGCATTGTTGGTGGCATTCTTTTAGCACGTAGCATTCGGAAAGATACACTCGGTTTAGAACCGAATGAAATCGCAGCGCTATACCGGGAACGAAGTGCGATATTACTATCTATAAAAGAAGGAATTATCGCCATTGATCAAAACGGTTTTATTACGATGATGAACACTTCGGCAGAAGAGATGCTTCATGTAAATGGTGATTATATGCAGCAGCACATTTCAAAAGTTTTACCGGAATTTAATATGGAAAGAGTGCTAGAAAACGATCAAGAAATCGCGTTTCAAGATAAAGTGTTTATTTTAAACATGACACCAATACTCGAAAATAACAGTACTGTAGGCGGTGTATGTAGTTTTAGAGATAAAACAGAACTGCAAAACTTAGTGAATACAATATCTGAGGTAAGAAAGTATTCGGAGGACTTACGCGCTCAAACACATGAATTTACAAATAAGCTTTTCGTCTTATCGGGATTACTTCAGTTAGGACATTACAAAGAAGCGATTGAATTTATCCAGCAAGAATCTAATATTCATCAAAGCCAAAACCATATTTTATTCCATCAAATTCATGATGCGAAAGTACAAGCTATTTTATTAGGGAAAATCGGAACGGCATCTGAGAAGAAAATCGATTTTCATATTGAAGAAGATAGTGCGCTTCATCCGTTACCAGACCATATAAAAGTTTCGCACCTTATTACGATCCTTGGAAATATAATCGACAATGCGTTTGATGCGGTGAGTGAGCAAGAGGAAAAGAATGTTTCCTTCTTTGTGACGGATATTGGGCACGATATTGTGTTTGAAGTGATAGATAGTGGAGCAGGGATACCAGCTGAAAAAATCACGACCATTTTTCAAAAAGGATTTTCAACGAAAGGAAATGATCGTGGTTACGGACTAGCAAACGTAAAAGAAATGGTAGATCTACTAGGGGGAACAATTGAAATTCAAAACGAGAAAAACGGGGGAGCTATTTTTACAATTTACCTTCCGAAAACATTGAGAGAAAGTACAAGACAAACAGGGGGATGGGTATATGTTGAAGGTTGCCATTGCAGAAGATGATTTCCGCGTCGCGCAAATTCAGGAAGAGTTTTTATTAAAAATAAAGGACGTAAAAGTGATTGGAAAAGCATTGAACGCGAAAGAAACGATGGAACTACTACAAGGGGAAGAAATCGATTTACTTCTATTAGATAATTATTTACCAGACGGAATCGGCACAGACTTATTGCCGAAAATCCATGCTGATTTTCCAAACGTTGATGTCATTATGGTTACTGCGGCAAATGAAAACCATATGTTAGAAAAAGCAATTCGAAA
The DNA here is from genome assembly GCF_008368885.1 of Bacillus sp. BPN334. NCBI lineage: Bacteria > Bacillati > Bacillota > Bacilli > Caryophanales > Bacillaceae > Bacillus > Bacillus sp. BPN334. The sequence continues at coordinate 396,419 of NZ_QOZW01000005.1, read as the reverse complement.
CGGCGTAAGCAACTACCTTATAAAACCGGTCACGTTAGAAAAATTCGTTCGCACAATTGAAGACTATAAAAGAAAGAAACAATTATTACATAGTAACAATGAAGTGAATCAAACACTCATTGATAACTTCTTCGGCATTTCGCAAACACAAGACATGAAAAACTTACCGACAGGTGTCGATCCGTTAACATTGCAAAAAGTGAAAGGGATTATAAAAGGATTCGAAGCGGGCATTACAATAGAAGAAATGGGAGAACAAATGGGTGCCTCCAGAACAACCGCAAGAAGATACTTAGAATATTTAGTAGCGATAAACGAATGCACAGTAGAGTACACATACGGCATTATCGGACGACCAGAACGAAAATATCGCATAGGACGAGGACTATGAAAAAACGATTATTACTATGTATATGGATCATGACAGGAGTAATAGCTGGTTGTTCCGTAGAGAAAACCCACACGAATAAAGTGAAAATAGAAGAAGTAGAAATCGTTGCACCAAACGTTCAAGGAGCAGGATGGGACTTAACGGCGCGAGCGATGCAAAAAACGCTAACAGAAGAAAAAATCTTCACGAAACCAATCACTGTCACAAACAAAGTAGGTGGTAGCGGTGACGTCGGATGGAAATATATGAAACAAAAAGGTGGTCACGTACTGGCGATTAACTCAAGCTTACTCATAACGAACAACCTACTAGGCCACAGTAAACTAACATATAAAGACTTCACACCGCTCGCAACACTTGCGTCAGACTGGGAAGTCGTTGTCGTATCAAACGAATCAAACATAGAAAACGCAAAACAACTAATGGAACAACTAAAACAAAACAAGGAAAACTTCAAAATCGGTGTTGCCCCCGGCCTAGGAAACGACGATCACCTATCCTTCGTACAAGTAAGCAAAGCATTCGACATAAACCCTGCCGAACTACAATTTTTTGTCTACGAAAACAAAGAAAAAATCATAAACGCCCTAACGAACAAACAAATCAGCGCCGCAACCATGACCCTATCCGAAGCCGAAAAGCAATACAAAGCCGGCAAAATAAAAATACTAGCCGTATCCGCACCAAAACGGCTAGACCGCCTACCAGAAATCCCAACATGGAAAGAACAAGGAATCAACGTCATATTCCAGCACTGGAAAGGAATTATGGGTCCGAAAGATATGACGGAGGAAGAGGTTGCTTATTGGGATAGTATTATTAAGAAGATGGTTGAGAGTGATAGTTGGAAGGGGATTTTGAGGGAGCGGGGTTGGAATTCTTATTATAAGGATAGTGGGGAGAGTAGGGGGTTTTTGGAGGAATGTGATTTTAGGTATGAGGAAATGGTGAAAAAAGGGGCTTAAGAGGGAAGTATTCAATCAGGCTTTATTTTTGTAGTTACTTCTATATAATATAAAAGAGATGAGAGTGTTAGGCTAATTGCATTAAAAGGCTAGATAGGGATAGATAAAATCTAGCTTACTGATTAAAAATATATTAGTCGTTAAAAGATATAAAAGGCATTTTTCAGTCTATAAAGTGTGGAACCATAAAGTATAGAGTTTCTGCGAGATTTAAGGAGGAAATAATGAAGAAAAATATTTATGTTGTTGGAGCAGTAATTGTTCAAGATGAGAAAATTTTATGTGCACAAAGAGGACCATCTAAATCGCTACCTCTTATGTGGGAATTTCCAGGTGGGAAAATAGAAGAGGGGGAAACACCTCAAGAGGCGTTAAAGCGTGAAATTGATGAAGAAATGCATTGTAGCGTGCAGATTGGTGAGCAAATTGATTATACAGCCTATGAGTATGATTTTGGTATTGTTCATTTGAAAACTTTTTATTGTAAGCTTGTTGAAGGAAGTCCGGTTTTAACTGAGCATGTAGCAATTAAATGGTTATATCCAAATGAACTAGCAGCTTTAGAGTGGGCACCTGCGGATATCCCAACTATTGAGAAGTTATCAAAAGAATCGCTTGTAAAGTAATTTGATAAAAAACTATCCGGTTTATGCGGATGGTTTTTTATATTGTAATTGCACTTTAAATCAGTGAGTAATACAATTAATATAAAAAATTGTCATAAATGGTGATCATATGGAGAATTTTATTCAAAAATTAGAGGGGTCTTTATATAAAGGGTTTATTGATCAAAAACATAGTCATCCCGGAATATATAAGCCTAAATTATTAGTAAACAATACGAAAAAAAATGAAAATGTTTTAAGCTCATTGTTGGAGGAGCTAGAAAATAGTACATCCTTTATTTTCTCAGTAGCTTTTATTACGGAAAGTGGACTGGCGACTTTAAAATCGCATTTCCTTGATCTTAAACAAAGAGGGGTTAAAGGACGTATATTAACATCTACATTCTTAAATTTTAATACACCAAAAGTGTTTAGAGAGTTAATGAAACTTGAAAATGTAGAAGTGAGATTAACAAATTTATCTGGTTTTCATTCAAAGGGATACATATTTGATAACAAAACACATTGTTCATTAATTGTCGGTAGTTCAAATCTGACTGCGCATGCTTTGAAGGTAAATTATGAATGGAATGTTAAGTTAACATCGCATGAAGATGGAGAGATAGTACAGCATTTTAAAAATCAATTTGAAGAAGTCTGGGAACATTCTCAAGTATTAACTGAAGAGTTGATAGTGAATTATGAAACAATATATGAGCAAGTTGCAGAAAATAAGTTACTAGATCGAGTTATAGAATTACCTGGTCAATATCATAATTCAATTGAAGAAGCGTTGAAAATTACTCCAAATAAAATGCAACAAGCTGCGTTAAAAGAAATACAAGCTATTCGAGACGCTGGAAAAGAAAAAGGATTAGTTATTTCTGCAACAGGAACGGGAAAGACATATCTTTCAGCATTTGATGTCAGAAATTTTGCACCTAAACGGATGCTATTTATTGTTCATCGAGAGCAAATATTAAATAAAGCGAAATCAGATTTTCAAAAAGTTCTTGGTGGAGCAGATGAGGATTTTGGAATTTTATCAGGATCAAATAAGCAAATGAATGCTAAATATTTATTTGCGACGATCCAAACCATTTCAAAAGAGGAAACTTTGCATCAATTTGATCCTGGGGTATTCGATTATATTTTAATAGATGAAGTTCATAAAGCAGGTGCTAGTTCTTATCATAGAGTTATTCATTATTTTAAACCAAAATTTTTAATGGGAATGACCGCTACACCTGAACGTACAGATAATTTTAATATTTATGAGCTATTTGATTATAATATTGCTTATGAAATTCGTTTGCAAGAAGCACTTGAAGAAGATATGCTTTGTCCTTTCCATTATTTTGGAGTAACTGATTTTGAATATAATGGTGAAAAGATAGATGACACTGTAGTTTTATCTAAACTTGTTACAGAAGAACGAGTAGATCATATAGTTGAAAAAGTAAAATACTATGGTTTTTCTGGTGAAAAGATAACCGGATTAATGTTTTGCAGCCGAAAAGATGAGGCTGAACAATTATCACATGCTTTAAATAATAAAGGTTTTCGCACATTTGCATTAAATAGCGATCATTCCCAACAGGAAAGAGAACTGCGTGTGAACCAATTAGAAAATGGAATACTTGATTATATTTTAACAGTAGATATTTTTAATGAAGGAATTGATATTCCAAGTGTGAACCAAGTTGTTATGTTGAGACAAACTCAATCAAGTATTATTTTTATACAGCAACTGGGGCGTGGACTTCGAAAACACGATTCGAAAGATTTTGTTACGATCATTGATTTTATTGGTAATTATAAAAACAACTATTTAATTCCGATTGCCCTTTCAGGAGATAGATCACAAAATAAAGATAATATACGCAGATATACAAATGACACGAGTTATATTAAAGGTATTTCAACAGTTAACTTTGAAGAGATAGCGAAAAAACAAATCTTTAAAGCGATTAATAATAGTAATTTAACAGCAATGAAAGTATTGAAGGAAGCTTTTGCTGAGTTGAAAAATAGAATAGGGAGAATTCCATATCTATATGACTTTATAGTAAACCATTCTATTGATCCAGTTGTACTTGTGGAAGGGTATTCGAACTATTATCAGTTCCTATTGAAAATGAAAGAAGATGTCCCTGCATTAACAGAGTACGAAAATAAAGTTTTAACGATGTTTTCATTGGAAGTATTGAACGGAAAACGTAAAAACGAAATTGTTTTATTAGAATTGTTACTAAAGCAAGAAAAAGTTGATAAAGATGAGTATATAAAACAACTTGAAAAATTTAATTGCTTAGCAGATGATGATACGATTACGTCTGTGCAGCGGGTTTTTGAGTTATCTTTTTTCACACAGAATAACCAGAAAAAATATGGTGAAAAGCCAATTCTCGTATTGCAAGAAGATAATACGTACATGTTTAATGATCTAATCCGAGAAAGTTTAGAAAAGAATGAATACTTCAAGTATATGGTAATGGACATCATTAAAAGTGCGAAAGAAAAGAACAAAAACTATGAGTGTGATAGTAACCTTACTATATATAAAAAATACTCAAGAAAAGATGCATGTAAACTTTTAAATTGGCACATTGATGAGACTTCAACTATGTATGGCTATAAAACCAAATACTCTACTTGCCCAATATTTGTCACATATCATAAAAACGATGAGGTAGAATCCAGTGTGAACTACGGTGATGAATTCCTTAATCAAGATGTTCTTAAATGGTATACAAGAAGTAATAGAACATTAAAGTCAAAGGAAGTTCAAACAATTATTGATGCTAAAGAAAATAATATTGATGTCCATATTTTTGTGAAAAAAGATGATGACGAGGGAAGCGACTTTTACTATTTAGGAAAAGCGAGACCTGATAAAGCAAGTGTAGAACAAACTGAAATGCAAGATAAAAGTGGAAAAAAACTACCGGTTGTTACGATGAATATGATTATGGAGAAACCAGTTGATAATAAGCTCTATGATTATATAAAGGATGGTAATGTTTTGTAGGTAGATTTGATTTTTAATACCTTTATGCCCCTAAAATGATTAAAGGGATAGTAGTATTAGTAGATAAGATAAGGCTGTATCAAAATGACATCGTAGTATGTTTTTGATACAGCCTTATTTATTGGATTAAAATGTATTGTTTAAGTAGCTATCGCATGCAAACAGAAAGAAAAGCACTAAATCTTATATGGTATAATTAGAGAATTAAAACCCTGATCCTGGAGGAATTTAAATGCCAATCTACAACAAATTAGTAAGAAATCGCATACCAGAAATTATCGAGAATAACGGGAAAACATTTACAACTAGAATACTAGATGAAAAAGAATATATAGAAGAAGTGAGCAAGAAAACACAAGAGGAGTTAGCTGAGTATTTAGAAGCCGAAAGTAAAGAGCATAAAGTAGAGGAATTAGCGGATCTGTTAGAGCTAGTGAATGCATTAGCTCAATATGAAGGTGTGACGTTAGAAGATGTGGAGAAAGTGCGTAAACAAAAAGCAGAAAAACGCGGTGGTTTTCAGGAGAGAATTTTTTTAGTTGAGGTACATGATGACTAATGTTCAGCTTGTTACGAATAATTTAATCCATAAGTTAGAGCGATATATGGATGATGCAAAATCGATTTACATTTTAACTTCGTTTGTTATGAAATCGGGGGTAAATGTGTTAGCCCCTCTCTTGAGGGGAGCAGCAGAAAAAAATGTGGATATTAAGATTTGTACAGGAGATTATTTGTATATTACACAGCCAGATGCTTTAGAGAAATTGTATCAAATTCATCCTGACATTGAGATTCGATTATGGAAGAGTGCGGGGAAATCATTTCATCCGAAGGCTTATTTATTTGAGCGTGAGAGCGATGGGGTTATGATTGTTGGTTCTTCTAATATGTCTCGTTCTGCATTAACAAGTGGTGTGGAGTGGAGTTTGCTTGTAAAAGAGAGTGTTGGAGAGGAAGCTTTTTCAGAGGCAATTGATCAATTTTTACATATTCATATGAATGAAGCAACTCAGTCTATTAATGTAGAAACAATTAAACAATATCGTAAAGAGTACGAAGGATTTCATACAACTCATTCGAATTTGATCCGAACTTGGACAAAGCAAGAAGAGATTGAAATGATGATGCCGTCTGGACAAGAGGATTATTCTGCGAGTTCAGGAGTAGAAGTTGAATTAGAGGAATCTGCTGTATATGAAACTAAGATTGCGCCACGCTTTGCACAAATCCCTGCGTTAGAACAATTAGAGAATGTACTGGAAGAAGGATACAACAAAGCGATGGTTGTTATGGCGACAGGGCTTGGCAAAACGTATTTAGCGGCTTTCTTTACGGGACGTTTTAAACGAGTTCTATTTATTGCACATTTAGAAGAAATATTAAATCAGGCAGAAAGGTCTTTTCTGCGTGTAATCGATAATAAGACTACAGGAATTTATAATGGAAAGAAAAAAGAGGGCGAGAAGGATGTTGTTTTTGCATCTATTCAAACGTTGAGTAGAAAGCGCCATTTAGAAAACTTCTCTCCTAATGATTTTGACCTTATTATTGTAGACGAGCTCCACCATGCGGCAGCAAATAGTTATCAAAGAGTACTAGATTATTTTAAACCTAATTTTTTATTGGGAATAACGGCAACACCAGATCGTAATGACTTTCGAGATATTTATTCAATTTGTGATGGGAATGTTGCATACCGTATTGATTTTATGGAGGCGATTCAACGTGGGTGGTTATCTCCGTTTCGTTATTATGGAGTACATGATGAGACTGATTATTCGCAAATACGTTGGATAGGTAATAAGTATGATCGTGAGGAACTTGCACAAGTTCAGTTAAGAGAGGAACTAGCCTTAAACATTTTAGAGGCTTGGAAGAAATATAAGAAAACGAGAACTATTGTCTTCTGTTCAAGTATTAGGCAAGCAGTCTTTTTATCTACATACTTTAATGAGAATGGATATAATACAATCTCGCTTCATTCGGAAACAAAAGATATTTCGAGAGAAGATGCAATTAAACGGCTGGATAGTAATGAGCTAGATGCTATTTTCACAGTAGATTTATTTAATGAAGGTGTTGATATTCCATCTGTTGATACACTTTTATTTGTGCGTCCGACAGAATCATTAACGATTTTTACACAGCAAATTGGTCGTGGATTACGATTACATGAACAAAAAGAGTCCTGCGTTGTAATAGATTTAATTGCTAATTACCGAAATGCAGATATAAAAATGCAAATGCTTCGAGTTGATGATGGAAAGACAAGAGGAAACGGCACACAAAACATATTGCCAGCTGGATGTACAGTAGAGTTTGAATTGGAAGCAAAGCAGTTATTAGATGAATTGATGAAAAAGAAAATGCCGAGAAAAGAAAAACTGCAGCATAGCTATCAAACTGTAAAAATGGATCTTGGACGTAGACCGACATATTTAGAACTACATAAGCTTGGTACAGAAGAAAGTAAAGAATATCGCCAAGAGTTTAAATCATATGTCGGCTTTTTAGCATGGAATGATGAACTAACAGCACAGGAAAAAGCAGTATTTTTACATTATGAAGCGTGGTTACAAGAAGTTGAAAAGACAGGAATGGCAAAAAGCTATAAAATGCTGTTACTGTTAGCGATGTTACAACGCGGGAAAGAGAGCTGGTACCATCCTATTTCACCAGGAGAAGTTGCACCATTCTTCCATCAGTTTTTAATGGAAAAAGAATACCGTAAGCGAATTGATTTTAGTGATAAGCAGGCACAGCGTATGTGGGATTATGATGAAGAAAAAGTTAGTAAATTAATTACTACAATGCCAATGACAAAGTGGAGCGATAGTTCGAAAGGTTTACTATCATTTGATGAAAACTCATTTTCTCTAAATATGGATATTCGAAAAGCAGACGAAGAACTTTTATTTGAATGGACGAAAGAGATATGTGAGTATCGTCTTCATACATATTTTGAAAGAAGGACAGCAACGTTGAAGTAGGCGTTGCTGTTTTATTAACTGATAAAATCTAAATAATATGGATGGCACTGTTTTTTCGAAAAAACAGAATAGATTACAGTATTGAGTAGAATTTTAAGATTTCTTATTGATGTTCACTAGTATTGTATGTTCTTGATGCTTTTTAATAGAAGTGGAAAATATTTTTTTGGGAGGGGTGGATGAAGGAGGAGGTAATCCAATTTTATTAGAAATTATTTTTATTTTTCTTTGTAAATCTTTCTTTTGTACGGGAGTAAGGTGATTAACAAAGTTATGACAGCAACTATCTATTACTTTATCGAATAGACGGAGAACTTTATCAAATACATATTGATGTACTGAGAGAGTGTATTGTTGTTTTAATGATCTTGTAAAAACAATATCTTTCAGTCTTTCGTTATTTAAACTTTCATCGCCGATCATATCGTTAATACAGTCTCTTTGAAAATTCTTTGAGGATTTATTAAATTCATCTAACTTGGTAAGTGTTTTTATACTTTCTACATTGTTAGCATTTATTTTGCGTTTAATATAAATATCAGCTACGTATTCTTTATTTTCAGGATGTATATTTGTTAAATGATGGATCTCAGTTAACCCATGTATTCCAGCTCTAGATTGCTCTGCTCTACTTTTCCAATGAGTGTTAACATCTTTTCCGTTAATGTATTTTCTTACAGTCTTTTTTTGTATGTTACATTGCTTAGCAATACCTTCTTCTGTATAACCATTATCAAGTAGAAAACTAATCATTCGTTCTACCTCATAACCTGTTTTTTTCTTGGATTTTAATTCAACACGGAGACGTTTTAGAACCCTAGAGTCTTTTGAGGTGAGTTGTTCCACTTTGCATGTTACGAATGGAACATTTAAATGTTTTAAAGCCCAAAAACGACGATAACCCTCGACCAGTATAAAACAATTTGGATTTTTTTCTTCTACAATAAGTGGTTCTATTAATCCATTTTGTTTAATGCTTGTAGCAAGACTAAAATCCTCTAAATTCTTTCGGAATGCATCTTCTAGTTTAATATATTCTAAAGAGATATTTTTAAATTTCAAAATAAACCACCCACTTATTTTAGGTTGTTATTAATGGATATTCAAAAGGTAATTTGTACGATTACTTAACTTATAAATTTATTGTTGCAGGTAGTACAAAGAGAGCGAATAAGTTTAAGATACTAAAAAGAAGAACGAAGCACCTTCCAAAACAGAACTCTCCTAATCAAACTAGCCCCTCATAAGCCCCTTACAAGCCCCTACCAAGTAATAAATCACTAAGAAAAAACACAACAAAACAAAAACACCAACAAACACCGTAGTAGGAGTCGAAAAAAATTTTGAAATAACACGCCAAAAACCCGGCCCTCCTTCCTATATATAGTACAAAGAGGAAATTTTCATTTTTGAATGAGAATGGGAGGAATTGGGATGGCGGTGTATCGTACTGTGCAGGTGAATTTTTGGCAGGATGATTTTGTTTTGGATTTGACGCCGGAGGAGCGGTATTTTTATGTGTATTTGTTGACTTGTTCGAAGACGACGCAGTGCGGGATTTTTCCTTTTCCGAAGCGGTTAGCTGAGATGGAGACTGGTTATAATCGGGAGACTGTTGATAAGCTTGTGCAGCGCTTTGTTGATTATGGGAAGATTCTTTATGATGCGGATACGCGGGAGTTATTCGTTTTAAATTGGCTTCGTTATAATCCTGTGACGAATACGAATGTGGAGAAGTGTGTGCTTCGTGAGCTTAAGGGTGTGAAGAATAAGGAGTTTGTACATATGTTTCTTCAGAAGTGCGTAGAGGAGGAGCTGAATGTTCCGATGCTTTTAGCGCATTTCAGTATGCCTGGTGATTTGGCTGTGGATGATGTAGAGCCGGTTTGTGAGAAGGCAGAGGAAGAAGAGGTTATAGAGGAAGAATCGGGAAGTCGCGTGTTTTCTTTTTATGAGCAACATTTTGGTAGTTTGTCTCCGCATACTGTGGAGGAATTGAGTGCGTGGATGGAAGATTTGTCAGAGGAGCTTGTGCTGAAGGCTCTTCAAATTGCGTTTGAGAATAATAAGCGGACGGTTGCTTATGTGAAGGGGATTTTGAGGGGCAGGCACGGGAAAGGATTTACGAAAGTATGTGAGGTTGAGGCGGATACGGCGAGCTTTAGGAAGAAGGATTCGTCTGTTAGTACGGGGGAGACAGAGGAGTTTTTGGCGAGGTGTGAGGAGTGGGAGAAGAATGCGCCGTCTGAGGAAGAGTTGCAGCGCTTTTTAGCGGAGCGCGGGTGGCGTCCATGAGTATTCAAAATGTGGAGGCGGAAAAGACGGTGTTAGGTTCTCTATTACTTGATGGAGAGCTTATTAAGGAGTGCCGTTTGACGGAGCAGTATTTTTCTCTGTCAGTGCATAAGTCTATATTTCAGTTAATGCGAAAAATGGAAGAAGAGGGGCAACCGATTGATCTTGTGACGTTCATTTCTAGGGTGGATCCGAAGTTTTTAGAGGGGATCGGGGGAATGGAGTATTTTATAGGGTTAATGGATGGTGTGCCTACAACTGCCAACTTCTCTTATTATGAGGGGCTTGTTCGAGGTGCCTGGAAAATGTATCAGGCGGGTGTTCTCGGGCACAAGATGGGGGAGCGTCTTATTGCGGAGAAGAATGAGAAAATTATTGGTGAGACGATTACGGCACTTTGTGAGTTAGAGGAAAAGGACTGTGTATGTGAGTTTGATTTGAAGGATGCGTTAGTTGGTTTGTATGAAGAGCTTCATCAAGATACGAAAGAGAATACTGGTATTGAGACTGGTTATATATCGTTAAATAAGATGACGTGCGGATTGCAGGAAGGTGATTTTGTTGTCCTTGGTGCGCGTCCTTCTATGGGGAAGACTGCGTTTGCGCTAAATGTAGGACTGCATGCGGCGAAGTCTGGAGCGGTGGTTGGATTGTTTTCATTAGAGATGAGTAGTAAGCAACTGCTGAAAAGGATGGCGTCTTGCGTGGGCGAAGTGTCAGGAAGTAGGTTGAAAAATCCGAAGCATCGTTTTGCATTAGAGGACTGGGAAAAGGTGAGCAAGGCGTTTGCGGAGATTGGGGAATTACCATTTGAAATTTACGATAACGCAGGCATTTCGGTGCAAGATATTTGGATGCAAACTCGTAAGTTAAAGAGGAAGCATGGGGATAAAAAGCTTTTAGTTATTGTAGATTACTTGCAGCTTATTACGGGCGATCCGAAGCATAAGGGCAATCGATTTCAAGAGATTAGTGAAATTTCTCGTAAGCTTAAGGTATTAGCACGTGAATTAAATGTTTGTGTAGTAGCGTTGTCGCAATTATCTCGTTCCGTAGAAGCACGGCAAGATAAGCGTCCACTTTTATCTGATTTAAGAGAGACAGGACAAATTGAGCAAGATGCGGATGTCATTATGCTTATGTATCGTGCAGATTATTATGATAAGGAAACAATGCAAAAAGAGATGACGGAGATTCATGTGGCGAAGCACCGGAATGGGCCTGTGGGGAGTTTTAAATTGAGATTCTTGAAGGAGTTTGGGCGGTTTGTGGAGGGGAAATAGTTAAAAGACTTGAGCATCACTTTGTAAATAAAATAAAGCATAAGTGTTCCATTTCATTCACTTATGCTTTATTTTTTGATCCTTTGAATATGTTTCTTATTTCCCCATAAAGAAGGATTTTCTCTCTGTAGTAATCCATTGTTCCAAATCGTCTTGGCTAAGTCGGACAAGTCGGTTCACTAACACATCATGCCACACATAATCCTCTAATAGGTATATATGAACCGGATCATCTGTATAAAAGGCAACATTACGCTCTTCAAGTGATGGTCCATAAATCATCTCTTTAGAATCTATGGATAAAATAAACCAATGTTCTGTAGACAGAGTTTCTGTATAGGGTGTGATACGATGGGCTTCTAAATTTTTAATTGGATTTTCAACATGTAGGGTAATACCTTGTATTGTAACTTTATCAGCTACCGCAGATAGTTCCTCTTTTAATGCTTCATACATCTCATCCCACATTGAAATGACAATACGTTGTTCTGCTTTTTTTATTAATGTCTGACAATAGCTAATGATTGTTTTATTGTCTTTTAAAGTAATCACTCGATTATCCGCTTTTTCCTCGGAAGTTTCTAGTTTTTTTAATGAGTCACTGATTCCTTCATACGTAGACTGCCATTCTGATTGAGCCTTTTGTAAAAAGATTTCAACAGGTAGAGGTGAATAGCGAGTGGTGTCATTTATTTCTTCCTTCATGACAATTCCTTTTTCTACAAGGTTACCTAAAATCTCATAAATTCGTGCTCTTGGGATACCTGAATCCTTACTCACTTGGTAGGCTGTGACAGGCCCTTGTTTAACAAGAGATACATAAGATTTAGCTTCATATTCATTAAAACCCATTTTTTTAAGCTGTTGCACTATGTAGTCCACTTTTTTCGTCCTCCGATGTTTGCTTTTATATTTCAACGTTACAATAACTGTTTACATTTAGCAAATTATTAGTTACTATTCTGATAGTGACTAAACGGGAGGTTAATAGTATGGAGTTTTCTTTAGACCCATCAGTATTAATTATTTTGATTGCTTTTGGATTTTTAGCTGCATTTATTGATTCAGTTGTAGGAGGTGGTGGACTGATCGCCTTACCCGCTTTATTATTTACAGGACTGAATCCAGCAAGTGCAGTAGCAACGAATAAACTAGCGTCTACAATGGGGTGTGCAACTAGTAATATTGTGTTTTATCGTTCTGGTAATCTTGATTTGAAATCGGCGTTTAAATTAGTTCCACTAACTTTCATAGGTTCCATAATAGGGGCATGGACCGTTCATTTAATGAACCCAGAAGTACTGAAGCCATTGATGCTGATCATGCTTGGTGCGGTGGCTATTTATACGATATTCAAAAAGGATTGGGGTAGTATTTCCACTCATAAGAAATTGTCTGGTCGACACGTCATTATTTTTACTTTTTTTGTTTTTGTTATTGGTTTTTATGATGGATTTCTAGGTCCTGGAACAGGTTCGTTTTTAATGTTTTCTCTTTTATTTATCGGGTATGATTTTTTAAAAGCAGCAGGTAATGCGAAGCTTCTTAATTTAGGAAGTAATGTTGGGGCATTGTTGATGTTTATGTATGTAGGGCAAGTAAACTATGCGTATGGTTTTATAATGGGGATTGCTCAAATTGCTGGAGGGATTGTTGGCTCCAAATTTGCTATAAAAAAAGGTAGCGGGTATGTTCGTGCTCTTTTCATTACAGTAACTTGTTTATTGTTAGCGAAAAATCTGTATGACTATGTGCAGTAAGTAATGTAGAAAAGGTTAGCTATGCAGGCTACATAAATATAATAATTCTTTGTAACATATTTTAGATGCTACCTTATTCAAAGATAGCATCTAAAAAAATTAAGGTAAGAGGATGAAAATAATACAAACGAATATTTTCGGGGTATGTTTATGTACTTTAGCGAAATAACTATTCCATATTCTTCTTATAATTAACCCGCAACAACCCCTTAAAATCCACCTCAGCAATCAATACACTCACTAATATAAGCGTCGCCCCTAAATATCCTTTTCCAGTGAGCGTTTCACCTGTGAAAACGAAAGCGAAGCCTGCGGAAAAGACAGGTTCTAATGAGAAGATAAGTCCTGTATGTGTAGGCGTCGTGTATTGCTGGGCGATTACTTGCACGATGAATGCGACTGCGGTGCAAAATATGCTTAAGGCTAGGATGATGAGCCATGAGTTGGTTGTGCTAGGCAGTTTTGGCGTTTCGATAATGAATGAAAAAATAAGACTAAATAGGCCGACGAAACCGAGTTGTATGACTCCAAGTGCAATGGAGTTCACATGTTTTGTTACGCTACCAGTAATGATGACGTGAATCGCATAAAATAAGGCAGACAATATGCAAAATATATCGCCATTACCGATCTTGAATTCGCTAGTTAATGTTAATAAGCCGATTCCTATTATCGTTAAAATGATTCCTATTATAACTTTCTTTTCCGGAATGTGTTTTAAAAATATAGCTGATAATATCGGAATGAAAATGACTGTGAGACATAGTAAGAAACCAGCGTTAGAAACACTCGTATACTTTGTGCCGAATGTCGCGAAAATGTAAACGATAAATAAAACAGAAGCGAGTATAAATGCATATTTTACCGTTTTAAAATCGAATTTGAATAAATGTTTGTAAAATATTAAACCTGATAAAAGAAAGGCGATAATAAATCGTAATGCGATTAAATTGTATTCTTCGATGCCTTCAAGTCCAACTTTTGTAAGTAAGATGGATGCACCCCAAAAGAATGTAACTAGTAGTAGCCCTAAATCCGCTTTTAATTGTAGTTTCATTTCTATTCCCTCGTTATGTATAAAATTTATAATCCCATACCCCTATCCCCATTTTTAATTTTAATATTAATTCTGAATATTTGTAACTTAAATTTATCGACGTTTTATTTCATTGATGAAGCCTTTTCATCCACTTTTGAAGAAAATCGGTATGTAGTATGTACAAAAAACGCCTATTTCATATAGGCGTTTTTTTGATGGTGAAGTTATTCCTCTTCAAACTGAAAAATATCCCTGTTAATAAGTTGGTGGAGATACCTATCCATTTCATCAGCAGAAACGCTTCTTTCATTTTTAAACCACCATGCGCTTAATGAGGTGATTGCCCCGGAATAAAATTCAATGATTAAATCATTTGGCATTGTATGGTTTTTGCAAAGTTGATGTAACGCTTCTATTTCTTGTTTTCTCGTTTCGTGACTTAAATACTGTGTCCGGCTAATAAATTGTTCATCAGACATTTGCGTCTCTAATATTTTACCGATTTCTTCATGGTGTAGAAATTGTTCCATTACTTGAAATGGTTTGCTTAATCGATCTGAAACCGGTATTCCCGCAATCATCTTGCTGTATCGTTTAAATCCAAAGGCTAATAAAGCATCTTTATCTTCAAAGTGTTTATAAAAGGTTGTTCGGTGTACCATCGCGCGGTCACATATTTGATTAATCGTGATGGTACTATATTTCTGTTTTGATTGCGTCATTAATTCAAATAAGGAATCCCACAATAATTTATGTGTACGTCTAATACGTAAATCAAGTTGTTTTTCACTATCGTTCATCTACAATTCTCCTTTTTTGTAGATTAAATATACAATGGCTGAAAATTGATTCTCCCTTTTTAATCTACATATGTATATTATATTACATGTGTTCGGGTTTATTTAAAGCTTTTTAAGTAAGAAATAGGAGGAGAATTTGCATATGAATATGACAACTAAGAGCCCTGTAAGTGGCAAAGTTGATACTTCTAATATGAAACATACCCCGATTTTAATTGCATTACTTTTAGGGGCAATGGTTGCATTATTAAACGAAACGTTACTTGGTAATGCGTTAACCGTATTAATGAAAGAATTTGGCGTAACGGCTTCAACGATTCAATGGCTGTCTACAGCTTACATGTTAGTAGTTGGTGTTTTAGTCCCGATTACAGCGTTACTTCAGCAATGGATCACAACGAGACAAATGTTTTTGATCGCTATGGTAACGTTTTTAGTCGGTACATTAATTGCGGGATTTGCACCGACATTTTCCGTTTTATTAATCGGCCGTATCGTCCAAGCTGTAGCGACGGGGTTAATTTCACCGTTATTAATGAATACGATTTTACTTATTTGTCCGCCTGAAAAACGTGGTGCCACAATGGGATTAATCGCACTTGTCATGATGGCAGCTCCAGCAATTGGTCCTACATTATCTGGAGTAATCGTAGACTCACTCAATTGGCGCTGGTTATTCTATATTGTTATTCCTATCGTGATCATTTCCATTATGATTGGAATGAAGTACATTCAAAATGTTTCAGAGTTAACAAGACCAAAAGTAGATTATCCATCTATCGTTTTATCGACATTAGGATTTGGCGGACTTGTGTATAGCTTTAGTGCATCGGGTGATTTAGGATGGTCTGATGCGAAAGTGTATGGCACTTTACTTGTTGGGCTTATCTCATTATGTATGTTTGTCGTTCGACAATTGAAAATTGAGAATCCAATTTTAGAATTACGAGCATTTAAAGTTCCGATGTTTACAATATCAGTTGGATTGATCGTCATTGTGATGATGTCGTTATTTTCAACGATGACTTTATTACCGATGTTCCTGCAAACAGTTTTACTCGTTACAGCTTTTAAATCAGGAATCATCATGCTTCCAGGAAGTATTATTAGCGCCATAATGGGACCAATCGCAGGTAAACTATTTGATAAATTTAGTCCGAAAGTTATTATCGTTCCCGGCATTGTGTTAGTAGGAATTGCAATGTTCTTATTTAAAGGCATTACTCCTGATACATCAATGGTACAAATTATTGTCATGCATAGCGTATTAATGGTTGGACTCATGTTTGTCATGACAGTACAAACATACGGTTTAAATCAATTAACACCAGATTTATATCCGCACGGAACGGCAATGTTTAATACGTTACAACAAGTAGCTGGCGCAATTGGAACGGCTATCTTTATTTCAAAAATGTCTTCAGGAACAACTCAGTATATGGAAAGTTCCGCAAATCCAATGGACCCAGTGGAGAAGTTAAACGGTTTAACTTCAGGGTTCCAAGGTGCATTTACACTAGGGTTAATCTTTATCATTGTTGCGTTTATCGTATCGTTGTTTTTAAAAGAAGAGAAAAAGGGAGTAAAGGCAGCGAGGGTTTTACAGAACGAGAATTAAGGTTTATATAAAAAAGACATCTTTAAGAGATAAAGATGTCTTTTTACATTTCTTTTGTAACATCATACCTTAGCAACTGTCCCTGATCATAAAACCTCTCAAAAATAAGCCCCATTACATAAAAGAATACTAGCCCGAAACCAATATGAATGAGTGTAAAAGTAGCTCCAAATGAAGAAAATTCATACACGAGAATTGGCAATTTCGCAGTTGTCCAAACGCCTAAGAAAAATACGATGTACCGAATGCTTGCACCTTTCTTTAGGAGTAGTGCTGCAATTGGGAAGGCAACGTAGAGAGGACCCGCTGCAATGCCGCCTAATAATAAAGAAAATAGGATTCCGTATATACCGGATTTTTCGTCCATATATTTCATGAGCGTTTCTTTCTTCACCCACTGATCAAGTAATCCTACAAATAGTAGGACAGGGGGGAGGAGAAACAACATATCTAAAATGCTATTCCCTGTTAATTGTAATGCGCGCCATCCTAAAGATTGATTTATAAAAGTTAATACAATGAGCCCCAGTAGTAAGATGAAAAAGAAGCGATATTTTTTTAGTTCCTTCATACCATCACCACCCAAATGATATAGGAGAATAGGAGAGACATGAGCAGAGCAGATGCATTACGTGCGTAAGCAAAGCTTCGTCCGAATATTTTTTGTTCCATCGGTAATGTTGTAAGCCCTACTGACATGAGTGTAGACATAAGTGCTGCAACTTGAGGAAGGCCTGCGCCGTGTTGAATTAATGTATTACCGAGAGGAAATACGACGAAGCTTGGAATAAGTGCAACGGAGCCGAGTATCGCTGAATAAACAATGCCGATAAATCCGGACTGTTCTCCAATGATGGAAGAGATGAAAGACGGCGTTAATATAGAAAGCGATAAGCCAACGAAAAGCATGATGGAAAGCATGGCGGGTAGAAGATTGCGAAACATTTTCCATGACTTCATTAGAGCAGCTTTCGTTTTCGTGCGGTCCTTCATAAAAGAAATCCCCGTAAGAATAATGGCTAAAGTGTAAAGGATTACGCCGTTAATCATGATCAGATTCCTTTAAGTCTTTATATTTATCTATGAAAAAGGATAAGTTCTTCATTTTTTCTTCAATATCCATTTGGAAATCTGCCAATTGTCCTTTTCCAACAGGCGTAATTTTGTACATCTTTCTCGGTTTGTCTTGATGATCTGTACTTACATAAGATTCGATTGCACCTTCGTTCTCTAATTTTTTTAGCGTGCGATATAAAATGGCGCTATCGATTGGATTGACGGGAAGTTCTTCTTCGCACTTTTGCAGTAATTGCCCGCCATAGTTATCTCCTTCTGCCAAAAATAACAAAAGAAATGCACCTGTATGTCTTCCTGTATGTTTCATGGATATACCTCCTTGAATGAATTAGTATTTATACTGTTAATGACAGTATACTGTTGTTAACAGTATATGGTGCATGAGGTGTTATGTCAATTTTAAAATGTGCGAATTTCGAGGGGGGAATTACAAGGATACTATTTTTTAACTATTACCGTTGATAAACTACCAATGAGAAGGGGTTGTACATCCAAAAACAAAAAAAAGACACTCTCAAGAGTGCCTCTTATTAGCAGCCGAATCCGCCGCCCCAACAGCTAGCTCCTACGATGATTAATAAGATAAAGAGTACAACAAGTAAAGCGAATCCGCCACCGAAACCGCAGCCTCCACCACAACTACCGCCATATCCCATATTAACTCCTCCTTCCATAAAGACCATTTAATTAATGGATTTAATTTACTTTATGTTTTTACGGATAAACTTGAGCAGGTCCTTTTGAAAAATAAAAGATACTTAGATTTTATAAGAATTGACGACCTTATTTTTGTCACGGGTATTATGCTGATGACATATTGTATTTTATTCTGTGTATTGGGGGAAGGAGGATCTTTATGGCCAATTCTGAAATGATTTTACGATTACTTACGGATTTAAAGATTGAACAGCAAGCTTTAAAAGAGCAGTTGGAAAAAATACAAACAGCTGTGACTACTCTTGAAGAAAAATCAGCGATTGTGGAAGAGAAACCAACGACTATTGAAGAAAAACCAGCTGTTGCTGCTGCAAAGCAAAGAGCTCATTCTGGACACCCGACATCTTTTCGTGCTTGGAGAGCATCTGCTCAAAAGAATTCATAAAAATATAAGAAAAGAAGACATCGATTACGATGTCTTCTTTTGCTTGTACAATCCAAATGAGTTAAGAAGGTATATCCATATTGCTTTAAAAATAAGAAGAAAATAACGATTGTCGACTCCTTTTTTAGTATAGCATGTAATAATAAAGATTTTTTATGTAATGTTGCATATATATAGATTATATGATGTTAATCTTGTATATTGTAGTTGTCTGTTATTTGTTTTAATTCATTTACTTATATTATTTTTTGAGCGCCCCATTGATGGGGCCTTTTTTTTATAATTGTTTTAAGGGGGAAACCCCTGAAGCATTATGAGGGGTTTCATGACTAGGAAAAAGATTATTGGTGCTTAATGAGGTGAAGACCCGGATGTTGTATCTGAATTTCTTCTAAATGGATTACTATTAATTTTTAAGCTGTTCCCCATAAATGATAAACCATGCCGATAACAAAAAATGCTAGTCCTACAAACAAAACGGTTAAAGCAAGCATTCCATTTTTATTATGTTCCATAAAGTTAGCTCCTCTTTGAGTTATATACAAAAAGCCTTTAGTCGTAATTATGGCTAAAGGTTTTGCTCTTCATACTTTGTAGTTTATAAAAAAGTTGCACTTCTGTATTAATTTGGAATATGATTGTTTAAAGAGTAGGTGATGAGTACATGCAGGAAAGAAAGCAATTCCCGCTTATATCTGGAAATCTCTCATTAGATTTAGTGAATACAGAGTTAGTTAGGCGTGGACAACGTTATGATTTATTAATAACAGATGAAGATGTATTAGAATGGCTACATGTAATAAAGGTTAATCTTCCTTTCTGGAATGAAAAAACACTTATAGGAATTCAAAAGCGAATGAATCAAGTTACATCTAGCATACTGGAGCTAAGAGAATTACTGAGAAAACAGTTTGAGGCAATTGCCGATCAGCACGAAATCTCTGATGATTTTATTACGTATTTAGAAAAACAAATTGAGAAGGCACCATTTACATATAAAGTTATTGAACAGAGTTTAGTACCTATTCCAGTTGGAGAAATTGAGGATGTACTTGTATCGTTAATTGCATTTGATGCTTTAACGTTAATAGTAGAAAATGAGCTTATTTCTCTTAAAAGGTGTTCAAACCCTGACTGTGTTTTATTATTTATAGATAAAAGTGGAAAGCGAAAATGGTGTTCTATGAAAATATGTGGGAACCGAAAAAAGGTAGCAAAATTTCAGGTTCGAAAATCTGAAGAAGTTTAGGGAATCAACTTATAACAGTTGATTCTTTTTTTCTGCGTCTTTAAACTAACCTCTAAAATCAATGTTGACCGGTTAGTTTGTTCGGGATATAATTATTGGTAAATAAAGGAGGAGAATGATGAGTAATATAACAGCAGCTAAGCAGAAAGAGGATCAACCAATAAGTGTACGATATTTTGCAAAAATGAAAGGGAAAGGAAGAAGTCCATTACAAGTAAATATAAAGGACTCTTTAACGGGATTATTAGGAGGATTTTTAACGATTCTCACCTTAACATATTTAACGAGTATAACTTCTACAGAATTATTAATGGCTCCATTTGGAGCGAGTTGTGTATTAGCGTTTGGAGTTTGGAATGCACCGCTATCTCAGCCGCGTAATATTATTGGAGGACATTTGATTTCAACTTTCATTGGTCTATCAATATATCATTTGTTTGGAAATGAATATTGGACAATTGCTTTAGCAGTTGGGATGTCGATTGCTATTATGATGTTAACAAGAACAACGCATCCTCCGGCAGGGGCTGATCCCATTGTCGTTATTTTAGGAGCATACAGTTGGAGTTATTTAGTAACACCGGTTTTAGTTGGTTCCCTTGTTATTGTAGTTATTGCTTTATTTATTAATAATATGAGTAGTAAAAGGAGCTATCCAACTTTTTGGATATAATTTATAAGGTGAAAAACCATTTGAGTAAGTATCCCATTTTTACTATGTTTTCATTTCTCATACTTTTTTAGTTTACAAAGAAAAGACACCCATATAAGGGTGTCTTTTCCAATAGTTTTTTAGCAGAAGCAAGAAGCTCCAACGATGATTAATAAAATAAACAATACAACTAATAGTGCAAATCCTCCAGAAAAACCGCAGCTTCCACCGCAACTACCACCAAATCCCATAATAGTTCCTCCTTTAATAAGAGGGGAAAACAAAGGGTCACTCGTGTTTTTTAACGGATTCCATTTACTTTATGTTTTGAAGTATAAACATGAGCAGGTCCTTTTGAAAATAAAAAAGACACCTTGAGGTGCCTTTTGTCCAATGTAATTTCATTAATATTCGTTAGCATAAAACTCTTTTATTAGTTTTATTTCATTTGTATTCGGGTCAAACTTAAATATTTTAATTTGATTAGATTCGTCTTTATAGGCAAATGTATTATCGCCAACTGGGGTCATATTGCTCGTGTTTACGATAGGATCACTACCTTGATCAGTGATTTCCACAGTTTTCTCACGATCCCAAAACGCAATGACAATGATCAAGATAATAAGGCATATACGTATGTTACGTAGTTCTCTCGATACAGTATTCTCCATTCGATAGTCTCCTTTGTTGTTTAATAGATTTTGTTAATAAAAGAGATAATTCTTATGAAAATAAATAAAAAAGACACTGTAAAGTGTCTTTTTTATTTGAGTTATGCGCATTGCTTAATAAGACGCTAGTTCCTCAGTTTGAATATGAGTAACTATGTAGGGTAATTTTATTATAACATTTTAACCATTACTGGGTCTATATGGAATTTTATTAATGATTATGTTTGATTATTCAGGATGGTAAATATGGTAAAATACGTAAGTTATCTACGGTAATTGTAAAATATAATGATGTATATATCTAGTCTTGTAATGAATGCAAGCAACAGCTGATCGATTGTTAGTATTTTTCTTTGTAAAAAAATATTCAATAATTTATTATTGCAACCGCTTACTCTTTGTGTATAATAAAGGTAAGTTAATAAGTAAAAGGATTGTTACTGTTCGGCAGGCAAAACCTAAATTGATCTAGAGGCTACGGGTGTAGTGTGGCTTTTGGAATCAGTTTAGGTTTTTTTATTACCTTTTGTGACTTTAAGAAGAAGAAGGCGGAACAATATGAGAATCCATAAAATCTTAAATAACAATGTTGTTTGTACGATGAAGGATAATGAGACAGAAGTTGTACTGATGGGCAGAGGTTTGGGATTTCAGAAAAAAGTTGGCGATGCTATTGATGAATCTAAGATAGAAAAGACCTTTGTGCTAGAGACAAAAGAATTATCAGAGAAACTTGCTAGGTTGCTAACTGAAATTCCTGTCGAAAATTTAGAGATTACAGAGAGAATTATTCAGTTTGCTAAGACAGCTTTGCCGGGGACTTTAAGTGATTATATTTATCTTACATTAACGGATCACTTAAGTTTTGCCTTAACGCGGCATAAAGAAGGAATGGATCTCAAAAATACTTTGCTTTGGGAGATTAAGAGATTTTATCAGAAAGAGTTTGAAATTGGTCTACAAGCTTTGAACATAATTGAAGAAGAGACTGGGCTTACACTTTCTGAAGATGAAGCAGGGTCAATTGCACTACATTTCGTGAATGCGCAGCAAGGAGAGCCGGCGATGCAACAAACGATAGCGATGACGAAAATCGTCCAAGATATTTTAAATGTTGTAAAGTACCACTATAAGATGAACTTAGATGAAAGTTCATTTAATTATAGTCGGTTTGTAACGCATTTACGGTATTTTGCGCAGCGTTTAATGCAGAAGGAATTGAACTCGGCCGATGATGATTTTTTATACGAGCAAGTGAAAAGTAAGTATGAAGAGGCATATTGTTGTACAGAAAAAATTGAAGCATACTTACGAAAAGCACATAATAGTCATCTTTCAAAAGATGAAAAAGTGTATGTAACGTTGCACATTCATCGTGTAACGAAACGCAATGAATTATGTAATTGAATAAACGGGATTGTTACTGTTTGGCAGGCAAAACCTAAATTGACTTGTAATGGAGTGATTCGTATGTATCACGCCGTTACGGTTAGTTTAGGTTTTTTCTTTTATCCCGTATTAACGGGCAGTAAGACTCCCACCTTAAAATTGGCTGTGGCAAAGAAGTTAGGTGGAAGATCAACTGCCCGTAAAGACCCGATTGGTTCAACTAATAATCAGTGGGGGATGAACAAAACCCCCACTGATTAAAGTTTCACTTTATAAAAATAAAAAATGGGATGATTGTAGGGAGGGAAAGTTACTATGAAATATGAAAAATTAGCAAAAGACATACTGAAGAATGTCGGCGGGAGAGAAAATATACATAGCGTTGTACATTGTATAACTCGCTTACGGTTTCAGTTAAAGGATGAGGGGAAAGCAAATACAGAAGTACTGAAAAGTATGGAAGATGTTGTGACTGTTATGAAAAGCGGCGGACAATATCAAGTTGTAATTGGTAACCATGTATCTGACGTATACAAAGCGGTTATTGCTGCTGGAGGGTTTCAAGAAGCTGAGGAAGAAAATACGAGTGAGAAGAAAAAGAGTAGTCTTATAGATATTCTTTCTAGCATTTTCACTCCTATTTTAGGAGTGTTAGCTGCAACTGGGATGATTAAAGGATTTAATGCATTATTTGTAGCGTTAGGCTGGTTAAGTACACAGTCAGGAACGTATCAAATATTAAATGCAGTTGGCGATTCGTTATTTTATTTCTTCCCGATCTTCTTAGGATATACAGCAAGTAAGAAATTCGGGGGATCACCATTCATCGGTATGGCAATTGGGGGGGCTTTAGTCTATCCAGCTTTATCAGGTTTAAAAGCCACTGAGCCATTATATACGTTATTTGCAGGAACGATGTTTGAATCACCAATTCATATTACGTTTTTAGGCATACCAGTTATTTTAATGAACTATGCATCATCTGTTATTCCAATTATTCTCGCTGCTTATTTTGGAGCGAAAGTAGAACATTCTTTAAAGAAAGTTATTCCGGATGTTGTGAAAACATTTTTATTACCATTCTTCACATTATTAATCGTTGTACCAGTTACATTTCTCGTTATTGGTCCAATTGCGACCTGGGCAGGGCAGTTTTTAGGACAGGCAACGCTTTGGGTGTATCATGCAAGCCCATTAGTAGCAGGTGCTTTACTCGGTGCTTTCTGGCAAGTGCTCGTCATATTTGGCCTTCATTGGGGCGTCGTTCCGATTGGCTATAACAATTTAGCAGTAAACGTTGTTGATCCGATACTAGCACTTATATTTGCTGCCTCATTTGCTCAAATTGGTGCTGTGCTTGGCGTTTGGATGAAAACGAAAGATAAAAAATTAAAAACACTTAGCATTCCAGCTTTTATTTCAGGTATTTTCGGCGTTACAGAGCCGGCGATATATGGGATTACACTTCCTCTTAAAAAGCCGTTTATTATGAGCTGTATCGCTGGGGGAATTGGCGGCGCAATACTTGGCGTATTTGGTACACAAGCTTATATGACAGGCGGACTTGGTATATTTACGCTTCCGACATTTATTAGTCCGAAAGATGGGATTACAGCTGGATTTTGGGGCGCAATTGTTTCAATGGTTGTTTCTTTAGTAGTAGGTTTTATTTTGACTTACTTATTTGGTTTTACGAAAAAGAAAACATCTACAGAAACAGAGGAAACAAGTAATAAAATTGCTGCATCAAACGATGATGAAGTAATCTTTAGTCCTTTCCATGGCGCTGTTATGCCGCTTCAAAATATTGACGATGCTGCATTTGCATCAGGTGCGTTAGGTGAAGGAGTTGCGATTGAGCCTTCAGAAGGAAAGTTGTTTTCACCAGTTTCAGGTACGATTGCTGCGCTTTTCCCGACGAATCATGCAGTAGGAATTACGGCGGATTCAGGTGCTGAAATTTTAATCCATATTGGAATGGATACTGTGAAATTAAACGGCGAATTTTTCTCTTCTCATATTGAACAAGGAACGAGAGTAGAAAAAGGGCAATTACTGATTGAGTTTAATATAGCTGAAATTCAAAAGGCGGGTTATATTGTGACAACACCAGTTGTTGTTACAAATTATGATAAATATAGCATCAAAAAAACTGAAATAGAAAAGATTCAAGCAGGAGATTCTTTACTAAAGTTAGGAGTTAAATAGTAGTTACATTTCATACAGGTTCAAACGAAGAAAGGTATTCTTTAAAACTTACAATAGCTTTCTTCGTTCATTCTTATATAAAGGAGTTTTTCTATATGTCTAAAGTTAATTTTCCAAAAGGATTTTTATGGGGTGGAGCAACTGCAGCCAATCAAGTTGAAGGCGCATATGTAGAAGACGGAAAAGGGTTAACGACGGTTGATTTATTACCAACTGGTGAAAACCGTTGGGATATTATGAAAGGAAATATTCATTCCTTTACACCGGTAGAAGGAGAGTTTTACCCTTCACATGAGGCGATTGATTTTTACCATCGTTATAAAGAAGATATCGCTCTTTTTGCAGAAATGGGATTTAAAGCGTTACGTGTATCGATTGCGTGGACGCGTATTTTCCCAAGTGGTGAAGATGAAAAGCCAAATGAAGCAGGATTACAGTTTTATGATAATTTGTTTGATGAACTGTTAAAGCACGGTATTGAACCAGTTGTTACGATGGCTCACTTCGATGTACCTGTTCATTTAGTAGAAAAGTATGGAAGTTGGAGAAGTAGAAAACTTGTAAACTTCTTCGAGACGTACGCAAAAACTATTTTTAATAGATATAAAGATAAAGTGAAATATTGGATGACGTTTAATGAAATTAATATGCTTTTACATTTACCTTTCATGGGAGCAGGTCTAGCGTTTAAAGAAGGGGATAACAAAAAACAAATTCAGTATCAAGCAGCGCATCACCAACTTGTCGCAAGTGCGTTAGCTGTAAAAGCATGTCATGAAATCATTCCAGATGCAAAAATCGGTTGTATGCTTGCTGCGGGTGCAACGTATCCGTACACATGTAATCCAGATGACGTTCTTCGTGCGATGGAACAAGACCGTGAATCATTCTTCTTCATTGATGTACAAGCAAGAGGAGCATATCCTGGATACGCAAAACGCTTCTTTACAGATAACAATGTAACAATTGAAATGGAAAAAGAAGACGAGGAAATTTTAAAAGAGCATACAGTTGATTATATTGGCTTTAGCTACTATTCAAGCCGAGCAACAAGTACAGATCCAGAAGTGTTAAAAAGCATAACGAGTGGGAATGTATTCGGTTCTGTTGAAAATCCATATCTTGAAAAATCAGAGTGGGGATGGACAATTGATCCGAAAGGCTTCCGTATTACAGCGAACCAACTGTATGATCGTTACCAAAAACCGTTATTTGTTGTTGAAAATGGTCTCGGTGCAATTGACCAATTAAATAGTGAAGACGAAGTGAATGATGAATACCGTATTGATTACTTGCAAAAGCATATGATTGAAATGTCCGAAGCAATCCAAGATGGAGTAGATATTATTGGATATACAAGCTGGGGCCCAATTGACCTTGTAAGTGCTTCTACTGGAGAAATGAAAAAACGTTACGGATATATATACGTTGATAAAGATAATGAAGGAAAAGGGTCATTAAAAAGATCGAAGAAGAAAAGTTTTGATTGGTATAAGGAAGTAATTAAGACGAATGGTAAGAGTTTGGAGTCTTAAGTATGAAAGGGAGACATCTTAATGGATGTCTTCTTTTTTTCATTGTGAATGATGGAGCGACATTTCCCTTTACACGAACATAAAGGTATAATATAGTTTAGTTAAGTGAACTAAACTATTAGAAAACGAAATAACAGCATGGAGGAAGAATGCTATGACTAAATCGTATAAAGAAGTAATTAATGAAATGAATCGAGCCTACACGGAACTCTACATTTTACTATTTCAAGATTTAAAGGATGAGTTCGGTCTTACTGGGCAGCAAGAGAGCATGCTATTTCATATTCATTTAAATGAAAATACGACAGCAAATAACATTGCGAGTACGTTTAATATAACGAAAAGTGCGGTGAGCCAAGTTTTATCGAAATTGGAAAAGCAACAGATGATTTCAAAACAAGTTAATCCTAACAATAAAAGGGAGTATTTCCTTACAATTGGTCCAAACGGTAGTAAGTATATAGAGCAATTGGCAAAGTTAGATGATGTATTAATTGAAAAATACTTCTCAAAAATTGATATCAATGCCTTAGAGCAAATGACGGATACGTTAACAAAAATAAATAAAGTGATATTGGAAGAAAAGCAGAAGGATCTTGAGTCTAATGAGTAAGAAGCAAGATGAAGCAATTAGTAGAAAGGAGGAGAAGCGTGTGATGAGTTACATACCAAATATGATTACGATAGCAAATTTTGTGTGTGGGCTTTTGGCTATTCACGCTGTTTTCGTTCATGATATGTATGGTGCAGTTATGTTCATTATTACAGGTATGGTATTTGATCTGTTTGATGGTATGGTCGCTCGGAAACTAGATTCTGTTTCGGAAATGGGCGGTGAATTAGATTCATTTGCGGATTTAGTGACCTTTGGTGTGGCACCGTCTATTCTTGCATATAGTGTCGCTTTAAAAGATTTGCAGTTTATTGGGATGATAGGTGCCCTTGCGTATAGTATTTGCGGAATGCTGCGGCTTGCGAGATTTAATACACAACAAAGCAAACTCCCAACATTCATCGGAATGCCCATTCCATTTGCGGCAATGTGTCTCCTCATTTTATGCCTCCTACATAATCCAGTTTCCGTGGCATTGGGCACATGCGTACTCGCTTATTTAATGGTGAGCAAAATCAAATTCCCCCATTTTAAAAAGGATATATCGGAAGGTTTGAAGTCCGAAAGATGGGATTGATGATACGGTATTACAATGAGAAAGATAAAGGAGCATAACATGATTCGTATCGCATTAAGATCATTCAACATACAAATATATTGTTTGCTAGGCGTGATGTTATTGGGATGGTTGCTGACACCTTTTTCAGCCCAGTTTGTAGGGATAAGCGTTGGCCTTTTAGTTAGTATGTACTGCGCCTGGATCTTAGGAAGGCGTATTGAAAAGTTCGGAAATAGCATCGTACAAAAAGAAAAAGCACCAATGCTTGGCATGATGAATCGGTTTGCAGCCGCCATACTCGGCGCAGTTATTATGTATGAAATTGAACACCGTGAGTACATGTGGACATTTGCAGCTGGAATTATGGGTGGGTATTTCTTGGTTATTATTAATTTGGGGTATTATAGTATGAGAGATGCGGAGAAATAGATTAGTATATTTTAAATTAGAAATTAACCTCCACCTCAAGCATGGAAAGATATACTTGAGGCGGATTATTAACACTTACAATAAATTTCTCCCAAAATAAAACAATGAAAGCAAGTACTCCATTTTGAGTATGTTCTATAAAACTAGCTCTTCTTATTTTTTATTTTTTTAAACATAAATTTGTAAATTAACCATGTAATAATGATTACCACAGGAGTAATTAATGCACCGTTAAACATTTTTTGATATATGTATAAAACATTTAAAATTAATAAAGAAACTATTGTAATAATCATATTATATTTTGAAAAGATTTCTACGAATTTAGAATGTGCAAATAACTTTTTGTATATAAAGTAAAAGATTACAAAAAGGATTGTTGTTACTAAACTAAAAACACTAATTTGAAGATAAAATATAACTATTAAATTTGTTATTGCTATTATCATTAACCAAAAAATTATAAAAAAATTAGATAATACTTCTACACTTACTAATAGAGCTCCTAGCGCCGCAATAAAAGCAGCAATTTTATTTGAGGAATCACCTTTGTTATTAGAAGAATTTTGTCTATTCATGAATAAAAATCAGCTCCAATTTAATTTCAGCGATTGTTAAGTAATTGATTTATTTTTTGCTCAAACAGGACATCATTGAGGTTCGTTAATGATAATGTTCCATCATTTTGTTCATTTTGAGAAAATAACCATTGTTTTCCTTTGGTTTCAATAATAAAGAAGCCATTATCAGAAGTAATTTCTTTATTATCTTTTGTTTCAAGTTTTATTACGCTATATATATTTTTTGTTGTTTTTAGGTCTTGTAGGAATTTTTCTGCAGATTTTATATCAAAATCATGAGCAGTTAAAATTTTAATACTTTCTTGAGAGGGTAGTGTTATTAGTTTTTGAATGTTTTTTATTAAGTCAGTAGATATTGATCCATACTTTTTATTTTGCAAATGATCTTCTTTAATTGTAAGTTGTAAAAGAGTCTTTGATTCTACATATAATTGCTCATTGTTTATTTTTTGTATTTGATGGGTAATACCATTTAAACTTTGATATCCAATGATTGTTTTATTACTAAAATAGATATTTCCAGTTGTTGTTGTTGTTGTTGTTGTGATTGCTCTTGTGCACTTTTAAATTTATTTGCTGTTTCTTCTAATAGCTCAGGTGTTACTAAAATTTTCAAATTTCTTTATCCCCCTTAAATAAGATAGCTATGTATATGAAAAAAATTCCATATAGAAATGATTATCTATTTTATATTATCAGAATTTCGTTTTGTGTGGTTGTTAGGATTTTTTTAACTAGGTGCATATAAAAAACAAGATGGGAACCTAGAGTCCCACCTTGTTTTATCACCAATTACCCACTCCAGCATCGGACTTCACCCACTTCACCCAATCCAAATCCTCTACCTTAAGCAAACTGAGCGAAACACCTTTCATATCTAAAGAAGTTAGAAGGGTAACAACTTTTACGAATGTAACTTGTAATCCTTCAAGCTCACATAAACGGCGAATATGGTTTGCGAAAATGTATTGTTCCATTAATGGCGTTGTGCCGAGTCTGTTAATGAGGATGGCTAAGTTGTCCCCTTTTCTCCAGTGATAAATGCTTTTTAGTTTATTCATTAGTTCGATTGCTAATATTTCAGAAGAGGACAGCGCTTCTTTACAGTAATCTTTTTCAACACGAATACCGACAACGCAAAAGACTTTATCAGCGTTTTTAAAAGCAAGGAAAGTAGCTATTTCAATAGCTTTTGTGTTGTATGAAATTGAACACCATGAATTCATGTGGACATTTGCTGCTGGAATTATGGGTGGGTATTTCTTGATTATTGTTAATTTGGGGTATTATAGTATGAGGGATGCGAAGGAATAAAGTGCTGTGTAAATCACTAATTTGGATGTGAAAACCTTCCTTTATAGAGAGCTTTTTATTACAAAGAAAAGACACCCATATAAGAGTGTCTTTTCCGATAGTTTTTTAGCAGAAGCAAGAAGCTCCAACAATGATCAATAAAATAAACAATACAACTAGTAAAGCAAAGCCGCCGCCACAATTACTACTACAACTACCACCAAATCCCATAATAGTTCCTCCTTTAATAAGAGGGGAAAACAAGGGGTCACTCATGTATTTTAATGGATTCAACTTACTTTATGTTTTTTACACAATAATGGAGCAGGTCCTTTTGAAAATAAAGAAAAGACACCTTAAGGTGCCTTCCTCCGACTTGAACCATCTTAATTTTAATAATATTGGACTCCCGTCCGAATATTATTTTACCATGTTAAGTTGTTTTTGGAAATATTTCATATCGATAATTGCAATACACGTTTTAGTTTTTGAATTATGTATCTGTCTAAACGTTGAAATTAATAAAGGAACGACATACTTGAGGGTTTTTATGAGTGATGACAATCATACCATTAATAAGAACCCCATAAATGATAAACCATTCCACTAACAAAAAACACTAATCCTAAAAATAAAACAATTAAAGCAAGTACTCCATTTTGATTATGTTCCATAAATTTAGCTCCTTTTAGAATTATTTTTATATACAAAAAAGCCTTTAGTCGTAATTATGGCTAAAGGCTTTGAGCATTATACTTTTTAGTTAATAAAATCTTATAAGAAGAATTTATAATGTTTTTTATCGAATTTGGAACTGAAAATGTACTAGCTTGATAATGAAGCCTGGCTATTAGAATTGAAAAATTTTAGTTTTATTATAATTAATAGAAATGAGAGTAGTGTGAATATAAATCCGCACCAAATAAGCTGGTGAATACCTAAGTTTGAAATGAACCAGCCTCCAATAGTAGTTCCTAAAGTAATTCCGAGATTTGAGAACGAAACGAATAGACTGTTACCAAATTCGGGTGCTTCTTTAGCTTCACTTATTAACCATGTTTGACCAACAATTAATCCACCAGCATGTACGATTCCCCAAATGAATACTATAAAAATCATGGGAACAAGGTAGGAACCTAAATAATAAACCAATATGTAAACAATAGAATATAGAATAGGGAATGATATTACAGTGTTTATTATGCTTTTTTGCAGAAGACCACCAAATAAATGATTACCTAAAATCATAACTATACCAAATATGAATAGCATGATACTGATGAGAGATCCATTCATGGAAGTTACTTTTGCAAGGTACTCAGCGAAGTAGCTGTATACGGAAAACATGGCTGCAAAAAGGAATGTGACGGTTAAAATATTTAACCATAATCCTGGTTTGCCGAGTATACGAATTTGTTTGCCGAAAGACATTTTTTCTTTAACAGGCATAGAAGGAAGTAGGAGTAGTATTCCAATGAATGCAACAGTGTTAACGAATGCTCCGAATAAGAAAGCCATTTCGAGTGAAAATTGGTCTGCAAGGTAAGAGGTTAGTGGTACACCTAAAGCAAAGCCAACAGTAATTCCCATGAAAACTTTTGTAACCGCTTGACCGCTCTTTTCTGGAGGGACAAGTTTAGCTGCTGTTACAAGAGCGATTGAAAAGAAGAGTGGATGAAGCGCTGCCGGTAAAATACGAAAAATAAGCATGATTTCAAATTGCGTTGTATAAGCGTAGATTAAATTTGAAATAACAAATATGAAAATTGCTGTTAATAAAATTATTTTGCGATTCATACTAGAGACGAGCAGAATTAAGAACGGACCAGAAATAGCAACAACTAGTGCAAATATACTTACTAAAAATCCAGCTTGTGTAGTTGAAATTCCGAATTTTTCAGTGATTTGTGGTAATACGCCGACAATACCCATCTCGGTAGTAATAATTCCGAACACACCTATTGCGAGTGTCAGAATAAGTAAAGGATTTACTTTTTTCATTTATAAAACTCTCCATTCGTATCAGTATTTTGAAAGTAAATTCATTAACAAAGAAGCATTATTATAAGCATGATTGGATGCCAATATGATCAGGCGTATGTAATTTTAAATACAATAACAGATATCTAAATAACTAGATATGATATGTTAAAAAAATTTCTCCTTTCGATGTTTCTTGCTTTTATAGGCAGTGCAATTTATACAAAAGTCATTGGATACCTGTAAAAAGCAGAATGTATGAAAGCTAATAATCAATTAGTATGTTGATTATTAGCTTTCATTTTATAATTCGTTTTGGACGTATTCAGAAAACTTTCGTATTGTTTTTTCATTTCGACGATAGTAGGTCCATTTTCCAATTCGATCAGACTCTAGTAAGCCTGCTTTTTTCATAATTAATAAATAACTAGAAATAACCGATTGGGCTAAGCCAGTTTTAAGCTGGATATCTCCTACACATACGCCAACTTGAAAGTTAAGGCCTTGTTCTAGATAAGGTTTTTCATCGAAATGGTTTTCTGGATTTTTCAACCATGATAAAATTTGACATCTTGTTTCATTTGACAATGCTTTATAAATTAATAAAGGTTCCATAAGGATATTATATCTACTTTTATAGATTTGTAAATGGGTTTTAGTGATTTTAAGGAAATAAGGTATAGTTGATCCCCTTGAATAGGAATAAGGTGCTCTTGATCTGTACCCTTTGTAAAGGACATTCTAAAAAAGTTAGGCAACCTAAAAAAGATGATTTCTGTATGCAAACAGGAGTCATCTTCTTTACATTCTATTGATAGAAAGAGTGATTATAGTACTTCATATATTTCTTAATTTCATGTTTTAACTGAACAAACGATTCACATGGTTATATACTACAAGGGTTGCATGTGAAGATTTAAGAAAAATTTTATATTTACCCCACTTTTTATTTTAAAAGTTTTTCCTATCCTATAAACAAGTTACATCAAGAAGGATACTAAAAACGACAAAGTCATAGATGAAATTGTAAAGTTAGGGGATTCCACATGCATACAGAAGTTTGGATGAGTTATTTGTATACTTATTTCTTTACTATTATGTTTTGTATTGTGTTTCAAATTGGATGTTATTTTAAAGCGAAAAACAATATATCTATTCTGCATTTTCTATGGGTATATGTTTTTCTATTCTACCTTTCGCTAGTGTATAAGGTGACGCAAATCGCGACTGTATGGGATATAAGTAGATATGAAACGTGGATTCGTGTAAATCAAATTAACTTGACTCTATTTGATACGGCAGGTAGTACGACGTATCTTTTGAATATTGTACTGTTTATGCCGTTCGGTTTTTTATTACCGGCTATTTGGCCACAGTTTAGAAAAATGAAAAACACAGTATGTGCAGGATTCTTTTTTTCATTGGCAATTGAGTTAAATCAATTACTAAATAATAGAATTACAGATATTGATGATCTATTTACGAATACCCTCGGGGCAATTGTTGGGTATGTAATATATAGAGTTTTATTTAAAATGTTTAAAATGATATGTAAAAGAGAGGGAAAAAAGCTTGATACGAACTCTTCTTTAGTCATAAAATACGAAGCTATTTTTTGTTTAGTGTGTTCATTTGTAGGTGCGATGTTCATTTATTATCCTGGAGACCTGTAAGCTTCCAATAAGATGGTTGCGATCTCGTTTATAAAATGATTCTAGTATTTCTTCCAATCAGCACAAGATTCTCTCTATACGCTATTAAGCTATTCAGCAGACTGTAAGATTGTCAGTAATCGTACTGGTGGGATTGAAATAAAAGCGGACAGTTTCTATCCAAGCTTTTCATTTATGTATGATGCGCAAGAATTATTTATTATTGGTGGAGAAGAGAAATGGTCTGATACCTATTATATAAAAAGGTTTTTCCATCTTGAGCAGATTACAGATGAGCTAATTATTGATTTAAGAAAATGAGAGACGAGAAGGAATAAATGAATAAACCCTCAAGTATAGAACGATATACTTGAGGGTTTTTATGTATGAAGAATGCTTTTCTATTTTTCCCTAGAATGAACAGTAATGTATAATCTAATTACTTAATGTAATAAGGAGGCAGTAAAATTTGAACAGGAAAATTTGGTTTGTATTTACTTTTTTTGCTCTTTTAGTAACTGGCTATGTTGTTGTCCAATATTTTATTATGGATGGATTTCAAACAGGGCTTGTAAAAGCGAAGCTTATGTTTGGATCTAAATTAAGTGCGTTCTGGTATATGATGCTATTTATACATATTACAACTAGTATAGTAGCATTAGTAACTGGCCCTTTTACATTATCCACTAAATTTAGAGAAAAGAATATCAACCGTCATCGAATAGTTGGGAGAATCTATATGTTTGGTATATTATTAGGAGGCGTTTCTGGACTGTACCTATCCTTTTATGCTACGGGAGGGTTGGTAGCGAAGTTAGGTTTCGGTTTGTTATCCGTATTTTGGCTAACATCAGCATATCAAGCATTAAATAGAGTTAAGAATAAAAAAATTAAAGAGCATCGGAATTGGATGATTAGAAATTATTCTTTAACCTTTGGAGCAGTTACATTAAGAATTTGGCTACCGTTGTTTATCGTTCTATTTGGAATAGAGCGGTTTGAACTTAGTTACGCTATTATTGCTTGGTTAGCGTGGGTACCCAATTTAATTGTTGCAGAATTATTCATAAGAAAAAGATTTAATAAAGGAAAGTACGAAGGAAATGAGGATTTACATTTTTGATATAAATTTGCTGTAATATTGAGGACAGAATTTTTTTTATAGCTGAATTACATACAAAAATAGGATGGCCCATTGAAGCCATCCTATTTTTATTTGTATTACCAACTAGCAGTTTCCGTATTTTCCTTCAACCACTTCACCCAATCCAAATCTTCTACCTTAAGTAAACTGAGCGAAACACCTTTCATATCTAAAGAAGTTAGCAGCGTACCAACTTTTACGAATGTAATCTGTAATCCTTCCAGCTCACATAAACGGCGAATATCATTTGCGAAAATGTATTGTTCCATTAATGGAGTTGCGCCTAGTCCGTTAATGAGAATGGCGAAGTTGTCACCTTTTCTCCAGCGATAAATGCTTTTTAGTTTGTTCATTAGTTCGATCGCTAATATTTCAGAAGAGGATAGTGCTTCTTTACGGTAGCCTTTTTCGCCGTGGATACCGACGCCATAAAAGGCTTCATCGTCGTTTAATGTGAATGAAGCTTTTCCTTTCACTGGATCGTTTGCAGGTGAAAGGGCGACGCCTAAAGTGTGTAAGTTTTCGGCGATAGAATGGCCGAGTGTTGTTAGTTCATCTAAAGAGTGACCTGCAAGAGCGGCCGCACCGAGTATTTTTTGAACGAAAACAGTACCAGCGACGCCGCGTCTTCTTTTATTAAACGAAGCATCATCTTCAATTGAAACGTCGTCATTTACGATGATGTGGTCAATTTGTCTTCCTTCTTCTTTCGCGATTTGTTCTGCTGCTAGAAAATTTGCTACGTCATCTTTAAAGTTTTTGATGATGAATAAAATACTTTTATCTTTTGGCATGAGGCGAGTTGCTGCAATAATTTGTTCCACTGTAGGTGGAGTGAAAATACTGCCGTTTACTGCCGCCGTAAGCATACCTTTTCCTACATAACCAATATCAGCTGGTTCGTGTCCGCTACCACCGCCGCTTATGATGACAACGTTTTGCTTCATTTTTTCGATATCTTTCACATAAATGATGTTATTTGTTTCGTCGTAATTTACTTTGTCGTTATGTTCAAAATAAAAGCCATGCATCATATCTTGAACGATATGTTGTACATCATTCATAATCTTTTTCATTGCTTTTGCCACCCTTTAATTACTTTGCTGATTGCTCCAGTAATAGTAGTAATTGATTGTTTATCATATTTTTCATGAGAGAAGACATAATGGATGGATCTACTTCGCACTTGCTTTCAATCCAATCTTTAATCGTGCCAACGAAGCCGTGGCTATAAAAAGAGGCAATCGTATTTTTCGTCTCATCAGAAAGGCTGAATCCACAGCTCATCGATAGTTCATCAATAATCTTCATATATAAGTTTTTCGTATGCTCAAATAAATAGTGATTAAACGAGTTTTGCTCAATGACTTTAAAAGCATTTCGGTAAAATTTTTGATTTTCATAAAAGTAATCAAATAATAAATCGAAAATATTTTCCCACGTTTCATAGTCGAGAAAGTCGATAATGTTTTCTTTCGTTTCTTCTCTATAAATCCAGCTTAATAGCTCAAATTTATCTTTAAAATGATAATAAAAAGTTTGCCTACGCATTTGACAGTGTAACATAATATCGCTCACTGATATTTTATGAAACGACTCTGTTTCCATTAAATACTTCAATGAATTTGCGATTATCTTTTTAGAAATTATAGAAGAGGTCATCTGAATCATCCCTAGAGTGTTAGTAATATGAAAATCCTACCTACAAATGAGAGCGGTGTCTTTAGACAGATTGTCCATTTTGTCCGTTTACTATAAAACGCTTTCATTTTAACATGGATAGTAAGAAGAAGATTTCAAATATATCACAATATATTAAAGGAATTGAGGGAGAATCACAATGAAAAAGATTATAAACAAACCAGAAACATTAGTAATGGAAATGTGCAACGGAATGGTTATGGCTCATCCAGAGCTTGAGCTTTTGAAAAAATATAAAGTCATTAAGAAGAAAGAAATGAACGAAAATAAAGTAACGTTAATTAGTGGCGGCGGTAGTGGTCATGAGCCAGCACATGCAGGATTAGTCGGAAAAGGAATGTTAGATGCGGCAGTGTGCGGAGATGTGTTCGCGTCGCCTTCACAAATTCAGGTGTATCAAGCGATTAAAGAGACAGCTAGTAAAAAAGGTACGTTATTAATTATTAAAAATTATAGCGGCGATATTATGAATTTCAAAAACGGAGCACATTTAGCGACGGAAGATGGAATTGAAGTTGACTACGTAAAAGTGGATGATGATATTGCGGTAGAAGATAGTCTATATACAGTAGGACGCCGCGGCGTTGCGGGCGTTATTCTCGTTCATAAAATTGCTGGCGCAGCAGCGGAAGCAGGTATGGATTTAGGAGCGGTGAAAGCTGTCGCAGAAAAAGCAGCGGCTAACGTGCGTACAATCGGTTTAGCGTTGACGTCTTGTACAGTTCCAGCGAGCGGATCACCTACTTTCACACTTGCGGAAGATGAAATGGAATACGGCGTAGGTATTCACGGCGAACCAGGAATTAAACGCGAAAAAATGTTGTCAGCGGATGAATTAGCTAACCGTATGACAAATGATTTAATGAAAGATTTAGGAGTAAAAGACGGCGAAGAAATTGCGCTTTTAGTTAACGGTTTTGGCGGAACACCACTGCAAGAACTTTACTTATTTAACAACGCAGTTACGAGAGAACTAGCTGCTAGAAGCATTAAAATAAACAGAGTATTCGTTGGCAACTATATGACGAGTATCGATATGGCTGGTATGTCTTTAACAGTAATGAAACTAGATGATGAGCTAAAAACATTACTATCGAAAGAATGTAATACACCAGCGTTTAAAGTAGATGGACCAGTTGAAAGTGTAGAGTACGTGAATGTACTTGAAGGTGTAGAAGAGAAAGAAGTTTCCTTCGAAATAGAAACAGCGGAAGAGCATGCTGTTATAAAAGATAATGTCATTACATTAAACAACATGATCTATCTCGTTGATAAAATGAGTGACGTTATTATTAAAAACGAAGTACCGTTCTGTGAGTTAGATACACATGCGGGTGACGGCGACTTCGGAATGAGTGTTGCAAAAGGATTTAAGCAACTAAAACGTGAGTGGCATTCTATTGTAGATCAAGAGAACGTAACGATCGGATCATTCCTTGACGGCTGTTCAATGATTATTATGGAACATTGCGGCGGCGCATCTGGTCCAATTTGGGGCGGAGCATTCCGCGCAGCTAGTAAAGCAGCAGGCGAAAAACGTGAGTTAACAGTGAAAGAATTCGCTGAAGTGTTGCAAGCAGCACTGCAAGGCATACAATCTATCGGTGAAAGATCATTCGGTAGAGGAGCAGTAGTTGGTGACAAAACACTTGTTGACGCACTTGCTCCATGTGTAGACTCTTGGTTAGCTAGCGCTTCAAACGAAGAAGATATGAAAATTGCCTTTGAGAAAGGAGCAGAAGCAGCAGTTAAAGGAGCAGAGTACACGAAAGAAATCGTTGCTCGCATGGGCCGCGCCGGTACAGTTGGTGAAAGAAGTTTAGGCTACCCAGATGCAGGTGCACATGCACTTGGAGTTATCTTTACGGAGATTGCGGGTAGTTTGAAATAGAAATGTGAATATCCCCTCTGCCTTGTGGTGGAGGGGATATTTATAGTTGATATGTAGAACATTTCTTTCGGTGCTCTCTCTGTAAAATATGAGTTTGTTAATATTTTTGATAAAATCTTATTTCAAAACTACAACTAATATTTCTCAACATTAATATATTGAAAATAGTTAGAATATTTAAGGTAATCATTTATGAAGCAATATATTATAAAAAAAGGGGGAATTTATTTTGTTACGTCGCTTATCTATTTGTACTTTATTAACAGCTTTTATGTTTACTTTGTTTACATTTAACAGCTCTGCTTTTGCGGCTACGAATACTACTGAAAATAAAACTGTAGTAGCAGCTTGTGCAAAGGGAGGTACGGTAGGTGTATATGGTGCAAAGATGCGCAGTGGTTACACTGTTGGATCACCTGTCTTACATACATTTAATGATGGTGCGAAAATTACTGGAACATGGGTAACTGGTGAATATGTTCAAGGTCATTACAGTAATTCTAAACAGTGGTTAAAAGTTACATATAAAGGGATGACAGGTTATGTATCCCATACAACATTATATAACGTTTGCTCATAAAACTATGTACTATAATAATAACTCTGGATATATTGAACTAATCTCTTTTAGGGATTAGTTCTTTTTATCCCTTTTTGAAATATCCATATTTAACCAATTCTGTGTATAGATAACCATTTTTTTCTAAGTATTTATTGGATTAATAGTTTTAATGTTAGTTGTTAATTAGTATGGGGAAATTTATCATGCAATGAAGAGTGAGAAATCAAGAATTATAAAAAATTATAGTATCTTTGATTTATATGTTTATTTTTTATATAGAAACGAATAAGGGACAGAAAAAGTTATAAGTTTAAAGAGTTGAAATGGTGAAAGTGTATTGAGAAATTTTTTTGAAACAATAATATTCAGAAAATTAAATGTTTTATAGGTTTATTTTTGTTATTATGTTAGTAATCTATAGACAAAGGAGAAGGATCTATATGAGTGTACATGCAATAAAAAAGGAAGAAATCACTTTACTTTTACATGAGTGGTATCGAGAAATTCGTTCACAGAATTTCGTTAAGGCAAAGGAATTAAAACAAAGTATTGATACAAAAATTAATAGTATGGAAGAAGATCAAAAGAATACAGAGTTTTATTCACTTTTAGATTTTAGATTTAAAATGTTAAGTGCAGAGTTTTATCCCCATCAATCTGACATATCTAAGAATGATCTAAGAAAAATGAAGTTAGATGAAGCGCCATCAGATGAATCTCTATTATATTATTACCATTTCTTTAAGGCTTCTCATGCTACGGTAAACGGTGATTTTAAAGTGGCTGAAAAGCATTATGGAATAGCAGAATCTTTATTGGAAAATATTCAGGATCCAATCGAAAAAGCAGAATTTAACTTTAAGCTATCTAGCTACTATTATCATGTTTGCCAGCCTATTTTAGTTATTCAATATGCAACTAGAGCAAGAAATACATTTGAAGGGCTGTACGGGTATAGTAGGAAGGTCGCAGCATGTGACAATGTTCTTGGGTTAGCATGTGTAAAGCTAAATGAATTTGAGCAGGCAGAAGTTTATTTTATGTCGTCTCTGGATATTTTGAAAAAGCAAAATGAAGAGGAGTTAATGTTACGAGTTCGACATAGTTTAGGGGTTATGTATGCAGAGCAAAACCTATCTGATTTAGCACTTCGTTATTTATCAGAAGTATCACAAAAAATCCCGAATCACTTTAGAGCGATTTTTTTGGAAGCTAGAGAGAATTTAAAGTTAGGAAAAACAAAGCTTGCAGCGTCTTTAATTGAAAAAGGATTAGTAATCTGTAATGAACTAGAACAAACAGAATATGAACATCATTTTAAAATTCTAAAGGGAATGAATGAGAATGTTTCTGCTGAAGAATTAGAGTTAGCTATTTCTAAAGGAATTTCTTTCTTTAATGAAGTAGGTTTATGGCAATATGTCCAGGAATATGCTGAAAAGTTAGCGGTTAAATATCATAAAGAAGGAAATTCAATAAAATCTAGTGAATACTTCTATTTAGGATATAAAGAAAAAGAAAAAGGTTTTCAGAAAGGGGCTTTAAAATGAAAAGAATCATAAGCAGCTCAATTGGATTAATAATTACGGTCATACTATTAAATGGAGTAAATGCTCCAACAGACCAATCAAAGGTTAATACAACAAACGTTATACAATATACGCATGGAGAGCCGTGGGGCTGATGGAATATTGAAGTATAAAGAGTTGTTAGATCAAAGTGAAGAAAAAGTAATTATTAGGTATTATATAGATGAAACGCTCAAATGAGCGTTTTTTTATTTTATAATCAGATGATTTATTTTCATATGTACCGCAGTAAAAACTTATTCCTGACTTAAAAAAGAGCCTCACCGGAATGGTGTTTTTTATCCGATTATCTATTCTTGGATATTATAAATAGCATCTATATGAACTTATTTTTTATTAAAAATAATAGAGTTTTTCAACAAGGTATTTCCTTTGTGGGAGAAAATGGTCCCAAATTCTTTTAGTTAAAAGCTCATGTCTTAAATCGATTCATATTTGAGGTATGACGAATGCGAAAAATGAAAAACACGAATCCAATCGTGATAAAAGTTTGGAACTAGATAATGAATAAGACACATAAAGAAAAGGTACCCATATATAGGTACCTTTTCTAATAGTTTTTTAGCAGAAACAACTACATCCGATAATGATTAATAGAATAAATAATACAACTAGTAAAGCAAATCCTCCAGCGAAACCGCAGCCTTCGCCGCAACTACCACCATATCCCATAATAATAGTGCCTCCTTTAGATAAGAGGGGAAAACTAGGGTTCATTCCATAGATTTTAATGGGTTCACTTTACCTTATGTTTTAAAGAATGAATTGAGCAGGTCCTTTTGAAAATAAAGAAAAGACGCCATTAAGCGCCTTCCTGTTAGGTAGATAAGACTTTAGTTTTCCAATCTAAAGAAATTTTGTATCAGCTCTTTGTGAGTATATCATAATATCTGATTGATTTATTATGCATTGTTACATACTTTTCTAATACCCTCTATTTTCCATTTGATAAAATAAAATCCCAATATTACCAAAAAATAAATAAATATTTCTACATATTCAAGATATTTACAAAAATTACAAAAGTGATACATTTAAGTTGTAAGCTATAAAAACTATTAAAGGGGGATTTATTATGTTCAAGAAATTAGTAGTGGGAGCATTGGCAACTGGTATTGCATTAACAGGAGGAATTGGGGCAGCTTCGGCTGATACGCAAAAAGCTGTGAACTCTCCGAAGCAAGCAGCATGCTCAATTCCTTATGAGTATTCTAATGGTAAATTCAAAAGAACTCTTTATTACTCAAATGGAGTATATGCTAATAGTTTTAATGAAAATGTTTGTGGCGGGACGATTACGTGGTATTTAAAACATGTTCAAAATGGAGTTGCTTTTTACGAAGGTAATTTAAAATAGTAGATTTTTTGAACCTCATTTATTGAGGTTCTTTTATTTTTAGTTTTTAAACTGATTCTCCATAAAAAAAGGCACTCAAAGGTTCTTTCCTCCGATTGAATATTATTTTATTATGTTAAACAATATGGGACATTGAGCAATATGATTCAATCCTATTATTAATCAACTTTATAGAAAGGTATGTTCAAGCGTTGTCATAAAGGCTAGGGGATTTATTAAATAGAAATAATTAGTGGTAATATAAAGTGTTTTTTACCTAATAAACCTTTTGAATTCTAAATATTAACTCCAAAGTAATTCATTTCATAAATTTTAATTTTTTGCTAACGCTGTTATTATTTTATATATTATTATTCCAATAAGTGTTGTGTTAATTAGTTATTTTCTGATAATATCTCTGTGTGTTTTACTCTAATAATTATAAAAAGGTGGTGTTTTCTTTATGTCAAACATGTTTCATAAAATTGGTGATGCGATTGAAAGGAGTATGTATTTTAAATCTTGTTTTTATATCTTAACAGGGGCTCTGCTTATTTATATTGGTTACATTGTAGGTAAGTGGGTGGGTTCTGCTGTATTTTAGAGTGAAAAATGGAATTTAATCAAGAAAAAAGAATTTTTTCAAAAGGTGTATTAATATAAAATTAACATTAATTAAACGTAATATAATTAACTTAAGAATAATAGATATCGTTATGAATTCAGTATTAAAAAAAGAAATGCCTAATTTAGCAGTATTAAGTAATGAGGAATTAAAAAACATTGATGTTCATGGTGTCTACAGCAGTTTTTTTACTGGTCACTTTACTGTGTATTACGTTATATTTTAAAACACACGATAAACGTTTTATGTATCTTGGATATGTATCATTATTTTTAACTTTTTTTGTTATTGGTACTTTTTCATAATTAAATGTCCAGTGGTTTATCACAAATTAAATTAAGAAGAGCATATATAAGAGAGAAAAGGCATTCATAAGAATGCCTTTTCTTTATCAATAGCCCGAGGAGAAGAGAATATACAGATTTTGATGTGGTACTTCTTGAGCAAATAGTTGTAATTCATCAGATACAGAAATAGACATACAAAAACGCCATCTTTTCCTATGATTCTACAGAAAGAATTAGGATAGAAGTAAAGCAATTTGGTTATAAATGATATTTTCGACATGATACAATAGACCCTTTTATATATCCGCAAGTAAAACAACATAATATTAATACGGAAAAATATAATAATATGAGTTTTTGCA
This sequence comes from Bacillus sp. BPN334, assembly GCF_008368885.1. Classification (NCBI taxonomy): domain Bacteria; kingdom Bacillati; phylum Bacillota; class Bacilli; order Caryophanales; family Bacillaceae; genus Bacillus; species Bacillus sp. BPN334. The sequence continues at coordinate 353,152 of NZ_QOZW01000005.1, read as the reverse complement.
TATTTCGAAACTTAATATATCCTTCAAAAAATTTTAATAGTATAATATGTTTTGTCATATTATTTTAGATTTTTCGACAAAATATAAAAATAGAGAACGTATTGGGAGAAGGAATTATGTACACAAAACTATTAAAATCAATTACATCATTAACACTTATTGGTGGCGCTTTATTATATACAAATGGCAGTGATGTGAAAGCTGCTGAGGCAGGTATTTTTTCTGATGTTCCTACATCGCATTGGTCGTATCCCGCGATTAAAGATTTAGCGAGTAAAAATATTATTTCCGGTTATGGAAATGGAATATTTGGTTTTGGAGATGTTGCGACGAGAGAGCAAGTTGCAGCTTTAATTTATCGTGTGTTAGTACCGAATAAGCAAGGTGGTACGTTCAGTAATGAAGGTGCTCGTTACGTATTAAAAGATGGATCTACTTTAAATAATCCGTATCGAGATATTCGCTCAGGTTCAACATTGTTTCCAGAAGAGGTTTTAACGTTAACGAAATTAGGGGTTTTTAAAGGTGATGCAAACGGTGGATTTAGACCGAAAGACTCTGTTAGCCGCGCAGAAATGGCACAAATTCTTACAAACGCTTTCCATCTTTCTGCGAAACAAAAGCATACATTTAATGATGTTCCAAGTGGTTATTGGGGTGAAAATGCAATTAGTGCGGTGCAATCAAACGGGATTGCTTCTGGTACAGGCGAAGGGGGATTTGAGCCATATAGCACGGTAAAACGTGAACAATATGCACAGTTTTTATATAATACTTTGAAATATAAAAAGCCTGAAGTTGCGGTGCAAGATACAGGAGATGCGGCATTATTAGCGGCTTTTAAAGATGAAGTGCAAAAGCGTATTAATGCGTATGAAACGAATATTACACTTCCATATAAAACGAAAAATAGTAATCATGAAGAAGTAATGAAGACACTTTTCAACGCCTATAAAGAAGTCGCAAGTAAAAATGAGTATACAAATTATAATAGATCGAATGTTTCATATGGAATTTCTGGATCACCTGGAAATTATACGTTTACGTTAAAGATTACATATCGTGAAACGAAAGAACAAACGGAATATGTAATGAAGCAAGCAAAGGCAATTGTTTCTTCTATTACGCAAGTTGGAATGGATGATCACGAAAAAGTGAAGGCGATTCATGATTATGTCGTAAAGCATATTTCTTATGATACGTCTTATAAAGCTTACACAGCATATGAAGCACTCGTAAATCGTTCTGCAGTTTGCCAAGGTTACGCACTATTAACCTATCAATTATTAAAAGAAGCTGGAGTTGAGAATCATTTTGTAGTAGGAACTGGAGATGGTCAGCCTCATGCTTGGAATTTAGTGAAAATCGAAAACAAATGGTATCACCTTGATACAACATTCGATGATCCGATACCAGATGAACAAGGCCGCGTAACATATTCTTATTTCAACTTATCAGATGAGCAAATCGCAAGAAATCATGAGTGGAACAGAAGTGATTATCCGCAAGCTACAACAAATTATTATAGTACATTAACAAATAAAATTGCGGCAGGTAGTACGAAAATCCCTGCATATCAGCAAATATTAAAAGATACAAAGTTAAATTATTTAGGAAATGAATACATCGCAAACAACTATAATGAATTCAAAAATAAAATGCAGCAACGTTATAACGAAAAGTCACCAAAGATTGAAATTCTTTATAAACAATCAATGGATGGCGCATTGCAAGATGTGAAAAAAGTAATTGGAGAAATTGGTTATCCGCAAGGGGCGAACCGTGTTTCTTATAAAGCTGAGCCGTATAATGCGAAAGAAGGATATTCTTTAGTGACGATTACGTTTATGTAGTGAGAATGAGAAAAAGCATCTGTTTCAGATGCTTTTTTATTATTTTAGTTCGACAAAATATGACAAAGGAACATAGCTACATCTGTTATGATGACTTTGGTAATTTTACATTTTGGAGGATTAATAATGAACAAAAAGAAGATTTTAGCTGCGTTAATAGGAATCATAGTGTTACTTGTAATTATTAATGTAGTTATTGCGAAGGGAAAAACGACATCAACTAGTGAAAAAATGTACACTGAGAAAGAATACAATAAATTAGTAGATGAACATTATGAAGAAATGCAAAAGTTAAAAAGTGATATGGGTGTATTAGAAACTGAAAAAAAATCTCTTGATGCGCAAGTTAAGAAGTTAAAAGATGAATTAGCGAAAAAAGAGCAAGAAGTAGTACAACAGCCAGTTCAACAAGAACAACCTAAGCAACAACCAGCCCCAGCTCCACAGCCGGAAACGAAAGAAGAGCCGAAACAAGAACAGCCTACAGGGGCATTCGCAAACCCTGTGAAAAGTATAAATAAAACAGATGCAATGAACAAAGTGAAAGAAAAAGCGAAGCAAGACTTTCAAGATGATTATATGACGCAAAACTTTGTTGCGGATGAACAATCAAAAGCATTTGATTTCTTAAACGGAGTAGAGATCAAATCACAAGAAGAATTGAACGTGATGAAGAAGGCATTGGGAGATTTTCCTAACGATTTTATGACCGCAAAGTTTGTTTATGAAGAGCAAATGAAAGCAAAGAATAAGCAAGGGTAATACAAAAACGCTATCTTTTTAAAAAGGTAGCGTTTTTGTTATGGGTTATAAAGTCGTTCCTGCATTTTACATATACAGTCAAACTGTATAAAATCAAACTTTGATATAAATAAAAACAATCTTAAAATAGATATAAGCGTAGAGAAGCAAAATTCTAGTAGTGATCTAATGCGTGTTAGAATCCACAATTAAAAAGAGGAGTGAAATTTCACTCCTCTTTTACTTTTTATGTATAGTGACTATGACTAAAGTTAATAAAAATTGCTTCTTTTAAAAGAAGCAATTTTATAGAGCATGCCTACAATTTAGAATTTACCACATACATTGTCGTGAATATGTATAATTACATAAAAATTCAGAGGAAAAGAGAGTATACTTTCTTATTGTGTAATAAAGATAAGGCCCGCCTACGGAAATAGGTGGGCTTTTTTAATGTACAAAGAGAAGACATCTTCTAAGATGTCTTCTTAAAAAAATCCTTCATCATTTTAACATCTTCAATATTCAACATCACACCTTCAACCTTATCTTTCTTCTCATCTTTAGCAATCGTAATTTGCTTCTTATTATCAACCCACACAAGAAACTCTTCTTTTGCGTCATCTTTATATGTAACGGTAATAGTAGAATGTGCTGATTCTCTCTTTTTTTTGATCTAGTGTGATTGTTTTAGGTGTGCCTTTTTGAACTGCTGAAACGATAGATTGTATCATTTCTTCGTTGTCTGTTTGAGATTTTGAAACGTTGTTATTTATTGTGCTAAGTATTTCAATATCTGTAATATTTGCGGAGTTTAATTGAAAGGTAGTTTGTGTATGTTCTTGCTTAGCTTGTGAAGCTTTATCTGTAGCTGAGGTGCTTGTACATCCTATTAAAGTGAAAGATAGAGCGGTTAGAGCGCATATAGATATGATTTTTTTCATAGTATCCCCCTTTACCTTAAATTATAACAATTTTCTGTTAATTTAGGTAGTTATTGTAAGTAGATTTGTTCTACTAGTTTTAGGATAGAAAAAATTCACATAACTTTTTTCATATTTTATGTTTAACATTTCGAAAATGGGTGTACTACATATAATATAACAAATAATTCATTTTAGAGGAGGAAGTTAAAGATGGAAACGAAGTATAGTAAACCTTTTGTATATGAATTTATTACGGAGAAAGAGGTCATGAATGCGGCGAATGATCTAGTGAAGAAAGGGATAGACCAAAAAGATATTTACGTATTAACACATGAGAAAGAAAGGACAGATAGAATCGCAGACAATGCAGACGTGAATACAATTGGAATAAAAGAGGAGGGACTTGGGACAAGCATTATTAACGTCTTTCAAAAAACGGGAGATCAGTTAAGAAATAAGATGCAAGAGTTAGGACTTAATGAGGAAGAAGCTAACTTTTATGAAGAAAAACTGGATGAAGGAAAAATCTTGTTATTCGTTAAGGATTTAGAAAGAATCGGTGAATGGTTACAAGAAAGAAGATGCACGTATTCTATTTAAATTTGTATCCTTTAAATCTATAAATCTATTACGAAAAGGAGATTGGAAATATGAGTGAGAGCGGGCTAAAAGAACAAATTACCGGTAAAGTTGAAAAGAAAAAGGGGCAAGTAAAAGAAGGAATTGGTGAAGTTACAGAAGATAGAGAGTTGAAAAATGAAGGGAAGTGGGAGAAGACGAAGGGAACTGTAAAAGAAAAAGTCGGAAAAGTGAAACAAAAGATAAGTGATGGATTGGATAACAAAGAATAATACATGTTTATCAAGCTTTGGTTAAACGCCAAAGCTTGATAAATCCATTATAAAATAATATAGGAGGTCTAATTATGGGACTTATTATTACGTGTATTGTAGGTGGACTTATTGGTGCATTAGCTGGAATGATTACGGGAAAAGACTTTCCTTTAGGTATAGTTGGTAATGTTATTGCCGGATTAATCGGATCTTGGGTAGGTAGTGCCTTATTTGGTCACTGGGGCCCTGAATGGGGAGGTATCTTTATTCTTCCAGCTTTATTAGGTGCAATCGTCTTTATTTTAATCGTTACATTCTTTTCTAGAATGCTACGGAAAGCGTAAGTATGATAATGAATAGTAATCTTAATTTTGTTATATATAGCTATAAGGTTAACGAACTGATAAATATACATAAAAAAGCATCCAATTAAACTAATTTGGATGCTTTTTTATGTATTTTACATAGGAATGAGTGGAGGATGAAGAACCCCCACTCATTAAAATTATACTTTCTAATATGTATTAAACCATTGTTACTTTTTCACAATTATTTATTCTTACGACCTGCCTTGGTTCTATATGAGATAAGTCCTCGCTATTACCTATATCAACTACAATTGTATTCGTTAGTATGTTAATAATGGAACCAATTAATTTTGTAGCATGATCGTGTCGATAAGAAAATTGAACAAAATCTCCCTTTTTAAAGCTGTGCTCTTCCATAGATAGATCCCCCTAAAAATAATGTTTATACATTATACATACACAAATTTATAAGGTTTAAACATTTGGTAGTATTTTTTTTAGTGTTAAGCTGAGAAAGGTGTAGAAAATTTATTTATAATTAAAATGAAAAAATATGTTTAAAACTAATTTTTATGGGTAATTAAATAGTAGTAGTTTGAGATAAGGGGGCGGAAATGATGAATTTGGCAATAAATATTTTGCAAAGTGATTTAGGCTATACAGTACAACTTAATGGTGAGATTGATGCGTATACGGCATCAGATTTAAAAAATAAGGTAATGCCTATTGCAAGCGAAAAAGAGGTTCATATTGTAGTAGATTTTACTGAGGTAGAGTATATGGATAGTACAGGCTTAGGCGTATTTATAGCTCTTTTAAAAACAATTAAGAAAAATGATGGCAAGCTAGAATTTATTGGTGTCTCTAAAAGACTAAAAAGATTATTTGATATTACAGGACTAACAGAAATATTAAATTTGAATTCCGATTTTGAAAAAGTAGAAAGAAGGTGACTAGGGATGATGGAGAAATTTGAAAAGATAGAAATGAAAATTCCTGCAAAAGCAGAATATGTGGCTATTATTCGTTTAACAATGGCTGGTGTTGCGAATCGAATGGGCTTTGCTTATGACGATATAGAGGATATGAAAATTGCTATTAGTGAAGCATGTACAAACATTGTACAACATGCGTATAAGGAAGACATTGGAGAAATTACAATTGTCTTTGGTCTATATGAAGATCGATTAGAAATTATGGTTGCGGATAATGGAGTTAGCTTTGATTTTAGCACTTTAAAAAGGAAAGTTGGTCCGTATGATATTAATAAACCAGTAGAACATTTGCCGGAAAATGGTCTAGGTTTATATTTAATAAATACGTTAATGGATGATATACAAATTATGCATGATGAGGGCATGACAGTTTTAATGACAAAATATATACAAAGAGAGCAGGTGGAGAATGATGGAAATCCAATCTCAACCTACAAATCTTACTAAAGAAGACGTTATTAAACTAATTGCAGAATTCCAACAAAACCAATGTGATGAAGCGCAGGAAAGATTGGTTAATCATTATAAAAATCTCGTATATTCCATTGCATATCGCTATTCAAAAGGTGGGCCAATGCATGAGGATATTATACAAGTAGGAATGTTAGGGCTCTTAGGCGCAATAAGAAGGTATGATTATTCGATAGGGAATGCTTTTGAGCCATTTGCAATACCTACGATAGTAGGTGAAATAAAGAAGTATTTACGTGATAAAACTTGGGGTATTCATGTTCCAAGGCGAATTAAAGATTTAGGCGGGAAAATTAAACTTGCGATAGAGGAGCTAACAGATCACCTGCAACGTTCACCGAAGATTATAGAGATTGCAGATCATTTAGGACTATCCGAAGAGGAAGTGCTAGAAATTATGGATGCGAAAAATAATTATCGAGTATCTTCCTTAGATGATGTAGTTGAAAATTCATCTGATGGAAGTTCGGTAGCGAGAATTGAATCTGTAGGTGAAGTAGAGCAAGGATATGAAGAGACAGAAAGACGTCTCGTTTTAAAGGATATTTTTAACGTATTAAATGATACGGAAAAGAGTGTTATTCATTATATATTTGGTGAAAATTTAAATCAAAAGGATACAGGGGAACGGTTAGGTATTTCACAAATGCACGTTTCTCGTATTAAAAGACAAGCGATAAATAAATTGAAGCAAGCAGCGTTTTTAGATACATAAAAATTTTAAAAAATTATGTTTAAAACATGAGAAAAGGGGTAGTTATTAAGTATAGGAGGAGATATTAAAATGTCACACGATGTGAAAGAACTAATCGAAGGATTGAACGAAGATTTAGCAGGAGAATACTCGGCAATTATAATGTATAACCATAATGCAGCTACAGTTTCTGGTATATATAGACAAGTGTTAAAACCTTTCTTTGAATCTGAAATTAGTGATGAACAAGGACATGCCTTATATTTAGCGGAGAAAATTAAGACGCTAGGTGGTACACCTACTACGATCCCTTTACCAGTGAAACAAGTAGAAGATGTTAGAGAAATGTTAGAAGAAGCTAGAAAAGCAGAATATGAAACAATTAAGCGCTATGAAACGAGAAAAGAACAGGCAGCGAAATTAAATATGACAGAGTTAGTTGTAAAGTTAGAAGATATGATCGCAGATGAAACAAATCATATGGAAGAATTAGATCGTCTTTTAAAAGACAAAGCGATGGTGTTAAATTAATAGTGGAAATTTACCCCACTTTAATGGGCAGTAAGACCCCCACCTCAAAATGCAGCGAAAGCAAAGAATTTAGGTGGGGGATCAACTGCCCATAAAAGTCCGATTGGTTCAACTAATAATCAGTGGGGGATGAAGAACCCCCCACTGATTAAAGTTTCACTTTATAGAGTGAAAGAACAAACCCTCATTTCTAGGGGGTTTGTTCTTTTGCTGTATAAATATGTTTGAGTAGGAAATTTTCATTTTGTAACTGAGTATGCAATACTAGAAAAATAGAAAATGATAATAGATTTACATTTTAAATAAGAAAAGGGGAAATAACTTGTGTCCATTTTAATTGTCGATGATAATCCGGTTAACATTTTTGTAATTGAAAAAATTTTAAAACAAGCCGGATATCAGGATCTTGTATCGCTTAATTCTGCACAAGAGCTTTTCGAATACATCCATTTTGGAAGAGATTCTTCCAGGCATAATGAAATTGATTTAATACTATTAGATATTATGATGCCTGAAATTGACGGACTTGAAGTTTGTAGGCGATTACAAAATGAGGAGAAGTGTAAAGATATTCCTATTATTTTTGTAACAGCTTTAGAAGATGCGAATAAATTAGCTGAAGCGCTTGATATAGGCGCAATGGATTATATTACGAAACCTATAAATAAAGTTGAATTGTTAGCGCGTATGCGTGTAGCATTACGCTTGAAATCGGAATTAAATTGGCATAAAGAACAAGAAGAAAACCTTCGTAATGAATTAGATTTAGCTACACAAGTACAAAGAAACTTATTAAGTAGCCCATTAAGAGAAGATCATATAAAAATTGAAGCAAGTTACTTACCTTCATTCAAACTAGCTGGAGATATGTATTATTGGTATAAAATCGATGAAAACCGCTATGGTATTATATTATTAGATGTGATGGGACATGGTGTATCTGCTTCATTAGTTTGTATGTTTATCTCGTCTGCATTACGTGAATCGATTAAATGTTTAATCGATCCAGAACTTGTCATTAAAGACTTAAATAAATATATGACCCTTTTACATAATGAAAATGACAATATCCCATATTATTTTACAGCGATATACTTAGTAGTGGATACAGAAAAGAGAACAATTGAATATGTAAATGCAGGACATCCTTCTGGGTACGTTTTAGTTGATGAAGCGAATGTAGTGGAACTAAATCGCGGGAGTTGTGCGGTAGGATTTTTTGATGAAATAAAAGTTGAAAAGACAGTTATACATTTTGAGAAGAACGCTCAAATCGCACTGTTTACAGATGGTGTTCTTGAAGCAATTGCAAATGATGAATTTGAGTCTGAAGAGAAATTACGTGCTTTTACAGAAAGAAAATGGGGAGATTTAGAAGAAGAGATAGAAGGGTTTTATAAGGAAGAACAGAAGAAAACACAATCAGATGATATGTGCCTAATTATGATACAAACGAATGCGAAATAAAAAGCGTATGAAATCCAAACAGAGGATTTCATACGCTTTTTATTGTATTTTTTGATAGATTTGTTCGTTAGGATTAAACTGGATATAATGCGGCATTATATGTGAAAAACGAAGAGTTTCTTTATTTCCTAAACATAGGAATCCATTGTGGCCTAAACTTTCATAAAATAGTTGCTGTACTTGGTTTTGAAGTTTACCTGTAAAGTAAATTAAAACGTTACGGCAAAGTATAATATGAAATTCGTTAAAAGATTGATCGGTTACTAAATTATGCTGCGCAAAAATAATGTTTTGTAACAGGGATGGATTAAAATAAGCAAAACGACTATCTGTTGAATAATAGTTAGAAAATGCTTGTGTACCGCCAGCTTGTAAATAGTTTTTCGTATAAGTTTGCATTTTATTTAACGGAAGGATGCCTTGTTTTGCTTTTTCTAACACATTTGTATTCATATCTGTTGCGTAAATAACAGCTTTTTCACTTAATCCTTCTTCGTGAAGTAAGATGGACATTGATAATACTTCTTCACCGGTTGCGCATCCAGCGTGCCAAATTCTAATTTCAGGATACTTTTTTAATTCAGGAATCACATGCTCTCTTAGTGCCTTAAAAAAAGCAGGGTTACGGAACATTTCAGTTACGTTAATGGAGAAATCATTTAATAACTGTTCTAAAAACCCTTCCTCATGAATTACTTTTTCAATTAATTTTGAAATGGTAGGGATATTAGAGAGCTGCATTCTATTACAAATTCTTCTATAAATAGATGTGCGAGCATATTGGCGAAAATCAAAGCCAGATAGTTTAAATACCGCTTCCAATAGTAATTCAATTTCTAAGTTCGTGCGCTTATCCATATCTACAGATGGGTCAAAATTATAATACTTATTTTCCACTTAAACTAAACCTCACTTATTTTATTAACCATACACTCATTACTGAATAGAGTTGATGTAAATTTAATGGTTTACTTATATAATCTGAAGCGCCAGCAGATAAACATTTTTCTTTATCATTTGGCATTGCTTTAGCAGTTAGTGCGATAATAGGTACTTCATGTAACCGTAAGTTCATTCGGATATGTTCCATCGTTTCATAACCGTCCATATTCGGCATCATAATATCCATTAAGATAAGGTCAATATTTGTATTGTTTTTTAGTATTTCTAAACACTCTATGCCGTTTTGTGCAGTAATAATGTTGGCATGTTGTTTTTCTAATGCATTTTGTAATGCAAATATATTTCGATGATCATCATCGACAATTAAAATAGTTTTCTCTTGGAAGACGTTATTTGTTTCTGCCGTCACAATAGTTTCCTCAATAACTTCAGCAGGAATAACATCTTCTATCGTTGCTGCGACTTCTAAATTGGATACTTGTATATCAGTTAACCCATTTGGAAGGTTAGGGATATATACGGTGAAAGTACTGCCTTCTCCTACGTTACTCTCTAACGTAATCCAACCACCTAATAATCTAGCAAACTCTTTACAAATAGATAACCCTAAGCCTGTACCACCATATTTTCGAATCGTTGCGCCATCTGCCTGTTGAAAGGCTTCGAAAATGAGTTGATGCTGTTCTTTTGCAATACCAATACCAGTATCTTTTACTGAAATTGTCATCCAATCTTTACTTATATACTGCATATCATGACTCAAATTAGTTGTTTCTATCGAATCGAAATGTAAAGTGACGGATCCTTTTTCCGTGAATTTAAATGCATTGGATAATAAGTTTTTAATAATTTGTTCAATCCGTTTTGCATCTGTGTAAAACAAATCAGGAATCGTATCACTGTCTTCAATCATAAATTCAACATTTTTTTGTGCAGCTATATGTAAAAAGTTTTGCTGCATATTTGCTGCCATGTCACTTATGTTCGTTGCTTCAAAAATCACATCTAGTTTTCCGGCTTCTACTTTAGATAAATCTAGTATGTCATTAATTAAAGTAAGTAAATCTTTCCCTGATGAATGAATAACGGTCGCTAATTCAATTTCATCATCGGATAAATGATTATCATGATTTTCTTTTAACATTTCAGATAATAGTAAAATACTATTTAACGGTGTGCGTAATTCGTGTGACATATTTGCTAGAAATTCTGATTTGTATTTTGAGCTACGTAATAACTCACTTGCTTTTTCTTCTAATTCTGATTTAGTAATTTGTAAGTCAGCTGTCTTTTGCTCGGCCTCTTCCGTTCTAGACTCTAGTTGTTCATTCGTTGTTCTTAATTCTTCGGCTTGCATTTGTAGTTCTTCAGCTTGCGTTTGCAATTCTTCTGATTGAACTTGTAACTCTTCTGTCATTGCTTGTGATTCATGTAAAAGAGTTTGAATTCGCATACGTCCCATAATACTATGGATCGTTAAACCTAGGTTATCAACAGTTTGTTGAATTAAATCTTGATGTAAGTCTGAAATCTCAGTTACACTTACTAACTCCATTACTGCAATCACTTCATCTTCAAATAAGATAGGGATGACTAGTAGGTTTTGAGGGCGTATTTCTAATAGGCCGCTAGTGACATAACGAAATTCTTCTGGTATTTCTCGAAGAATAAAGATTTGTTTTTCTAAAGCACATTGCCCAATTAAACCTTCACCCATTTTAATGGATTGTTTTCCGACATCAGAACCTTGATCGGCGAAAGAAGCTTTTTTCACATAGTAGACAGTTTCTTCAATTTCTTCACGTACATAAAATGCACCGCAAGAGGTTTGCGTTTTTTGTATAACTCCACTAAGAATTTTTTTACCTAACATCTCAATAGAAGGTACACCTTGATACATTAAAATTAATTCTGCAAGCTCGGTTTGTAACCACTCTCTTTTAGATATTTCGTCTAGTAGGTGGTTCGTTGTATGAGCAAGATCTTTTATTTCATCCCGCGTGTTTACATGAATTCTTTCAGTAATTTTTTCTTTAGAAGAAATGGATTTAATAGCTTGAATTACATTTTTAATCGTTTTTGTAATGGAATTCGAAATATAGAGTGAAATGATAATAGAAATACAAGAAAGTAAGAACAATAAACTGTATAACCAAATCTCTAATTTATTATTTTCAGTATCTAATTGTGCAGCTCTTTTTTTCGTTAGTTGCTCCTCTACACCACGGAAGTTAGTTATCTGCGATTGTAATGACTGAATTTGAGTCGTGTCGATTGCTTGTATGTTATTACTATTGTGATTTGTAATGAATGGGTGAATCTCTTTATTAATCCAACTATTGATGTTTTCATTAATCTGTTTTAATTTTTCTTGCTGAGAGGGGTTATCCTCTAATAGAGCAAAAAGATCTTGATAATGTTTTTCGTAATCCTTTTCCGCAGTGTTAAGGGATTGAACGTAATTTACATCATTAGAAGTAATAAATCCTTTCGCTTTATTTTCAATTGTTAGCAATTCTTTCTCCACTTGATTCGTTAAATTAAGAACTTTAAAATCGTGATCAATAATAAAATTACGAGATTTTTGTAGATTGGAAATCTCATTGTTTAACATAATGAAAGAAATAAGTAAGAACAAAATCATAACTAAATAACCAGCCATAATTTTGTAGCGAATACTAAATTTTGCTTTCGATTTCATTAAAAATTCCTACCTTCAAGGTTATTAAAAGTTTTCTATTGTAAAGAATGAAAAACGTAATATATATTATATCAGTTTTCATAAGGCCAAACTAGAAATCCCCCTATTGTATAAGGGGGTCTCGTTTTGAATAGAGGAAATCATTTTGAAATATAAACATATATGAAAAGTAACGATCGAGGGAATCGGGGGATAATAAAACTTTTAAGAAGGAAAGAGTGTGCTTAAAGCTTTTTTTGCATCTATTCCTTCAAAGATAAATAATACAAGCTCTCTCTTTTTTACAGTAAGGAAAAAGGATATTAATGTGCTTAAGCTTTTAATAGAAGTAAGTGTTCCATGTTTACTTATAAATAAATTAGTTTGAAATGTTGTCATTAAAGCATAAAAATGATGAATCTGCGTTATTGTAGGTGTTTCATTATAAAGAATAGTAGTAGATTGGATTGCATGCATCGAAATATTCCCTTCCATATAGTAAGCATAACAATATAAACATACCCGTTTTAAAAAATGTTAAACATATAAATAAGAAAAAATATAATTATAGTATTTTAGGTTTAGAAAGGGTTACGAAGGGTATACATATACTACAAAGAGATTGACTGAAGATGAATTATAAGATTTCTAGTCTATAAAAATATACTTTTACTTTAAATAAAAAGGAGTCTGGTATACATGAATGAAATGATGATTGATATTACATTTGATTTAATTTACTTGTTAAGTAGTTCGCTTGTAATCCTTTTATTATTCGCTTTTTTCGTAAATGGTTATGTTAATAAGAAGATTAGTGTATACAGAAATGAAGAAAGATAAAGATACACTATATAAAATTTTAGGAGGTTAATAGTTATGAATGTAGATAGAAAAATAGTAGGTGTTTTTAGAACAATTGATGATGCGGCATGTGTTATTAATGAATTAAATGATAAAGGATACTCGGCGGATAATATTTCAGCTATTGCGAAGGATCAAAAGGAAATTGAACATCTGGAAGAAAAATCGGGTGAAAAAGTGAATCATGAAACTGCACATAAAGCGGATATCTTTTCAGCGACAGGGCTTGTGGCAGGAGGAGTAGCAGGCGGACTCGGTGGTTTATTAACAGGTCTTGGTATACTTGCCGTTTCTGGAATGGGTCCAATCGTAGCAGCGGGACCTATCGCAGCAGCTATTGGAGGGGCCGGTATAGGCGGAGGAGCTGGAAGTTTAATAGGAGCATTTATCGGATTAGGAATTCCCGAAGAACATGCTAAGAAATATGAAGAATACATTTACGATGGAAATATATTAATTTTAGTAGATGCAAAATTAGATGATAAGTTAGAAATCTATAAAATATTTGATAAGCATAATGCTTATAACTCTGATTTCTTTAAATAATATTTACTTCACATATCAATGATGCAAAATATAAACATAGTGAATATCGTTTTTTGATCTTACAACTTTGGCGCGGCCGAGGAGTCGTATGACTATAAGAGAGGAAGGGCTTATAGTAAAAGATCAAGTTCTATTATGATATTAAAAAGGAAAGAGGTGTCTTTTCGTGATTGTAAAAATAGTAAAGGATAGTAGTAATAGTTTCCTTTGTACAGTTCAAAATCAAAATGGGGAGAAGTATGTAAAGAAATGGTTTCATAAACAGAAAAACAAGGAAGAAGTAGGGCGACCAACTTTTAAAGAAGTAGAAAAGGATTGGAAAGAAAATAGAGAATCATTTATGTATCCGAATGTTAAAGCAATTTATTAAGCATAATAGGCGCTTTAATCTTACAAAATTGTCACACTCCTGTAAGGTAATTCAATAGATTAGATACTTTTTCCGTGTCATAATAAAGACATAAGAAAGCGCATTAAAAAATTACAACTTATTAGGAGAGTGTCAGTCATGATTGTAACAACAACGTCTGGAATTCAAGGTAAAGAAATTATTGAGTATATTGATATTGTAAATGGTGAAGCTATTATGGGTGCAAATATTGTCCGCGACTTATTCGCTTCCGTTCGTGATGTTGTCGGTGGTCGTGCTGGTTCTTACGAAAGCAAGCTAAAAGAAGCTCGTGATATCGCAATGGATGAAATGAAAGAACTTGCAAAACAAAAAGGTGCGAACGCTATCGTTGGTATTGACGTAGATTACGAGGTTGTTCGTGATGGAATGTTAATGGTTGCTGTCAGTGGTACAGCTGTACGTATATAAGTAAATGAAAAACAGGCTCCCCCTTGAAGTTGATGCTTTGAGGGGATTTTTTTGTTTCATGATTAAAGTTAAAATGAAGAAGAGAGGATGGATTTTTATAAGTGGAAAAAATAAGATGAGGGCGAATGTACTAGCTTACTCAAATGATATAACCGTTTAAGTGATAAAGTTGAAAAGAAACTATAATTTACATATGTTTAAAGTGGCCAAAACTTTTTCGTCAAACGTTATTGTATAAAATGCTAGGATTGCTCCTAGCATTTCGTGAGGGGATATTGCACGGGAATTTAGACAATAAGCAGACGTACCCGCTTATTTCAAATGTAGTATATATTGTTTTCAAGGAGAAAAGTAAGAAGTACAACAATCTTTATATATGTATAATGAGAGTGTCAACTTTATGATAAATAATAAAATTGTTATTTGAGGTAAGGGGAGAAATAATGGTATGAATAACTTTAGAGGGTGTATAGTTTATAGAAATAAACGATTGAGCATGTAAGGCGTTGTATTACATAAAATTTATAAAGCATTGGAGGCAGTCACATTATGTTTTGGTTAGGATGTTTTTTAGGATATATTGTAGGTTCAGTTATTACATGTGCTCTACTTTACTATGGGTATAGATCCAATGAAAATAAAAAAGTGGATATACAAAAGAGGGAGGAGAGGAAAATCAATAAAAAAGGTGTATAGGATGTGAAAGGCAAGGTGATAGCATTGATGCAAAAGTAAAGGACAGTACATATTGTATATGACTACTATGTACTGTCCTGATTATTCTTTTTGGATTATGAAAAATTATCTCCTGTCTTACTATAAATTTCATAGGCGAAATAACCAAATAAATAGCCTATTCCGGCCCCTAAACTAACTGAAAGCAGGGAGAAGTCCGGGAAAAACATACCGAAAATCAAACCGATCATACAGCCAACAAGCATTCCCATAGGTATGAAACTATTTAATAACAGTTGAGCTTTTTGAGATTTTTTCTTACCTAATTTTCCGTTCTTATATTTATGTTCCAATCTTTTCATTACAAATACTACAATTCCACCAACTATTACAACAGGCGCGATTGCCGAAATGAACCACATGTGAAAATCTCCTTTTACCTTTTAATGGAATTATACCAGGTGTTTATAATTATATGTTTCTAAACGTATTATTTAGTCTATTTAAAAGGTCAATCAAAAAGACTTCTTCAATTGCATTTAATAACTCGTCAAAAACACTTTCCCTTTCGTTTTCTCAGCAGACTGCACGACATCAACTGCTGCTTTCACATCCGCTAAGTCATACGTAGAATGTACCGTCATAAAACGTAATTGCTTATTTTCTACTAAACGAATTAAGTGATGAAACGTTTCTTGCCATTTATATGGTGACACTTCTTTATTCCAATGTCGTAAGTGAAATATGTTCGCGTGCACTTTTGCTTTCGTGACAATCTCTGCCCAGTTCACTTGTATTCCTGATAGAAGACCGATCGTTAAAAAGTGCCCGTTTGGACGTAAGGAGAAAGCTAATGCATTTCCATCTGGTCCTCCGATAGAATCAATCGCAGCATCCGCACCGAGCCCGTTTGTTAATTCCATAACTGTTTCATAAAGTGGGGCAGTGGAAGTATCAATTACATACTTAGCACCAAGGCGTAGTAATTCTTCTGTATGCTTATTATTTCTTGTAATAGCAATTAATCGGAAGTTTAAAATTTGTGATAACTGTGCAAATAAATGTCCAATAGCGGATCCGCAAGCATTCACTAATAAAACGTCATTACGCTGTAAGTTTAACGTTTCTGTACATGTAACCCATGCCGTAAGTGGATTAATATACATTTGTGCCGCTGTGAAATCATCGATGGAATCAGGAATAGGGACTACAAAATCAGCTGATGTCTTCACATACTCTTGCCAAGTACCTTCGCCTCGTAACGGTAAAACACGTTTACCGATAAGCTCTCTAGTAACGCCCGTACCTACATCTTCGACAATACCAACACCTTCATAACCAGGTATGTTAGGTAAAGGGATTCTATGAGCGTATGCTCCGGTTATGGGAATTAAGTCAGATGGATTGATCGGTCTAACTAACATACGGATTAAAACTTCATTATCTTTTAATGGTTCTATATTTTTATATTCAACTTGTAATACATCTTTTGGGTTCCCAAACTCATGAAATCGAATGTGTTTTCCGTGCAAGATAAATGTGCCCCCTTAGTTTGATTGGGTTTATTATAGCATTTTCAGTTTAAATGATTATTTCATTAGCACTAAGTAAAAGGGAACAGAAAGTCGTCGTTTATACTTTGAGGAGATTTTGATTGTGCAAACTTTTAAAATATACATTAATTATGTAGCATTGCTGAATAATAATCTTACATAAATATCAATGCATTTCGATATACAATAATTAATATTTGTATTTGGTAATGAGGATGAAGAGGAATAAGTGACTTATCCCGCTATTTGTGGGAGTCGGGCTGTATGTAAAAGCCTTCACTTTATCAAAATGTAAGCTGTATCTTGTATAATATAATGGTGGAGGTCGAATATGAAAAAAATAAATTCAAATATAGATTTGGATAAAAATGTATTGGAAGCGGTATTTATTCCAAGAAGGTTTATTATTTTATGGATTACACTCGTATATATAGCTTCAATGCTTTTAGAATTTCGTAATAGTATTCTCTCAATGGATAGTTTCTTCTTTACAATAGTCATTGTTATTCATACTGTTTTTCATTGGTATGCTAGTTCATTAAGGAATAGGCAATTGTTATACTTCTTTTTTGTACAACTTTTCATTGTGTTTTTGGCTGCATTTATTGTACCAAATGCTTCGATAGCAATTTTTGTTGGATTAACACCTATTTTAATTGCCCAAAGTCTATATGTTTATCACAATATATTTAAAGTAATAGCAGTTTTTACTCTTATGTACGCCATATTTTGTACTGCAATTAGTATAAATTATGGTGTGAATAAATTAGCTATTCTTATTTCTATGTTTCTTTTAGTGTTAGCAATTATTATTCCTTTTTCTTATATTAATAAGCAGCAATTTGATGCACGTAATCGTATACAGAGTTATATTCAAGAGTTAGAGTCTGCATATATGAGAGTGGAAGAATTGACATTAGCTAATGAAAGACAGCGAATGGCAAGAGATTTACATGATACGTTAGCGCAAGGTGTAGCGAGCTTAATTATGCAATTGGAAGCAATAGATGCCCATATGCAAAAAGGGAATACAGTGCGATCTCAAGAGATTATGAAACAAACTATGATAAGAGCGAGACAAACTTTACATGATGCAAGGCTGGTTATTGATGATTTGCGTCATACTACCAATTCATTTAATAAAGCAGTAGAGGAAGAAGTTCAACGTTTTTCTGAGGCTACGTCTATACACGTGAGATTTACTATTCAAAGCCCTCCGCATATTTCAAGCGTAGTAAAAGAGCACTGCTTATATGTAATTAGTGAATGTTTAACGAATATCGCAAAACATTCGCAGGCAACAGAGGTAAATTTAAAAGTTGAATATATCGATGATCTTGAAAAACTTACTATTGAAGTTGAAGATAATGGAATTGGTTTTGACACTGGAGATATCGGTAAGAATCCTGGACATTACGGCTTAATTGGCTTAAATGAGCGTGTTCGATTGATGAATGGAGAAATACATATATTGAGTGAAAAGATGAAGGGTACGAAAGTGTATATTCAAGTACCTATCAATCATGAAGGAGATAGCCATGAAGTATAACGTATTAATTGTGGATGATCATTTCGTTGTAAGAGAAGGTCTGAAATTAATAATAGAAACGAGTGATTCATTTCAAATTATAGGTGAGGCTGCAAACGGAGAAGAAGCCCTTTCTTTCATAGAAAAAAAGAAACCTGATGTTATTTTAATGGATTTGAATATGCCTAAAATGAGTGGTTTAGAAACAATTGAGGCTTTGAATGAAAAACAAAACCATACGCCGATTATTATATTAACTACTTATAACGAAGATGAATTAATGTTAAAGGGAATTGAGTTAGGGGCAAAAGGATATTTGCTAAAAGATACGGATCGTGAGAATTTGTTTCGAACATTGGAAGCGGCTATTCGAGGTGAGATATTACTACAACCCAATATTATGGAAAAGATAGTGAATTATAAAAGGAAAGAAATACATGCTAATATGGTTGAAGAAAATAACTTAACAGAAAAAGAATTGTTTGTGTTGAAAGCTATTGCGCGTGGAAATAAGAATAAAGAAATTGCATTCGATATGGGAATAGCTGAGCGAACGGTAAAAGCGTATTTAACAAATATATACAATAAATTAGGTGTTAATTCAAGGTCAGAAGCAGTAGCTGTATCTATTGAAAGGAAATTAATTCATTTTTAAAACATTATATATGCCCAATCGTACATTATAGGCTTGCCCTTTTGTACGATTTTTTTATTTCTTTCTCATGTTATGCTTTAGAAAGTATGAGAGATTTAAGAACGCTCTAATTGCGTTACACAGACGTTTTTAATGTGGGAAAGGAAGAAGAATAATTAAATGGCAACTTTGTTTTTAATTTCTGTAGTAATTTTCTTTATTTGGCTGCAAAGCAAACAAACAAAATTAAACTGGATACATATTATTACTTTTCTCATGATGATAGGGATTATTACTTATACGGCGCCGCAACCAATGACTAGAGATTTACAAGCAGAGTTATTGGCAGTTATGCTTTTTTCTTTCGCTATTGGTGTTTGGCAAGGTGGGGGAATTACAGTCTGTTATGAGGATGGAATTTTATATATTACAAATGGAAAACAGTATTCCATTTCATGGATTCTCTTAATAATTGGCAACATAATTATTATTAATATATTTGAAGATGGATTTACATTTAATGGACCGTGGTTTCTTTTATGTAGTGTTGTCATGGCATCTGGGGTGAAAAACAGTATTCTATGTGTTCTGTACAAATTAACAGTGCGAAATTGAATAGGAAATCAAAGCTGTTTTCTTTTATCCCAACATAAAATGTATTGTTATAAGTTCATAAAAATGAGAAGAACGTATTGGAAGAATGGGGGGAGTTAACTTAGATGTTTTTACCTATTACTATATTTGATAGGTTTAATTGGCTGGGGAATGTTGCTTTCTCTTCAGAAAAGACTAGCAGGAATCGAGCACTTTCGAGGGCGGAAGAAAGCAATGTTAATTTGTGTGAAAATAAATGTAGAGATTCAGTTAATAATATTCATCAAAAAATAAATGTGGATGCTTTGGACTATAGTAATAGTCGTATATGGGGCCGTGCAGAACCTCATTCAACAATTATCATAACAAGTGGTGATATGTATGTTGGAAGCGGACGAGTTAATAAGTATGGAGAATTTAAAATATATACAAATGATTATCTGGAAGAGTATTTGGTACTAGAGATTCAGTTGATAATGGGTGGTTTCTATCAAGGAAGTATAACGGTAAAGTTAATAAGTTAAGGTATGATGATTTTCTTTTTATTTACTAAATAAAAAGGAAGCAACCGTAGTTGCTTCCTACATCAATTAAGCCGAAGCCTTCTTCATTCTCTCAAGTAAACTAGATAACACATGCGTACGATATGATTCTAGTTTTTTACCTTCGTAAGTACGAATACCTAATTTTTTAAGTTCTTTTACATACCAACCTTTGCTTCCGAAATACATGTGATCGCTCCCCTTCAACTTTGTTTTTTGTTTGTTCTGATCATACTTGGAGGTACGGGTATTAATGAAGGAAATGAATTTCGCGCGAAAATGGTTAACTTTGTTGCAAAAGACATATATACTAAGGATAGTATATAACGAGGTGGACAAGACGTGATTATAGAGAAGCACGAAATTCAAATTGACCAAATTACGAGCGGTAAAGTGAATATCTTTACTTTCTATAGGAATAGAAAGCAAGTTGATGATCATTTTTTACGATTGCAAGAACCATCGCTTACAGCAAACTACTTCTTCCATTTTCATTTTGATGCAGAGAGCTTGCATCTACTGCAGGAAGAGTTTCCGAGCGTATATCCGTACGCCGGTAGTGAAACGATTCACGACTGGACGGAAAAGATGAAAGCAGAATTGCAACATCAGATCCAAACAGGAAAATGGAATAAGCGCGTACGTATCGGTAATCGCATTCTAGATGTGGTGTTTACGTGGTGTGACGAAGATATAGTAGAGTAAAAAGAAGCGGATGACGCTTCTTTTTTAGCGCTGGAATAAAACGAGCTTACCTGCAGAAGATGTACAGCGATGTGTTTTTTCGTGCAATCCTTTTTCTTGTAAAATAGATTCACCTTTTGCTTTCGCTTCTTTTTCAGTTGCCGCCTCGAATGATTCATCTAATGCTTTTGAACCATCTTTTTCAAAGACTGTTAGAACGTATACTCCCATGAAAATTCCCTCCAATAATAAAAATCAGAATCTTATAACTATTTTGGCATAAATCACTAGAATATGCAAAGAAATATATGACATTGCGTGTTACAATAAAGTGAAACTTTAATAAGCAGGGGAGTTTTTTATCCCCTGCTTATTATTAGTTGAACCAATCGGGTATTTATGGGCAGTTAACTTTCAGATAAGCTTCTTTGTCTACTGCCCGTTAATACGGGGTAAGGTGAAACTGTAACTATTGGGGAGTCTATTCATGCCTACTTATTAAAGTTTTCAGCAATTTTAATATTGATAAAATGAAACTTTTGAAATATAGAAAGGATCGTTATTTGTGAAACAAGTGAAGTTTATACATGCGGCTGATTTGCATTTGGATAGTCCGTTTAAAGGGATGGAGATGAATGTACCACAGTCTGTTTGGGAGAGAATGAAACAAAGTACGTTTGAATCGTTCGAACGTATTATTGATAAAGCGATTCAAGAGCGCGTTGATTTCGTATTACTAGCCGGGGATTTGTATGATGCGGAGACGAGAAGTTTGAGGGCGCAAGTGTTTGTGCGCGAGCAAATGAAGAGACTGTCGCAGTACGATATCCCTGTTTTTATTATTCACGGTAACCACGATCATTTAGGGGGAAGCTGGGCAGCAATTGAGTTTCCGGAAAATGTTCATGTGTTTACGGAGCCTTATGTAGAAGAGAAATCATTTTATAAAAATGGTGAGCTATTCGCTTCTATTTACGGGTTTAGTTATTTACAGCAAGCGGTAACGGATAATATGACAGCGCAGTATATGAAAATGAGTGATGCGCCTTTTCATATTGGCATGCTTCACGGAAGTGTGGAAGGAGATGCAGAGCATAATCGCTATGCACCGTTTCAAATTCGTGAGCTGAAAGAAAAGCAGTTTGATTATTGGGCTCTTGGTCATATACATAAACGTGAAATTTTATTAGAAGAGCCGTGCATTATTTATCCAGGGAATATACAAGGGCGTCATCGTAAGGAAACTGGAGAGAAGGGCGCGTATCTTATTGAACTTACGAAACAGGGAACGCAATGTTCATTTTTCCATACAGCGGATGTTGTGTGGGATGAGGTAGAAGTGAGTATCGATGGACTGGAAACTGTTGATGAACTTATGACGGTGATATCAACCATGATGAATGAATGCCGAAGAGAAGAAGAAGGGACACTATTAACTGTCATATTTACAGGGCAGGGCCCACTTTCTCCTTATTTACGTGATGACAAGCGCGCGGAAGAGATTTTTCATATTTTAGCAGCGGGAGAAGAGCGAAAAGATTTCGTATATGCGATGAAGTGGAAAAATGAGACGGTTTCTTTTGCGGAAATCGAGCGTTTGAAAGAAGAAAATCATTTCGTCGGTAGTGTGCTAAAAGAGTTAGAAGCGTTCACTAATATGGACGGTGTGTTGCGCACGATTTGGACATCTCCTGTAGCGCGTAATAGTATTGAATCTTTTACAGAAGAAGAGAAGAAAGAGATTCAAAAGGAAGCGGAAAATATTATTTTAGAGCAATTATTCCAGCAAGAGAGGGATAAAAAATGAGAATTGAAAAACTCCATATTTATGGGTACGGAAAATTAGAAAATGTGGAAATGGATCTTTCAATGCTGACGGTGCTGTACGGTGAAAATGAAGCGGGGAAATCGACAATTCGCTCGTTTATGAAAAGTATTTTATTCGGTTTTCCGACGAGAGGACAGCGCCGTTATGAGCCGAAAGAAGGCGGCAAGTATGGCGGTGCGATGACTGTGCAAACAGAGAAGTACGGTCGTTTGAAAATTGAACGATTGCCAAAGACGGCAGCTGGTGAGGTGACCGTTTATTTTGAAGACGGAAAAACGGGCGGCGAAGAAATTTTACAGGACATACTAAGCGGGATGAATGAAAGTTTATTTGAATCTGTCTTTTCATTTGATATGCACGGTCTTCAAAATATTCACCAGCTAGGCGAAGCGGATATCGGCAATTATTTATTTTCGGCAAGTGCAGTCGGAAGTGATGCGTTATTACAGCTAGATAAAAAGCTAGAAAAAGAAATGGATCAGCGCTTTAAGCCGAGTGGTCGTAAACCAGAAATTAACGTGTCACTGCAAGAGATGAAGAAGCTTGAAGAGAAGATGAAAGAGTGGCAAGGGAAAATTGGCACGTATGAAAAGCAAGTGGAGCAGTTAAAAGAAAGTGAAGAGAAACTTGCTGCTGTTCGCGTGGAAAAAGAGAGTGCAGAAAAGCGAAAGCAAGATTATGAAATATTAGCTGCGCTTGAGCCTCTCGTTATTGAAAAGCGTGCGCATGAGAAAGTGTTACAAAACGAGAGCGGGCAATTTCCTGTAAACGGGATGGCGCGTTATGAAGCGATTAAGGCGAAGATGGAGCCGCTCCAATTACAAGTTGATTCGCTCTATAAAAAAATAGAGAATGTGCAATCGGAAATGGAATCGATTCAAATAGATGAAGAGTTTTTACAAAAAGAAAGTTATGTAGAAGAACTTCGTATGCAGCACATGTCTTACGAAAATGCACGCCAAGAAATGCGTGATATGACAGGAACGATTACGAATATAAAAGAAGAACTTACGGAGCTAGAGCAACAAATCGGTGCTACTTTTGAAAAAGAAACAGTTCTTTCGTTTGATATGAGTTTGGCAACGAAAGAGTTAATTACCCAAGCAGTGCAAAAGGCGCGCGAACTAGAAACGCAAAAAGCGCAGCTCGATGACCGTTTTAAAGTGGCGCAGGAGCAATTAGAAGAACAAGAAGAAAACATAAGACAGATTAAGCAACAAATGTTAGCGGAGGAAGAGCGAAATACGTTAGCGGAGAAAGAGAAGTCGTTCCAAGATGCGGCGTTTATCGGTATGGGCGCAGAGAGAATGAAGCGCAAGTATGAGGAAAAAGCAGGAGCAGCTATGCAAAAGAAAAAGCAGTGGCAAAGAGTTTGTCTTCTGTTACTTATTATTAACACGCTTGTTTTATTCACGAGTTTATTTATAGATAACCGCCTACTCTTATTTATTAGTGTCATTATTTTTGTAGGGATTGTTCTGGCCCTCGTTTTATATAAAGATCCGTCAAGTGGATTACAAGAAGAGTTTCTTACTCTTCAGCAAAGTGCTGGCGGGAGACAAAGTGAAGAAGCGATGTCTGTTCGCTATCAGTTAGAAAAAGATGAAGAGATTCGGAAGCTATTTGAGCGCGAGTCGTATAAGTTACAACAAATGGAACGAGCGTATGATAAAGTCGTTTCATCGTATGAGGAATGGGAGAGAGAAACGTTCCGCACTAGCGAACAAGTAGATGTGTATAAAATGCGCTATATGTTCCCTGAATTTTATACGTATGCACACATATTGCCAGCGTTTGAACGTATGGAAAAAATGCAGCAATTATATCGTGAGTTAGAGAAACAAAGCGCTCGGAAATCTTCATTATATGAAATGATTTCGCAATTTGAACATAAACTAGAAACTGTTATCGGTAGTGCGGAGTATAGTAAGCTGCACGAGGCACAAAGCCGTATGCAAAATGAGAAAGAAAAGCGCCAAACTTGTAAGCAGTTAAAAGAGAAGCTTACGGAATGGCAAGAAGAATATGAGTTCATGCAAGAGCAATTGAAACAACTGTTAGTAGAGCGAGATAGTTTATGGCATATCGCACATTCTACTGATGAAGAGATGTTTTTAGAAGCAGGTAAACTATCGGAAAAACGTGAAGATGCTGAGAAGCAAGTAGGGCGTTTATTACCGCAAATTGATTTGTTAGAACAGCGTTTAACGAGTTTATCATTAGCTGAACATTATGAGGCTGACGGTTATGAGGAAAAATTAAAGCAAGAACTGACAGTTGCACAAAACTGTCTTACGAAAGAGAAAGAACTGACAGAGCGCATGGCGAAACATCGTATGGAAATTGCGAATTTAGAAGAAGGTAGTACGTACGGTGATTTATTGCATGAATGGGAAATGAAAAAAGCGCAAGTACGTGAACAAGTGAAGAAGTGGGCTGCGTATGCGGCCGCAAAGACAGTGTTAACGAAAACGAAGCAATATTATCATGAAGTACATCTTCCTCGTATTTTACAAAAATCAGAAGAGTATTTCGTCTATTTAACAGGCGGACGATATAGTAAAATCTTTTCACCGTCAGAGGCGGAACCGTTCATCGTTGAGCGTAACGACGGTATGCGTTTTTACAGTCATGAACTAAGCCAAGCGACAGCGGAGCAGTTATATTTATCGTTACGATTTGCATTAGCGAAAACATTTGAGCATGACTATCCGTTTATTATTGATGATAGTTTCGTACATTTTGATGGGGTAAGGACAAATCGCACAATTGAACTAATAAAGGAAATTGCGCAAGATAGACAAGTAATCTTCTTTACATGCCATGTGCATTTACTAACGTATTTTACAGAAAAACAGATTATAAAATTAACGCATAAGCGTAAAGAAAATGAGTTGTAGTATGCTATACTAAAAGTAATTGATTTGGTGGAGGAATTCGAATGAAAAAGAAAATTGCAGAATATGAAGTTGGTGAACAAGTCGATGTTTTCTTGTTAATTAAAACAGCGACAAAAGGTTTAGCAAGCAATGGAAAGCCATTTTTAACAGTAATCTTACAAGATCCAAGTGGAGATATTGAAGCGAAGCTATGGGACGTATCACCAGAAGTTGAGAAACAATATGTAGCAGAAACAATCGTTAAAGTAGCTGGTGATATTTTAAACTACAAAGGACGTATTCAATTACGCGTGAAACAAATCCGAGTTGCGAATGAAAATGAAGTAACGGACATCTCAGATTTCGTAGAAAAAGCACCAGTGAAAAAAGAAGATATGGTCGAAAAAATTACGCAATACATATTTGAAATGAGAAACCCAAACATTCAGCGTCTAACAAGACATTTGTTAAATAAGCACCAAAACGAATTTTTAGAATATCCAGCAGCGACAAAGAACCATCACGAGTTCGTATCTGGACTAGCTTATCACGTCGTATCGATGCTTGATTTAGCGAAAGCTATTGCGGCTTTATACCCATCGTTAGATAAAGACTTACTATATGCGGGCGTTATTTTACACGACCTTGGTAAAGTAATCGAATTATCTGGTCCAATTTCCACAACATACACGTTAGAAGGAAATTTATTAGGCCACATTTCTATTATGGTGAACGAAATTGGTAAAGCAGCAGATGAGCTGAACATCGATGCAGAAGAAGTATTAATTCTTCAACACATCGTTCTTTCTCACCACGGAAAAGCAGAATGGGGTAGCCCAAAACCACCATTAGTAAAAGAAGCAGAAATTCTGCACTACATCGATAACTTAGATGCAAAAATGAACATGATGGACCGCGCATTAGGACGCACAAAACCAGGCGAATACACAGAGCGTGTCTTTGCACTTGATAATCGTTCGTTCTATAAACCGACGTTCCATAATTAATAATGTGAATCAAATGGCCTCATTAAGTGTTAATAAGCTTAGTGAGGCTGTTTTTTATTGAAAATGAAATAAAATAGTTAAGAAGTACGCATGGGTGTAACGAAGAACTAATAAAACATATCTTGCCACTAGAATGGGAGCATAGCAACTTTTTAGGTGAGTACCGCCAGCATTTCAGAAAAATATGCTAAGCAAAAAATACAATAAGCTGCCCATATGGGCAGCTTATTTACATAATTTTCGATATAGGAAGTAGTTTTAAGCATTAGGCAATATAAATTTCATTTCCTGGCTCTTATTTTCGGCGGGTTTTTAGCTTTCGCCAAGCTGAACCGCCAGTTAGCGAAAGGCAAGGCGGTGAATATATTTACAAAATGACAAAACTGTAAGAATACACGAATGTTTGTAAGAAAGTTCGATGTTTTCCTTTTTCTTTTTTTATTATAGTGAAAAAGAAGAACGAAATATTCTCTTATGTAGGAAAGGAAGATAATAATGATTGATCTATTAAACAAATGGATGTTAGAAAGTACAGGCAATTTCAATATCGTTGTAGGACTTACAGCACTTCTATTTTTGGGTTCAGTAATTGCACTTATTATTATTTATAAAAAAATTGGTAAACCAGATGAAAGAACAAATGCTATTTATTTTAAAATTATTTCTTGTATGTTTACTACTCAAATTCTAATGAATTGCATATTTATTTCTTTAGTTGGTAAAGATATCGAGAATTTCCGTCAAATCTTTATATTATTTGAAGCCTTTGTATTCTTCGTTGGAGCTATTTATTCGTTTAAATTATATAGACAGGAATACAAATAATTCACTTATAAGAAACAATAAAAAACAGTAGTGATTTTATACACTACTGTTTTTTATTGTTCATTTTCAAATGTAAACTTTTCATTTTTAGTTAACTGTATATTCTATACATATGAGGTTAACATAACGTCTCATTATCGGTAGCAAGGAAAAAGGAGAAGCCTGCTCTCACAAGGGAACCCTCTTTTTCTGCTCTATGAATCTATACATTTTTTTATACATTTCTATCCTGAAGGGGATTTTAAGATTTCTGTTTGTTACTGAATTAGCTGAAAAACTGTAAAAAACCTTGCATACTCTTAGCGTGTTTTTTGAATGCTGGCGATATCCTACATCCATCAACTTATGAATTTTATAATGTCTCCAAACCAAGAATTTCTTGTGTTTTTAGTCCGAAATTTTATGCAATAAAAAATATCTCGAATTTGAGATAAATAACTTGCTTTTTAATCACTTGAGTTGTAAAGTGATAGTAACGAAAGCGATTGAGTCATATGAAAAACATACACTCAATTGCTTTCGATTAAAAAAACGAAGTAACTTATTCAGTAAAAACTAAGATGAATTTACAAAAACATAATAAGCATAAATTGAAAAGTTAATAACCATATTATTTGTTGGAAATATTATTTTTTAGTTATCACTTGATTAGTAAAATGAAACGGAGGAATAAACAATGTATGAAATTAAAGGGCATCATCACATTTCAATGGTTACAAAAAACGGAAGTGAGAATAACCATTTTTATAAAAACGTACTTGGTTTACGCCGTGTGAAAATGACGGTAAACCAAGATGATCCATCCATGTATCACTTATTTTACGGAGATAGAACAGGAAGTCCAGGTACGGAACTATCATTTTTTGAAATGCCTTTAGTAGGAAAAACGTACCGTGGTACGAATGCAATTACTCGAATCGGATTACTCGTTCCTTCAGAGGAAAGCTTACATTACTGGAAAGAACGATTTGAGAAACTTGGTGTGGAACATAGTGAAATAACAACATATGCAAATCGTCTTGCTTTGCAATTTGAGGATGCGGAAGGTCTTCGTCTCGTACTACTCGTTTCAAACGGAGAAAAAGTAGAGCACTGGGAAACGTGGGAGAAATCCGAAGTTCCTGCACAGCATCAAATTCAAGGAATGGGTTCTGTGGAAATGACAGTGCGTAGACTTGATAAACTGGCGAATACATTAACAGATATATTTGGTTATACAGAAGTTAGCCGAAGCGATGAAGAAGCGGTTTTCCAGTCTATTAAAGGAGAAGCCTTCGGAGAAATCGTTGTGAAATATTTAGATGGTCCTACTGAAAAGCCGGGCCGCGGTAGCATTCACCATTTAGCAATTCGTGTAAAAAACGATGCAGAGCTAGCTTATTGGGAAGAACAGGTGATACAAAAAGGTTTCCATTCTTCTGGCATTATCGATCGTTTCTATTTTAAAAGCTTATACTTCCGCGAATCAAACGGAATCCTATTTGAAATTGCGACAGATGGACCAGGATTTACAGTTGATGGAGATGTAGAACATTTAGGAGGAAAACTTGATTTACCGCCGTTCTTAGAAGATCAGCGAGCAGAAATTGAAGCGAAATTAGCACCTATTGAAGAGAAAATATAAAATTAAAAACCATTGGAGGAATATAAAATGAACCAATTAAAAGGAATTCACCACGTTACAGCAATTACAAGTAGTGCAGAAAAGAACTATGAGTTTTTCACTCACGTTTTAGGAATGCGTTTAGTTAAAAAAACAGTAAACCAAGATGATATTCAAACGTATCATTTATTCTTTGCAGATGATAAAGGTAGTGCAGGAACAGATATGACATTCTTTGACTTCCCAGGTATTCCAAAAGGAGTACACGGTACAAATGAAATTTCAAAAACTTCATTCCGAGTGCCAACTGATGCAGCGTTAGCATATTGGGTAAAACGCTTTGACCGTCTTGAAGTAGAACATACAGGCATTAAAGAGCAATTTGGTAAGAAAACTCTTTCTTTCGTTGATTTCGATGATCAACACTATCAATTAATCTCTGATGAATTAGATAAAGGGATCGAATCAGGTACACCATGGCAAAACGGTCCAGTTCCATTAGAATATGCAATTACTGGCTTAGGCCCTGTATTTATTCGTATCGCAAACTTTAGTTTCTTCAAAGAAGTGTTAGAAAAAGTTCTATTATTTAAAGAGATTGCGCAAGAAGGAGAATTCTATTTATTTGAAGTAAACGAAGGCGGAAACGGTGCTTCTGTCATTGTAGAACATAATACGGTTCTTCCGGAAGCACAACAAGGCTTTGGTACAGTGCACCATGCTGCATTCCGCGTAGAAGATCGCGCTGTATTAGAAGAGTGGATTGAGAGAATCGGTAGCGCCCAACTTCCGTCATCTGGATATGTAGATCGTCACTTCTTCGAGTCATTATACGCAAGAGTAGCACCACAAATTTTATTTGAATTTGCAACAGACGGCCCAGGATTTATGGGGGATGAGCCATACGAAACACTTGGCGAAAAGTTATCATTACCTCCGTTCCTAGAGCCAAAGCGTGAAGAAATTGAAAAATTAGTTCGTCCAATTGATACAGTAAGAAGTACGAAGGAATTTATTAAAGAGTAAAATAGAAATAATAAGTAGGAGAGCAAGTAGTTTTAGCGGATCGCTGGAACTGCTTGCTTTTTTATTTGGGCTATAAAATTTTCTGACAATTGTTTTTCAATACATAGAAAAGAGGTGGTGATATACAATTTGAATAATTGTATAAATATCCTAATTTTGTAAGTTTGGAGAAAAGGGGATGCGAGTGTATGGGAGCAGATGTAGTAACACGGGAGCAAATGAAACATCCTTTAGATGATTGGTATCGTGTAATGTTGCAGCAAGATATAGAGAAAGCTAGGGAAATGAAGGAAGATATTGAGAGTGAATTTTCTAATGTAAAAGAGGATGGGGATTTATGGCTATATTACTCTTTATTAGATTTTAGATATAAAGTGCTGGCGGATGGCTTACAAATTACTAAAAATAGTTTTGATAAAATTGATGAAATTTATAAAACGTCTGAAAATCGTTTGTCATATTACTATTATTTTTTTAAGGCAATGCATGCAACTCTAATATCAAATTACAATGATGCAAGTAGATGTTATGAGAAGGCCAAAACACTAATAAAATATATTCCTGATGAATTAGAATATGGGGAATTCTGTTATCGTCTTTCTGCATTTTTCTACAATACAAGGCAACCAATGAATACAATGAAATATGTAAATAAAGCTAAAGAAATTTTTTCAAAACAATCAGGACAAGATATGAATATTGCTTTATCTCAAAATCTTTTAGGACTAACTGCCATACAAATAAAGCAATATGAACAAGCAGAAGAGTGTCTAAATTCAGCGATAGATATTCTACAAAAACAGGATAACGCTATATTGCTTTTAAGGGTACGTCATAATTTAGGATGGCTATACGCAAGTCAAAACCTTTCTGCACTAGCTATTCGACATCTTTCGGAAGTAACAGAGAAATTCCCAGCACATTTCAAAGCGATTTTCCTACAAGCTAGGGAACATTTTAAACTGGGAGAAACAAACATTGCTGAAGAATTAATTGATAGAGGATTAAATATTTGTATGGAGTTAGAAAATGAAGAGTATATACATCATTTTAGTATTTTAAAAGCAGTAAATGGTAATGTTCCTATTAAAGAATTAGAGCAGATTATCCTTAAAGGAATTACTTATTTTGATAAAGAATCTTTATATAGTTACACTCAGGAATATGTGGAAAAACTTGCAATAAAGTTTCGTGAGGATGCTAATTACATGAAAGCAAGTGATTATTTTTACAAAGCATTACAGGCAAAAGAGAAGAAGATAGAGAGAGGAGCATTAAAATAATGTTTAAAAAAATAGGTATGGCTGTAACTAGTATAGTGTTAGTTGGTATTGTATCTGTCGGTTTAAATAGTTCTTTTGTACAACAAGCGGAGCACGGTGATGTTCCAGCACCAGCAAGACCAGACTACGTTAACATTGGAGAGACAGGTGGAGCACCAGCAGATAATAGAGGCGATGGAGGAGCACCGGCCAACTTCAATAAAGGTGACGGTGGCGGTATTAGCAAGCAAGACTCACACGCTGACCATTTTTAAATTAAATAATAAAGTGAAGGGACCTCATAACGAGGTCCCTTTTCTTTTTGGTCGTAAAAAGAATTGACTTACTTTAAATATGTAACTATAATAGTTACAAAGTAACCATCACTAATGGCAATGAGTAATATTTTTTTAGTATAATTGTAACTATCGTGGTTACAGTTAAAAATAATCATAAAACAACCAAATAATGTAAAAACTTTAAGTAGCAACTTGAGAAAGGAGACGGGAATTTTGAAACGGTTTAAATTTTATTTCATTAGCGGTATTGTGCTCGTTTTGTTAATTGTATGTAACTTCGTTGATAAGCCGATTGCGAAGGTTGGAGAAGTGAAAAATACTGTTGTGATGAAGCTGCATACGAAAGAGAGTATGGCGCAAATTGATGGGCAGACGATTTACTTTAAGCAAATTGGTGAGGGGAAGCCGCCTTTACTTATGCTTCACGGGTTTGGTGGTTCTTCAGATGGGTTTAGTGATATTTATCCGGAACTTGTAAAGGACCATACGATTATCGCGGTTGATATTTTAGGATTTGGACGTTCTTCGAAGCCGGTTGATTTTCAGTATTCGTTTCCTGCGCAAGTGAATTTATATTATAAGTTAATGAAGAAACTCGGATACGATCAATTCGCAGTACTGGGTCATTCGATGGGCGGAGAGATGTCTCTAAATTTAGCGTATTTATATCCGGATGCAGTAACGCATCTCGTTTTAGCGGATTCTACAGGGATAGAGTCTTTCCAGCAAAAAGAAAGCTATGAAGTGCCACCGCTATCAACGGACTTACAAACTGTAACAGAGATTACAGATTATAATAAAAATGCAGTGAAAAATAGTCGCGATGATAAAGAGCATTATGATCAACTGACGAAAATGAGAGAGCGCCGCATTGCGATGGAAGCCGATAAAATTAAGGTGCCGACTTTAATTATATGGGGACGACACGATAAGAGCGTTTCTTGGAAAAATGGTGAACTGTATCATGAGCTATTTGCAAATAGTACGTTTCATATCATTGAAAAAGGATACCACGCACCGTTTCGTCAGGAACCAATAGAGTTTATGGAATATGTACAAGCGTTCTTCGCGAAGAATCCGCAATAAATTTTAAGCATAAATCCACTTCTTTCCTCATACAGTGAAACTAATAAGGCTTGTCTAAGGAAAGGAATGAAGTACAGTGGAAACTTTACCATGGTGGGTGTATCTTGTAATCGTCGGGATCGTATTAAGTGGCTACATGGTTTTATATACTTCAAAAAAAGAGCAAGAGATGGATAATGAGTTTATCGAAAAAGAAGGCGAAGTGTATATGAAGCGTTTAGAAGAAGAGCGAGAGAAACGGAATCAGGATAGTGATAAAGATTCGGTATTGCTTTAATAGACATTTTGAAAGGCTACCAACTAGGAGAACTTTACATCTAGGTGGTAGCCTTTTTTCTTTTTTTGGAGCAGTATATGTTCATCAAGCTAAGCTTATATAAGCTTAATTCTACATGTATATGATATTCATCATGAACTTTTATTGATGGTATTTATATATATGTTCACTCATAAGAATGGAAATAGCGCAGTATCTACAGGGGGGATTAACAATGCATGGGGATGAAACAACATTACATCCTGATACAGGTGTTACATCTGTAATGTTTGTTGAGCGTTCATTAAATGAAATTCGTTTTTGGTCTAGAATCATGAAGGAGCATTCTTTTTTTCTTCGCTTAGGGTTTAGATGTGAGGATACGCAACTAATCGAAGAGGCTAATCAATTTTATCGATTGTTTGAACATATCGAACAAATAGCGCATTCCTATACAAATGAAACAGATCCTGAGCAAATAAAAAGATTTAATTCAGAAGTACAACAAGCCGCAACTAATATTTGGGGATTTAAACGAAAAATTTTAGGGTTAATTCTCACGTGTAAATTGCCAGGACAAAATAACTTTCCACTGTTAGTTGACCATACAAGTAGGGAAGCTGATTATTTTAGAAAACGTTTAATACAATTAAATGAAGGGAAATTAGATGCTCTTCCTGATGCTATTATTAAAGAAAATGTTTTCTTTTTAAGGATTATGGCAGATCACGCTAAATTTATTGGTCATCTTCTTGATCCATCGGAAAGAAAGCTTGTAGATACAGCTCGGAATTTTAGTAATGATTTTGATGAATTGATGTATCAAGCAATTGACTTAGAATCTATGAAGCCACAATCCCAAACAGTCCCTCTTTTAGATCAATTTTTAGATCAAAATCGTGTGTCGGTTACATCTCTTCGGGATTTTAAGAAAACAGCGCGTGATTTAATTGAGCAATGTAAAATAAAGAGTATCATTCATCCGTTATTAGCAGACCATGTTTTCCGTGAAGCTGATAGATTTCTTGAAATCATTGATATGTTTGATGTTCATCTTACAAATATTCAATCACAACCTAGATATTAGAAGATAAGGAAAGATAATATTTTATTTTCAGCTGAGAAGTTAACAGTTTATGGTTAGCTTCTTTTCTTTGTGATGAAAATGTTTAAAAATGAAACTGTACGTTATTCTTTCTGGAGAATGATAAGAAAGGATGGCGTATTTTTTATGCTTAATCTAGTCTTAACTAGTATCTGTTCGTTATATTATTGTTCGGGAAATTATTATAGGAGCATATCATATGAAATATACACACTACATAGCGCCATTACAACCTGTAACGTAAAAGTTGCACAGCTAACGCAACGACAACTCGCTTTACTCTTCATCAGTTATTTGACCATACTAGACGTAGAGAGGTGATAAACACAGTATGATTTTTAGTGAACGTTTAAAACAAGAACGAGAGAAACGAAATTGGTCGCAAAATGATTTGGCTGAAAAAATTCATGTAAGTAGGCAGTCTGTTTCGAAATGGGAGACGGGAAAGAACTATCCGAGCATTGAAATTATTATTCATTTAAGCGATCTGTTCGGTATTACGATTGATGAATTATTAAGGAGTGACGAAGAGTTGACGCAGAAAGTAATTGAAGATAGTAAACAGTTAGCATATCCAAAATGGAAGGTGTTTTTCGATAGTTTATTTATGATGGGCGTATTTTTGTTTATTACAAAAATCGTTTTATGGATGTTAAATAAGTTTGCCGGAGCAAGCATTACACTTGTAGCAGATGCACCATATGTAATGAATTTTTTACCCCTCATACTAATGGTTATAGGTGGCACGGCTTCTGATAAGTTGAAGAAAATATATAGATAGAGGAAATAATTCCACCGCACTAGCTGTTCTTTCTACTCAAATTGTGTACTATAAAGGATAGGATGACATAAAGAAGGGGACATTTAGAATGGAATTTCATGAACAGAAGATTTTGCCGGCAGTGAGGCAAATTAAAGATTTGGAAAAGCTATTACATAGTTCGTATGAGTATATTGTTATTTTAGATATTCATGTTGGTCAATTGAAGAGTGTTGTGTCACTTGCGAAGCAGCATAGTAAAAAGGTGTTTTTACATGTTGATTTGATCCATGGATTACAAAGTGATGGGCATGCGACGGAGTTTTTATGCCAAGAATATAAACCGTACGGGTTACTTTCGACAAAGGCGAGCGTGATTATGAAGGCGAAGCAAAAGGGTGTCGTCTCTATTCAGCGCATCTTTTTAATTGATTCTAGCGCGATGGAAAAGAGCTGTAATTTGCTAGAAAAGACGAAGCCGGATTATATAGAGGTGCTTCCTGGTGCGCTAACGGATGTGATTGCTGAAGTGAAAGAGCGTACTGGTGTCCCGATTTTAGCGGGTGGTTTCATTCGTACTGTGGAAGATGTTGAAAGAGCTTTAAATGCTGGTGCGACAGCAATTACGACATCAAAAAAAGAACTATGGAAACATTACCAAAAAAAGTGACGAAAATGTGAAAAAATTCTGTTGACACCGCTTTCATGAAAGGTTAACATTATAGACAAGTTAATAAACGTGACGGAGAAAAGAAGAGATCCACATTTTATTGTTTCTATATATTATATAGAAGCATGTAAGCTGTGGATCTTTTTCTTTTGAAAAAACGAATGGCCATTCATTTTACCTCTATCACATTTGAACGCATTTAAATTGATTGTGGAGGGATTTTATGTCAGCATTTTTAGGGGAGTTAATAGGGACTGCATTGTTAATCTTACTTGGTGGCGGCGTTTGCGCTGGTGTAAGTTTAAAGAAGTCGTTTGCAAAAGATTCAGGTTGGATTGTCATTACAATGGGCTGGGGCTTAGCGGTAGCAGTTGCAGCGTACGCGGTTGGATCAATTAGTGGGGCACATTTGAATCCAGCTTTAACGATAGGACTAGCATTTAAGGGAGCGTTCCCATGGAGTGACGTACCAGGTTATATCGCAGCACAAATGATTGGGGCAATTATCGGGGCAGTTCTTGTATATTTACATTACTTACCACACTGGAAAGAAACAGAAGATCCAGGAACAAAATTAGGTGTATTTGCAACAGGTCCAGCAATTCCGAACACATTTACAAACCTTTTGAGTGAAATGATTGGAACATTCGTTTTAGTATTTGGTATATTAGCAATTGGAGCAAATAAATTTGCAGATGGTTTAAATCCATTTATCGTAGGTTTCTTAATCGTAAGTATTGGTTTATCATTAGGTGGAACAACAGGATACGCGATTAACCCGGCTCGTGATTTAGGTCCGCGTATCGCACACTTCTTCCTTCCGATTGCAGGAAAAGGCGGTTCAAACTGGAAGTATGCATGGATTCCAGTAGTCGGTCCAATTTTAGGTGGATCACTTGCAGGATTATTCCATCAAGTTGTATTTGAAGGAAAACAAAATGTAGCACTTATTTATGTGATTATTGCAACTGTGATTGTACTAGCAATCTCTTATATGACAAGTAAAAAAAGTGAAAGCAATACAAATAGTAGAAAAGTAGCATAGGGGGAAACCGATATGAAAAAATATATTCTTTCTTTAGACCAAGGAACAACTAGCTCACGCGCAATTCTGTTCAATAAAAAAGGTGAAATTGTTCATTCAGCTCAAAAAGAGTTTACACAACATTTTCCAAAGCCAGGTTGGGTAGAGCATAATGCACAAGAAATTTGGGGATCTATTTTAGCAGTTATCGCAACTTGCTTAAGCGAAGCTGATGTAAAACCAGAACAAATCGCTGGTATCGGTATTACGAACCAACGTGAAACAGCGGTTGTTTGGGATAAAACGACTGGAAAACCAATTTACAACGCAATCGTATGGCAATCTCGTCAAACAGTTGAAATTTGTGATGAGTTGAAAGAAAAAGGTTATAGCGAAACGGTTCGCGAAAAAACAGGTCTTTTAATTGACGCATACTTCTCTGGTACGAAAGTAAAATGGATTTTAGATAACGTTGAAGGTGCAAGAGAAAAAGCAGAAAACGGCGATCTATTATTCGGAACAATTGATACGTGGCTTGTATGGAAACTATCTGGTGGAAAAGCGCACGTAACGGATTACTCAAATGCATCACGTACATTAATGTTTAATATTCACGACTTACAGTGGGATGATGAGCTTCTAGACATGTTAACAGTACCAAAGAGCATGCTTCCAGAAGTACGTCCATCATCTGAAGTTTATGGCGAAACAATCGACTATCACTTCTTCGGTCAAAATATACCGATTGCAGGCGTAGCCGGTGACCAGCAAGCAGCATTATTTGGACAAGCTTGTTTCGGTGAAGGTATGGCGAAGAACACGTACGGAACTGGTTGCTTCATGTTAATGAACACAGGTGAAAAAGCAGTAGCTTCTGAGCATGGTCTATTAACAACAATTGCATGGGGAATAGATGGTAAAGTAAACTACGCATTAGAAGGAAGTATTTTCGTAGCAGGTTCTGCAATTCAATGGTTACGTGACGGAATGCGTATGTTTAAAGATGCAAGCGAAAGTGAAGTATACGCATCACGCGTTGCATCAACTGAAGGTGTATACGTTGTACCAGCATTCGTAGGTTTAGGTACACCGTACTGGGATAGTGAAGTACGCGGCGCTATGTTTGGTGTAACGCGCGGTACGACGAAAGAGCATTTCATTCGTGCAACGCTAGAATCTTTAGCATACCAAACGAAAGATGTATTATGCGCAATGGAAGCAGATTCAGGTATTGAACTGAAAACATTACGCGTTGATGGCGGAGCAGTTAAAAATAACTTCTTAATGAAGTTCCAAAGTGATATTTTAGATGTTCCTGTAGAGCGTCCGGTGATCAATGAAACGACAGCTTTAGGGGCAGCGTACTTAGCTGGTCTTGCAGTTGGATATTGGAAAAACCAAGATGAAATTAAAGAACAGTGGCATATGGACAAACGCTTTGAACCAACGATGGAAGCGGAAACAAGCGAAGAGCTATATGCTGGATGGAAAAAAGCAATTGAAGCAACAAAAGCTTTCAAATAATCATAAACAGTGTTATAATGGTGACAAGTTAATAATTCGGTAGGAGATTTGGAGAGACCACAACACGCTATAGAGGCGAAATCTATAGCGGAGTTCGTGGTCTCTTTTTTCGTTATCAAAGGGAGGAATTACCATGAAATTTTCAAGTAAACAACGTAAAGACGTATTAAACGGAGTAAATAAACAAGAGTTAGATGTGATCGTAATTGGTGGAGGTATTACTGGTTCTGGTATTGCATTAGATGGAGCAACACGCGGGTTATCAACAATTGTGTTTGAAATGCAGGACTTTGCAGCAGGTACATCAAGTCGTTCAACGAAGCTTGTACACGGTGGTCTACGTTATTTAAAACAACTTGAAGTGAAAATGGTAGCAGAGGTGGGGAAAGAGCGTGCAATCGTATATGAGAACGGTCCCCATGTAACAACACCAGAGTGGATGTTACTTCCGTTCCATACAGGCGGTACGTTCGGATCATTCAGTACATCAATTGGTCTTCGTGTATACGACTTCTTAGCAGGCGTAAAACGAAGCGAGCGCAGAAAAATGTTTAACCGTGAAGAAACATTAAACAAAGAGCCTCTTGTGAAAAAAGAAGGATTAAAAGGCGGCGGTTACTACGTAGAATATCGTACAGACGATGCTCGTCTTACAATTGAAGTAATGAAAGAAGCAATTGAACACGGTGCAAAAGCTGTTAACTACGCAAAAGTAGACGGTTTCTTATATAAAGATGGAAAAGTATGCGGTGTACGTGTAATCGATTTACTAGATGGCGAAGTATATGAAGTGTACGGTAAGAAAATTGTAAACGCAGCTGGCCCTTGGGTAGATACACTTCGTGAAAAAGATAACTCGAAAAAAGGGAAAGTACTTCAGTTATCAAAAGGTGTCCACTTAGTAATTGACCAAAAACGTTTCCCGTTAGGGCAAGCTATTTACTTCGATACACCAGATAAACGTATGGTGTTCGCGATTCCTCGCGGCGGAAAAACATACGTAGGTACAACAGATACGTTCTATGATAAAGACGCAGCTGTACCGCACATGACAACAGAAGATCGCACATATATCATTAATGCGATTAACTACATGTTCCCAAGTGTAAAAATTACAGAAAAAGATGTAGAATCAAGCTGGGCTGGTGTACGTCCATTAATTTATGAAGAAGGTAAGAATGCATCTGAAATTTCTCGTAAAGATGAAATTTGGACTTCTGAATCTGGCTTAATTACAATCGCAGGTGGTAAATTAACAGGATACCGTAAAATGGCTGAAATGGTAGTAGACTACGTAACAAACCTATTACAAAAAGAAGGTCATAGTGCATATCCGAAGAGCGACACGAAACATATGCCAATCTCTGGTGGACATGTAAGTGGTTCACACGGATTC
The DNA here is from genome assembly GCF_008368885.1 of Bacillus sp. BPN334. Lineage (NCBI taxonomy): Bacteria > Bacillati > Bacillota > Bacilli > Caryophanales > Bacillaceae > Bacillus > Bacillus sp. BPN334. Next base: position 313,763 of record NZ_QOZW01000005.1, on the reverse strand, counting down.
CCAGCATTCGTTGCGAAAAAAGCAGACGAAGGTACGAAATCTGGTTTAACGAAAGCACAAGCAGAAGAATTCGCGAAATTCTACGGCTCTAACGTAGACGTACTGTTCGACTTAGCGAAAAAACATAAAGACGAAGCGAAAGAATACAACATGCCACTAGACGTTCTAATCCCACTTGTATACGCAATGGATTACGAAATGACAGCAAAACCAGTTGACTTCTTCGTACGCCGTAGAGGCGCTGTATTCTTCAACATCCACTGGGTATATGAGTGGAAAGAAGCAGTAATCAACTACATGGCTGCGAAACTAGGCTGGAGCAAAGAAGAGCAAATGAAATACACAGCTGAACTAGAAAAAGCATTAACAGACGCTGTAATTCCTGTAGATCAACAAGAGCAGGCAGCTGCATTAGCGTAAAATAGAGAACCACCTGAAGGGGAGCCTTTAGGTGGTTTTTTGTTTTATTATGAATGTGCTAAAGTCTCGATTAAAGTGTTGTATCACAATAAAAGGTTTACTCTTAGTGAAGAAAAATTAAAGTTAAAAAACGATACGGACACTATCATCCGTATTTTTTTATAAATTAATAAAACTTTTCCATACGGTGCGTCGTCTAATATATGGGGAGGAGGAAATGGTGTGGATGAATTAACGGTAGAAGCGTTTGAAATAGAAGATAAGGAACTCCTTATCGATGAAATCATGAATAAGTATGGACAAGAAGTCTTACAGCTTGTGTATTCATATGTGAATAATAAAGAGGTTGCTGAGGATGTAACGCAAGATATATTTGTGAAATGTTATAAATCTCTTCATACATACAAAGGGAAGTCGAATGTGAAAACGTGGTTATGGAGAATTGCGATTAATCAATGTAAGGACTATGTAAAAAGTTGGTATAACAAAAAGGTGATCGTGACAGAGGATGAATCGGCTTATATTGGGGTTCAAAATGATAGTGTCGAACAAACTGTCATTCAAAATGCGGAGGACCGTGAGCTCGCTTCTGCAGTAATGAATTTACCGATAAAATATCGAGAAGTCATTTATCTATTTTATTATGAAGAATTACCAATTAAAGATATTGCCATTGTAATAGACGTGAAAGAAAACACGATAAAAACGAGACTGAAAAAAGCGAAGGAGCTTTTGAAGAAAGGATTGGAGGAGTAATCAAATGGAAGATCGATTAAAAGGCCTGCGAAAATCAATGGAGAATACAACGTTTAAACATTTGAGTTTTTCCGATCAACATCGAAAGCAGGTGCGCGAAAAAATCAATGCTTTAAACGAAAAGGAAGAGGACATCTCTTTAGCAATTTTACAACTCCTCAGTAATGAAAAAACAGGATACGAATTGTCACAGTTACTACGAGGGAGAGGGATTCGAAAATTCGAAGGAAATGAAGGGTTTTTATATACCGTATTACATCGTCTAGAACAGAATCGTTTTATTCAATCAAGTTGGTATCATGAAGGAGCGAAATATTATCAATTAAATGATAAAGGAAGAAAGATGCTGCGAAAGGCAGAGAAAAATGCTACGAAGGTACAATTTATATTAAAAGGCTTAGTGCAGGAGTGAGGCGAAATTGAATAAAAAAGGGGAGCGTTTTGTAAGCGAAGTTACGAACCATATTAAATCAAAAGAAGCAAAGAGCTTTGTAGCAACTGAACTAGACTTTCACTTAAAACAGGCGAAGAACACATGGATAGAAAAAGGATTAAGTGAGGAAGTCGCTGAAAATAAAGCTGTGGAACAAATGGGAAGTCCGATTAAATTAGGGCAGGAGCTTAACAAACTACATAAGCCAAAGGTGGATTGGTTCTTACTTATTTTATTAGTGGCTGCTATGGGGTTAGGGTTTTTGCCAGTTTTAGCTTTTGAATATACGAATGATGTAATAATGAATAAGGTGATATTTGTTATTCTCGGTGTTATAACAGCGATTGGGATGATGTTACTTGATTATCGGAAATTAGAGAGAATGGGATTGTTGTTTTACACAATCGGAGTAGTTGTCCTGTTAATGCTATACTGTTTTCCAAACGCTTCAATGATTGGAGAACCGTTAATAAAAATTGGTCCAATTGCAGTTGACTGTTTAATGGCAGTACCTTTCTTTTTTCTAGCTTGGGCTTCTTTTTTCAATAATAATAGGCTAAAGGTTATACATCTTGTGGTTTTATATTTATTTTCTTTGTATTTATTTTTAATTGTATCCACCCTTTCGTCAATTTTTGTTTATATGACAATGGTATTCGTTATGCTTTGGTGGAGTAAGTTAGGAAAGAAAACGGCGTTGATTATTACGATTGTACCCATTTGTTTATTTATTATTAAGGCATCGGTATCCTGGTCTTCAGGATACCACTTAGATAGAGTTTTAGGGTATTTAAATCCTGAGAGTGATGCAGGTGGCGCAGGATTTATGTATATACGTTTAAAAGAGGTAATGTCGTCGGCTGGTTGGTTTGGTACATCTGGAGATACAAAGTTCATCCCTGCTGCGGATACTGATTTTGTGTTTGCAAGTTTGACTTACTATTATGGGTATGTGCTTGCGCTAATTCTTGTTTCCGTTCTTTCTCTTTTTGTAGCAAGATTAGTAATCATATCTTATAAAATAAATGACCGATATGGTAAATTGCTTCTCGTTGGAGGAATGACTCTTTTCGTAGTCCAGTTTATTTATAACGTGGGCATGATTTTAGGTTTATTACCGATTGCTTCTATATCGTTGCCTTTTATTAGTTATGGATTAACACCAACTGTATTCCATGCGCTTTTAATAGGGATCGTGTTAAGTGTATATCGACGTAAAGATATGTCGTTTAACATGAGAAAAACACCTTGATAATTATCAAGGTGTTTTCGTTATAAGCTCAAAACTCTCCGAATCAGCCCGAAGTATAAAAGGACTAACCTCGCCAACGCTATAAAGTTGCAGTTTATGCATCGCGCGCGTACAAGCAGTGTAGAACAATCTACGAACGCTCTCATCGCTGTACACATCTTTAGAAGCATCGTAAATAATGACAGCATCAAATTCGATACCTTTCGCTAAGTAAGCAGGGATCACGACAATGCCTTGCTCATACTCGGCTGAGTTACTTTTCACGAGTTTAATATTCTCGATATGACTAAGTGCTTCGTAGGCAGCGGCGCTTTCAGCTGCAGATTTACATATAATTGCGATCGTATTATGCTGCTCTTTTTGTAGTTCAGCAACTTTGGCAGTAATATGTTCGTGCAGTTCGCTGTCATTCGATACTTTCGTCACTGTAGGTTTCTCACCGTCACGTTCAAAGGCGTGAATGTTCTCTCCTTCCGGTACGAGAGCACGTGTAAATTCAATAATCGGTTTTGTTGAGCGATAGCTACGAGTTAAGTTGATACCGTTCGTTTCATCTGGTCCGTATAAGCTAGTAAGTGTATTGAAATTCACTGCTTCACTCGCATGGGCAAATATCGCTTGGTTAAAGTCTCCAAGTACAGTCATTCTTGCAGCAGGGAAGAGACGTTTTAAAAACTCAAATTGAAACGGCGAATAATCTTGTGCTTCGTCTACGAGTACATGTTTAATCGATCTATTCGTTTGGAAGCCTTCAATTAATTCTTTTAAAAGTAAGAATGGAGTCGCATCCTCATAATATAGCTTTCCTTCATCGAGCATGTTTACTGTTAATGAGCAAATGTCATCCCACTCTTTCGGTTTTTCCTCAGCAACCCATGATGCATCTGTGAAGAGTTGTTTATATATGCCTGTGAAGTTGATGAAGCGCAATGTTTGAACACCTTTACGAAGCGGCTTCAATTTTTTACGGACAATCATACGTCCAAGTACTTTCGTTTCTTTCTCAAAATCATTAAAGGAGTTGTCGTCAAACTCGCCTTTTTTCTGTAAATATTTATAAGCCTTTTGGTATTCATCTTTACTAAGTAATTCAATTTCCTCTTCTACCCAAGGCTTTTTCAGTTCTGTTTTTTCAATTGCATCTATTTGTTTATTTAGCCAATCCGTTAACTTTTCAATTCGATTATGGAAGCGGAGGGAGGAGTCAGTATTGTAAAACTGCTCTGTAATTTCTTTAGCAGAAGCAATTAACTTTCCTCTAAATTTCATTCCTCTAAATAGCATGCCTGAAGATTCAAGAGATTGTCTGTACGCTCGAATCATCTCGAAAAATTGGGTGGATGCTTTAAATCGAATGCTCGCATTTCTCGTTTTATAGGTAGGGCTATCCGTTTCAGTTAACATATATTCTAATTGTTCATAAGGATCTTCAACGTCAAATGACTTGCTTAGTCTATGGTTTAAATATTCTTGGAATGTCACTTGCTGCATATTTTCTTCACCGAGTTCAGGTAGTACGTTAGAAACGTAGCTGTTGAACATAGAGTTAGGGGAGAAGAGAATAATTTGATCCGCTTTTAACCATTCGCGATATTTATATAGTAAGTAGGCGATTCGTTGTAGGGCAGCTGACGTTTTCCCGCTACCAGCAGCTCCTTGCACGATAAGTAGTCGGCCTTCATCGTGACGAATAATTTCATTTTGCTCGCGCTGAATCGTAGCAACGATACTTTGCATATGTTTGTTCGTACCTTTTCCGAGCGCTTGTTGCAGAATTTCATCGCCAATTGTAAGACTCGTATCGAACATAGAATCAATCTCGCCATTTTGGATAATGTATTGTAATTTTTTCTCCACATTACCGTGGATTACGCCGCCTGGTGTACTGTATTCAGCCGGTCCTGGTGGATAATCGTAGTACACACTCGAAATAGGTGCGCGCCAGTCATATATAAGGAAGTTTTCTCCGCTTGCATCAGTAAGTGTAGCTACGCCGATATAAATTTGATCCGCAGCAGATTCTCCTTCTTCTTTGAAATCAATTCGTCCAAAGTAAGGTGCTTTATGCATACGTCGTAGTGCAGCAAGTCGATTAAAGGTGTGCTTATGGGTAATTTGTGTGACAGCTAGTGACTGAGCTTGTTGTCTTAAGTTGATAACTGTTTCAAGATAATCATCAAAAGTATCAGTATTCACTTTTACGTCATCCCAAAAGTGTTTACGAATATGGATTACTTCTGCCCGGCGTCTGCCAGTTTCGTTTTCCAGTTTATCAATTTGCGCCGTAATCGTTTCTATTACGGTATCCAATCGTTTTTGCTCTAAATCAAGTTTTTTGTTCATACGGTAAGCACTCCTTTAAAAGTGAAAAATAGAGGTTGACTGAAGATGTGTTTTGGTGTACAATTAAGATACGGATAAATACGTTCTGTATATTTTCTAAAGCGTGTTTCTGTACTAATTTAACATAGTTTTTTAATTTAATCAATGATAATAAGATAAACCTTGGTTCCGTGTGTGATGGAATCAAGGTTTTTGGTTTTTCTTTAAGAAAGAATTGAAATTTTGTCGAGGAGAACTTAAGTAAAGCATAAAAGAAAATGAGGAATAGGGGATACTGATGGAAAAACATTTTGAGGAAGCGCATCGCTTTTGTTCTCGTAATAGAAAACATTTAGAAAAAGATGTTGTATGTGGTTGTTTTTATTGTTTGGAAATTTTCAATCCAGGCAAAATTACAGAGTGGTGGGATGATGATAACACAGCAGTTTGTCCGCATTGTGGGATTGACGCTATTATCGGAGAAAGCTCTGGATTTAAAATCACAGAAATGTTTTTAAGTGAAATGCATAAAAGATGGTTTTAGTTAAATGAATGACAAAATCAACTTCTGTTAACGAAGATTATGTAAATATATAAGTAACTAAGATTTTACACGATCCATAAAACGAAAAAGATGTTAACCTTTCTGTAGAATCGGGGAAGTAATCATATAATTTCATTTATCCAATCTACACGTAATGTATCACGAGAAGAGAGCATACAAAAAAAGCTTGGGCCGAAGCCCAAGCTTTTTTCACTTCATTATTTCTTTTCTTCTTTCTTATCGTCAGCTTTTTGCTCTTTGAAAAGATCTTTTAAATCTTTATCGTCAACTTTTACGTCAGCTTTTTTGATTTCTTTCATCATAAGATCGTTCATGAATTCAGCGTCTTGTGCTTTCTTCGCAACTAGCTCTTTTTTCAGGTCAGCTTTTGATTGCTCGAATGGTTTTTCTGGCTCTTTAATGTCTGTAACTTTAATGATGTGGTAACCGAATTGTGTTTTTACAGGTTCGCTTACTTCATCTTTTTTCAGTTTATAAGTAGCATCTTCGAATTCTTTAACCATTTTACCATGTTCGATGAATCCTAAGTCGCCACCTTTTTCTTTTGAACCAGTATCTTCAGAGTATTGTTTCGCTAACTCTTCGAAAGATTTACCTTGTCCAAGTTCCTCTTTAACTTTTTTCGCAGTCGCTTCATCTTTTACAAGAATGTGGCTTGCTTTAACTTCAGGCTTGTAGTTATCTTTTAATTCTTTATCAGTGATTGTTTTCTCGATAGCTTTTTCTTGAGCTAATTGAGCACGCACACCAGTTTTTAAAGTTTCTTCTTTAATACCTTGTTGTTTTAATAGTGTATCGAATTGATCACCGTATTGTTTTTTCATTTCATCGAACTTTTTGTCTACTTCTTTGTCTTCAACTTTGTAGTTTTTAATAAGTACTTTTTCCATAACCATGTTGTTTAGTACTTGTTTACCAGCTTGTGTCTTCATTTGATTGTAGAACTCGTCTTTTGTAATGTCACCAGCTTTAGATGTAACGATTTTGTCTGATGATGATCCTGTTCCACATGCTGATAATGCGATTACACTTGTTGCGGCTAAGGCAAGCATAGCTTTCTTCATTCGATAAACACTCCTACTATTATGTATTTTTAATTTATCCTACACCAATGAATTTTGGTTCATAAGAGCCCGATTAAGTCTCACTGATACTTTTGCTTTTTTCGTTGGTAAAGCGCGCTTAACAGGGCTTACCGAGGCTGAGGATAAAGTTAAGATGCGTGTCATTTATTTCATAGTATAAGCAATATGTACAAAATTTAATATATCATATTTCGACTCAATTTCATATTGATAAAGAAAATTTAACCAGTACGTGTCAGATTTTGAAGGTGTTCCGTATTGGGCGCATGCCGCATATATAGAAAAGAGGAGGGGATGGGGATGAATTCTCAACTTATTTTATTACTTGTACTGTTTATTTTATTGGTTATAGTAGGTATAATTTGCTTATAGAGGAAAAAAGTGAGGAAGGGGCTTCCTTCCTCACTTTCCATGAAATATAATTTCTATATAACTAGAAATTAATAAAATTGTTATACATACATTGATAACCCGAAAGACACCGGGTTGGCGGCTCGCAGCTATTTGTTTTCGTTCACACAGTGTATGTGTCATAAAATTCGTGTAAAATATAACAAGAAGTGCGAATGCGACAAAAACAACTGTTATAAGTGTCATGAGGCGAGACCTCCTTTTGGCTAAAATACATATACTTTATATATTGTATCATACGATATTTTGTTCGTGTTATAAAATTCAGAAATAGAAGACTTTGTGTTAGAAAGTGAGGGAGAAAATGGACGTTGTTAGAAGATTAGAACAAGCTGAATACTACGTAGACCTACTATTTAAAATGATTGATGAAGAAAAGTGTCCATTTTATTCTTTAATCATAAAGAAAAAAGCTCGCAAAAAAGATGTTGAACGTATACTACATCTTTGTGAAATGCTGAACGAGCAATATGTAGTGGAGAAAGCAGAAGGGCTTCTTTTGTTCGATGCGCTGTTAGAGCAATTTGAAAAAGCGCTTCCACATCAGCTCGAAGTACACGAAACTGCGGAAGCGCTAGCAAAACAAGGTTTATTTAAGCCGCTTATGAATGAATTCTTAAGCATGATTGAGAATAAATAAATAGGTTACTTCTTAACTAACTTCTGATCGGATTCCGTAAAATTCTCCTCAATATTCTCTAATGATTTCTCAAAAATATCGATGAAGTCTTGTCCGTAAATGTTGCGCAAGATAGCGATAAGTTCGATATTTTCTGGGAACTTACCATAGAAATTACGAAGTGCAAGAGCCCCATTAAATACAGAGTTATTTTCAGGATCATACTCCTCCATTAAGCGAAGTAGTAATTCTTCCCCTTTGTCTGTAATCTCAATGTACGTATTTCGTTTATCATCTTCTTTTTTCGAGAACACAAGATAGCCGCGTTCTTCTAGCTTTTTCGAGAAGTTAAACGCCGTTGATACGTGCATAACTCCAAACTTAGCAATCTCAGAAATAGAAGCCCCTTTTAAATGATAAGCGATTGACAAAATATGATGCTCATTAATGTTTAAATCGTAAGGCTTAATCCACTGTTGCCAATCTTTCTCTACGCATTTCCATAACGCTTTCGATAATTGAGCAATGCGTTGGCTGAAAATCATCGCTTCTTTTACCGAGTAATCTTTTTCTCCACTTTTCATTTACTCACCCACTTTAACATTCTTTTTCATTACTATCTATTATGCCAGTAAAGTAAAAATTAATAAAGTCTTTTTGTGAGAATTGTGAAAATTTTTCGGAAAAATGACATTCTATACAAATCATGCATAAGCATGGAAGCGTTTTATGAGTCGTGAATACATGTGTTGTCCTTACATGTTAAGTGATAACATATATTGTAAATGCATAAAAACACGGCATATCTGTGTGATATGCCGTGTTAAGGTCAATTTATATAAAAAATATTTGTTATATGCAAAAAACTAAGCAGGAATTTGTTTACGCTTTTTCCGGAACAGCTTCTTGTAGTTTCTCAATTGATTTTTGAATGTCCAAAATTTCTTGCTCAATATGTCGTTTGTTTTGAGAAATATCTTGCTTCCAGTTAGAAAGCGTGTCTTGCATATCTTCTTTTAATTCTTGAAACACTTCTTTACCTTCCGAAGCAGTTTCAACGATTTGACGTTTTAATAATTTTGTATCAGCTGTAATATCAGCTAAAGTCTTTTTAATATCAGTTCCTTTTTCTTTCAGCTTACCGCGCATAGCTTTACCAGAAGAAGGAGTAGAGAAAAGAACGGCTAATCCAGCAACTGCTCCGCCGCAAATGACACCTGTAATAAAGGATTTAGCTTTTGACATAAAAGGAAACCTCCTTATTTTTTGTTCGTATTCATGATGTGAAAAAATATGCATATCTTTAAGACGAGGGAAAGAAAAGTGTGCAATGCACATTCCCTGGCATCTTGAATGGAGAAACAAGCCGTGCAATATGTAATCACTTTAGGAAAGTGGCTTGTTATGTATTACTTCTTATTATAGTGTCATTATTTCACACTATTTGCAATTGTACTTGCGATGTTTTGTAAATTTTCCATTGTGTATTCATTTTGATGTGATTTCCAAACAGCACCGAAACCATCGTTTTCACCGTAGCGTGGAATTAAATGAAGGTGGAAGTGGAACACAGTTTGTCCAGCTTTTTCACCGTTATTGTTAAGTAGGTTGAAGCCAACTGGATTAAACTCTGCTTTAATCGCATTTGCGATTTTCGGAACGACAGAAAAAATGTGTGATGCGATTTCTGGCGTTAACGCAAAAATGTCTTGTTTGTGAACTTTTGGAATAACAAGAGTATGTCCTTTTGTTACTTGACTAATATCTAAAAATGCAAGCACATGTTCATCTTCGTATACTTTTGAGCAAGGGATTTGCCCGTCAATAATTTTACAAAAAATACAATTATCCGCTGTATGGTTCATTGATCTCATCCTTTCAAGTAGCCTTAGCCGTATTTTACCATAATTATATAAGAGAACAAACACGAAAAACAGGAAGCTGAGTCAGCTTCCTGTTTTCTGAAGAGGGATTGAAAAAGCATTATCGTAATTTACGTTTCGCAGACACCTCATTTATTTAAGAAATGCACGGTAAATCGGCTAAAGTTTCCGCCGTAGACACCCCATTTTCAAGTGAAATGAATTGCAATCTTTATAAAAGGAAATTGTTTATTTTTTAAAACAGTATATGCTCTTTCGGAGACACCCCGTTTCTAAAATGAAACAAATGATCTGGTTATGTGTAAATTTCTTTGTCCAACATGGACACCCCATTTCATGATGACTTCACTATGTTGTTGTACTCATCAATTGGTGGTCGCTTTTTCAATGTGTTCCTTCTTCACTAATTATGATGTCCGCTTTCGTAAAAATATATGCGAACAAATTTAAATTTTTTTTGAGGGCATCGATACTATGTAGTACAGCGCTATTTTTGGTAAGATGAATATAGAATGAATACTAATGAAGAAAGTGGTGTCGTATGAGCGAGTTATTGCGTGTAGAAAATGTTACAGGAGGATATACGAAACGACCTGTACTAAAAGATGTTTCGTTCTCTGTGAATAAAGGCGAACTTGTCGGCTTAATCGGTTTAAATGGAGCCGGGAAGAGTACGACGATTAAACATATTATCGGTTTAATGGAACCAAAAAAAGGAGCTGTCACAATTAATGGGAAAACAATTCGTGATGATATGACAGCGTACCGTTCTAGTTTTTCGTTCATCCCAGAAACACCGGTATTATATGACGAGCTAACGCTAGAAGAACATTTGAAGTTAACAGCGATGGCGTACGGTGTCGATGAAAAACAATATGAAGAACGTGTAGGGCAACTATTACAAGAATTTCGCATGAAAAATCGTTTAAAATGGTTTCCATCTCATTTCTCAAAAGGGATGAAACAAAAAGTAATGATTATGAGTGCGTTTTTAGTGGAACCATCTCTTTATATTGTGGACGAACCTTTCGTTGGGCTTGATCCGTTAGCGATTCAATCACTTCTTCAAATGATGGATCAAATGAAAAAGAGCGGTGCAGGAATCTTAATGAGTACACATATTTTAGCGACGGCAGAGCGTTATTGTGATTCGTTTATTATTCTGCATCAAGGCGAAGTAAGAGCGAAGGGGACATTATCTGAACTGCAATCCGATTTTAATATGCCAGGTGCAACGCTAGATGATATTTATATTGCATTAACGAAGGAAGAAGATTATGAATAGCACAGCATTATGGAAAGAACGATTTCGTCACTTTCTAAAAGAAGTTCGTACATATAGTAAATACGTATTTAATGATCATTTGAAATTTATTTTCGTATTCATCATCGGCGCAGGAGCGTATTATTACCAGCAATGGTTACAAACGTTAACACCGTCGTTTCCGACAGCGCTCGTTATGGCAGTGTTGCTTGGACTCGTATTAACGGCCGGATCGATACAAACGTTATTAAAAGAAGCGGATCTCGTTTACTTGCTGCCAGTTGAACAAAAGTTAAAACCTTATTTTACAAAGGCATTTCTCTTTACGTTTATGATTCAGTTATACATAATCGCAATCGTAGCGGCAGCGCTTGCCCCGTTATACTTCCAGCAAATGAAGCAAACAGGAGCTGCTTACATATGGATTGTACTCGCGTTTGTCATTGTAAAAGCGTGGAACTTATTCGTCGCGTGGGAAAAATCATTTTTAACAGACCAAAATATACAAAGAGCTGATTGGTTCATTCGTTTTATTTTAAACGGATTATTTGTATACTTCCTTGTAGAGCGTACTTCCGTCATTTTTGTTGGCGGAATCGTCCTTCTCATGATGTTATACCTTGTAGTACTACATCAAATGGTGAAGGGAAAGCCGCTAAACTGGGAGTATTTAATTTCTGAAGAAGGTAAGAAGATGATGCTGCTGTACCGCATCGCGAATATGTTCGTTGATGTACCTGCATTAAAAGAAAGAGTAGCACGTAGAAAATGGCTTGATTTCATTCTTTCAATGATTGGTGAAAAGCGTACATATTTATACTTATATACAAGAACGTTTTTACGATCTGGTAACTATTTCGGTTTATATGTGCGTTTGCTCGCTCTTGGAGGAGTTATTCTTTACTTCATTCCATTTTTATATGGACGATTTATCGTAAGCCTTATTTTCCTATATTTAATCGGTTATCAGCTATTAACTTTATGGAAGCATCACCGCATGAAGATTTGGCTTGATTTGTATCCCGTCGGGGGAGAAGAGAAGAAGAAAGATTTTCTTGTCTTATTAAATACGATCCTTATTACCGGCAGCGTTGTATTTACAGTTATATTCGCCTTTGCGACGAAAAATTTCATGATGACGGGAATTTTACTAGTCGTAAGCATAGTATTTAGTATCGGTTTCGTTTATCAATACGGGGTGAAACGTATTGAGCGTTTAAATTGAAGGGAATGAACCTATGATTACATACGAAGAGAAGGTTATAAAAGAATTGGAACAGTGGAAAGCTACATTCATGAAAGATTCTTCGATGATGACACGGTTCTCTAAGAAAGTGCAGACGAAAGTACAACAGCTTATTCCGGCGAAAGTGCAAAAAGTATTAACAGAAACGATTCGGATGATGGTGCAAACAATTAGTGCCGGATCAAACTTTATAAAGCCAAAATTAAAAGAGACGAACTGGTCATTGCAAAGAAGAGACGACGAAGTACGTAAAAAAATGGATGAGTACAAAAAAATAGCAGCGGCAGAAGGAGCAGGGACGGGAGCTGGCGGTATTCTCCTTGGTCTTGCTGATTTTCCGCTTTTACTTGGCATTAAAATTAAATTTTTATTCGATGCAGCAACGTTGTACGGATTTGATACGAGCGATAAAGAAGAGCGCCTTTTTATCCTTCACGTTTTCCAACTTGCTTTTTCAAGTGACGATTACCGAAAAGAAATATGGAAAGCAATCGAAACGTGGGATACAGAAGAAGAAAATCATATGGACTGGGAAAAGTTCCAAACAGAGTACCGAGACTATATCGATTTAGCAAAAATGCTTCAGCTCGTACCAATAATCGGTGCCCCAGTCGGCGCATATGCGAACTATCAACTACTGCAAAGACTCGGAGAAGTGACGATGAATTGTTATCGTATGCGATTACTGAATAGAAATTAAAAAGAAAGCATCCTAAATTGTGGTTTAGGATGCTTTTTTTTAGAAGTTAATGCCGTTATAGCCAACTCCGACTACAATCAATACGATAAAGAGCACAATGAGTACTATATACCCACTACTAACGCTCTTGCCATCTTGTCCAGCTTCACCGCCACCAGTGCCACCACTACCGCCTTTACCGCCAAGTCCCATAGGAATATCCTCCTTATTGTTATAGGTTGCTTTTACTTTATACTTTTCTGCATTTACCAATAAATCCCTTCTGTTACTCTAACTAACTTGCAAATCATTTCGTTTCATTTTATAATTTATTTACCGACCGGTAAGTAAAAATAAGTGGGGTACAGTATGACAAAGAATTTACAAACATCGCAAAACATTGTAGAAGCATCATTTAAACTCATGGCAGAGCACGGCATTGAGAAGATGAGCCTTTCCATGATTGCGAAAGAGGTAGGTATTTCAAAACCGGCTATTTATTATCATTTTTCTTCTAAAGAAGCGTTAGTTGATTTTTTATTTGAAGAAATTTTTTCTGGGTATCATTTCGTGAGTTATTTCATTAAAGAACAATATACGAAAGAAAATTTTGCAGAAAAGTTAATCGCTGATGGTTTACATATGCTCTCTGAGTATGAAGGACAAGAAGGCATACTACGCGTCATAAATGAATTCATCGTAACTGCATTGCGAAATGAAAAGTATCAGAAACGCTTATTTGAAATACAAGAAGATTTTTTAAATGGTTTCCACGATTTATTGAAGAAAGGTGTGGAACTTGACGTTGTGTCACAACAGGCAACGGAAGAAAATGCACATACGTTAGCGCTCGTGATCGATAATATGAGTAATTACATGTTAATGGGATTCCAGTTAAAGTATAAAGAAATTTGGATTCGAAATGTGAAAAATGTAATGAAGGAGGAATAAAAGTGAAAATGCAAAAAAACTGGTGGCTCGGTTTTCTTGGATTCATTGGGCTTTATCCCGCATTAACGGGCAGTAAGACCCCCACCTCAAAATTCAGCGAAAGCAAAGAAGTTAGGTGGGGATCAACTGCCCGTAAAAGCCTGATTGGTTCAACTAATAATCAGTGGGGGATGAACAAAACCCCCACTGATTAAAGTTTCACTTTATAAAATACCAGGTATAATAGAGGCTTTTCAAGCGGATGGAAGTTGGCTGAAGTTAATCGGTTTCATTTGGTTACTTTGGTTCGGATATTTTATCCCTGAGAAGAAAGATAATTAAATTACAATTTTCTGTAAAGTTATGTAAAATATAGTTTGAGAGTATTCGTATATTAGATTACTAGATTTGGAGTGGTTACATGGATCCATTGAAAAATGAAATTCATCCTGACATGGTCAAGGTGTGGAAAGTTCGTGCTGTAATTGAAGAAGGGATCGGTATTCTTGTCATTTTAGCTTACCTTTTCCTCATGATAAAGTTTGATTGGTGGGCGTGGATTTTGTACGTGTTAATCGGCTTAACGGTTGCACTAGCACCATTTGAGTACTTCGTATTCCCGAAACTTCGTCAGCGTTATTATAGCTATCAACTAAATGAAGAAGAACTTGAAATTCAGCACGGTCTTTTCGTCGTAAAGCGCGTATTAGTACCGATGATTCGTGTGCAGCACGTGACGATTGAACAAGGGCCAATTATGAGGAAATATGGATTAGCAGAATTACACATTTCAACAGCGGCAACTTCTCACAGCATCCCAGGCTTAACGATGTATGAAGCAGAAATGTTGAAAACGAAAATTGCAGAATTAGCGAAAGTGAGTGATGAGGATGTATAAGAGGCAGCATCCCATTACGATGTTATTAGAATTAAAAATAACAGATTTTATACCACTCATTATTTTTATGTTTAGTTTAAACGGAAAGTTCCCGTTTTGGTATTTAATTCCCGCTGCATTCGGTTTACTTACCATCTTTTCAGCGTTTGAAAAATGGTATTACACAACATATTGGGTTGAAAATAACGTATTACATGTGAAACAAGGGCTCTTTGTGAAGAAGGAGAGCTACTTAAATAAAGAACGTGTGCAAACGATTAATACAAGTTCTAACGTGCTATATCAAATGCTTGGTTTAAAGAAAATTCAGATTGAAACAGCTGGTGGGGGCGATGATGCAGAAGTTAGCTTAGCTGGCATTACAGTAGAAGAAGCAACCGAGCTTATCGCAATGCTAAATGAGCCAACTCGAGAATTGAAAGCAGAAGAAATATCAGAAGAAGTAGTAGAAAAAGAAATCGTTACAGAGGAAAAGCAAGCGACAGAATACAAATTAACTTGGAAAGAAATTCTATTAGCATCTGTTACATCTGGGCAGTTTGGATTGCTATTTTCTTTAATATTCTTCGTTTATAATCAAGTGGATGAATACATTCCGAAATGGATAAAAAATAAAGTAGAGTCATATGTAATGGATCATGATATATACGGCTGGATTTACATGGTAGCTATTTTACTTGTCATTTCTTGGATGATATCCACAATCGGTTATGCGTTAAAACATGGAGATTTCACAGTGAATCGAAGAAATGATGAAGTCCGCATTTTGCAAGGATTACTTGAGAAAAAAGAACTCGTCCTAAAGTTACATCGTATTCAAGGTATTACGATAAAAGAAAGTATTTTACGTCAGCCATTCGGTTATTGTGCTGTGCAAGTAGAAGTCATTCAAAGTAAAGGACTGGGTGACGAGAAAGAAAAAGTTACACTGCATCCTATCATTCGAAAAGATCGCGTACAACAGTTACTTGCACATTTACAATTACCATACGAACTGAATACAAACATTATTTCATTACCAAAAGCAGCATTACGTCGTTACTTAATTGATAGTTTTATATTCTTCGCAATGCTAGCAATCCCGCTTACTGGAATAAGTATATACTTTGAAAAGTATTACATCATGTGGGCGTTGATTCCACTCGCGATCCTTATCTTTACACTTGGATACGGAACGTTTAAAACAAATGGTTACAGTGTAAACGGGGAGCAAATTACGCTTGTATATCGTAGCGTCGGAAAATATACAGGGCTTGTTAGAAGAAGACATGTCCAATCAATGGAAAAAACACAATCATATTTCCAGCGCCGAGCGGATTTATGTACGTATAAGTTCTCTAACGCATCATCGAATTATAAACTAGAGCATACGAGAGTAGAAGATGCGGAGAGAATGCAGAATTGGTATAAGAAGAGAATGAGTGAGAATTAACTTGAAAAAGCTTGCCTATTATGAAAGGCAGGCTTTTTTTATTATAGGAAAATGAGGGGCTTAATCCATATATTAGTACAGCTACAGCGCACATATATCGAAAAAGTAGTATACTTCTATTTCAGGGAAATCTGTGGAATTTTTCATATAAATGGTATACTAATATAGAAAAAATATTAGGAGGCTATATATGATAAGTCAGTTAAAAAGAGCAGCACTTGATGCATTAAAAGGAAAATGGGGGTTAGCGGTAGGGGCAACCTTATTAGTCGGAATCCTTATTGGAGCTGTTGAAATGCTAACCACAGGTATTTTCTCGATGTTTTGGGGTTGGGAAGAAGCAAATGAGTCACTTACAGTAACTATTATTGCAATGTTTATTATCGGTCCGTTAACAGTGGGTGCTTCTTATTTTGTTTTAAATGTAATTCGTGGGACTAATGCTCGTATCGGTCATATATTTAGATGGTTTAACGATGGAAGTAAGTTTATGAAATCGTTTTTAACATATTTACTAATGAATGTGTACTTGATTCTATGGACATTACTTCTTATTATTCCAGGTATTATTAAATCATTTTCTTATTCTATGACATATTTTATTTTGAATGATCATCCAGAATATACAGCGAATCAAGCGATTACTGAAAGTCGTCGTATGATGAATGGACATAAAATGGATTACTTTTTACTATGCTTAAGCTTCTTAGGTTGGTTCATTTTAAGTATTCTTACTGTAGGAATCGGTTTCTTATGGTTAGTACCGTATTTCTACACGACATCAGCTGCATTTTATGAAGAGATTTCAAAAGAATATTATAAAAAAGAAGACACTACTTTCTAATAACCACCTATCCCCTAAAGAATATAAGGCACAGATAGTTTAGATGTTCTGTTTATGGGGAGCACTTCAGGATAAGGTATAGGTTATTATATAAAAATTCGGCCCTCTATGTTTTAGCATAGAGGGCTATTTTTTCATGTGAAAATAATGAATAATATATGTGAAACAAAAAAGCGAGGTGAATGAGAGTGAGCAAGTTTTTAATTCCGTATTCATTTTCTATATTAAGTTTCTTTATTTCAGCAACAGCACTTGATTTATATGATAGGATGGGAAACAATAGTGAGCTGGTTTCGCCGAACATAATTGGTAAGATAATTCAATCTACTGCGCAAATGGGAGTCCTTACATTGTATTTCGGAGTACCTATTATTTTAGGTGGCTGTCTACTTGGTGAGTTATTGTTTAGAGGTATCATTTTACGATTTAAACTCAGCTATATTATATCTTTATTACTATATTTACTTTTAGCTTGTAGTATTGTTTCCGTAACGGTTGGGATTCCAACTACATATGAAGATTCTAATGTTTCTTTCATGGGAATAACTATGATTTGCGCTATTACATTCTTTGTGGGCCGGAATATATGGGAGAAAAAAGAAATGAATAATGGAGTGACAGAATGAAATACACATGTCCGTGCTGCGGGTATAGAACAATAGAAGAAGAACCACCAGGTACATATGAAATTTGTAATATATGTTATTGGGAAGATAATGAGGTTCAGTTTAACGATCCTGATTTTGAAGGCGGGGCGAATATAGTTTCGTTAAGACAAGCACAGAAAAATTTCATTGCATTTGGTGCTTGCGAGGAATACTTTGTGAAATCAGTTAGAAAGCCGACTAGTGAAGATGTGAAGGATGCTAGTTGGAAGCAAATTTAGTAAGGAAAATGTTATTACTCAATTTATCAGGAGTAATAACATTTTTTTATGCAATGATGAAAGAATTAACACCGTCTTATAAGATAAAACATTAAAGATGATACAGTAATAGGAAGGCCAGTATTCAGAAAGGTTTCTAAAGTAAAGGATAGAAAATCTCTGTCGTTAAACCACATAAAGAATAAATGACTGTAGGAAATACCTAACAATATAAATAAAGGAATTCCAATCTTTAATTCGTGACTTCTTTTTATTTTTCTATAACAAAATTCACCTAATAAACAACCGATAAGAACAGGGATGCTTCCAAGAATTGAAAACATAATAATAGATACCCAAATCGGTCCCCAGGAGTCAGCATAATTTGGAACTAGTGTATACTGTAAAACGTTCACAATGATAGAAAAAACCAGTAAGCATATTAAATAACTAATAGAAAATTTTTTCAATGGAATCATCCTTATAAAATTTCACTTTATTTTTATGAAAATATAAACCTCTTTAAATTATAGATTAAATATATAAGGATAATCAATTTGTATGCATTTCTTGTTTATGGATATATTTTCAACGAATATAAATGTATAGATGTATAGTCAATTGTGAGTGTTTGATGTTATCATATTGAATGATATGGAAATTTTTAATAGAAGAAGCAACGAACAATTCAAAGGTAGTGAAGCCTTTGTTGTATACAGAAAATATTTATTATTACTCAGCAATATTAAAAATAAGATACGTATTTATATAAATTTAGTAGAAATGGGGGTTTTAAAAAGGAATGAGTATAAGTATAACAAGGCAAAAGATTTTAGCAGCCGCTTCTCAAATTGTGCAATGTAAAGGGGTTGCTAAGTTAACTTTAGAAGCGGTAGCAAAAGAGGCGGGGATAAGTAAAGGTGGATTGTTGTATCACTTTTCAACTAAAGAAGCTTTAATAGAGGGCATGATACTCAAAGGGACGGAGGAGTATCAAGATGCTATTCACAATAAAGTAGCGGAGGACTTAGAGAAGAAAGGAAGGTGGGTACGCTCTTTTGTAGAGGAAAGATTAAGTAATGAGAGAAGAGTAGAAGAGCTAGGTAGTAGTATGATGGCAGCATTAATGCTAAAACCTGAATTACTTGAACCGTTACAACAATCATTTCAGCAACTGCAAAATAAAATAGAAAATGATGAGATAGATTCAGTTTGTGCCACAATTATTAGATTAGCGGCAGATGGATTATGGTATTCAGAATATTTAGGGGTTGGAAGACTAAGCCCCGAATTAAGAGAAAAAGTGATTCAAGCTCTTATTTGTAATTCGTATAAATAGAATATACGAACTATATAATGTAAAATAATTCACCATTGCTTATTTAATGCACTGGTGAATTATTTTTTTTATTAGAAAAATAGAACAATTTTATAGAGTATTGAATTATAACCGTCCAGACGGTATAGTAATATTTGGTTTAAGAGGAAAATGAAACAAAAAAAGAATAAAAAATATTTTTAGCACACTATTCGAAAGGATAGGCCGCAAAGCTTAGAGTCTACGGTAATACATATTGGTTACTAAGATCGTCTGGTTGCACATTTTTGATGCAACCGGACGGTCTTTTTTTGTTATATAAATATAAAAAATAGGAGGGAATTATGCAAATGAAAAGTACTAAAAGGCATATTTCGATGGTTTCATTAGTTTTTCTAGTATTATTTTCAGTACTAAATGTGTGGGCTCCAGTTATTCAAGCCGCTGTGATAAAAAATCCAGTGGACGAGATTAATATCTCCCGTACTGATGGTACAACGTCTGAACCATATCAAGCCTCAGATGGTATGAAAGTAGAAGTGAAGTGGTCAGCTAAAGAAAAAATAAAAAGTGGAGATCAATTCACAATTGATATGCCAAAAGAATTCAGAAAAGATCTTATGAATATGAGTTTTCCTTTAAAAGATGCTGAAGGAAAAACAGTTGGTACATGTGAGATGAAAAAGGGTCTATTGACATGTACTATGGGTGATTACGTAGAAGGAAAGAATAACATTAAAGGTTCTTTATTCGTAGAATTTTATTTTGGTCTAGAAGCATATGATGGTATTAAAAAAATCCCATTAGAATTTAACGTTGATGGTCAAATCGTAAATAAAGAAGTAAGTGTAAATAATACGACAGAGAGACCGAAGCCACAGCCCAATACAGATAATCTATTGAAATGGGGTTCTTATAATCAGGAAGACCCTTCAATTGCAGACTGGACGGTATATGTAAATGCAACTGGAACAGAAATGCAAGATCTTAAATTAACAGACACATTAGGACCTGGGCATGAATTAATTACAAATAGTTTAGTATTAGAAGAGGCTGTATTTGAAGATGGCTATGCACCAACAAATGTTAAGCCAGCAGATTTATCTAAAATTAAAATTAATGCAATGAAAACTGGATTTACAATTGAATTTCCAGACAGCTCAAAAGGTTATATTTTAAGATATAAAACAAAGATTACTAATCCTGCTGCAAAGCCTCATAAAAATACAGTGAAATTAGAAGGTAAAAATATTGTAACTGAAGAAAAAGTGGGAGAAGTATTCGTAAGTGGTGGGGGAGGAACCGGTTCAGGTGACGATAATCCACCTAGCATTGAAAAAAATATAGTAGATGAGAATGGTAAGCTTGTAGAGAATCAGCAGTTAACACAAATGGATCAAGCTATTCAATACCAAGTTGGTACACATATACCGAAAAATTCACCTAATTATACGTCAATGGTAATTAGTGATGATTTAGAAGATGTTTTAGAAGTATTAGAGGCAAAAGTATATGATCAAAATGGTCAAGATATTACTTCTAAAGGAACGTTAAATATAGATAAACAAAGAAGTGAAGTAACATTTGCGTTTGGTGAGAATTTTGACTATAAGTCATATGAAGACCAGGTAATTAACCTCAGCATTAAGGCGAAAATTAAAGCTAATGCAGATGTATCTTCTTACGTAGATAAGAAGATTCCTAATAAAGCGGAATTACATTTTGATGATAAAACATTAACATCGAAAGAAGTAATTGTTACGCCGCCTGAAGCTCCAAAAGAAGGTACAGTATCGATTCATAAAATAGATGCTGAGAATCCGAACAAAGGGTTGAAAGGTGCTGAATTTGAAGTTCGAAATAGTGCAAATGAAGTTGTTGCAAAACTGATAACGGACGAAAACGGCTTTTCAATACCTCAAACTTTAGCTCCTGGGACGTATAAAATTTATGAAACAGTAGCACCAGAAGGATATCAAAAATTAACAATTCCAGTAGAGGTTACGCTTCAAGCTGGTGAAACAAAAGCCATTGAAGTCAAAAATACTTTGCAAAAGGGTCAAATCGAATTAAAGAAAATTGATTCGGAAAATGGTGAAAAACCATTAGCAAATGCAGAGTTTGATATAGTAAAAGACAGTGTAGTAGTTGAGCATATTGTTACAGATAAAGATGGTAAGGCAATCTCTAAACCGTTAGCGCCAGGGAAATATATTTTAAAAGAAACGAAAGCGCCTGAAGGATACCAATTAAAAGAAACAGAGTTCGAAGTAAATGTAACAGGGGACGGCATATTCCCAATAACAGTAAAAAATGCAATGACAGACAAAGGTAATGTAGAAATTACAAAGGTGGACAAAGAAAACGGTTCAGTATTAGCGGGTGTCGAATTTGAAGTTCAAGATGAGAAAGGTGAAGTAGTAAAAAAAGTAACGACGGATAAAGAAGGAATGGCAAACGTTTCAGATCTTTCAGTAGGAAAGTACAAATTAGTAGAGACGAAAAGCTTACCAGGTTACAAGAAACTAACAGAGCCAGTATCGTTTGAAATTACAAAAGGTATGACGAAAGTCCTATCATTGAAAGTAGAGAATGAACAGTTAGATAAAGGTTCAGTAGAAATTACAAAAATAGATAAAGACAGCCAGAAAGCATTAAAAGGCGTAGTTTTCGAAGTACGAGATGAAAAAGATAAAGTAGTAAAAGAAGTAACAACAGATAAAGAAGGAAAAGTGAACGTTTCAGATCTTTCAGTAGGAAAGTACAAATTAGTAGAGACGAAAAGCTTACCAGGTTATAAGAAACTAAAAGAACCGGTATCATTTGAAATTACAAAAGGTATGACGAAAGTCCTATCATTGAAAGTAGAGAATGAACAGTTAGATAAAGGTTCAATAGAAATTACAAAAGTAGATAAAGACAGCCAGAAAGTATTAAAAGGTGTAGTCTTCGAAGTACAAGATGAAAAAGATAAAGTAGTAAAAGAAGTAACAACAGATAAAGATGGAAAAGCAACAATTTCAGATTTATCAGTAGGAAAGTACAAATTAGTAGAAAAAGAAAGCTTACCAGGATATAAGAAATTAATAGAGCCAGTATTGTTTGAAATTACAAAAGGCATGACCGAGATCTTATCATTAAAAATAGAAAATGAAATGGTAGATACGGGGAATGTAGAGATAACAAAGATAGACAAAGATAATAAAGCACTGCTAGCGGGAGTAACGTTCGTTGTCCAAGATGAAAAAGGTAACGAAGTTAAAAAAGTAACGACAGATAAAGAAGGAAAAGCAAATGTTGCAGATTTACCTGTAGGCAAGTATGAATTAGTAGAGATAGAAAGTTTACCAGGTTATAAAAAGCTAGAAAAACCAGTATCATTTGAAATTACAAAGGGCATGACCAAGATACTATCATTAAAAGTAGAAAATGAAATGATGGATACTGGAAATGTAGAGATAATAAAAATAGATAAAGATAGTAAAGCACCATTAAAAGATGTTGTATTTGAAGTACGTGATTCAAAAGGAAAAGTAGTAAGAAAAGTAACAACAGATAAAGAAGGAAAAGCAAACATTTCAGATCTATCTGTAGGAAGTTACAAACTAGTAGAAGTAGAGAATTTACCAGGCTACAAAAAATTAACAGAGCCAGTATCATTCGAAATTAAAAAAGGTATGACAAAAGTCTTATCATTGAAAGTAGAGAATGAACAGTTAGACAAAGGCTCAGTAGAAATTACAAAAGTAGATAAAGATAGTCAAAAAGCATTAGCAGGCGTAGTCTTCGAAGTACAAGATGAGCAAGGCAAAGTAGTAACGAAAGTGACAACAGATAAAGAAGGAAAAGCAAACATTTCAGATCTATCTGTAGGAAGTTACAAACTAGTAGAAGTAGAGAATTTACCAGGCTACAAAAAATTAACAGAGCCAGTATCATTCGAAATTAAAAAAGGTATGACAAAAGTCTTATCATTGAAAGTAGAGAATGAACAGTTAGACAAAGGCTCAGTAGAAATTACAAAAGTAGATAAAGATAGTCAAAAAGCATTAGCAGGCGTAGTCTTCGAAGTACAAGATGAGCAAGGCAAAGTAGTAACGAAAGTAAAAACAGATAAAGAAGGAAAAGCGAAAATTTCAGATCTATCTGTAGGAAGTTACAAATTAGTAGAGACGGAAAGCTTACCAGGTTACAAAAAGCTAAGCGAACCAGTATCATTTGAGATTAAAAAAGGTATGACAGAAGTTTTATTACTAAAAGTAGAGAATGAACAGTTAGATAAAGGTTCAGTAGAAATTACAAAAATGGCTGCTGAAAGTAAGAATGTATTATCAGGGGCAGTGTTTGAAGTTCATGACGAAAAAGGAAAAGTAGTAACGAAAGTAACAACAGATAAAGAAGGAAAAGCGAAAATCTCAGACTTATCTGTAGGTCACTACACACTTGTAGAAGTAGAAGCACCAAAGGGTTATGAAAAATTAACTAATCCAATTCCATTTGAAATTACAAAAGGAATGATAAGTCCAGTTCAATTAGAAGTATTAAACAAATTGACTTCTTTAGCACCACCAGGCCCAGAGAAACCAGAAACGACGGATCCAGAAAAACCAGAAACAACGGATCCAGAAAAACCAGAAACAACGGATCCAGAAAAATCAGAAACAACGGATCCAGAGAAACCAGAAACGACGGATCCAGAGAAACCTGTAACAACGGATCCAGAAAAACCAGAAACAACAGATCCAGAGAAGCCTGAAAAAGAATTACCGAAGACAGGACAGAAAATGCCTGTGGAACCATATATGGGAGCACTTCTTATTATGATGAGTTTTGGATTGCTCGTATTAGGTAGAAAACAGCAGAGATAATAAAAATGAAAAAGGTATCCTCAAAGTATTGGAGGATACCTTTTTTATTTGGCATAAAAAAACATTTAGCAAAAGGGGTAGCAGCACATGCCCATCAAGCTAAAAGTACGAATTACCCCAAAACAATAAGTACGAGCAAAATGCACAAAATTTTCGCTCTGGGGTATTTGCTTTTCTTAGCTTGATAGCAATGTGTTGGTGTTAGAAAAACACTGAAATTTGCTACACTACAAAAATTACCCTTAGCAATACTTAATGTTTTGAATGCATCAAACTTTTTGCTTTTAAGTATAGAATCACTCTTTTTATACACGCACTCGCCGCAATAAAGCAAAAAATACCATTCGTTACTAAGCCTAGCGCATACTGACTTGAACCTTTAAAAATATACGTTACGATAAAACGTAAAATAAATACAACAACCCATATACCTAAGGCGATATAAGAACTTTTAGCATAAACCTTCCCATTACTTTTATCGATTCGTATTATAGTTGTAGAACCACGCACAGCTCCTACAATTCCTCCAAGAGCAAGTAATACTACAAATAAACCAGTTTTGATTAATGTGAGATCATTAAATACATGAGTAAATGTATAGTATGCGATTAATACAGGAGCAATCCACATTCGTTGAAATTTCAATTCCTTTTCTTTTAGTTGAAGGAGAATTATAAGAATTAAAATAATAAGACCAGTTGTATTATCCATGCTATACTCTCTTTCTTTTTTATTATGATCTGTTTAATTTCAATTAGAAAAACACTATGTTAATTTAAAATTTTATTCTTTTTACTACATACAGCAGATATCACTTTACAATTTTTTTTCGAATTGCCATTACAGCTGCTTGTGTACGATCTGTTACATCTAGTTTTTGAAGAATATTGTGGATATGAGTTTTGACTGTCCCTTCGGAAACATAAAGGATTTTAGCTATTTCATGGTTTTGTTTTCCATAAGCTAATAATTGTAAAACATCAATCTCCCGCTTAGTTAGAGTTTCCGTATGTTCAAGTTCTTCGCTAACTAAATTATAATCATTATTATCGTGTTTTATAAATTGTGTAAAAGCTTGATTTGCTGTCGTGCTATTATAAATCATTGCCCCTTTATTCATAGATCGAATACTATCTAACATTTCCTCCGTTTCAGTATCTTTTAATATATAACCCACTGCACCAGCTCGAATACCGTCTAAGACATACTGTTGTACATCAAAAGTCGTCAATAGAACAACTTTTGTATTTGGTAATATACTCATAATGTTTTGGGTAGCCATAATACCTGATAAATCAGGCATTTGAATGTCCATAATTACCATATCTGGTGCAGTTTCTAAGGCAACTTTAATTGCTTCCTTCCCATCTTTACATTCCCCAACTATCTCCATATCATCTTGCATTTCAATAATATAGCATAGGCCTTTTCGAACAAATGGTTCATCATCAGCTAGCACAATACGAATCTTTTCTGTCATATTTCTCCTCCATTTTTCTGAATTGGAATAGTGGCTTCAACTCGAAGTCCTTTTGGTTCATTTAGAAAAAAGGAACAATTACCTCCAACTGATTTACAGCGTTTTATCATACCATTGAGTCCAAAGCCATATTCTAATGGCTTATCCCCTGTATATATACCATTATCATCAATTGTGAGTTTTACTACTCCGTCTATTTCTGTTACGTTTACAATAACAGAATCTGCATTAGAATGTCGTAAGACATTAGTTAAAGACTCTTGTAGAATGCGATACAGAATTGTACTTTCCTCCATCGTCCACTCTGTTATATTTCCAGCTTGAATGAACTCAATTTGTAATAAAGAATTCGCTTGAACCTGTGAAATCAATCCTTTTAATGAAGTAAGCCCGAGATCTTTTTCATCACTTGTCCATTCTCTAACAGCAACTCGGATTTCTTCCATTCCTTTTCGTGCCACCTTTAAAAGTTCTTCAACATGAACTTGGGCAGCAACAGGATCTTTCCTTAACATAATCTTAAGAGCCTGTAATTGAATAATAAGTGAGGTCATTTGATGTCCAAGTCCATCATGAATCTCTCTTGCTAATTTTGTTCTTTCCGTAAAAGCTGCATATCGCATAGAAAATACCGTTGTTTCTTGTAGTTCAGCATGTGCTTCGTCTAATTCTTTTAGTTGTTTTTGATTTTTTTGATATGCGTCTCTTAGCTTGGATGTACTTCGGATCGAGACATAGAGGCCGATAATAATTAATGTTTCTTGATAAGGAAACGTATTCGTATGTATAAATAGAATAATAACTATCCCTGTTATAGCAACTAAAATTGTCGTTACTCGTGTCCACTTTGGTTCTGCAGCGGCAAGAAAAACTATGAGTGGCCATAACGCATAATTCGGAAAATTTGGATGAGAAAAATATAATACACATGATATGCTTATTAATATACTCGTAAATAAAGCGTACTTCCTTGCATTCCACCAAGATTTTGGTGAATACAACATCCATAGATAAATTGTTACAAAAACGCTACAAACCCATATTGCAAAGGTACCATGAGGTGCGAAACCTTGATAAAAAAATACGCATAATAAGATGATTCCTATCGCATTTCCTGCATGACTATCAATAATTTTTAAAAATACTTTTTCCATGTACTTATTCCCTCCCAACCTTACTGTTTAGTTTCTATATTTTTTGGCTATAGATGAATATCAATTTCTTGATTTAAAGGCTGGAAATTTACAACTCCCAATTATAATAGTTCATAGATGAGTTAAATTCCTTTAATGCATATCATCTAAAATCTGAAATTAAAAGAATAATGAAGTAGTTAGTATAGTGTGTTTGTTTTACCTACTTCATTATGCAAAAGAAGTTGTTTTTCTTAACCTATTTCTTTAATTTGCTTTAGATTTTTTCTATATCTTTGTATCCTAATCACAATTCCAATAGTACGAATAACTACCATCGCAATTGTAAAAAATACGAAAGCAGGGGCTATAACATTAAAATCCAAATGATTCGATACCATGAAATCTACAAATTGTTGTGGATACCAGTCTGTCGCTACATAAGCTAATACGACACGCCATCCAAGTCCAATAATCCATAAACATAAATAAGGAATACCAGCAGTTACGTACGCTTTATTGTCAGAACCATATTCTACTTTCACTGTAAAAAGCATTAGCCCTCCCATGATCATGCCGACCATTGTCATGATTATGAGTGCGGTCATATTTGAACCTGAGGTAGGTATTTCCTCGACGAATAAATAAACACTTATACCACAAAGAATAAATGGCAATACAGCCTTTGTGGTTGTAAATACTTTCCTTCCGATTTGTGTTAATAATACAATTGTTAAAAATGCACCAATCATTATCCAAGCTTGAGTATTCAAATTAAAACCCCCATAAAGTATAAATTTATTGTTTATTTGCTTACTTACTGGAGGATTGTAACATCCCTAATATTTTAGAACATCTATCTGAAAGATGATTTTTTTGAATACCCTCTATCTATAGATAGAGTTTTTTATGATTCTTTTGTGAAAAAAGCCACTTGAATATATATAACTGGATATATGGGACGCATTGAAAAAACACTGTTTATCCTAGACTATATTTCTAGCGAAACTTTACGCTGGCAAATTGAAATTTTGTTCAAAACATGGAAATCTTTCTTTCAAATTCACAAGTGTAAAGAAATTAAGAAAGAACGCTTAGAAT
Organism: Bacillus sp. BPN334; assembly: GCF_008368885.1. Classification (NCBI taxonomy): domain Bacteria; kingdom Bacillati; phylum Bacillota; class Bacilli; order Caryophanales; family Bacillaceae; genus Bacillus; species Bacillus sp. BPN334. The sequence goes on along the minus strand of NZ_QOZW01000005.1, from coordinate 285,959 downwards.
GCCATTTATATGGGCAACTTATTAGCATTTTACTCTGTATATCTACCATGTTTAAAATGCGTCAGTTACTCTTGAATAAGAAAAAGAAAGAGTTAAGTGAATACAAATCCATTTATATGATAAAGAATTATTATCTATTGTTTTACCAAGGATTACAAAAGGGCACCCAAGAATTATCAAAGATTTTCCTACGTCTGTTCAATCTTTTAGAGAAAAACGGACGGAAATCTCACCGTTACGAAAAGAAAACAGTCTTTGATATCCTAGGCGTTATGTATGAGTGTACGTTGTTAAAGGGTTTCAAAGTTGCATAATATTTTTCAAAACACCCTTTTGGTAGGTTTATTTGTTATGCATATTTTTAGTGTAGCCGTAGAAATTTCAAAAAAATACACTCACATATACCCTCTTGATATCCTTAGCTTGATGGGCATGTGGTGCTACCCCAATATACACTTTTTATAATGACATTGGATACTCTTCAACAACAATCCCAAAAGGTACACCTTTTGATACACGCTCCCATCCACAGTAAAAACATATATTCCTATAGATTTGATACAAAACATTATTCAATATTTGTAAATCCTAGTTGAACTTTAAATCAGAGAAAAAGGCATCCTTCTAATTTTCATTGAGAGCTGCGACTCTATTTTTATTTTCATTCGACAAAATATGACAATATACAAATAACTTGTTTACTACCATGAGATAAGAAATCTTACATTTTAACAACCGAAAGAGGTAATTACATGCAAATATTAATGTCATTATTCTTTATAGCTACAGTCGTTTCTTTTATATTAATGACTAAAGCTTCTAAGAAAAACCAAAGTAAAAAGAGGTATTTCATTTCCGGATTAGCATGCTTTGTGTTAATGATGATTTTTTACGCACTGTCTCCGAAAGAAGAAATCAATAAAAATGAAGCTAAAATCGCTAACACTGAGGTGAAAAAAGAAGATACACCTAAAGAAGGTGCTTCTAAACAAAAAGAAGAACAACAAAAAGCTGATGAGCTGAAAAAATTAGAAGAGAATCGTAAAAAAGAAGAGGAAGCCTATTTTTATAATAGGTGGTTTAATTTTAATTGCTTTTGGAGTTATGGGATGGAATAAGTATTCGGATTACAAATACGAAAAAGAACGTGCGCAAATTCATGCAGATTACGAAAAAGAACTTATAGAAATGGAAAAAGAACAAGCCAAACAGCTAGCTGCCGAAAAGAGTAGGTTAGAAAAGATAGAAGAACAAAATCGAAAAGAAGAAGCTAGACAGCAGCGTATGATGGATACTTTCAATAATTTACGTCGCGGTATGTCTTACGAAGAAGTTGCAGCAGCATTCGGTGAAGAAGGAGATTTAAAAAAACAAGGTACATATAGTAATGAATGGAAAGATTATATAAAGAATCATCCCTCTTATTTTTGGAACTATGACAGTATGTACAATATAGTTTGTGAGTTTAATTATAACAAATTAACCTCATGCAAGAAAAAGGAAATTGTGAAAGTAAAAGTAAACGGCAATTGGTATTATAATTAGGAGTAACGTCTCCAATAACAAAATATAGATTTTGTTCACTTTTACGATACATTTATGAAACATTCGTATGTTACGTTATATAAGTCCTTTTTTGAATCATTTTCATTCTGTCAAAAAGTCCCAGTCCCCTCTAGGGCTTTTTACGTTTAAATAAAGAAATGTACCGTATTTCTCAATGCACAACATTACTTAACGTGGTAAAATAATAATTGGATGGGAGTCCAATACATATTATTAAAATTAAAGTGGTTCAAGTCGGAGGAAGGCACCTTAGGGTGTCTTTTCTTTATGGAAAAATCCCTACATAAAATGTAGAGATTTCAGAATATAAGCGGGGAAATTCCTCTTCCCTTTATGCGGAATCTGACACACTCCCTATCATTTTTGGAGGTCTTTTTTACTTAATTTAATTTTTTTTTAAAAGTAGTTGACTACAAAAATATCTTTATGATATTATTAAATATTTGATAAAAAAACACATATATGTTAAAGTTAAGAAGGTTACCATATATGGAGGTGGATTATATGTTTCAAATTGGCGATAACATTGTTTATCCAATGCACGGAGCAGGTATAATTGAAGCCATAGAAGAAAAAGAATTCTCAGGAAAAAAACAACAGTATTATGTTATAAAAATGTCAATCAGTAATATGAAAGTCATGATTCCTATGGGGAAAATATTAAGTTCGAGTATACGCCCGGTTACTGATATACTTGCATTAAAACACATTATACACATTTTTCAGCATGGAGAATCAGATAGATTATTAACGTGGAAACAAAGGTATAAAGTGAACACGGACAAAATAAAAACGGGTGAAATACAAGAAGGTGCTGAAGTTGTACGTGATTTAATGCGTATGAAGAAAGAAAAGGCACTTAATACAAGCGAAAAAACAATGTTGGATAACGCACATGAATTTTTGATTAGTGAACTAGGATTAATTAAAGGGATCACTGAAAATCAAATAAAAAGTTTCTGTTAGGATTCATTATAGATAATGTATTACATCCCCCGAAAATATCCTGAATTTTTCGGGAATATGATGATTATTAAAAGTAAATCATTTCAAAGACATTCAACTTCTTCAACTCACTTTTAGAGTAGGAACCTCTTTTGTTATTACTTCAATCTAATCCATTTTTATTTTTAAATTTCTTTTACGAACGTTCGAAGTTTCATCAAATAACTCGATTAAATAGTCACTTGATTTTTGCAATCCTGATTCACACTGGCACGGACAAGGATCCGTAAGGATGAAAGAGAGGTAGGGCTTTCATTGTTTTAGGTAATATATTATCTAGGTCATTATTTCTAGAAGAAAAAACAATCGATCTCACCGCTATCTCTTTAAGAATTCTTTATATCTACTGAGACAGTGAATAGGTAATTGTTTATCTCTTCTTTACGTAAAATTGATAAACGAACTGGTAACACCATATGGTCAACTACAAAAAAATGGTTTCCAGACCAGGAAACCATTTTTAACTTCATTTACATAACAATAATAAATTAAGCAGTAAAAAGGAGTACACACATGAAAAAAATGTTAACAAAAGAATTAAGTAATGAATTAAAGAAGCGGGAAGGGATCATTTCTATTACAGTTGAGCCTTATGAAAAAATCGAAGTTGGTGGCATTCGTGTAGATGGACCAGCTGTTATTCTAATTAATCAAGAATAGTTGAATGCATGAAGAAAAGGATCAACCTTTAAAAGAAGGGAGGATCCTTTTTGTTTGCTACTTTTATCTGATGTGTTGGAGTTAAAACGGAAGGAGAGGGTCGGGATTATCATGGTGGAAAGCTTAATATTGGTAGGATTTCTTTTTACGTTATATAAATTAGTTGATAAAAAAATAAGCTGATTATTTAAAAAGATATATTCTTTCCCTTTTAAGGGCGAGATTTATTTGATAGTGAAATGGATAATGTAAAGGAGGAATTTAGATGGATGCAAGGAAAGAACGCATAAAATACAAGAAGATGTCAAAGAACTATGAACATATTTATTTAGTTTCGTTACTACTACTAATTGTACTTGTTTGTAGTAGTGTGGTTATCATAGGAGCGACAGGGGGAACATATGGAGTGTTTTTGTTGTTAGCAATTTTACTTAACGCACGTATTACGAAAGAATCTCAAAAAAAGTATGAGCACTATTCTAATAAAGGGCGTATTTAAAATGATACATAGCCTGAAAGGAACAACCTAGATGTACATGCAAAGTATCCCTATATCATTACCTATTAACTAGTAAAAAAAGAATTGTATATAAATAATTTAGGAATAGAAAACGTAACTTATTAAAATGTTATTTTCGTTCATATAATGAATTATCCTTCTAGCATATTTATAGATTTATATCATATAGTAAGAGAAAGAAGTCTTATAGAATGAGTTATTTGGAGGGAAATGACTTTAGTGAACAAAATATGGTAAGTGTACCCAATCCCTTAATTTGATTTATAACAGATTGGCGTCATAGACGACCAAATAAAAACACAGTGTTTTATCTCTGTGTTTCTTCAAATTTCCGTTTTTGAATATATGCTTGGGCATGAATAAGTTCTTCCTGAAGTTCTTTTAATTCTTTTATAGATTCTGATTCAATAGCGATGTAAGTAATAACTAAACTGATCATCATATCCATCTTGTCTACTATATTTTGAATGACCTGTTCAGAATGCTCTTTTTTAGGGTGTTGTATTGCCTTTAATACATTTTCCATATAATTGTTTTTTCTTTGCTGGATATCATAAATAAACTGTTTTGTGTTTGAGTTCATTTGTTGTTCCTCCGTTTTGGATATACTTCTATTCTATCATATTTGAATAGAAAATATTGGATTCCCTTAAATTCACACCTGTCTCGTACATCTCCTCAAATATACAAACTAATTCCTTAACTTACAGGGAACAAATCAAAAGGTGTCAATTTTATGTCTAAACATACAATTTTCTTTTTTAGGTATAGTGCCCCCTATTATATAATTTCACGTACTATATCAGATGTGTAAAATCTAATTCTTCAATAAGGGGTAGCACCAAAAGAACTCGATACAAATAAAAACAAAAAGGAAGACAAAGTTCGTCCTATTTTCTTAATGCGTTTATATCAAAAAAGTTAGCTATATATATTTAATGTGAAAGTAAAAGGTTAAAGGTCTTCGTAATGTTTGGGTGAAAAAAGAGTTATCTATGTAATTAATTTGAGTACTTTAAGAAAGAGGGCTTTTTCCTAAAGTATTCAAAGGATGATAGTCCAATAGCAGGTGGGAGATGAAACTCGTTTTAGCACTGTATTAACACCTTAAAATGTAGATAGGGGAAAATAATGTAAAAAAACTATTGTATGTATAAAAACCTTATGTTACATTTATGTTACAGGAGAGTTACGAAAGGTAACTTATATTACAGTTTGTTTTCTTTTGTTTTTCGGTATGTTACGAATTGTGGTTCGTATCCAATCAACCAAGAATATGTAAAGCTGAAAAAATAGCAAACTAAAAATAGTTTTTCTATGTGTATAAGAGTGTGTGTAGTAAAGAGCCTGGTGAGAACTTTACGCACATGATTAAAATTCCTTTCTGTCTTAAAAGAAGAAAACCAACTACCAACTATTTAGGAGTTTTAAGTAATGATAGTAAATGAAATGTACTTCCTTTCCCACACACAAAGTACATCTTTATTTTCAGTCTAATTACTACACAGACCTTTATACATATGAAGTTATTGTTTTAGGAACATATAGGGGGAGAAAGAATGAAGAAGTTATTAACGGTAATTGGAATTACATTTTTAATGTTAGCTGGATGTAGTAATGGAGATTTTGAAAAAGAAATGGATGCAGGGAAGACCGCGTTAACGAATAAAGAATATAAAAATGCCTTATCATCATTTGAAAAAGCGCTAGATGAGAAACAAGACGATTCAGATGTAATGGTGCTTGTAGAACAAACGAAAATAATGATTGAAGCAGTGAAGTTAAAAGAAGAAACAAAGGTAGAAGAATCAATCAAGTCATTTGAAAAAGTAGAGAACATGAAGGATGGGAATAATACACTTATAAAGCAGGCAAAGGAAGAACGAACAGCATTACTAGCTGTATTAGAACAAAAAAAGAAGTATAGTGAGCAATTGGCGAAAAGTGAAGAGTTAATAAGTAAGAAAAATTATGCAGAAGCGAAAGAGATAGTAAATAAGCTAGTTGCAGAAACAAAAGATAACAAGAATCTTGAAGAATATAATAAAAAAGCGGTAGGATTAGTTACTAAAATGAATGAAGAGGAAAAAACTGCAAAGAGTGAAGCGGCAGCGAAGGCACAAAAAACAAATGTAGTAACGAATCAAAAAGTAGCAACAGAAAAGACTCAAAAAACTGAGGCAGAAAAGAACCAAAAAGTAGAGACAGGAAAGAATCAAAATGCATTTACTTTTGAGAAAGCGAAAGAATATATTAAAAATGAATATAAAGAAGAATATGATTACACGCTAGAGAATACGCAAGTAGAGAATGGAAAGAAGTATTATCAAATTAGAGTGCGTACGACATATAAAATAGAAGGCGCAGCTGGAGCAGGATTTACTGGCGTATTGAAAGTATTCGAAGATGGTACAATTATTGAAATGCAATAAATCGATGAAAAAGGTATCCTCAAAGTATGTGAGGGTACCTTTTTTAGCATAAAAAAAGGCATCTAGCAAAAGTACTAGATGCAAATAAAAACACAAGGGAAGATAAATATCTTCCCGTTTCCCGTATGTAATTATATCAAAAAATTTATAAAAAACTAGCTTTATTTTTTATATAATTGAAGTGTAAAGCCATGAAAGTGTAAGATTACACTATTTTCATAGTGTTTTATTAAAAAAGGAGCTGCGTATATGATTAATTTTAAACCAGAAAATTTGAACCAACTATTAAAAGTGATGTTAATTAGTGCGAATAAGTCTTATGATGCGATTAAAGATTATGAATTTACGGGAGAAGCAGTAGTATTCCGTGTAGATTTCGAATATATTGACGTTTCTCTAATGATTGTAGATATGTTAGGAAGATCTGCTTCTAAATTTAACATTTTGCCATATGCCCGTCCGAATAGGAATGAAATAGATTACATTCAGTTTCAAGTGCATTCGATTAATGAAGGGAGTTTTAAAGAAATAATCGATACGATATAAAAACTATAATTTTACAAATATGTATATACCAACTAATATATAATTAATAAATTCATATAATTGGAGTGATGAAATGCAACCGTTAGAAAGGGAGATTCATTCTAATATGCTGAGAGTGTGGCGAATCCACGCTTTAATTGGGGCGGCGGTTATACTAGCAGTCGTAATTGCGTATTTCTTTTTTATGATCAATTTTAATTGGTGGGGCTGGTTGTTTGGCTTGCTAGTAACAGGAGCTATTACATTTATCCCGCTTGATTATTTTGTGTTTCCAAATTTACGTCAACGTTATTATAGTTACAGATTAAATGAAGAAGAGATTGAGATTCAAAAGGGAATGTTCATTGTAAAACGCGTACTTATTCCGATGATGCGTGTGCAGCACGTAACGATTGAACAGGGCCCAATTATGAGAAAGTATAATTTAGCAGAATTACATATTTCAACAGCGGCAACTTCTCATAGTATTCCAGGCTTAACGAAGGAAGAAGCAGAGCAGCTGAAAAGACAAATTGGAGAACTTGCGAAAGTGAGTGATGAGGATGTATAAGAGGCAACATCCGATCACAATTTTATTAGGTATTCGAGTTGCGACTTTGTTGCCTTTTATTTTTCTTGTTTTATTTCAATCTGATGGTCAAGTGAAACCTTGGTATCTCTTACATCTTGTTCTTTTATTTGTATTATTTATTATGGCAATTTTCTCAGCTATAAAATGGTATTTCAAAGTGTACTGGGTTGAAAATAATATTGTACATATAAAGCATGGTGTGTTCGTTAAGAAAGAAAGCTACTTAAATAAAGAACGTGTGCAAAATATTAGTACGTCTTCTAACATCATTTATCAAGTGCTCGGACTGATGAAATTAAATATAGAAGTAGCGGGCGGCGGTAGTGAGCCAGATGTGATGTTAGCTGGTATTAAAGAAGATGAAGCGAAGGAACTGATTGCTTTATTAAATAAAAAAAGAAGCGCTGCGAGTGAAGAAGTACCCATGCCAGAAGAAAGTAAGACGATTTATCAGTTAACGATGAAAGAGATTTTAGCAGCTGCCATTACGTCTGGTAGATTCGGATTAGTTTTTTCAGGATTACTTCTTATTTACACAGAGTTTAATCAATTTCTTCCAGAATGGCTCATAAATAAAGTGGAAGCGTATGTGATGGATAACGATGTATATCAATTAATCGTTATGGCCGCGATTTTAATGGCGGTTTCGTGGGTCGTTTCGACAGCTGGCTATGCGTTAAAATATGCAAACTTTAAAATAGAGCGAAACGGAAATGAAGTTCGCATCGTGCAAGGGTTATTTGATAAGAAAGAGTTTGTTTTAAAATTACATCGCATTCAAGCAATTACGGTGAAAGAAGGAATTCTCCGCGAGCCTTTCGGTTATTGCTCTGTCGAAGTAGAAGTTATTCAAAGTATAGAAGCAGCTGGAAATGAAGTGATGTTACATCCTTTTATGAAAAAGAAAGATGTCCAGCAGTTACTTACATATTTGCAGTTACCGTATGAAATGGAAGAGGAAATCGTTCATTTACCGAAGGCTGCATTACGTCGTTACGTCATAATGGGCTGGATTACAAGTGCTATGCTCGCACTGCCAATCATCGGTGCGAGTATATATTTCAAACAAAATAATGCGTTATTCACGCTAATACCACTATTTATCGCATTTACGTTACTTGCATACGCTCGGTATAAAAGTGGCGGATATTTGATACGAGACAATCAATTAGTCATGGTATACCGCGGCCTTGCCAAATATACAGGAATCATACGAAAAAGGCATGTTCAAGCAGTAGGGTACAATCAATCGTATTTTCAAAAGAAAGACGAGTTATGTACAGCTGCCGTATCAGTAGCGGGGCATAGATATAAAGTGAAGCATATGCGAAAAGAAGACGCGCTTCGCATATATAATTGGTATAAAGAAAAAGGAAACACCGGTGCGTAATGGTGTTTCCTTTTTTTGTGTTGTGGTTTGTCGATAAGTCGATATATTTCGAGTTGCGCCGATATATTCGAAAAATCGTCGATATAATTTCATGTACCGCAACCTTGGAGAAACGATAGTACAAAACCCCTTAAACTAGCACATCAAAAGTAGTCACAAATGATGGACGAGAGAAAATACTTTTCTGCTGTTCCGCATGTGGATGCGCCTGAGCCTGAGCTTGTCCTTCTGCTTGTGCAGGGCGTTTTTTATGAGCGTTTTCGAATGAACGTGATTCTGTCCAGTCTTTAAAGTTTTGCTCTGTTTCCCACATTGTTAAGATGACATATGTATCGTTACTTAATGGGCGTAGAACGCGAATTGCTTGGAATCCTGGTTCGTTTTCAATAAGGCCTGCGCGGTTTTTGAATCGATTTTCAAATACTGGGCGACCTTCGTCTGTGACAGAAATGTTGTTACAAACGATGTAGCCAGGTTGTCCTTTAAATTCACCAACAGCGTCTAGTACGTCATACTGAAGAGAACCTTCTACAGATTCTTCTGTATTTTCTTTATAAAACATATCTTTTTCATTATTTTTTGCAGTGAAATGTGCTTGTTCTAGAGGTGTTTCGTATGAAATAATAGCCTTCATTTTAATGCCCCCTTTAATTGTTTGTTTCTATTATATCAACTCTCGTAAAAAACTTCGAAGATTATATACATAAAGATACTTCTTTTTCAAATAATAAATGTACCATCATTTGGAAAGAAGGCCGATGTATGAAGAAAGTAAAGTGGACTTTATTAGGTGGGTTAGCAACGCTCGTATTAGCGATTGTATTTTATAAACTTATTGTGTTAGCTGGTGGCTATATGACGGATGAAAAGCAACTCGTTTTTCACTCTTCATCACGTATCGTTGACCAGAAAGGGAAAGAAATTACGAAATTATACGTAGAAAATAGAGATCTCGTACCAATCGAGCAAATTCCAAAATACGTGCAGCAGTCGTTTATTGCGGTGGAAGATTCTCGTTTTTATGAGCATCAAGGAATTGATTACCCGTCTATATTCCGGGCTCTTTATAAAGATACGTTAGCTGGAGAAAAGGTCGAAGGTGGTAGTACGATTACACAGCAACTCGCTAAAAACGTTTTTTTAACTCGTGAAAAAACAGTTACGCGTAAATTGAAGGAAGTCGCAATTTCCCTTCAATTAGAGCAAAAATATACGAAGCAACAAATTCTTGAAATGTATATGAATCATATTTATTTTGGCCATGGGGCATACGGTATTCAAGCAGCAGCAAAGTTGTATTTTAATAAAAGTGTAGAAGATTTAACAGTAGAAGAAGGAGCAATGCTTGCAGGTCTTCCGAAGTCACCAAACGGATATTCACCTTATTTCTCTCCAGAGAAGAGTAAGGAGCGCCGTGATCTCGTATTGTCACTGATGCATAAACAAGGCTATTTGACTGCCGAAGAGAGCGTACGTTATCAAGGAAAGACCATTGCTCTTTACAAAAACCTAGACGAGAATGAACTCGCATATATGCCGTATATTGATATGGTCATAGATGAAGCAGCACGTTTATACGGGTTATCTCATCAAGAAGTACTCCGAGGAGGATATACGTTTGTCGTTCCGATGGATGAAAAGATTCAAAAGGTAGCGTATAACCAGTTTCAAGATGCGAGGAATTTCCCTGGTAAAGAAGAGGGGACGCAAGGTGCTTTTTTATTAATGGATAATCGTACGGGCGGAATTAAAGCAGCGATTGGGGGAAGAAAGTATGTCCCGAGAGGCTTTAATCGTGTTTTTGCAAAAAGACAGCCGGGATCTGTGCTAAAACCACTTATTGTCTATGGACCAGCACTCGAAACGAAAAAATATAATCCGTATTCTTTATTAAAGAATGAAAAAACTTCTTTTGAAGGTTATGAACCTCGAAATTACAATCGTCAATATACGAAAGAAATGACGATGTATGATGCGATTTTAGAGTCAGCAAATGTACCGGCAGTTTCTTTATTAAATGAGCTAGGGGTAGAAGAAGGAAAGCAATATTTAGAGAAAGGCAATGTTCCTATTGCCGATGCTGGTTTAAGTACAGCGCTTGGCGGATTGAAAAATGGTGTTTCAACATTTGACCTTGTGAAAATGTATCGTGCATTTTTAGCAAATGGCGCTATTATTGAGCCGCACGTTATAGAAAAGGTGTTAAATAGACACGGCACAGTCATTGGAGAATCGCCAAAAGTAGAAACGAAAATTTTCTCGAAACAAACGGCATGGTATATGACGAAAATGTTAGAAGGGGTTGTGAAGGAAGGGACAGCGAAAGCAGGCATATATAGCGGTGCATTAGCTGGGAAAACAGGTACAACTTCCTTACCAAATGACGATAATGGAGCTAGAGATATGTGGTTCGTTGGCTATACGCCAAATTTAGTAGGTGCTGTTTGGATTGGTTATGACCGTACGGATAAAGAGCATCAGTTGCAAGGAGAAAGTGCGTCAGCAACGAAATTGTTTAAGAAAATTTTAACGAAGGCAAATGTAGAACAGAAAGAGCAGTTTATGAAACCAGAAGGTGTGGAAACAATCGGTACTCCGATTCGTTTGCGCAAGATTGAAGATGTGAAAGTGAAATTAGCGTTTAGCCCTTTCGGTTTATTTAAAGCGAAATTAAGCTGGACACCACTTCCAGATGAAAGAATTATGTATCGCATTTATAGAGTGGAAAATGGAGTCCATACGCATGTAGGCACTGTAAATGGTGCCGGGGAATATGAGGAAAAGTTCGTTAACATCTTTTCAAAACCGAGTTTTTACGTTGTACCATATAACACACAAACGAATCGCGAAGGAGAAAAGTCAAAAGTAGCTAAACCATAGTTTTTCTCTGTGCTATAATAAGAATGTTGTGAAAATAGTAAGCGGTTTTACGAATGTTTGTGTCAATTTCATGAACAACGTACATAATGTTATGCATTTTGTTTTTACAAGCTGTATAGTAAAAAAAGATAAATATCGGAATAGAACGTATTTAGAGCAAAAGCATTGGCAAGGAAGGGAGCAAGGGTCTTGGTAAGAACTATAAATGAGACATTTTTAAAAGCATGTAGGGGGGAACGTACTGATTATGTACCAGCATGGTATATGCGTCAAGCAGGTCGTTCGCAGCCGGAATATAGAAAGATAAAAGAAAAGTATTCTTTATTTGAAATTACACATAATCCAGAGTTATGTGCTTACGTTACAAAGTTGCCAGTTGATCAATATAACGTAGACGCAGCAATTCTGTATAAAGATATTATGTCACCACTACCTGCAATTGGTGTGGATGTAGAAATTAAATCAGGTATTGGCCCAGTTATTGATAATCCAATTCGTTCTTTACAAGACGTAGAAAAACTAGGGGAAATCAATCCAGAAGATGACGTACCGTACATATTAGATACGATTCGTTTATTAACGACAGAAATGCTAGACGTACCGTTAATCGGTTTTTCAGGGGCTCCATTTACACTAGCGAGCTATATGATTGAAGGCGGTCCATCTCGTAATTATCATAATACGAAAGCGTTCATGTATGCAGAGCCGAAAGCTTGGTTCGCTTTAATGGATAAGCTAGCAGATATGGTTATTACATATTTAAAAGCGCAAATTAATGCAGGAGCAAAAGCAGTTCAAATTTTCGATTCTTGGGTTGGAACAGTAAATGTAGCAGATTACCGCGTATTTATTAAACCAGCAATGGAGCGTATTTTTGCAGAAGTTCGCCCGATGGGTGTACCGATGATTATGCACGGCGTAGGAGCTGCACACTTAGTAAATGAATGGCACGACTTACCGCTTGATGTAGTAGGCTTAGATTGGCGCTTACCGATCGAAGAGGCACGCGCACGCGGCGTTCATAAGGCGGTACAAGGAAATATGGACCCTTCATTCTTACTTGCGCCATGGTCTGTTATTGAAGAACATGTAAAAGGTATTTTAGATCAAGGGATGAAAGAGCCTGGTTATATCTTTAACTTAGGACACGGTGTATTCCCAGAAGTAAATCCAGATACATTAAAACGTTTAACTACATTTATTCATGAATACTCTAAAGGGCAGTTAGCGAAGTAAAGGAGAATTGTTGTATGAAAAAGAAAATTGGTTTGCTTGTAATGGCATACGGAACGCCATATAAAGAAGAAGATATTGAACGTTACTATACACATATTCGCAGAGGAAGAAAGCCAAGTCCTGAAATGCTAGAAGATTTAACAGAGCGTTACCGTGCAATTGGTGGCATTTCTCCTTTAGCTACTATTACATTAGAGCAAGCTAAAAAGTTAGAACAGCGTTTAAATGAAGTACAAGATGAAGTAGAGTACCATATGTATCTTGGCTTAAAACATATCGAACCGTTCATTGAAGATGCAGTGAAAGATATGCATAACGACGGTATACAAGATACAATAGCACTTGTTCTTGCGCCGCACTATTCTACATTTAGCGTGAAATCGTATGTAGGACGAGCACAAGAAGAAGCTGAGAAACTTGGAAACTTAACAATTCACGGCATTGATAGCTGGTATAAAGAACCGAAATTCATCCAGTACTGGGTTGATGCAGTGAAAGGTATATATAACGGTATGTCAGAAGCAGAGCGTGAAAAAGCAGTATTAATCGTATCTGCACATAGCTTACCAGAAAAAATTATTGCACTTGGCGATCCATATCCAGACCAATTAAATGAAACAGCTGACTATATTGCAAGAGGTGCTGAAGTAGCAAACTATGCAGTAGGTTGGCAAAGTGCAGGAAACACGCCAGATCCTTGGATTGGTCCAGATGTACAAGATTTAACGAGAGAACTAAACGAAAAGTATGGATACAGTTCATTCGTATACGCACCAGTTGGATTTGTTGCGGAACATTTAGAAGTTTTATATGACAATGACTTTGAGTGTAAAGTTGTGACAGATGAAATTGGCGCAAAATATTATCGTCCAGAAATGCCAAATGCATCGGACGCATTTATTGATTGCTTAACAGATGTTGTATTAAAGAAAAAAGAATCTGTATTGTAAAAAGAAAGGGGGAGCATGCTTGAGGAAAAAAGTTGTAATCATCGGCGGTGGCATCACAGGATTAACAACAATGTATAACTTACAAAAAGATATTCATGACAAGAACTTGCCGATCGATACATTACTGATAGAAGCATCGGGTAAACTTGGCGGGAAAATTCAAACCGTTCGAAAAGATGGATTTACAATTGAACGCGGACCGGATTCTTTCTTAGCACGAAAAGAAAGTGCAGCTAGATTAGCGAAAGAATTAGGTCTTGGCGATGAACTTGTAAATAATAAGGCCGGTCAATCATTTATCCTCGTAAACAATCGGTTACATAAAATGCCGAGCGGATCGATGATGGGAATTCCAACGCAAATTACGCCGTTTCTATTTTCCGGGCTGTTCTCCCCAATTGGTAAGCTAAGAGCTGGTTTTGATCTGTTAATGCCGAGATCAAAGCCAGTATCTGACCAATCACTCGGGCAGTTTTTCAGACATCGCCTCGGCAATGAAGTGGTTGAGAATTTAATCGAACCATTACTATCGGGTATTTATGCAGGGGATATTGATGAAATGAGCTTAATGTCAACATTTCCGCAAATGTATCAAATTGAGCAGAAGCATCGCAGTATTTCACTCGGTATGCGTACACTTGCTCCGAAAAAAGAGACATCTGAACCGAAAAAAGGAATCTTCCAAACAGTGAAAACAGGTTTAGAATCTATTGTAGAATCTCTCGAAGTGAAGATGCATGAAGGTACGATAATAAAGGGAACCCGCATTGAAAAAATTGCAAAACTTGGTGATGCTTATACGATTGCTCTTAGTAACGGAAAAGAAATAGAAGCGGACGCGGTCGTAGTGGCAAGCTCACATAAAGTATTGCCATCTATGTTTGCGCAGTACAAGCAGTTTCGTTTCTTCCGCAACATTCCGTCCACATCAGTTGCGAATGTGGCAATGGCTTTCCCGAAATCAGCCATTCAGCGCGATATTGATGGTACAGGATTTGTCGTATCTCGAAATAGCGACTACACAATTACAGCATGTACGTGGACACATAAAAAATGGCCACATACAACGCCAGAAGGAAAAATGCTACTTCGTTGTTACGTTGGACGCCCTGGTGATGAAGCAGTTGTAGAACAAACAGAAGAGGAACTCGTTCAGCTTGTACTAGAAGATTTACGAAAGACGATGGATATTACAGAGGATCTAGAATTTACAGTCGTAAGTCGCTGGAAAGAAGCGATGCCCCAATATACAGTAGGCCATAACGAGCGAATGAAGAAACTCACAACATTTATGGAGAAAGAGTTGCCAGGTATATACTTGGCAGGTAGTTCTTACGCTGGTTCTGGTCTTCCGGACTGTATTGATCAAGGTGAGAAAGCCGCAAAGCGTGTACTCTCTCATTTGGAGAAAGTAATGGATACCGAATTAATTGCACAATAAAGTGAAACGCCTTCAATCACATTGAAGGCGTTTTGTTACTTATTCACCAATAAACATATATAAGTTATTTGGCTTTATAACGGCATCTCCTGCATAAATAACCCACTCTGTTAAGTTTTCAAACTCTAAATGATAACTATTTCCTTCACTCATATCTTCTATAAAATATGGTTCATTAATGAGTATTCCTTGAATGAAATCTTCCGCGATTTCTTGCATTTCAAACCACATATGTTCACTTTTTCCTTCTTCGTAGGAGACACCAAACTTAGCGAGGAAACGAAAATCTTCATTCGATTGTTCAATGTGAAAAATGTTGCTGAAATATCCGAAAGTATTCTTCGCATTGTAAGCCATACGATCGGTTTCACTATTTGTTTTATAGAACATGAGCCCTGTAGCTTCCTCGTGTTCTTGGAAAAAGCTTTCAATATATTCTTCTGAAGTATTACATTTGAATAAGAAAACGGATGGAGATTGATGGTATTCATCTCGGTCATCCATACCGCCTAAGAATGTGTTTTGCGAATCTATTGGTTGTAGTTTCACTTCTTCATCCTCGATTGAAGATAATTGATCCATGCTCGTTTTATGCCCAATATAAGATAATCCCTTTTCCCATGGAACAGCTACTGTATGTATAGAACCTTGCTGACTATGCGCGATAACGATAGGCTCATTCATAGGGACTTGTCCATTCTCAATGGCATTATTAGCAAATGTTTGAAAAAGATCGCCAATGCCGTAGTAGGAAGAGATGCGATTTGGAATAATTAATTCTATTTCTGTTACGCCTGCTCTTAAAAGGCCATGTGTATGAAACCAATATTGCGTAGGCGCACCTTCTTTATCGTCTTCATAAACAGAATGAATAACGTACAAGTCAGGAATGTCAGGTAATAATTCATTTTCAACGTGATATTCAATATAGCTTCTAGATATCACTTTCATTGCTGCACTTGAATCGATTACAAATAACAAGTCTGGAGCGAGGTTCCATAAAAACTGTAACTGCTGGAAAAAGCAGTCCAGCACATCGCCTACAAATAGCGTACGAGTGAAAATTTCAGTTCCATAAGCAGCATCTTCAAAATTACGATCTACGAGTGTAGAATCTTGTCTATTGTACATTTTATATTCTTCTGGGTCATTCGCCTCATCAATATGCAGTTCATACGGTGTAATTTTTTCATCCATATGTAACTCAACAATAATGCTTGTCTCATCACTATAAACAATTTTCAATTCGTCAACTTTAGTAGCGATTGTTTCTAGCCGCAGTTTTAACTGCTCAATTGTAATTTTAGTTGGTATAACGGCAATCATATCTGAAAAATGACGTTCTAATGTTCCATTCATAGCTGCGCGGTATGTTTCTGTTTGCACTTCCATCCAATCACTCCTATTCAAATGAATCCATTTTACATGCCAATGAAATTTCGATATTTTCTGTTTTCTCTCTCTAACATTATAGAGTGCATTCGTAGAAGGTGTAAAATTATTATTTTGTATTATAGTTTGAAAGCTTGTAAATTAAATAAATTTTTTGTAAAACTTGTCGAAATATAGTTCTATATAACGAATCATTTGATATGATAGAAATGCTGAGAAAATATGAAATAGGGAGAGGAAAATGACTGTGAAGAAATTGTTAAGTGTCTTTTTATCATTCATACTATTGCTTTCATTTACTGGAACTTTAGTACAAGCAGAAGAAAATACTTCTATGTCAGTAGAAAAAGTAATTCAAGTATTTAAGCAGCAAGGGAAAACGAAGGGGACAGTGGAAGGATACATCGTTGGATATACGCAAAGTCCTTCTAAATACACGAAAGATCCTGCTAAGTTTGATGATACAAACGTAGCAATTGCGGATTCGCCAAATGAAACGAATCCAGACAAAATCATGCCTGTTCAGTTGCCAAAAGGCGATGTGAGAGCGGCAGTAAACGTGAAAGATCATCCAGAAAATATCGGGAAGAAAGTTAGTTTAACAGGAACGCTTGAATTATATTTTAGTAGCCCAGGTTTAAAATCGGTAACAGCTCATAAGTTTCAAGGGGAAGGACAAAACCGTGTTAGCGATGTAGTAGCTTCGCCTGGTAGCGGAGAAGTTGCGAAGGGAACAGCGGTAACATTAACAACGAATACAGAAGGAGCAACAATCTACTATACGTTAGATGGCTCTAACCCTACAAATAAGAGTGTTCGTTATAACGGACAAATTGTAGTGAATGAAAATAGTGTGATTAAAGCAATTGCAGAGAAAGAAGGGCTTACTTCTTCAGCCATTTCAACATTTTCATTTATTATCGTAAATAATGAACCAGTTCGTATTCATGATATTCAAGGGAAATCACATATTTCTTCCTACAAAGGAAAGAAAGTATACAATGTGGAAGGCGTTGTAACAGCGCTTGATAAAAATGGTTTTTATATAGAAGATAATCAGCCGGATAATGATCCAGCTACTTCAGAAGGTATGTACGTATACAAAAAAGATGCGAATGTAGCAGTAGGAGATCTTATTCAAGTTGATGGAGAAGTAGAAGAATATGTTGGGCCTGGATATGCAGAAAGGTTTGACACAGATTTAACAACGACGGAAATTAAGGCGAGCCGCGTTGCTGTAATTGCAAAAGATCAACCTTTACCAGCGCCGATTGTACTTGGAGAAAACGGTGTAAAAATTCCTGATCAAATCATCGATAATGATGCATTCGGTTTATTTGATCCAAATGAAGATGCAATCGACTTTTATGAAAGTATAGAAGGTATGCGCGTTACGATGCCAACACCAAAAATTATTGCACCTCAGAAAAACGGGAATTTATATGTAACAGTAGAAAATGGTGGAGATAAAGTCGTAACGAAATATGGCACACCTGTATTAGATGAAAATCAATTAAATCCAGAGCGTCTTTCTGTAAAAGTCCCTCGTGATTATGTAGCAAAAGTAGGAGATACTTTCACTGGAGATATAACAGGGGTAGTCGGATATGATTACGGTTCGTTCCGCATTTCGCCAATAACGGAATTACCATCAGTAGTGGACGGTGGATTTAAGCAAGTAGGAGCGAATATTCAGCCTCGTCTTGATAAGTTAACAGTTGCTACATATAACATTGAAAACTTCTCGGCGAATAAAAAAGAAACAACAGATGAAAAAGTAAAAGCGTTAGCGTATTCTATTAAATACAATTTAAAAATGCCAGATATTATCGGTGTAGAGGAAATGCAAGATAATAACGGAACGATTAATGATGGTACAACAGATGCTTCGTTAAGTGCAAAACGTATTATTGATGCAGTTTTAGAAATTCGTGGACCAAAGTATGAGTATGTAGAAATTGCTCCGAACAATAATCTAGACGGAGGAGCACCAGGAGCGAATATTCGCGTCGGTTTCTTCTACAATCCATCACGCGTGAAATTAGCAGCAGTACCGAAGTTACTTGATAAAAATGTCGTTCGCATTGGAGAC
The DNA here is from genome assembly GCF_008368885.1 of Bacillus sp. BPN334. NCBI lineage: Bacteria > Bacillati > Bacillota > Bacilli > Caryophanales > Bacillaceae > Bacillus > Bacillus sp. BPN334. Next base: position 267,278 of record NZ_QOZW01000005.1, on the reverse strand, counting down.
GAAAGTTCATTATTTGAAAGTACACGTAAACCGCTTGCAGCAGAATTTACGTTCCAAGGACAAAACGTTGTTGTCGTTGCAAATCACTTAAACTCAAAAATAGGGGATGCAACGCCATTTGGAAAAGTGCAGCCGCTCGTATTAAAGAGTGAAGAAAAACGAATTCAGTTAGCGCAAGAAGTAAATCAATTTGTACAAGTAATTCAGAAAAAGAACACAAATGCACCAGTTGTTGTGTTAGGAGATATGAACGATTTTGAGTTTGCTAAACCACTAAAAGCACTAGAAGGAACAAACTTAAAGAATATGTTAAACACAGTGCCGAAAGAGAACCGCTACACGTACATTCATGAAGGAAATGCACAAGTGTTAGATCATATTTTAGTAACAAACAACATCGCACCATACACAATTGTAGATCCAGTACACTTAAACTCAAACATTATGAAAGAACATGGACGTGTAAGTGATCATGACCCAGTACTTGCTCAAATTGATTTGAAGAAAGCTTCTTAAATAGTCATGAAAGAACGCTTAGAGATATGCTGAGCGTTCTTTTTCTGTGAAAATCATGTTAGAATTAATTAAAAATTCAGTTTTTATAATGAGGAGGTTAAAGATGCAAGCATGGTTAAATGGAAAATTAATGAATCAGCTTGCGATTTTGTTTTGTACGATCGTCATGCTCCAATTTGTAGCGGAGGTAACGGGGCTTACTCAAAATTTGGACATTACGTATAACTTAATACATACAGCATCTTCCTATGTAACATTTAGTTTCGCAGTCATTTTTACTTTAATAGGCGCAAGAAGAGAACTAAGTAAATATGCAATTATTTTATTATGTTCAGTTGTAGGTATTAAAGCGATTTACTTTACAGCGGTCGTTATTTTATGGGGATTGGCAGGTACGCCGTAAAGGGGAGATGATTATACGAGTGATAAATGTAAATGGTAATAAGAGCATAATTCTCTAAGCTAACTTAGGGAATTACGCTCTTATTCGTACAATCATTTAGTCTGAAATTGCTTGAAACGCTTTTCTACACCGATCTCTTTTTTGCAGTCTTCTTCTATATTTTTTTCTATCCCGCTTTACTCCTTGTATATACATAAGTAAGCTAACGAAAAGGAAGAAAGCACATTGCATCATTAAAATGTACGGTGACATGCCTTGCAATGGTTGTTTCGGATCATATAAATGAATAGGTGCTCCGCCTATTGAAGGAAGTATTGTATTTAGCAGGACGTACGGAATGGAGGCAGCTGCGAATGGAAAGAGAATGGCCATATAGTCTTTTTGTGACCATACAGATGCAGCAAGTCCTAAAAGGGCCATTAAACCTGCAAATAAAAAATTAATTCCGATATATACAGTAATGTAAGTGAGAGGCGCATCGAAATATAGGTTTGCGAACATTCCATCAGCATTTATGATGCCTGAACCAATCGTAGGTGTTCCGTCTGGAATGGTTAATTTGCAAAATAATAACGATAAGATGAATGGAAATGTATAAAGAAATCCTCCGCAAAAAAACGTAACGATATATTTCGCTACTGAATAAGGAAATATAGAAATCCCTTTACTCACAAATGGTTTAAAACCATCTGACTTATCCGAATTGTAACTTGTACTAAAGGGGAAACTCGCAATAACTGGCATTAATAATAAATAAACATCCATTTCATTGTCGCGAAATCCAATCCATTTTAAATCTGTTGATATAGGACCATTCGCAGCGTCGCCTAAATAACGAATGACATAATAATAGTGATAGATGCAAATAAGAACGAATCCACTAAGCATCATAATTAAAGAAATACGACTACAAAAAGCTTGCTTTATATTTAAACGAAGCGCACGCATCATGACTGAAAAAGCCTCCACTATTTTGATAAACTTGTCTATTTTCTATATTACTATTAAATGTAAAGATTTTCTTGTTTTTTTATTTGATTATTTGAAAAAAGGGAAATTTGTTGTCGTTAAGTAAGGTTTAACGGAAATTATATTTTCTAAAATATGGTTGACAATTTAGTATTACATTTGTAATCTTAATTGCAGATTACAAATGTAATACTAAGGAGTGAAATATACTATGACAAATCAATTACCTAAAATATCTGAAGTGGAATTAGAAATTATGAAAGTACTTTGGTCTAATTCTCCACAAACAGCGAATGAAATTATAGAAGTACTAGAAGATGAAATGGACTGGAAACCGAAAACAATCCGTACATTAATTAATCGGTTAGTACAAAAGGAAGCAGTTTCTTATCATCAAGATAAAGGGCGTATGTATGCTTATTATCCGTTAGTATCACAAGATAATTATTTACAAGTTGAAACGAAATCTTTGCTAAAGCGTTTTTGCGGCGCAGCGTTTAAGCCATTACTTGTTAATTTCTTAAAAGAGGAAAAATTGTCTTCAGAAGATATTAATGAACTGAAACGCATTTTAGATGAGAAGACAGAGGAGAATAAGAGGAAGGATAGATAACAATGAAAGACATGCTTATAAATGTATACCTTCCTCATTTTTTTGATTGGCTTATAGAAACGTCACTTATGGCGAGTATACTAGTTGGATTTATTTTATGTATAAAAGTTTTATTTAGAAATAAGTTAACGCCCCGGTGGCAATATATGCTGTGGATCGTACTAATGATACGACTCCTTTTACCGTGGTCACCGGATAGTTCTTATAGCATTTAATCATTATTTTCCTATAGTTCTAGTGTATCGGAAGTTATTCAAAAAAATACACCTTTACATGAGAATACAGTGAATAACGAGATAAAACAGACAGTAGAAGTAGAATCCAATGCTGAAACCGTGACAAAAAATAGCGAACCTGAAGTAAACGTGAGTTCGGAACGACAGGCTACATTGTCTGTATACAAAGTTGCTCTATATGTTTGGTTAGCTGGAGTAATCATATTAGTAGTCATGACGTTTATTACAAATAGACGTTTGTATTCTTACATAAAGAAACAACCGGATATTACGGATGAACAGGTCGCTACAGTGTTTAATCACTGTAAGCAGTCTATGAAAATGAAGAAGGCAGTTTCATTACGTTTTGCAGGAAAGATTGCAAGTCCAACGGTTTTTAGTTTCTTTCGCCCGAAAGTATTACTATCAAAAAAACATATGAAAGTATTAAATGAGCAACAATTACAATATGTCTTTTACCATGAGTTAGCTCATATTAAAAGAAGCGATGTAGCTGTAAATTGGATTATGTACAGTTTACTCCTATTAAATTGGTTCAATCCGATTCTTTGGTACGCCAATTTCTGTATGCGAGAAGATCAAGAATTAGCCTGCGATGCATATGCGCTTACGTTTATAGATAAAGAGGAGCAAATTGCATACGGCCATACAATTATTACCCTTTTAGAACATTATTCCTATCAAGTACCAAGCCTAGCAAATTTAAGTAGAAATAAACGAACATTAAAAAGGAGAATCGTTATGATTAAAAAGTTCCAAAAGAAATCGTATCGTCTGTCTTTACTTGGCGTTATTGCTATAGCAGCTATAGCAGGCGGTTTTTTGTTAAATGCAAGGATAACTGAGGGAGATGAAAGACAGAAGGAAAAGGTTGTAGAAAACAAGCAATCTAAAGCGGCATTTGAAAAAGCGATAGAAACCGTATATGGTACACCAGAGAATGCAAGTAGAGAATGGGGTATGTCGATAAAGTCATATAAAAGAGATACAGATCTTTTGTATTTGGCAGAGAAGAATTTTACAAAAAAAGAATTTGAACAATATGTCCAATTATTTAAAGAGGCTAGTGAAATTCAGAAACAAGCAATGGTTAAGAAAAATGTGCCTGAGAATTATGATGGAGATACAAAGGAAATTAATCTTGAACGTTTGAATAAAACTGATCAAGAAAAATTAGCTAGTATTCAGAAGAAATTAAACCCTTTTAATGATAAATTGCAGAAGTCTTTAACATATACTATGGAAGAAGCAAAAGAACATGTACCGTTTCAAATTAAGCAGCCGACTTATATACCTGAAGGTTATGAATTAAAGAGAGAATGGGCTGACTCATATTTTGGAAAAGATGTAGAATTAGTTACTAAATCAGAATATACAAAAGGGAAATATGGTTTTACAATTTATCAGTCAAGGATGTATATGGATGGTAATGTTAATGGTGGTAAGGATCCACTACACTATATGATGCCTGGAGAAGAGAATTTAGTAAATTATAGCTTAGACGGAAAAACAATGGTCTATAATAAATATTCTGGAGGAGAGAGTAAGTTAAAAGGGCTCAAAATGTTTGTACCAGCACAAGGTAAGAATAGTGAGTATCAAATTGTAATAGTAAATGATATTTTTACAAGAGATACAAAGATATACGAAGAGATAATTGATGATGATCTAACTAAGAAAGAGATGGAGAAAATATTACTGTCTATGTCAAAATAAAAGACAGTGTTCTTAAACTTTTTGCTTTAAGAACACTGACTATTTTATTAAATTTCTAGTGGGATTTAGCCAGCAATTATTATGAATATATTCTTGCTTTCCATATAAGCATTCTTTTTGATACACTATGGACAGTATTATATAATTTGACTGGAATTTTTTATACTGGAAATAATAAAAAAGAGAACTTGTATAGAATGTAAGCGTGTGGTAATATCAAAGATGTACTGATTGACTATATTATCCAATTGGTCATTTTTGGAGGTGACGATGTGGCGATAGATCGAAAACGTTCTATTATTGAAGCTGCAACAAAGTCTTTTTCAGCGTTCGGTTATAAAGCAACAACGATGGATCAAGTAGCGAAGTTAGCGAATGTAGGAAAAGGAACGATTTATACTTTTTTCAAAAATAAAGAAGAGCTATTTGGTGAAATTATTTCTAATTTAATTACAGAAATGAAGCAAGTTGCAGAAAATGCAATTCGTTCAGATGTTTCATTTTTTGAAAATGTACATAGAGCATTATATAGCATATTAGAATTCAGAAAAGAACATCAGCTCATGATTAAGTTAATTCAAGAAGAGCGTGATATGGGAACGAAAGAAGTACAAGAAGTGATGCAACAAGTAGATGTGGAAATCGTTTCTGTCATTCAATCGTATTTAAAGATTGCGATTGAAAAAGGTGAAATTAGCAAATGTGATCCAGAAATTACAGCATTTATTATGCTTCGCTTATACGTATCTCTTATTTTTGATTGGGAAAAAAATCATAAACCGCTAGAAAAAGAAAAAATTGCAGAATTATTTGAACTTTATTTATTAAAAGGATTGTCAAACTAAGATAATCCTTTTATTATTATAAAAAGTGACTGTTTGAACGAAACAGTCATACATTTATTTTAGGAGGGATAATATAAATATTTACTTGATATTAAGGAACAGTTGCATAGTATAAATTCGGGGATAAGGCATATGTATGAATAAGTATAGCCTTTTTATTTGGGAGAAAATGACCAAATGAACAATTCGGTCATTTAGAAAAGGGGGAGAAATGATGAAATGGAATCAGTTACTTCGTAAAGAGTTTACTGAAATTATAAAAAGTAAAAAAATATTAATTCCAATTATCGCGGTTTTATTCGTACCGATTTTATATGCAGGTATGTTTTTATGGGCCTTTTGGGATCCGTATAAACAGTTAGATGATTTACCAGTGGCGGTAGTCAATTTAGATAAAGGTGCAGTATTTGATGGTAAACCAATTGAGGTCGGAAAAGGCCTCGTTGATAACTTAAAAGATAATACAAGTTTTAAATGGGAATTTGTAAGTGAAAAAGAAGCGAAAAAAGGAATGGAAGGTAGAAAGTATTACATGTTAGTACGCATTCCAGATGACTTCTCAAGTAACGCTACAACGTTATTAAAAGATGATCCAAAACCATTAAACTTAGAATACATTCCAAACGAAAGCTTAAACTTTTTATCTTCACAAATTGGCGGAACAGCCATTGAAAAAATTAAAGGTGAAGTATCAAGTACGTTAACGAAAACATACGCAGAGAAAATGTTTGATTCCATTCAAGATGTCTCAAAAGGGTTAGCAGATGGGGCAGAAGGAGCAAATGAACTACACGACGGATCAAGTGAGCTGCATGATGGTTCAAGTAAAGTGACGGATGGCCTTCATACACTTCAAGGGAAGTCTGGAGAGATACAGACAGGTGTAGGGAAACTATTTGATGGATCTGGGAAAGTAACAGCAGGTTTAAATACGTTAAACAGCAAAACAGGTGAGATGCAAACAGGTATCGGAAAGTTAGTAGATGGCTCGGGCAAAGTAACAGATGGTTTACATGCACTAAATAGCAATGCAGGTATCGGGAAATTAGTAGACGGCTCGGGCAAAGTAACAGACGGTTTAAATACGTTAAATAGCAAAACGGGTGAATTGCGTGATGGATCTGAGAAAGTGACCGGTGGCTTGAACAAATTAGTAAGTAAATCCGGTGAATTAAAAGCAGGAACAACTGACCTATCAAATGGTATGGGAAAACTTGTTGAAGGGAAAAGTCAATTAGAGGAAGGTTCTCAAGCGATCCAAAAGGGTTTGCAAGATTTAAATAGTAACGTACAAAAGTCAGCTGCAGGCTTAGAGGAAATGCAGTTAAAAGTTCCTTCTATATTGAATACAGTAAATGAGAAAATAGATGGAGCTGGGGCGAATGTAAATCAGTTAAATGAACTTACGCAATCAACAGCAGGAGATGCAAAAAATGCAGCACAAGATGTAGCGAATTTACAAAAGCAAATTGAAAGCTTACCAAAAGAATATCAAGAGCAGTTACAACCATTCATAACAAGTGCTGTAAAAAGTACAGCGACAGTTCAGCAAAAAGCTGCCGGAGTAGCAGGTGGAACAAATAAATTAAATGAAGAAGTAAAACAAGTAAAAGGTGAAATACATCAAAAAACAAATGGATTGCAAAACAACTTACCAAATCCAGCAGGGATAAAAACTCTGGCAGGTGGTATTGAGAAACTAACGAGCGCACAAAATGAATTTGTTAGTAAGTTTCATGGATTTGGTGAGGGATTAGATAATGCAAAAATAGGTGCCGATAAATTAAAAGATGGATCAGTTCAATTAATTGATGGAGTAACGCAATTACAAAGTGGCTCTGGAAAAGTGACAGCAGGATTAGGGCAATTATCTGCAGGAGTAAATCAATTAGCAGATGGTTCTGGTCAAGTAACAGGCGGTTTAGGCACAGTATCTGTAGGAGTATCCAAATTAGCAGACGGCTCAAACCAAGTAACAGGCGGCTTAGGTACATTATCTGCAGGAGCGGGCCAAATGTCAGGCGGAATAACGCAATTAGCAAATGGCTCTGGCCAAGTAACAACAGGGTTAAGTGCATTGTCAACAGGCTCAACCCAGCTAATCGACGGCGTAAATAAACTAGCAGACGGATCTGGTAAAGTAACGGATGGCCTCGTAAAAGTAAATGATGGCTCAGGTGAACTTGCTGAGAAACTTGGCGAAGGGGCTGAGAAAACTGGTGAAGTGAAAGGGACGGATAAAACGTATGATATGTTTGCAAGTCCTGTAAAAGTGAAGACGGAGAAAATGGCGGAAGTTCCAAACTACGGAACTGGATTTACACCGTATTTCTTATCACTCGGTTTATTTGTTGGGGCATTACTATTATCAATCGTATATCCATTACGTGATACAGTTGGCGTTCCAAAATCAGGATTTAGTTGGTTTATTAGTAAGTTCGGTGTTTTACTATCAGTCGGTATTATTCAAGCGATAGTAGCAGATATTATATTACTATTCGGATTAGGTGTAGAAGTACAAAGTATTCCGTATTTCATACTCTTTAGCATCGTTACAAGTTTAGCGTTTATCGCATTAATTCAATGTTTAGTAACAGCATTCGGTGATGCAGGGCGTTTCATTGCCATCATCACATTAATTATTCAGCTTACAACAAGTGCTGGAACATTCCCACTAGAATTGATTCCGAAGTTTTTACAACCATTCAATGCTTGGTTGCCGATGACATACTCTGTATCAGGATTGAAAGCAGTCGTATCAAGTGGAGACTTTAACTTCATGTGGCAAAACGTAGGAATACTCATGATTTTCATCGTGGTATTATCACTTGGAACAATCGCATCCTTAACTTGGATGCACAAACGACAATTTAGAAATATTGCGGAAAACCAATCGGTTGAAGCGTAAATAAGACCAATAAAAAAGGCACTGAAAAGGTGCCTTTTTTATCGGTTTTATTTTATTGGATGAGAAATTTTATTTGTTTTTTTATTTTTACGGAACAAGTGTATAACAACACTTATGAGGAGAATAGTAGCTACAATCCAAACAAATGGACCATATCTTTCAGCAAAAGTATATAGTTTCATGTTCCTGGCAATATCCTCTTTTGTTTTTCCTATTAGAATTTCTGAGCCACTATAGCCTTCAAGTGTATCGCCTTTTTTTATACCAAAAATAAGAGTATCTGATTTGTTTTCTATTCCTGTATATCGGTAGCCCTTACCTTTAATTGTTAATTGAGTATCATCCTTTTTTAGTGAGTAATCTTCGGCAGAAATATCTTTTCCTAACAGTGTAATTGGCTCCATTGAAAAACGGGTTTCTTTTAATGTAGGAAGAGTTTCATTGTTTAATAAGAGTTGCTTTGCAATATGCTGCTCAGTATCAATGTTTATCCAATTTGCCTTTCGGCGTTTATACGTATTAATTTCAAGGAGTGCGAATTCTTTATTTTGAAGTTTTTCTTCTGTAATAGGTTGCGCAGTAGTTAACGTCCCTTTTAATAAAATTACACCGTCTTTTGCAGATTGAAATGAAGAGACTTCTTCCGTTTTTTTTAATGTATTGATAGCACTTCTATAATCTTCTTTTCCTAAAAGAACAGCTCCTGTATGTACAGTTAAAATCAGATATAGGATGCTTAATACTATAATAGCTTTTTTCACTATGTACCCTCCAAAGTATGTATAAGTTAATTATAACATAATTTACCATATGAAATTATTGATTTGAATAATAAGTTACAAGTATAAAGATGATGAATAAATTAAAAAAGTGTGGAGGAGAGGATTAAAAGTGAAAAGGAATTACAACAATTTACAGAGAAACATAGGGTAGAGGAGCTGATATGATGAGAGGAAATCTTACTTATTATTTCATCGTAAATCCGCTAATCATCTTTCTTGTTTACGCCCTTTCACCTATCTTGTTTCACAAAGAAAAATATATAAATATGAAAGATGCACTAGGAATACTTTTAGTTTACTATGTGCTAATTAGCGGGTATTACCTTATGGATGTTATAAGTGAAAGAATGAAGAAAAACGGTAAAGACAAATAAAAAGTTTTAGTACATAAAAACAGATGGAGGATAACAAAATGACCGAAAGTAAAATGAAATTCAGGGATACGACGATTCGTAACTTTTTCGATAAAGAGGACCGCCTAAAATCGATTCCAGGTCAAAAGAAGAAAAAACTAGTATTGTTAGAGCATTTAGTTAGCAAGTTAAATACTGAAAATCAATATACAGAAACAGAAATTAATACATTTATAAAACAATATCATGATGATTTTTGTACAATTAGACGCGAGTTTATTGTGCATGGGTTTATGGATCGAGAGGATAATATGTACCGTATAAACGGGAGAGAAGTGTGGACGAAGTGGGAGGAGTTAAAATAATGAATCAGCGGGGAAATCCCCACTGATTACGAGTTTAAGCTAGTTGTGCATTTTTTTTTAGTAAGTCTAAGAACTCTTCAATATTTAAACTTGTAATGTATCCCAACGTTATATATTCATCTTCATAGTAAAATATTATTTTTTTATCAAAGATTCTTTTCTTCGTTTCTATAGATACAATTTTTTTATACTCGAATTCGGCAATGAATGTATTTTTAGACTTTCCATAAAAGAGAAGCCTTCTATTAGTAGCCAGTAGCATGCCTGGATGCGGAACTTTATGCGTAATCATATAGCCAGTAAGTGAACAATTTAAAGTAGATATAATAACTTCGTCTTTATGTAATAGTTGTTTTGCAGCTGTTAAAATTGGATTCATTGTATACATTCCTTTTATTTTGATATATGAATATTGTATCAAGAGTAAAAAAATTCTCAATATGTAATATTGCATATTGAACGTTTTATAGTTGTAATATTATTTTTAAAAAGAAAAAGTACGAGGTGATTCAATGATACGGTTAGCAAAAGAGGTTGATGCAGAATCAATTATAGATATTAGAAAAGAAATTATATTATCGGAAACTACTACAAAGTTTTTCATAGTATCTCCAAAGAAATTACCAAATGATATGAATGCAGAAAGAGAAAAGATACGGAAAAGTAATGAAAAAGGTAATCTTTACATAGTTTATGAAGTAGATAAAAAAGTGGTTGGCTTTTTAATTTTCAATCGATATGAACTAGAACGCTTACGACATGCAGGTACAATGGGAATGGGGATTAGGGAGGCGTACTGTAATCAAGGCATTGGTACGAAACTAATTGAATTTCTTATTAGTTGGGCTAAAGAGCAGAAGGGTTTAGAGAAAATTTGTTTAGGCGTAGTTTCTGTTAATGATAGAGCGATTAAGGTGTACAAACGTATGGGATTTGTAGAAGAAGGAAGACAAAGAAAACAAATTAAATATGAAGATGGATCGTATGGAGATGACGTATTGATGGGTTTTTATATAGATTAAAATTTGATTTTATAAAGGACGTATTAATAAGCTGATGTATATACGTAATGTTATGTACATCTTTTTTTATGCCTACTGTAAACTTCTAAAAGTAGTATAAACTCTCCTCCCATTAACAGACTTTTCCCTATGTATAATATTAATATAGTAAAATCATAACAACCCATATTGCAGTTTCCAATAATATACTATATAATCAGTTTAAGAAAACGTTTTCATGCAAAGGGGGAGAATTTCGTGTCGACTATAGAGGACGTGGCGAAATTAGCGGGGTTATCAAGGACAACGGTTTCTAGGGTGATTAATAATCATCCATATGTTTCAGATGAGAAGAAAAAAAGGGTTCAATTAGCAATGAAGCATTTAGGTTTCGTTCCTAATTCTGCGGCGAGAAGGCTTCGTAAACAAAAGACGGAAACAATTGCGGTGCTAGTTCCAAGGATTACAAATCCTTTCTTCAGTCGATTTATTGAAGCAATCGAGATTGCTGCTTCTGAACATAAATATAAACTGATTATTTGTCAAACAAGATATTTACCGGAAAAAGAGATGGAGTATTTACAATTATTATCTACGAAACAAGTAGATGGGATTATTCTATGTTCACTAGAAAATCCTTGGGAAGATGTAGAGCCATACTTACAGCACGGTCCAATCGTGTTATGTAATGAATATATTGAGGAAGCAAATGTTCCAACAGTGAAGTTTGATCATGCGCAAGGAGCATACATAGCTGCTAAGCATGTGTTAGAACAAGGATATCGTAATCTTATTTTTTGTCGTGGTAACGAAACCAAAGTGGTTAGCCAGCAGCGAAAAATGGGCTTTTTACGTGCAATAACTGAGAAGAGCCGCCAAGTAGAAGCGATCGATTTTCTTGAAAACGCTTTCGCTTGGGATGATGGAAAGAGAATATTCCATGAAGTATTAAAGGACAAAAAAAATCCTACCGCGATTTTGGCAGGAGGCGACGAGGTTGCAGCTGGAATCATTTCAGAGGCAAAACGCCATGACTGGAGCATTCCAGATGATCTCGCTGTTATCGGTTTTGATAATCAAATATTATCACAGATTACTGAGCCAGGTATTACGACAATTGAACAGCCAATCGATGAGATGGCCCGAAAAGTTGTCGACCTGATGATGGATAAAATCCATACGAAAAATTATCGACAAAAAGAATTGTATGAGTTTGAATTGGAGCTCTTGGTGAAAGGTTCAACGATGAAGAAGGATACGATGTTATTAGCCTAGTAGACTATGTCTGCTAGGTTTTTTTATGTCCATAAATTACTATTCTTCGTGAACGCAGTCATCACATTTGTTATGGTATGCTTCGTGCTGCTCATCAATTTCTTTCCCACAGTGCGCACAAGTTTTCGTCGGTAAATTTCTGAAAAACTCCATTGGTTGATCGATCATGTCAATCCCTCCATTTCCATTTCTTACTATCATTGTATTAGTACAAAAAACAAAAGTCAACAACTGTTTTATAACAAAATGAAAATTAATGAAAAAGTTTAGGAAATGGATTATAGTTAACAATGTAGAATGTAAGTGAAACATGCATTCCTACTCGGTTTTAGAAAGGATGGATACATATGAAAATGACTGTTGTCGGCTTTTGGGGCGGCTTTCCAGAAGCGGGAGAAGCAACGTCGGGGTATTTGTTTGAACACGATGGTTTTCGTTTACTTGTCGACTGTGGTAGTGGTGTACTAGCACAGCTTCAAAAATATATAACACCATCTGATATAGATGCAGTTGTACTGTCACACTATCATCATGATCATGTTGCAGACATTGGGGTATTGCAATATGCGAGATTAATTACAAGTGCGACAAAGGGACAACTACCGGAATTACCAATATACGGTCATACGTTTGACGAGAATGGCTTCCATTCTTTAACACATGAACCGCATACGAAAGGAATCGCGTACAATCCAGAAGAAACACTTCAAGTTGGACCGTTCTCGATTTCATTTTTAAAAACTGTTCATCCTGTTACCTGTTATGCGATGCGTATTACAGCTGGTAGTGACGCTGTCGTATATAGCGCGGATTCCAGTTATATTCCTGAATTTATTCCATTCACAAAAGATGTTGATCTTTTCATTTGTGAGTGTAATATGTATGCACATCAAGAGGCGGCGAAAGCAGGGCATATGAATAGTACAGAAGTAGCAAGTATTGCGAAAGATGCGAATGTAAAAGAACTTTTATTAACGCACTTACCGCATACAGGAAACCCATCTGATTTAGTAACAGAAGCAAAACAAATTTTCAGTGGCCATATTACGCTAGCGCATAGTGGTTACATCTGGAACTCATGAGGTGATACGATGTTATTTATTGATAATAAAGGGATTACAGATCCTAGAATAAACTTAGCGATTGAAGAATATTGTGTGAAGAATTTAGATATTAACGAAACATATTTACTGTTCTATATTAATGAACCTTCTATTATCATTGGTAAAAACCAAAACACAGTAGAAGAAATTAATGCAGATTACGTAAAAGAACAAGGTATCCATGTCGTTCGTCGTCTATCAGGCGGAGGCGCAGTATATCACGATTTAGGAAACTTAAACTTTAGCTTTATTACGAAAGATGATGGAGACAGTTTTAGCAACTTCAAAAAATTCACAGAGCCTGTAACGAAAGCGCTTGGTAAATTAGGCGTAAATGCAGAACTAAGTGGTCGTAACGACATTTTAGCTGAAGGTAGAAAAATTTCAGGTAACGCGCAGTTTTCAACGAAAGGTCGTATGTTCAGTCACGGTACGTTACTATTTGACTCTGAAATCGATCACGTCGTATCAGCGTTAAAAGTAAAAATGGATAAGATCCAATCAAAAGGAATTAAATCAATCCGTAGCCGCGTTGCGAACATTACAGAATTTTTAAACGAAAAAATGACGACAGAAGAGTTTAGACAACTTCTTCTAGAAACAATTTTCGAAGGGGAAACAGAAATTCCAACGTATGAATTAACAGAAAATGATTGGAAAGAGATCCACAAACTTTCTGAAGAACGTTACCAAAATTGGGACTGGAACTACGGAAAATCTCCGAAGTTCAACTTACAACATTCACACCGCTTCCCCGTTGGACAAGTTGACGTTCGTCTTGAAGTGAAAAAAGGAACAGTAACAGAATGTAAAATTTACGGTGATTTCTTCGGATCATTAGATGTGCATGACATTGAAGAGCGTCTAACAGGCGTACAATTTGATAAAGATGCATTCACTACAGCTTTAGAAGACGTAGATATTAAACGCTACTTCGGTAATATTACAACAGAAGATTTCTTACATTTATTCTTTTAAAAATGAGGGAGGCTACCGTAACTGGTAGCCTCTTTTTTTTCGCAGATTGTCACGTTTTGTCGGTAAGTCGATAAATTCAAAAAATCGCCGATATAATTTCATATACCGTAAAATCACAGGACATTTGCCCCTTGTAAAGGAATATATATATTCAAAAGGAGGCGGTTCGAAATGAAAAGGGTAATGTACGTCGTATTATTGCTCGGCTTCGTCATCGGAATGACAGCCTGTAACGATGAAACGTCCTCAAGTCGTACACTTTTATCGATTGGAAAGCTAGGGAAGGATAATGTCATATATTTTACGCATACGGATAACAAACGAAAGATAGATGATATACAAACTATGTTTCAAAATAAGAAATGGAAAAGAAATGAAACGTTTAGCGCTGTGAATAAAACACCGGATCTTGTCTTGTCGATAGATGAGGCCAATACCGGGTTACCGACATTATATGTTACATTGTTTTTTCATGAAAATGGAGCGGATGCAATCAACTTGTATGGGGAGCAGACGAGCTTGAATAAGGAGGAACTAGAAAAACTTAGCGAAAAGATGAGTGCATATTATCCTGAAATGATTTTAGCCTTCGTTTCATCATTTGCTAATAAATAAAATTCCCTTATCCTTCCAAAGAGAGTCAACAGGAGGTGATCGTTGTATATGCAATTAATGGAATATCACTTGCTACTTTAATTTTCTTTTAATATAATTAATTTAGAATTTTTAAATATTCTAAATTTTATAAAGGTGGGGTTTTTGTGAATCTCGTTCAATCTTTGGCTGAAACGGCGAAAAAGAAGGGGGATAAACCGGCTTATATATTTATGGATCAGTCGGTCTCGTATGACCAATTAAACAAAATGGTCACAAGGTTTTCTAGCAATTTAGCAGCAATGGGCATTGGAAAAGGGGACAATGTCGCATTAGTTGTTGGAAATTCACCACATTTTTTGGTCGGTTTATACGGAACAATGAAAGCTGGAGCAACTGTCATTCCAGTTAATCCAATTTATACAGCAGACGAAATGCATTATATTTTACAAAATGGAGATGTAAAAACAATCATCGTACTCGACGTCCTTCTACCTGTTATACAATCTCTTACAACAAGACTTCCTTCACTTGAAAACATCATCATATGCGAAACCTCATCAGATTTTAACCATACAGAAACCGAAAAAATGAAAACGTTTACGAGAATGATAGGGGCTGGAGATTTAACTTACGAAGGCCCAGATCTAGATGAAGAAGATGTAGCGGTTATTCTATACACTTCAGGCACAACTGGAAAACCGAAAGGCGCTATGTTAACACATAAAAATTTATATAGTAATGCGAGCGATGTGGCGTCGTATTTACAATATACGGCTGATGATCGCGTCGTTGCGGCACTGCCGATGTTCCATGTATTTTGCTTAACAGTAGCAGTAAATGCGCCAATTGTGAACGGAGCAACTATTTTAATGTTACCGAAATTTAGTCCGAAAGAAGTATTCCGTATTTGTCGCACGTACGAGCCAACGATTTTTGCTGGTGTACCGACAATGTACAATTATTTATATTTATTTGAAGAAGCAAGCGCAGAAGATGTGAAGACGCTTCGCCTTTGTATTTCAGGTGGTGCATCAATGCCTGTTGCTCTTCTGCAAAACTTTGAAAAACGATTTGATGTAATTGTTTCAGAAGGATACGGTTTATCAGAAGCATCACCAGTTACTTGTTTTAACCCGCTAGATCGTCCGCGTAAACCTGGATCAATCGGTACAAATATTTGGCATGTAGAAAATAAAATTGTGAATGAACTTGGGGAAGAAGTACCTGTTGGCGCAGTCGGTGAATTAATCGTTCGCGGACCTAACGTTATGAAAGGATATTATAACGCGCCGGAAGATACAGCTGCGACATTGAAAGACGACTGGCTGTATACAGGTGACTTAGCGAAAATGGATGAAGAAGGTTACTTCTATATCGTTGATCGTAAAAAAGATATCGTCTTAGTTGGCGGTTATAACGTATACCCTCGTGAAGTAGAGGAAGTATTATATACACACGAATCTGTAGCAGAAGTTGTCGTAATTGGCGTTCCTGATGAAAACTTAGGAGAAGCAGTGCGAGCTTACGTCGTTCTAAAACAAGCTAACGTAACAGAAGAGGAACTTATGCATTATTGCAAGTTACATTTAGCGAAATATAAAGTGCCAATGAGTATCGAATTTTTAACAGAGTTACCAAAGAATACGACAGGTAAATTGTTAAGAAGAGCTTTGAGAGAAAAAGCGATACAAGTATAAAAATAGGGGCAACCATCTTTATGAAGATGGTTGCCTTTGTATTTTTTAGAATTGGTTAAGCTATAACCCCATATATTTAAACCGTAATATGACTAATAAGGAGGAGATATACGTGGAGCAAAAGGAATTACGTTTACGGAGAGTTCAATACCTTATTTGTGACATTATGGATGAAATGAATTCTGAAAATGAGAAGAAAAACTTAGAAATTTTGCAGCAAGTAATCGATCATCTTTCAGGTGCAATAGGTGATTTAGTCGATCCATCAAGCTCGTATTCTATTGATTATTTGGAAAGAAAAGTTCACACGGCGCATTATTTACTTTTTAATAACGAGCGGAAGGCGTACTTATGTAGGAAATAGTATTATTAATTTTATTTGACATTGATAATCATTATCAATATGATAGTTATGTTGGGTATATTCATATAAAAGGAGATGTCGTATTGATAATGATTAAGAAAAAATATGTTAATGCGTTCGTTATAGCAGCAACTTTAGCAGTTCCATTCAGTGGTATTATGGCACCGATTGCGAAAGCAGAAGCGGCAGTAGAAATGAAAGTAAATAGCAAACTAGCAGATGGCACATATGACGTTATTTTAAAGACTTATAAAGATCAAACGAATGATACATCAGTTGCGTCTACATATTTGAAAAATGCAAAAGTAACCATTCAAGGTGATAAAAAAATCGTTACGCTAACAGTTCAAGATAGTAGCTATTTTCAGTATCTTAGAGTAGAAGATCCAAATAAAGTAGGGACATTCCATGATGTAAAAGTAATCTCCGAAGATAAAACGAATAACGGTACGAAAGTTGTTCAATTTGAAATTGGGGAGTTCTCGAAAAAATATAATATGCAAATGCATATATTAATTCCAGCAATTAAATATGATCATAAATATCAACTGCAGTTTGAAATTGATGCGAGTACAATTAAAAAGGAATCTAAATTCCCAGATGTACCAGCTTGGGCACAAGAGTCAGTTCAATATTTAGTAGATAAAGGAGCAGTGAACGGTAAGCCAGATGGTACATTTGCTCCGGCTGAAAATATCGATCGTAGTTCAGCTGCAAAAATATTAGCAACTGTTTTAGGGTTAGAAATTAAGAAAGATGCGAAGCCATCATTCCGTGATGCACAAAATCACTGGGCTACACCGTACATCGCAGCTGTTGAAAAAGCAGGTATTGTAAAAGGTGATGAGAAGGGTAACTTTAATCCGAGCGGGTTAATTAACCGTGCATCAATGGCTTCTATGCTAGTAAATGCATATAAATTAGAAAGAAATGAAAATATGAAACTACCAAAAGAATTTGCTGACTTAAACAATCATTGGGGTGCGAAGTATGCCAATATTTTAATCCAAGAAAATATTTCAATTGGAACAGATAATGGCTGGGCTCCAGATAAAGCAGTAAGCCGCGCAGAAGCAGCACAATTTATTGCGAAGACGGATAAGTTGAAGAAATAAATTGAAACGTATACTAGATTTAGCATAAATAAAAAAGGAAAATTTGCAGTTCAAATTTTCCTTTTTTGCATTGTTATATATTCCTCTTCATTAACTCCCCAACCTGCGTCGCAACATACTCAATATCATTATCAATTTCATCCAATACGTAAGATTCCAAAATGCCCATGACAGCTGTTCCTAAAAATTTTAAAACGATGTGTGTATCAATGTTTTTATTTACTGACGTATTCGTGTTTAGTTTTTTCGCTAGTTCCCCCATGATGAACGTTAGGAACTTTTTCTGAAACGATAATGTGCTGTTGCTTCTAAATAACGATGCGAAAAATGGTTTGTGTTCTTTGAAGTATTCAAACCATATGACAGTTCCTTCTATATAGCCTTTTGTTTGTTTTATATCGCATATTTCTCTTAATTGATTTAAATGGTCGTCCACAATTTTGTCTAATAAATTGTATTTATCTAGGTAGTGTAGGTAGAAAGTTTTTCTGCCGATGTTTGCTTTTTCTGTAATGTTTTTTACTGTAATTTCATCAAAGCCATCTTCAATTAACATTTCGATAAATGCGGATTGAATGGCGTTTTGTGATTTTATAATTCTTCTATCGATTTTCTCCATATAATGTTCCTCCGTTATTGATACACATATTTCGTTATGTGTGTATTATCACCCAAATGCGCAAATGTGGTCATTGAAACAAGTGGTTGCTCGCTTTATTATAAATATACACGTGAGTATTAACTCTCACAAGTGTAAATTTAAAATACAGTAAGGGTGGTTTTATATATGGCAGTTACGAAGAGAAATGTACGTTTTTATGCAAGAGGATTACAAGTTGCAGGTATTTTAAATATTCCTGTAGGTGCTGAGGAAAAGAAACAAAATGCAGCGATTGTTTGTGTGCATCCAGGTAGTAGCTGTAAAGATCAAACAGCAGGATTATATGCGGAGAAATTAGCAGAACGAGGTTATGTTACGCTTGCGTTTGATGCATCGTATCAAGGTGAAAGTGAAGGGGCACCGAGATATATGGAAGAACCAGCTGCGCGCGTTGAAGATATTCGCTCAGCAGTGGATTATGTAACTACTCTCCCTTATGTAGATGAAGAACGCATCGGTGTGTTAGGGGTTTGTGCAGGCGGTGGTTATGCGGTAAATGCCGCAATGACAGAGCGCCGTATTAAAGCAGTTGGCACAGTTGTTGGTGCAAATATTGGGCGATTAAACCGTGAAGCTGATCCGATTGGGGTGTTAGAGGCGATTGGTAAACAACGTACTGCTGAAGCGCGCGGAGCAGAGGCAATGATTACAAACTGGATTCCTAAAAATCAGGAGGAATTAAAGGTAGCAAGTATGACGGATATAGATATTGTAGAAGCAGTTGAGTACTATACAACACCGCGAGGGCAAAGTGTTAACTCTCCAAATAAGTTAAATTTTACGAGCATGGGATCGGTAATTGGTTTTGATGCGTTCCATTTAGCAGATACATTATTAACACAGCCGTTACAAATTATTGTCGGCAGCAAGCAAGGCGCATTCGGTTCTTATAAAGATGGTCATGAGTTGTATGAGAAAGCAGCTTCAGAGAAAAAAGATTTACTTGTTGTGAAAGGTGCGAGTCATTACGATTTATACGACCAACCAGAACCAGTAAAAATTGCAGTTGAAAAATTAACAAGTTTCTATAACGAAAATCTGTAAAAGTAATTTTGTTTTGAATTGCGCCTCTAATTGCTAGATTTGCATCTAGCAGTTAGAGGTTTTTATTGTAAAGATTGCTGTGCTTAATATTTACGTTAAACGTGCATAACAAGATATAATAGAAGAAATTAAGAAGGAGGCTATCTGTGAAGAATTTTCGTTATTTCAATATATTTACTATTTTAATTGTATACACACTACTCATGTTTTACATCGGCTGGAACGGTTGGGTTTGGCTCAGTGCGGTGTTTGGCTGGGAATCTTGGGGATATTACGCTTTCGTAGTCGGTTTTATTTCATATGCGTACATTCTCGTGCAAGTGTTTAAGTTTTTGCCATTTCTACGAACAATAGGTTCAATTTGGTTTGCGGTCATACAATACGCGCTTATGTTGTTACCACTTGCTGATATTACAGTTTTCCTTCTACAGTTTGGGGTGGAGAAAGAGACCGCAATTATTTGGACAGGAACGGCCGTGTTACTTGCGTTCATCTTCATTTTTGCATATGGAGTATTCAACGCATATAGCCCAGTAGTAAGAAAATATGAGGTGCACATCCCGAAAAAAGTAGAGGGACGTAAAAGCTTACGCATTGCGATGGCTTCGGATATGCATTTTGGTAAATTATCTGGCGTTTCGCATTTGAAAAGACTTGTCCGTCATGTAAATGAGATGGAGCCTGATATTATTTTACTGCCAGGAGATATTATCGATGATCATCCAGGTGTGTTCATTCAAAAAAATATGGGGCCAATTATGAAACAAATGAAGGCTCCATTAGGCGTATATGGTGTGTTAGGAAACCACGAATATTACGGACGAGCGGTTCCGGAATTTTTACAAGAGATGGATAAGATTGATATTCGTATTCTGTTAGATGAAGTGATTACAATTGAAGATCATTTTTATATCGTTGGAAGAAGAGATAAAACAGAGCGAGATCGCCAAAGTTTTGAAAGTTTAATGAGTACGGTAGATAAATCCATGCCAGTTATCGCAATGGATCACCAACCATTTGAGTTGAAACAAGCAGCGGATGCTGGCGTCGATTTACTATTATCCGGTCACACGCACCGCGGACAAATGGCGCCGAATCATATTGTAACGAGAAGAATGTACGAACTAGATTGGGGATACGCACAAAAAGGTGCATTCCACGCGATTGTTTCTTCTGGTTTCGGATTCTGGGGACCACCGCTTCGACTTGGAAGTAGGTCGGAGATTGTACAGGTGGAAGTTACGTTTGAATAGTGTTATAAAATTTTACTTATTTAGAAGTAGAATCACATACGCATTAAGCTGAAAATTTCATCCGTTACTAGCATTTGAAGTGTAAAAAGAGGATTATACATGACTAATATGTATAATCCTTTTTTGTTTCGCAACCGCGCCCTTTACTTAAATAAAATTTCAATTAGTTGTAGTGGATGTGCATTAATTAGTCCATGGACAATAATAATTGCCCATACTTTGCGATAACGTACCCACAAATATCCGAGGAATAGACCTACGATACCAAGGTTCACAATAACTGTAGCTGTATCAATATCCCAATGACCAGAGCC
Source organism: Bacillus sp. BPN334 (assembly GCF_008368885.1). Lineage (NCBI taxonomy): Bacteria > Bacillati > Bacillota > Bacilli > Caryophanales > Bacillaceae > Bacillus > Bacillus sp. BPN334. Next base: position 246,170 of record NZ_QOZW01000005.1, on the reverse strand, counting down.
ATGTAATGCGATATGCCAGCTCGCCCATAACAATGATGTAAGAAGAATAGCCGGCCAAGTGCCTATTAATAATTCCAAACGTGTTTGCAACCAAACCCTATAAAAAAACTCTTCCAGTACACTATTTATAAGAAAGCCTACAAGTAAAATTAATATTAAAACTATGGGTTCCATTTTAGCCGAAACAAATGGTGTAGAGAATGTAGAAAAGAAGTTGAAGTACCCCCATATTATAATGACAATAAGTGGTGTAAAACGATACCATTTATGATTTTCTATTGATTTCATAGATTTCAGTCTCTCTTTTTGGGGATTACTTTTATAAAACAAAAGAAGCATGAATGGGGTGAATAATAATAAAATGATTTTAAATATCATAAACCAAAATTGTAATGCCATCCCTTCAAAGTTCGTGGTGAGAAGACTAATTGTGAAGAGGGATCCGCTCAAGAACAAGACAATAGCTTGAATCATGATGCGCCTTTGTTCAAACTGTTGAAGAGGATTATAGTTTTTATGATGAGACGGTAAGAAACGGATAAGGAGTATACCGATCATAACAGGGACCCACTTGTGCCAAAAAGGCATCGTGTCCTTATGATCTCCACTATAACGAATATTTGTTTCGCCAATCCATATAAGCCAAAGGGATGAAAGCAAAATGACAAGTACACATAATCCACCAATTAACTGCCCTATTTTTGGAAAATAACTGTCCATAGATTCCCGACCTTTCGTACTATAACTGTAAAACTAGTTTTTTCTAAAATCATACGTGTCCGTCTCTACATGTAATTTATGTTTATTAATCATCACTGTATGATCGTCTAACCATTGTACAGTTGCATCTTCTTCACGATAATTCCAGTATAGATTTTTCGTGTTCATAAATTTTTTATTATTTGCTACAAGCTCTCCTCTTATAGCAAAGCTAGTCGTTGCGCCGCCATTATGCCTGTATATATGTAAAGTATACGTTGTATCTGGTGAGTGGATAGATTGAATCTTTTCACCGCCTGAAACCCCAGATAAAGTGAAGAATTTCCAATATCCTAAACTAATTAATAAAATAATGATGAATAGAATGGTGAAGAAAACCTTTTTCATGTTTCCCCTCTTTCCCTTAACGGCCATACTTGTATTAAATCAAAGAAGAATAAAACTGGCAATATTATCCTTTTTATCGCCGGAATATGTACGTTTCTATTTCTAGCGTCCTGTTCACGATTTGGAATGAAAGTCCCCATATTTTTCAATAAAAAAAGGCTCCATATAAGGAGCACTCAATAAAAAATGAATTAAAAGAAATAACAGAAATAACAGAAATAACAGACATGTATAATATACAATATTAAAAACTAAACATCAATATATTTAGATTTGATATTTATATTGATGTTGATTTCATAAAAGAGGTACGATTATAAGACTAGGCTGAAATAAAGGGGGATTATAAGTGATCATATCAGATGTACTATACGGTGAGTTTGAAGTAGATCGAGTAGTAGAAGAATTAATTTTAAGTAAGTCTGTGCAAAGGCTGAAAGGTATTCATCAAGCCGGTGCAAGTTATTTAATGAACGAGAAATGGAATGTAACGCGCTTTGATCATTCAGTTGGCGTTATGTTGTTAATTAAGAAACTTGGTGGTTCAGTAGAAGAACAAATTGCTGGTTTACTGCATGACGTATCACATACTGCTTTTTCCCACGTGATTGATTACGTTTTTCATAATGAGGATGAAAGTTATCATGAGGAGATATTTAGTTCTGTTGTGAAAAACTCAGAAATTCCAGCGATTCTTTCAAAGTATGGTTATAACTATGAAGATATTTTGTTAGATGATTCGAAGTGGACGTTACTGGAAAGGTCAGCACCAGAATTATGTGCAGACAGAGTGGATTATACGTTACGAGATATGTATACATATGGGTATATTCCGTTAGAAGAAGTTCACAGTTTTTTAGAGGATGTCGTCGCTGTAGATGGGAAAATGGTTCTTCAAAGTATCGAAATGGCTGAGTGGTTTACAGAAACGTATTACAAAGAAGTAATCGATTTCTTTATGAAGCCAATGAATATTTACGGAAATGATATGTTAGCGAAAACGTTAAAGTTAGCTCTTCATAAAAAGGTTATTCATGCAGATGATTTTCTTCTTGAAGATGATGAGCTAATTTCGAAATTGAAGCAATGTAGTGAGCCAGAAGTAGATGCTTTATTAAGCAAAGTTCATCCGAATGTAAAAGTAAAAGAAGATAGAAACGATTATGATTTGTATCAGAAAAATAAAGTTCGTCTTATTAATCCTCTATTACTTCGTGAAGGGGAAGTTGTTCCATCGTCTGTTGTGTCAGAACGAATAAAACAGATGAGTGAGGTCGCTTATGAAAAAGCGGTGAGAGGGATGTATGTGAAAGTGATTTCGGATTAAAAAAGGAGAGCATCACTTTGCTCTCCTTTTTCTCATTAATAATCAAACCAATTCCAAACCTCAATATCTCCAAGAGTCGCATAACGCACGTGCGGTGAGTTTTGTAATTTTAATAACTCTTTCGACGGACCAGTAATGACAATGCCGTATACTTTTACACCGTTATCTTTTACATACTGATAGCGCTTATCTAAGTTCAGATCTTTTTCACGAGTCCGAGTAGCTTCACTCACAGTTTTTTTATATTCAGAAAGAATGCGCATCATTTCAATTACTTCATCTTCTTTTGTCTTCGGTTGTTCTGCTTCACTATCAGGAAGATCTATATGTTCTTGAAATCCGATAACCTCTCCGCTATGCAAGATAAAATCGTCTTCATTTATTCTCTCTTGTCCTGTGTCTAAAGCGTACCATATAGGAGTTGGCGGCATTTCTTGTGCTTCAAATGCGCTATATAGAATTGATTCTAATTCTTGTAAAGCGTAAGGTTTGTCAAACGATAGCGCTACTTCTGCAACGGTTCCCTCATGTACCTTTCCAAGTGTATCCCACACTTTTTTAGATGATTCTTTCAAAGAAGCATCTTCCTTGATTTTTGGATGAACAAAGGAAAGTTTTTTTGAATAGGCTCTGTTTTCCCAAGATTGATTTGTGACAGTTACAGATGATAAGAAACTACTCATTGTTACTGTACCAATTGGAAATTCTTTTTTGCCGATTGTTTTATATAAATTCATTTCAGTCTCTGTACGGAAGAAGGGTTTAACCTTCGTATTTCCTCCAGCGGAACGACTATTTGGCATTGTTGCTTCTAGTGCGAGTGCTGGTATATCATCCACTTTCCGGAAGTTTTTCATTTCGTTCGAATAGAAGTAAAAGGAAGATGAAAAATGACCAATAAAATAGATTGCTATACAAACAGCAAGGACAAAACTAACGGTTTGCCAACGCTGTTTCCATTTTATTTTCCAAAATGAGATTTTAAGATTTTGTGGTGGTAGTCTTTTCTTTATCGGTTCACTCTTCGAAAGCAACTCATCTAAGTAAGCTTCACACTTTTCACATGTTTCAATATGATTTTCTAACAGCTCCTGTTCATCATGCGTAAGTGTTCCATTTTCGTACTTCTTCCATAGTTTTTTAAACTTTGTACAACCCATCCCTATCACTCCTTTATGCTTTTCGTTTCTTTTCGTCCCCGGTGTAATTCAATTTTTACTTTCGCTAGTGAGAGACCAGTCATTTCGGCTATTTCCTTATACGAGAATTCGTAGTAATCTCGTAGTAGTAACACATTGCGTCTTTCAAGAGGAAGAGCAGATAAACTGTCTAACCAACTAGCAATCTCGTGTTTTACGAAATAAGAGTGCTCTGTACTTGGTACGTTTGGTAAATGGAATTCTGCAATTGTCGTTGTTTTATATCTTTTTTCTTTTCGATACCAATCGATAAAGGCGTTGTAGGCAATCGTAAATAACCAAGGCCTAATTTCTTCTCCTTTATAATAGTCAATATGGACGAGCATTCGATAAAATGTTTCTTGCATGAGATCTTCCGCGTAGTGGGAATCTCCGGTTAGGGAGAGAAGATAGCGAAATAAATCTTGCATATGTTCGGAGTAAATTTCTTCTAATGATTGTTTGCGTTTCACTACATTTCCCTCCCTTCATACATAACAACGAAATACATATAAAAAAGTTACAATTTTTCATGGAATTATAGTAAAAAACGTCAAGAATTGGATAGGATTCTCTTTTATCATAATACATATAAGGCGGGTGAACAGAGATGGAAAGCTATGAGACACAAATTCAAAGGTCAATTGATTATATTGAAGAAGATGTAATGGAAAAACAGACGCTGCGTAATTTAGCGCGTATTGCAGGTTTTTCTGAGTCGCATTTTCATCGTGTATTTCAGGCGTTAGTAGGTGATACAGTAATGGAGTATGTTCGAAAGAGGAGGTTAGCTCGGGCAGCTTATCAACTTTCTCATACGGATGAAAAAGTTATTGATATTGCATTTGAGCATGGCTTTCAATCTCATGAAACGTTCACGAGAGCCTTTAAAAAAATATTTCAAATGACACCGAGTGAATATCGAAAACAAGAAATTGAAACACCGATGTATTACAGCGTGAATGTAAAGCAAAGAAAATTAAATCCGTATTTAGGAGGCATACAAATGGAATATCGTATTGTAAATAAACCAGAATTTTTAGTGGCGGGTTATGAGCTGAAGACGACAAGTAAAGAAGGGAAAAACCATCAAGACATCCCAGCATTTTGGCAAGAATATTTACAGAAAGATCTTGGAACGACAATTCCGAATCGTAAAGATACGAGCCAATGGGTAGAGCTTGGATTATGTACTGATTTTAATTTAGAAACAGGGGACTTCACTTATATAATTGGAATGGAAGTTACAGGATTTGAAAATGTACCAAATGGAGTTGCGAAGCGTACTTTCCCAGCAGCGACATATGCTGTATTTACAACGCCGAAAGTTCCTCATGACGAAATGGTATCGTCTATCCACCAAACGTGGAATGCGGTATTTTCAGAATGGTTCCCGCATTCAGGATACGAACATTGCGGCGTTAATGAATTTGAACTATACGATGAGCGTTCCCATGCAGATAAAAGTGAGTTCGCTCAAATTGAACTTTGGATACCGGTGAAGAAGAAATAATAGAAAGAAAAGCGAGCCACTGAGTGGTTCGCTTTTCTTTCATATAGGTTGCTATATTTGATGATTTTTGTCGGTAAGTCGATATATCTTGAAAACCGCGGATATATTTTGAGTTGCTCCGATATATTTGAAAAATCACCGATATAATTTCACTTACCTCTGAACTCCGCCAAAAAAAAGACGCCACATAGCGTCTTTTCTACGAATGAAACGGGAACACAAGTATAATCGTTGTTCCTTTTCCAAGTTCGCTATCAATAGAAATCGTTCCGTTATGAGCATGAACGAGCTGTTTCGTAATGGCGAGGCCAAGCCCCGTTCCGATGTTGCTTTCTTCTGTATTTGTTCCTCTGTAATATCGCTCAAATAGAAGTTCTTTCGTTTTGTCATCCATTCCTTTTCCATTATCTGAAATAGAGAGTGTAAATGAAGTAGCGTTTTGGGAAAGTTTTACGCTCACATTTGTCGTTTCATTATTATGTTTTACAGCGTTTACGAGTAAGTTTTCGATAATACGCTGGAACCATTTTTCTTCAATGAAATATTGAATTTTATTTGAGCTCGGTACGAATTCAATATTTTGATTTTGAAGTGTCGGATTATTAATAAATTGTAATAATACTTTTTGGACGAATTGATTCATTTCAATGTTTACGTGCTGCGCAGGAAGACTGTTATTTTTTAATTGATACGTTAAGCTTAAGTCATCGATTAATGTCGTCATATATTGAGATTTCTCTTTCATAACGCTGCCGAATTGTTGAATGTCGCGATCAGTCCAGTTGTACTGCTGTGATTCTAGTAATAATGCGTAGCCATATATAGAACTAAGTGGTGTTTTTAAATCGTGCGTTAGACCGGTAATCCATTCTTCACGTGTTTGCTGCAGTACTTGCCTCATTGCATCATTTTTTTTGAGTGTAATAGAAAGATGCTCTAGTGAATTTGTTACATCACTAAATAAGCGGAATGACCATTTTTCTTTCCCAGATCGCCGGAACCTGACAGGTTTCCCTTTTTTACTAACAGGTTCTTCGTACTTTCCACCAGCGATGTTTTTAAGCCAGCGCATCGCATGGAGTAACGGTTTTCCAAATTTATTACCGTACCAAATAGAAAGAATGACTAAATAAACAAATACGATAAGAAGGATTAATCCGCATCCGATTAGAAACTTTTTAGTAAATACATCGTCTATTTCATCATCTGGATAGTAGTACTCATTTTTGGCAGTTACAACAAGAAGATGATTGCTATTTGTTTCGTAAAAGCTAGACGTGTTTTCTTTATGATTCCACGGTTCCTTTTCGCTAAGAGCAGCTTGTATGGCAGAAAACGTTTTTTTCTTTCCAGCTGGATAGGAGAATACTTCTTCGCCATCACTATTAAAGATTTGAAGTGCTGCTTTTTCTTTAGAAAGTAACTGTTTTTCTTCTTCTGTTAATGTGAACGAATCCGTAGATACAGACGGGTGCTCTTTCTGGATTGTTTTCAGTAATACATTGCTTTTTAACATACCGCCGTATATAACAAGTACGTTCTTTTCTTCTAGTTCAATTTCCCAATATGTAAATGTATAAGGGCTTTCTATATGATTCTGTATATACGAGAATAAAGATGTTTTCGTATAAGATGTCGGTACGTCAATCGGCGTATTAAAGTGATAGAGAACTTTTCCGTTTTCCGCTACAACTTGAATCCAATCATTTTTTTCTTTAATTAGGTCTTTTACTTCAGCTTTTAACGAAATATCGCCATCTTCTGAAGAGATATATTTTGAAATCATAAAATTATCAGCATCTGGAATATTCGGTTCGTATGAAGTACTAGTAACAAGGAAAATTAAATAAGTGAAAGCAGCTACTACAGCAAGCAGTAATGTAACTAAAACAAATACGTGTTGCATGATAAACTGGATAATAAGTCGTTTATTAAAATTCATATCGTCACCCTACTTTGTAATGAACTTATAGCCAAGTCCTCGAACGGTTTTTATATATTCTGGTTTACTTGGGTCTTGTTCAATTTTTTCACGTAGTTTTCGAATGTGAACCATAACGGTATTATCATCGCCATTATAGGCAGGTGCTCCCCAAACTTTTTCGTATATTTCTTCTTTCGAAAATACGTAGTTCGGATTCTCGCAAAAGAAGAGTAGTAGCTGAAATAGCTGGGCGGAACATTCGACAACATGTCCACCTACTGTAAGCTCTGCGGAATATCGATCAATTTCAAATCTACCAAATGAACTGAAGTTTGCTTTTTGTTCGTGTGGTACTGCTTGTTTCATATGTCTTCGGAGTTGTGCTTTCATACGAGCGACTACTTCAAGTGGATTAAATGGCTTCGTAATATAATCATCTGCACCGTGTGAAAATCCAGATATTTTATCTAAATCAGATGTTTTGGCTGTGAGGAAGAAAATAGGACAATCGGTTTTTTGGCGAATGATTGGACAAATATCAAAACCAGATTGTCCAGGAAGCATGACATCTAAAATAATTAAATCGTAATCGTTTTGCTCGGTGAGAGATAAAGCTATTTCAGCGGATGTTGCAGTTGTAATATGAGAAAAACCTTCTTTTTCAAGAATGGTAGTTAGTAATTGTAAAATTGCTGTTTCATCATCAACGAGCAAAATATTTGCTTCATACATAAAAATCCCTCCTAATTTCCTCGAATATCATATCATCTTTCTGTAACTTATGGAATTTTTAAGGAAATTTTAAGGTTTTCTTTCGCAAAAAATTAAGAATCAAATGATATGATAAAAGTAACATAGGGGAGGAGAAGAGTGTGAATCCGTTTCAAACGATGCGAGCTAGATATTTTTTAATTGTATTTGCACTATTAACTTTAGTTGCAAGAGTCAGTAATGAATTGATAGAAAATACATTTCATATGCAAAATTCTGCTTTTATAAATATTCTTATATTCTACATCCTTCCGATTACATGGATTTTTTATGAGTATAGAAAACACCGTGTTTCCTTTTCATTATTTGTTAATAAAAATGAAACATTTAACCTGGTGCAAGTTTTATACATTGCGATTATGTTATGCGTATTTAGTTACGGGTATCTTATTTTGTACATGTATAGCTTTGCGTGGATTACACCGGAATTTATTATGAACGCATTACGTGAACCGATTATAGATAGTACAGGGGGCTATGTATATCAAGTTATTATGGTCGTATTCATCGCACCAATTATTGGTGAATTTGTTTTTCGCGGATTTTTACTGCAACGCTTTGCAGCAAAATGGGGAACGAGTATAGCGATCATTGTAGTAGCGATGTTGTTTGCGTTGCTACATGTTGATTTCCTAGGCGCAGTTGTATTTAGCGTTGTACTATCGATCGTATATATTCGTACGAATAGTTTACTCATGCCAATTGCTATTCACATGTTAAACAATGCATTTGTAATCGGTGCTTCTTTTCTAATAAATAAAGAAGAGATAATGAGTTTTGCAGATTTCTCAAATTATACGACGTTCTTTCCAGGACTAATTATTTTTATAACGGGATTAAACTTAGTACTCATCTTTTTATTTGTTAACCGCAAATATTGGAGTAAAGAAATGCCAGCTATATATGTAGAGCAAGAAAAGAGTTTTTCAGATGTAGTGGGGGATAAAGTGAAACTATAATTAGCCATCATCAATCTGGCGTTTACGGACAGCTCGACTCTGACCTAACTTCTTTGCTCCAACTGAATTTTGATGTGGGAGTTTTACTGCCCGCAAATAGCGGGATAAATGAGATGAATAAGGCAATTGAAAGGGATGTATAAAATTATATGAATGAAACAATATCATCAAATAAGTTTTTTTATTTGATTTTGCTTAGTATTGTGCTGATAACGACAGTCAATGTTATTCTTCGCTGGGAGGAAGCTTATTTCTTTATGTATTTAGCACTCCATTTGTTAGGAATATTATGTATAAGCGGCGGAATAGTTGCTGAAAAAAAGAGTGAAGAAAGCATTAATTATATGTGTGTGACCGGTCTAATTTTACTTTTAGCTGTACAAGGTATTATGAAATATAGTTCTTTTTCTTTACAAGATTTTAGTCTATTGATGGATGTACTTCCTTAAGGGGGCACGTTATGTTATGTAAGAAGCAAATAGGATACGTACTAGTTTTAATTGGATTTTTTACGCTTATTGTAACGACGTTATTTTTTCAGGACTATGAATATATACGCTATATAAAAGGCGCTGGTTTCATATGTTGGGTTGTAAGTATATTTCTTATCCCAGATTATGAACCGAAGAAAGTGTCTAAAGGTAGGTAAAACTCTTCTTTTTGTAGAAGAGTTTTTTTATATAACTAGAAGGCTCTCGAGCAATTCGCGTAATAAGCTTGTTCTAATTTAGCATGTACGAACTTACAATAATAATAGACAGGCAGCATAGAGGAGGGAATAGCGTGAGGAAGGTTATTGGGTGGTCGCTTTTTTTGTACGTTGGGTTTGCATTGCTTATATATTGGTATTTATTTGGATGGAATCATGAACTTATTCCGGACATGTATAAAGGAACGAGTGCAGATCCAGAAACGTTTATGAATGCAAGAGAGCTTACGCTAAGCCAAGATTATTCGCGCGTGAAAAATTTACTGTACTTTTTAGCGACGCCTCTTGAATGGATTATTTTATTATTTGTACTTGTGCTCGGTGTTTCAAGAAAGTTTGAGAAATGGTCGAAGGAAACGACGAAAATAAGTGTCCTGCAAGTTGCGATTTATTTCTTTTATTTATCACTACTCACAACAGTTCTTGCCCTGCCGATGCAATGGATTAGCCGAAAAGTGTCCGTTGATTATGGCATTTCAACGCAAAGTACACAAAGCTGGATAAAAGATCACGTTATCGGTTTTTGGGAAAGTTATGCGACGATGTTAATTGTAGTTGCCGTTCTTCTATGGCTTATCCGTAAATTTCCGAAGAGATGGTGGCTAGCAGGATGGGCACTCTCTGTTCCATTTACAATCTTTTTAACATTCATACAGCCTGTCGTTATTGATCCACTGTATAACGACTTCTCGACGCTGCAAAATAAAGAATTAGAAACGAAAATTTTAGCGATAGCAGATAAAGCTGATATTCCAGCTAAACATGTATATGAAGTAAATATGTCGGAAAAAACGAATGCGTTAAATGCATATGTAACAGGAATTGGCCCTAACGCCCGTATTGTAATGTGGGATACAACGCTTAAGCAATTAAAAGATAAAGAGATTTTATTTATAATGGCCCATGAAATGGGACATTATGTTATGAAACATATATATTGGGGCGTAGCGAGTTATATGTTGCTATCGTTTATAGGGATGTATCTCATTAGCCGTATTATAAATATGTGTATTCGAAAATGGGGAGGTACGCTGCAAATTTCAAAAGTAGCATGTTTTTCAATTTTACCTTTATTTTTCTTAATTTCTTCTGTATTCTCTTTTGCATCACAACCAGCAACAAACTACGTTTCACGAATAGAAGAACGAGCGGCAGATCAATATGCTTTAAATATGACGAAAGATGGAAAATCTGGTGTGAGAACGTTTCAATATTTATCAAAAACAAGCTTAAGCCAAGTGAATCCACCTGCGTTAGTAAAATTTTTCTTATACACACATCCACCGATTTTCGAAAGAATTCATACGTTTGAACAATATGAGAAACAAAAAAACAAGAAGTAGCGATTATGCTACTTCTTTTTTATAGAAATATAAGTTTGGTATTGGGAATATTTATCATTGCTTTTTATTGTGATTTTGTAAATAATAAGCTATAAAATTCTAAAAATCTATATATAAAGGAATAAAGGTGAAAAAATGTATTTTTTAAAAAATTTAAAAGTGAAATATAAATTATTATCGCTTATTTCATTAGCAGTATTGAGCATGGTAATTATGAGCTGCGTAGCAATTAATTCTATTAACAAGATTAAGCATGATACAGAGGTTGTAGTAGATGATTATCAACATTCTGTAGTTTTATTAGAAGGAATGCTTCGTACACAAAATTCACTAGAGTATAACTTACTAGAATTAATTACAGCGTCACCAAATGAGGGGACAAATAAAGAGGGGATTATTGGTAATATTGAAAAGGATCTTGAAAAATATGATTCTTTATTAAAAGAATATGATGATGGCTTCAATTTAAGTAAGCAAGAGGATGAACTGTTTCAGAAGATGAAGAAATCTTTGCCAAGTTATATGGAGACATATAAGAAGTTGTTTGACAAAGCGAAGGGAACAAATGAATCTCAAATGGTAAACGAATTTCATAAGGAATTAAAACCGAAGGGAGTAGAGTTAGCTAGTTATGCTGTAGATCTAGAAGCGTATGTTTCAAATTTAGCTGACCAAGTATTTAAAGATTCTCAAAAAATGATAGATCGGTCCGTTATTACTTTTATCATTCTTGTAGTAGTTACTACAATCATTATATGTATAGTAAGCTATATTATTAGCAAGCTTATAGTTGCTCCTTTACAAACGGTTAGTCGTATGATGGAAAGAGCAAAAGAAGGAGATTTAACTGTACATGGTGAGTATAATGCTAAAGATGAATTAGGTGTATTAGTAAGTGATTTTAACGAAATGATTGCAGGGCTAAGAACGAATATGCAAGAAATAGAGAATAATATTCAGCTTTTATTCCAACATGCAGACGGAGTAGTATCTGCATCGGAAGTATCTAGTGGTGCAGCGAAGAAAATCACTATAGATATTGAAGAAGTTGCAAATGGCGCAGAGAGTCAAATGCAAGCAATGGAGCAAACTGCGGGTGCGATGGAAGAGTTGACACAAGGAATGCAGAGCATAGTGAATACATCATCCTCTGTAAATGAATTGTCTGCTCAATCAGCATTAGATGCAGAGAGTGGTAACAAATTAATGAAACAAATGATTCAACAGATGGATACAATCCAAAATTCAGTACATAGCGGTGTGAAACAAGTAGAGACTATGAAAGAACAATCAGAAGAAATTGTTAAAATCATTGATGTTATGCAAGGTATTACCTCTCAGATTAACTTATTAGCATTAAACGCCGCAATTGAGGCTGCACGTGCTGGGGAAAGTGGTAGAGGATTTGCAATTGTGGCAGATGAAGTAAGAAAATTAGCAGAACAATCTAGTGATTCTGCAAAACAAATTGAGAAGCTTATTACTCAAGTTATGGGAACAACGAACCATACGGTACATATGATGGGGAAAGTAGATAATGAGGTACAGGCAGGTACACAAGTAGTAATGCATACAGAAAAAGTATTTGGAAAAATTACAGAAAAAGTACAGCAAGTATCTGAGCAAATTCAAACGGTATCTATGTCTACAGATGAAATTGCAGCGAGTAGTGAAGAGATTTCGGCTTCTGCAGAAGACATGGCTCAAATTTCCCAAAGATCATCTGACCGAACTGATAGGGTAAAAGAGTCTATTCAACAGCAAGAAAAATCTGTTCAAGAGATCTCGGTTTCAATTGAACATATGCATAATGCAGCCGGAGGATTAAAACAAATAGTTGCCCAATTTACTCTTCAAAAGTAGTAGTATATTTAAGTTTTAATATGGAAAAATTCTTCTCAATGAATAAAAAGATCATCCTATGTAAAAAAGGATGATTTTTTTATGGGAATTTTGTGCGGGTACTATTTTGTATATTCTAATTTTTTACAATTTTCCAATTCTAATATATAATAATACGTAATGTTTTGGAGATTTTTCGTTTGTAAAAGGTAGGTTATAGGAGGAGAGAAAGGGTGTTCAATAAAAAATCAATGCCGGCTATAAAAATGATCCTTTCGATGTCTATTTTCGGATCAATTGGATTTTTTTCTGTTCAAACAGGTTTACCGTCTTTTGAATTAGTATTCGTTCGTTGCATTTGTGCGACTATATTTTTAGCATTATGTTGGCTCGTAACAGGACAGTATAAAAGTGAGAAATGGAATAAAAAAGAAGTAATGCAAATATTAGCATGCGGTGTATTTCTCGTTTTTAACTGGGTATTTTTATTTAAAGCGTTTGAAGTGATGTCGATTACAATTGCGATTTCAGTTTATCATCTTGCACCCATTATCGTATTAATGATTGGTAGTATTGTATTTAAAGAAAGGCTTACAGTGTTTGCGGTTATGTCCATTGTCATTTGTTTTATCGGTACCGTTTTAGTAGCTGGAATAGATGGAAGTCTATCGCTCGAAAAACTGATGTCGTCTGGAATGGTATGGGCACTTCTTGCAGCTTTATTTTATGCTTTTACTACTTTATTAGGAAAAGGAATTCAGCATACGAGCGCATATGCAATGACCTTTTTACAAACATTTTTAGGTATATTTTTATTGCTACCATTCGTAGATTTTGGCAAGTTTCAAGGGTTAACAGAGATGAACTGGATGATGATCACAGCGACAGGACTTATACATACGGGATTTGTATATTACTTATTTTTTGACAGTTTAAGAGGTTTATCGACGAGATTAATTTCTGTATTGGTGTTTTTAGATCCTGCGGTTGCAATCCTATTAGATACAGTGTTTACAGGATTTAGACCAACTAGTATGCAAGTAGTAGGGATTGTTCTTATATTTGTAGGAATGGCATTTACTTTTCGAAAAACAAAGGACGAAAAAATAGCGGTAAAAGAAAGTTTGTATTCTTAATTGTAAATAATTAGGTGTATTCTATTGGAAATTTTTTTATTTTTTGTACAATATAAAAGATAGGAAAATAAAGGAAAAGGTAGATGAGAGAGATGAAAAAGCTAGTAAAGGTAGCGACATCGTTAACTTTAATGGGAGGAATATTTGTAGGTGCAAATGGCGTGTCTGCAAATACAGATGTTATCGAAAAATCTGGTCCTAATATTATGATAGAGTTTGATGATGTAACAACAGGTCATTGGGCATATGATGAAATTACGAATTTAGTATATCATCGCATTATGTATGGGTATGGAAATGGTAAGTTTGGGACAGAAGATAATATAACACGCGAACAGGCGGCGGCAGTATTACATCGTGCACTTCATTTAAAGCGTAGTGTGTTTAATGAAAATCCATATGGAGATATTAGTGGGAAATCGACAATGTTTCCTTACGAAATTTTACATTTAACGAATATTGGTATTTTTAAAGGAGATGAAAATGGAAATTTCCGTCCGAAAGATACACTGACTCGTGCAGAATTAGCACAAATTTTAACGAAAGCATATGAGTTGAAAACAAAGAGTCCACATACATTTACAGATATACCAGAAAACCATTGGGCAAGAGATGCAATTAGCGCATTACAGTCTAATAATGTAGCGGTAGGAACGGGAAATGGCAAGTTCGAGCCTGAAATGCTCGTTACACGCGGGCAATTTGCGAAGTTTTTACAACGATCAATTGATAATTCTCCAGGGAAAATGGAATAGATAAAGAGAAAGCTCATAATTTGTAGAGGAGACATCCTTCGCTCATTATGGGCTTTTATTAATAGATAGGTTCTTATTTTCGTATGTTGTAGTCCAGTGGATATTCTTTGTCGAAACGTCGATATATAAGGAGTAACAACATATATTTGCGTTTTTTGTCTAGAAAATGAACTTTTAAAATGTGAAGGATTTCTTTTTTAGAAAGTAGAATATTTAATGTATAGAAACACCTTTAAATGACCATAGGAAAGGGAAATGATTTGCGTACAATTCGGTATAAAAATTGAAATTGAGAGCGAATTGGCTCTCCTTTAGTAGTGATTTTCACAATAATAGATTTTTTAAATGTAATATATTGCATAATGGGTGCGAAGGCAACATATGTAATATTGGAAAGGATTGCAGTCTATTATTTTCCGTTTTTTCAAATGGAGATAAAGGGGAGAGGGCAATGAAGAAGAACATGTTACGTATAATGGCAACGGTAACTATTATGGGCGGCTTGTTTGTAAGTACAAATGTTCCAAACGTAAAAGCAGAAGAATATCCAGAAATGATTGTTTTTGATGATGTTCCAGTAAACCACTGGGCATATGACGATATAATGGACGTAGTATACAATAAAGTAATGTTAGGCTATGGAAATGGTAAGTTTGGTGTAGGAGATAATGTAACACGAGAACAAGTAGCAGCAGTACTCTATCGTACATTGAATTTGAAAAAAGAAGGACCTTTAAAAAATCCATACAAAGATATTTCTGAGAGGGCAACAATGTTTTTAGATGAAATTTTAGTATTAACAAAGCATGGTATTTTTGAAGGTGATGAAAAAGGAAACTTTAGACCAGCCGCACCTGTGACACGTGCAGAAATGGCGCAAATTCTTACGAAGGCATTTACATTTGAGGTAAAGAAAAACCATACATTTAAAGATGTACCAAATAATCATTGGGCAAAAAATGCGATTAGTGCACTGCAGTCTAATCATGTCATAGTAGGAACAGGAAATGGGAAATTTGAACCGAATACAGTTGTAACACGTGAGCAATATGCAACGTTTTTAAATAAAGCTGTTTTTTATTTTCCTGTAAAAGATGAAGATTATGAATAAAAGTTAAAATATAAGGACATTTAAAATATATCAATATAATATAAAACAAGAAAAAAGCGCGGAAATCCCACGCTTTTTTCTTGTTTTATATTATTTATAAGTATATCGATTTTCTGTTCATAATTTATTTGTTGGAATTTAGTGGATAAGAAGAGGTTGAATAAAGTAACTTTTTCTTGCTTAAATATACGATTTAGTAACTTTATTATTAATAGAGTGTAAATAAAAGTATATGAAATATAGTTCATAAATTAGACA
The DNA here is from genome assembly GCF_008368885.1 of Bacillus sp. BPN334. NCBI lineage: Bacteria > Bacillati > Bacillota > Bacilli > Caryophanales > Bacillaceae > Bacillus > Bacillus sp. BPN334. The sequence continues at coordinate 230,237 of NZ_QOZW01000005.1, read as the reverse complement.
AAAATCACATGGGAATTGTATTGTTACGCTTTCGTTAATTCTTTATATTAGAAAAAAATATGTTTTTAGGGAGAGAATACTTTGAAGAAAAAAATTTTAAAAGTAGCAACAGCTTTAACAATTATGGGTGGAGTAGCATTTAGTGCTGAGGGGAATACAGCAAAAGCTGAATTAGCTGCAAAGCCACAACAAGCAAGTCCAGTTATCTTTAAAGATGTACCAGCAGGACATTGGTCTTATAAAGCAATTCAAACTTTAGCAGAACATGAAATTATGCTTGGTTACGGAAATGGTGTGTTCGGTTTTGGACATAACGTAAATCGTGAACAAGTAGCCGCTTTAATTTATCGCGCACTAGATCTTGATGAAGAATTTGGTGAAGATGAGGTATTAGAAAGCCCATATAATGATATTGTTGATGATAACTCAACGATGTTTCCTTTTGAAGTGTTAGCAGTAACAGAATTAGGTATCTTTACAGGTGACGAGAATGGAAACTTCAGACCAAAAGCTACGTTAACACGTGCAGAAATGGCGCAAGTTCTTACAAGAGCATTTGGATTACAAGTACAAGGAACAGCAACATTTAAAGATGTACCAAAGGGACATTGGGCAGAAAATGCGATTAATGCAGTAGGTTCAAATGGTATTTCAGTAGGAGATGGAAAGGGTAACTTCGCTCCGAACATGAAAGTAACACGTGAACAATATGCGCAGTTCTTATTTAATTCAATGTTTAAATAAATAATAAAGAAGGAGCTAGTGTTGTATAACATTGGCTTCTTTTTTTATGTGTAATACCGGTAAAAGAATACAGTTTTATAAAAAAACGATTAAATTTTCAAAAAAAACTTCCTTTTCTGAAGATTTGTTATATAATATAAAACATAAAATCAAATCTGTTATAAAACAGTTTAAGAAGGGGATGCTAATATGTCGACGCAAACTTCACGGGTTACATTGCCCGGAGGAATGTTACCAGCGTACAATGAAATATTGACACCTGAGGCGCTTAGTTTTTTGAAGGAACTACATGAAAATTTCAATGAGCGCCGCATAGAACTTTTACAAAAGCGTGCGGAGAAACAAAAGAGAATTGATGCAGGAAAGTTTCCGAAGTTTTTAGAAGAAACAAAGCACATTCGTGAAGCGGACTGGACAATTGCCAAATTGCCAAAAGATTTAGAGGATCGCCGCGTAGAGATTACTGGACCAGTGGATAGAAAGATGGTTATTAACGCTTTAAATTCAGGAGCGCATCTTTTTATGGCAGATTTCGAAGATTCGAATTCACCAACTTGGGAAAATGCGATTGAAGGTCAAATAAATTTACGAGATGCAGTGCGGGGAACGATTTCACATAAAAATGAAAACGGAAAAGAATATCGTTTAAATAGTAAAACAGCAGTATTAATTGTGCGTCCAAGAGGATGGCATTTAGAAGAAAAACATATGCAAGTTGATGGGAAGAATATGTCTGGTAGCTTAGTAGATTTCGGACTTTATTTTTTCCATAATGCAAAGGCTCTTTTAGCAAAAGGAAGCGGTCCATACTTTTACTTACCGAAAATGGAAAGCCATTTAGAAGCAAGGTTATGGAATGATGTTTTCGTATTTGCTCAAAAATATATCGGTATTCCAAACGGAACGATTAAAGCGACGGTGTTACTGGAAACGATTCACGCTTCGTTTGAAATGGATGAAATTTTGTATGAGCTTAAAGATCATTCTGCTGGGTTAAATTGCGGAAGATGGGATTATATTTTCAGCTTTCTAAAGAGTTTCCGTAATCATAATGAATTTTTGCTTCCAGATAGAGCGCAAGTCACGATGACGGCGCCATTTATGCGCGCGTATTCTTTGAAAGTCATTCAAACGTGTCACCGTCGTAATGCACCAGCTATTGGAGGAATGGCAGCACAAATTCCGATTAAAAACAATCCAGAAGCGAATGAAGCAGCTTTTGAAAAAGTGCGTGCAGATAAGGAGCGCGAAGCTTTAGACGGTCATGATGGGACATGGGTTGCCCACCCGGGACTTGTACCAGTCGCGATGGAAGTATTTAATCACATTATGAAAACACCGAATCAAATTTTTAGAAAACGTGAAGAAATACATGTTACAGAAAAGGATTTATTAGAAGTACCAGTGGGAACGATTACAGAAAATGGGCTTCGCCTAAATATTAGCGTAGGTATTCAATATATTGCATCTTGGTTAAGCGGACGGGGAGCAGCACCCATTTATAACTTAATGGAAGATGCTGCAACAGCGGAAATTTCTAGGGCACAAGTATGGCAATGGATTCGTCATGAAGGTGGAAAGCTAAATGATGGTCGTAATATTACGTTTGAATTGATGGAAGAGCTAAAAGAAGAAGAATTAGCAAAAATAGAAAGAGAGATTGGTAAAGAAGCCTTTAAGAAAGGGAGATTCCAAGAGGCGACAACGTTGTTTACAAATCTCGTTCGGAATGATGAATTCGTACCATTTTTAACATTACCGGGTTATGAAATTTTATAAAAAACAAAAAGGGGATGGAACAAATGAAAAACGAAAGAATCGAGAAATTACAAGAGAGCTGGGAACTAGATACGCGCTGGAAAGGGATTACACGTCCATATTCGGCAGAAGATGTAATTCGCTTGCGCGGGTCAATTGATATTGAACATACATTAGCGCGCCGCGGTGCTGAAAAGCTTTGGTCATCGCTTCATACGGAAGATTATATTAACGCACTTGGCGCATTAACAGGAAACCAAGCGATGCAACAAGTGAAAGCTGGGCTAAAAGCAATTTATTTAAGTGGATGGCAAGTCGCTGCGGATGCGAACCTTTCTGGACATATGTATCCAGACCAAAGTTTATATCCAGCGAACAGCGTACCTGCTGTAGTAAAACGAATTAATCAAACACTTCAACGTGCGGATCAAATTCAGCATATGGAAGGAAGTGGTGATACAGATTATTTCGTACCGATTGTAGCAGATGCAGAAGCTGGATTTGGCGGACAATTAAACGTATTTGAACTGATGAAAGGTATGATTGAAGCGGGTGCATCAGGTGTGCACTTTGAAGATCAATTATCTTCAGAGAAAAAATGCGGCCATTTAGGCGGAAAAGTATTACTACCAACGCAAACAGCGGTGCGTAATTTAATCTCGGCACGCCTTGCAGCAGACGTAATGGGAGTGCCGACAATTATCGTTGCAAGAACAGATGCGGATGCAGCAGATTTAATTACGAGCGATATCGATCCGGTTGATAAAGCATTTATTACAGGAGAAAGAACTCCAGAAGGATTTTACCGTACGAAAGCAGGTCTTGATCAAGCAATTGCACGTGGTTTAGCATATGCTCCTTATGCAGATCTCGTTTGGTGTGAAACATCTGAACCAAATTTAGAAGATGCAAAACGATTTGCGGACGCAATTCATAAAGAGCATCCAGGGAAATTACTTGCATATAACTGTTCACCTTCATTCAACTGGAAACAAAAATTAGATGAAAAAACAATTGCAAGCTTCCAAAAAGAAATCGCATCTTACGGTTATAAGTTCCAGTTCGTAACACTAGCTGGATTCCACTCATTAAACTACGGCATGTTTGAATTAGCACGTGGCTATAAAGAGCGCGGCATGGCAGCGTACTCTGAACTACAACAAGCAGAATTCGCAGCAGAAAAACACGGCTACTCTGCAACTCGTCACCAACGCGAAGTAGGAACAGGTTACTTTGATGAAGTAGCACAAGTTATTACAGGTGGTACTTCATCGACGACAGCGCTAAAAGGATCTACAGAAGAAGCACAGTTTACGAAATAAAAGGAAGGGGCCCCTTTTTGAAGGGTGCCCCTTTTTATTTTCGGAACGATTTTTCACATATATCGACTTACAGACAAAAAAGACGATATTATTAAATCCACTCAGCTCTATGATCGCGAATAAACTTCATATCTTTCTCATAATGCTCTAAATGTCCTTCATCAATCATTCTTTTGAAATTCAAGTCGCCTTCTTGTGCTTTTCTTTTCATATATGTACATAATGCTTCTAATCGTAGTAACACTATTCCTAAGTAGTCTTCGTCCATACTTTTACCGTAGGACTGGACAAACAATTTCACTCTTTCTTTCATACGGCTAGCATGTTGTACCGATTCATAATGAACTGCCTCACCCGATTCTGTATAATACACTCTACTTAAAGGTACACAAGTATAAAGCGTATAAGCGATATCCCAAATTCTTGGACCAGGAGCAGCAACATCGAAATCAATAATACCTACTGGTTTCTCGTCATTAAAAATAATGTTATATACAGCAAAATCGTTATGGCAAATAACCTCAATGTTATTTGGAGTAAGATCCATCGGTTGCCATTCATCTGATAAGGGAAAGTCACTTACCGCATCATGATAAAGGCGGAGCATCTTTGCTATTTCCTTTAAAGCATCATTAGATCGCATATATTCTTTTAAAGGATAATTCCCAGCGTCTCCTTCAATAAAGGATAAAATCTCTCTATCTTTTTCATCTACACCTAAAAACTTTGGAGCATGATGAAATCCTTTGTTTTCTAAGTGCTGTAATAATGTATGAATTTTTGCACTGCCTGGCTTTAATTCTCGCCGAACAGTATTTTCAGAACGATACACATTTGATACATTTCCACCTGTAAGCTTTTCTTCGTTGGTGTAGTTTGACATATAATCCCCTCCAATATAACGACTGTACGATTATATTGTAACACTTCAGAACAAGGGATGTAATCGCGTTCAAATGATGTTTGTGTTCACTTTATAGTGAAATCCACACATACTAAAATCAATTATTTACGAATGTATAATCAATTTAATTTGTCAGTTATTTTCAAAAAAGATTGTACATTTCATTTTAAGTATGCTATGATGAAGTCAGTTGAATAGTTAAATTAAGCAATCCATATATTATCAAGTGCCGAAAAACGAACGAGAAAAAGTATGTGAGAACTAGTTTATGTTTCGTGTTTGATAATGTGTGGATTCTTTTTTTATACAGGAAGACTAAAATAAATTGTGTTTTCTTTAGGAGGAAATAATTATGGCAGTAACAGGACAAGTAAAATGGTTTAACAACGAAAAAGGATTCGGTTTCATCGAAGTTCCAGGCGAAAACGATGTATTCGTACATTTCTCTGCAATCGAAACTGAAGGTTTCAAATCTCTAGAAGAAGGTCAAAAAGTTAGCTTCGAAATCGAAGATGGTAACCGTGGACCTCAAGCTAAAAACGTAATCAAACTATAATTTTATAGTTTATTATGGAAAAAAGGGATGGCTGCTGCCATCCCTTTTTTGTTGTAATATACGAGCATAATGATTATAGTTTGGGGAAAAGTATACAAATGAAGTCATACTCGATGTTCGTAGCGGGAATAAAGAAGATCTACACAATACGATTGAAGAAATCTTATTCGCCCGTTTTAGATGAATAAGAAAAAATAGTCATTTTTTTTGAGGACGAAGAAGAGTAAAAGGCTTTCCAAAATGGAAGGCCTTTTACTCTTCTTTTCCAATCTTTTTCTTCTCGCGTTTCTTACATTCAGAGCATTTCGATTTACGAAAAGGCTTTGCGAAGAATAGTAGAATGAAAAACAAACCGAATATAATACTAGCTGAATTTTTCACGATTACAATGCTACTATTTTTCATTTGAATCGTTGGTTGCATTTCTTTTTCTTCCATAGTGGACCTCCATATATTGGATTTTCCTTTTAATTATAGCAAAGTTAATTGTCGTAATGATGCGAAATGAGGAAGTAGTTGTAAATATTTATAGGTATTATAAATACATTTTATATAGGCTTTTTATTATGAAATCACTATAGTGTTAATTTATAATTTAAAAGATATTTGATAAATGATAAATTATTGTAAAAAATCGGAATCTGTAAACCATTTCCTTTTCATAGATGCTAAAATTATATATGCAGCTGCTAATATAAATGTAAAAAAGGAGACAGTAGAATATGGAAAGTAAAGTAGAACGCTATGTCGAAAACTATGTGGTAAATAAAAATACAATGGCCTTACTTCCTGTTATTCTAAGTGAAAAGAAAATTGTTACACGAGTTGTTGAGATGGAAGATTCTTTTTTCGTGTTTCAAAAGCCCCTAGATATTATAGAAAGAAGTTGCCGCAAGCATGGCTCTAGTTTCTTAGGCAGAAAAGAAGGAACGAAAGAGTTAACTCATATTACACATAAAGCACCGATTGCGATTAGTCCGGCAGATCAATTTTATTTTTTCCCTACGTATTCTTACTCTAGAAAAGAGTGCGCTTGGTTGTCTCATTTTTATATTGAAAGTAATAAAGAGTTAAAAGATGGAAATGTTATTGTTAGATTTATAAATGGCTTTGCTGTGAAATTAGAAATATCAAAAAGTAGTTTTGAAAATCAACAAAATCGTACAGCGAAATTGCGTACTGAATATGAAGATCGTAGAAAAAAACAAGGAAATCCTTCCTTTAAATTAATTGATAAAAATGAGGAATCTAGATTAAAACCAGCATATGAGAAAGTGTATTTTGTTAAGGAAGGCGAAATGTGAGAGGATGGGGGAACCCCCATCTTTTTTTATTTGTCAGCTTTTGTCGGTAAGTCGATATATTCGAAAAATCGCTGATAAAAATCGAGTTGTGGTTGATATATTTGAAAAATCGCTGATAAAATGCGAGTTACAATCGATATATTCAGAAAACCGCCGATATAATTTCAGTTACGGAGGAATTTGCAATTAAAACAAAAGGATTATTTCCAAAATCGCAAAACATTCTGTCGAATATTGATAGATTATCATAGCGTAATAATGAAGGAATTCTAATGAGAGATATGGAAACTTAATAATTACATCTCCATATGACGTATCTACCATTTCCTCTTTCATATAAGCGATGATACAGTAGAGGTAGTACTTAGAGTAAAGGGGTAAAGTGTAGAATGGATTTTCAGACAATCAAAGAGTATTTTTCACCAGAAAATATGGATCATATTGTTGAAAGCTATAAAGCGTTCGGACCACTTCTTGGTATTGGTTTACCGATGATAGAAGCGTTGATTCCGGCATTGCCGCTCATCGTATTTGTACTGGCGAATGCTGTTGCATTTGGATTTTGGCTCGGTTTTCTTTATTCTTGGCTTGGATCAGTAATGGGCGCCTTACTTGTCTTTTTCATTATCCGCCATTTTGGCCGAAGTCGTTTCTTTTCTTTTGTAAATAAGCATGAGAGAGTACGAAAGGCAATGGGGTGGATTGAAAGGAAAGGGTTTGCTCCAATTTTCGTCATATTTTGTTTTCCGTTTACACCGTCTGCGCTTATAAATGTTGTCGCTGGTTTATCTCGCATTAGTGTAAAGCAGTTTGGACTTGCGCTCGCGTTCGGAAAGCTTGTGATGATTTTTATTTTAACGTATATCGGTCATGATTTAATGTCATTTATTCATAATCCGGTGAAATCCGTCATTGTAGCAATTGGTATTTTTATTTTATGGTATGTCGGTAAGAAAATCGAAGTAAAGTTAGAACTACATTAAGAATAGTCTTCTTTATAAATGCAGGCTTCATTATTAAAGGGTAAGGGGAGAAGCGGATGAAGAAAACTTTGAAAAAAGAAGGCATAGAGTGGATACGAACAATTTTAATTGGTGTATTATTAGCTGTATTTTTTCGAACGTTTTTCTTTTCAACGTACGTTGTAGAGGGGAAGTCAATGATGCCAACATTGCAAGATGGCAATATGCTCGTTGTAAATAAGGTGAGTTATCAAGTAGGGGACTTGAACAGGTTTGATGTTGTTGTGTTTCATGCGAATAAAAAAGAGGACTACGTAAAACGAATTATCGGTCTACCTGGGGATCAAATTGAATATAAGCATGATAAACTGTATATAAACGGACAATTCGTAGATGAACCTTATTTAGAGACGTATAAGAAAGAGGTAAATGGACGACAACTAACGGGTGATTTTAAACTAGAAGAGTTAACGAAAGAAAATTCGGTGCCGCCTGGATATATTTTTGTAGTAGGTGATAATCGCCTCGGGAGCTGGGATAGTAGACATTTTGGATTTGTAAAAGCTGATACAGTTGTCGGTAAAGTTGATTTACGATATTGGCCAATTCAAGAGGTGCAAACGAATTTTTCAAAAGGTTGATATAATAGGTAGAAGTATAGAAAAAGACAAACTACTCTGTTTGTCTTTTTTCGTGTCCTATAATACAATTATAGTAGCAAACTAACGTTCGTTATGTAAGTGAAAGGTGGGGTTACATGTCACTTCGATTTGTGATTGGTAGAGCGGGAAGTGGAAAAAGTACACTTTGTTTACACGAAGTGCAGGAAGAGTTAAAGCAACGCCCAAGAGGGGAAACAATATTATATCTTGTGCCAGAACAGATGACATTCCAAACGCAGCAGGCGTTAATCGGGAGTGAGGATGTAAGAGGTTCTATTCGGGCACAAGTTTTTAGTTTTTCACGATTAGCGTGGAAGGTGCTGCAAGAAGTTGGCGGAGCGAGTCGTCTTCACATTGATGAAGCGGGCGTACATATGTTGCTTCGTAAAATTGTTGAGTCTCGTAAAGAGGGATTATCGGTGTTCCAAAAAGCAGCGGAGCAAAACGGTTTCTTTGAACATCTTGGTAGTATGATTGCGGAGTTTAAACGTTACAATGTGACGCCATCTAACGTATATGAAATGTGGCAACAATTAGACGCACATAGTAGCAGTGCAGAACAAAAGCTATTAGCGAATAAAGTGTATGATTTACAACTATTATATGATGATTTTGAACGTGCTTTAATCGGAAAATATTTGGATTCAGAAGACTACCTACAATTGCTAGTCGAAAAGCTTCCACAGTCTGAATATGTAAAAGGGGCTGAAATTTATATAGATGGATTTCATTCATTTTCACCGCAAGAACTAGAAATTTTAAGACAGCTTATGATTTGCGGAGCGAGAGTTACGATCACGTTAACGATAGATGAAAAAACGTTAGCGCAGCCAGTAAATGAACTAGATTTATTCTATGAAACGACGTTAACGTATGAAAAAATAAAGCAAGTGGCGCGTGAAGAGAAGATAGAAATTGAAAAAACGATTCCACTTATGGAACAACCGCGTTTTCATTCGCAAGCATTAGCGCATTTAGAAACGCATTATGAAGCACGTCCAAATGAAAAGTTTCACGGAGAAGCAAGTGTAACGATTAGTACAGCAGCGAATTTACGGGCTGAAGTAGAAGGTGTTGCTCGTGAAATTCGTAGACTTGTGGCGGATGAAGACTATCGTTACCGAGATATTGCAGTTCTTCTTCGTAACGGGGAAAGTTATTACGATGTGATGCGAACGCTATTTACAGATTATAATATCCCGCATTTCATCGATGAAAAACGCCCGATGTCACATCATCCGCTAGTAGAATGCATTCGTTCTGCACTCGAGATTATTAGCGGAAATTGGCGTTATGATGCAGTGTTCCGCTGCGTGAAAACAGAGCTTTTATATCCACTAGACGTAAGAAAAGAAACGATGCGCGAAGAGATGGATGAGTTTGAAAACTACTGTTTAGCGTACGGTGTACAAGGGAAGAGATGGACTTCTGAGGATCCGTGGATGTATCGCCGCTATCGTTCTCTTGACGATACGGACGGGATGATTACAGACAGTGAACGGGAAATGGAAGAGAGAATAAATCGACTGCGCGATGTTGTAAGAACGCCTGTTATTCGTATGCAAAAAAGGCTGAAGCGTGCGGGAACAGTTATGCAAATGTGCGAAGCGGTTTACTTATTTTTAGAAGAGCTAGACGTTCCGAAAAAACTAGAAGCATTACGTATTCGCGCAGAAGAGAGCGGAGATTTCTTATTTGCGACAGATCATGAGCAAGTATGGGAAGAAGTAATGAGTCTTCTTGATACGTTCGTTGAGATGCTTGGCGAAGAGAAAATGTCACTTTCTATGTTCGCAGATGTTATGTCGACAGGTCTTGAGGCGCTTCAATTCGCAAACATTCCGCCGTCATTAGACCAAGTGTTAATTGCTAATATTGATCGTTCAAGATTATCAAATGTGAAAGCAACATTTGTCATTGGCGTGAATGAAGGAGTTATTCCGGCAGCACCAATGGATGAAGGGATGCTTTCTGATGAGGAAAGAGATGTTCTTAGCGTTGCAGGTATCGAATTAGCACCAACGACGAGACAAACCTTATTAGAAGAACAGTTCGTTATGTATCAAATGGTAACGAGAGCAACTGAGAAATTATATATTTCATGCCCTCTTGCAGATGAAGAAGGGAAGACGTTACTTGCGTCTAGCTTTATTAAGAAAATAAAAAGAATGTTCCCTGATGTGAAAGATACATTTATTACAAATGACGTAAATGATTTATCACGTTCGGAACAAATTTCATACGTAGCAACGCCAGAAGTAACGTTGTCATATGTTATGCAGCAACTTCAAACGTGGAAGCGATATGGATTTGAAGGGAATTTAGATTTTTGGTGGGATGTATATAACTTCTACGTAACTTCAGATGAATGGAAACAAAAAAGTAGCCGCGTATTATCAAGTTTATTCTACCGAAATCGTGCGCAAAAGCTAAGTACAGTTGTAAGTAGAGATTTATACGGGGATAAAATAAAAGGAAGCGTATCTCGTATGGAACTATTTAACCGTTGCGCATATGCTCATTTCGCGCAGCACGGTTTATCCTTAAGAGAGCGTGATATTTTCAAACTGGATGCACCCGATATCGGGGAACTATTCCATGCAGCGCTGAAGAGAATTGCGGACAGGCTATTACGTGAAAACCGTACTTGGGCGGATTTATCAATAAAAGAGTGTGAGCATCTTTCTACTGTAGTAATAGAAGAGATTGCACCGTTATTACAAAGACAAATTTTATTAAGTTCAAATCGTCATTTCTATTTAAAACAAAAACTACAACAAATCATTTTCCGTACATCAATCATTCTTCGTGAACATGCGAAGTCAAGCGGTTTCGTACCAGTTGATTTAGAAGTGCCATTCGGTATGGGCGGTACAGGGTCGCTTCCGCCGATGGAGTTCTCATTACCAAATGGTGTGAAGATGGAAGTAGTTGGTCGTATTGACCGTGTTGATAAGGCGGAAGATGAAAACGGAACGTTCCTACGCATTATTGACTATAAATCAAGCTCAAAAGCGTTAGATTTAACGGAAGTGTATTACGGATTAGCACTTCAAATGTTAACGTATTTAGATGTTGTTACTTCAAATGCACATACGTGGATGAAAAAAGGCGGCACGGCATCACCGGCTGGTGTACTGTACTTCCATATTCATAACCCGATCGTTGAGATGAAAGGTGACGCATCTGAAGCAGAAATTGAGAAAGAAATTTTAAAGAAATTTAAAATGAAAGGGCTCGTACTAGGAGACGCTGATGTTGTTCGTTTAATGGATAACAAACTTTCAACAGGAAGTTCTGATATTATTTCTGCTGGTTTGAAAAAAGACGGTAGCTTTAGTGCGCGTTCAAGTATTGCAAGTGAACAAGAGTTTAACGTACTTCAAAAATACGTACACCATACGTTTGAAAATATCGGAAAAGACATTACAGAAGGCGTTATTGATATTGCTCCTTATAAGAAGGGGAATAAAGCGGCGTGTACGTTCTGTAACTTCAAATCTGTTTGTCAGTTCGATGAATCACTTGAAGATAACCAGTTCCGTACGCTAAAAGATATGAAAGATAGCGAAGCGATGGAGAAAATTAGAGAGGAGGTTGGCGGAGAATGATTGGAAATTGGCCTAAAAAACCAGTAGGTAGTCAGTGGACAGATGACCAGTGGAAAGCGGTTGTAGCGAACGGACGTGATATATTAGTCGCGGCAGCAGCTGGATCAGGGAAAACAGCAGTATTAGTTGAACGTATTATTAAAAAGATTATAAGTGAAGAAAACCCAGTCGATGTCGACCGCCTGCTCGTTGTAACATTTACGAATGCAGCGGCGCAAGAGATGAAAAACAGAATTGGGGAAGCGCTAGAAAAAGTATTAATTGATGAGCCAGGCTCGCAGCATGTAAGAAAGCAGCTTAGCTTATTAAATAAAGCTTCTATTTCGACAATCCATTCATTTTGTTTACAAGTAATTAGAGGATACTATTACATGCTTGATGTGGATCCTCGTTTCCGCATTGCGAATCAAACGGAAAATGAACTGTTAAAAGAAGAAGTATTAGATGACATATTAGAAGAAGAGTACGGAATTGAAGATAATGGTATTTTCTTTGAACTCGTTGATCGTTATACGAGTGACCGTAGTGATGATGACTTACAGCGTATGATTTTAGCGCTTCATACAGAATCAAGAGCGCATCCAAATCCGGAAAAATGGCTCGATAAATTAGTAGAAGCATACGACGTGGAAGGAAAGACAATTGAAGATTTAGTGTATGCTTCTTACTTATTAGAAGATGTGAAATTCCAGCTTGAAACAGCAGAGGCACATATTCGTAAAGCGACGGAACTTGCAATGCTTCCTGACGGTCCGGCGCCCCGCGTTGAAACCCTGCAAGCAGATGCAGTTTTACTTGGAACGTTATCATCATCAGCTTGTGAGTCATGGACAAGTGTATATGAAGCGATGCAAAATGTATCGTGGCAAACGTTAAAGCGCATTAAGAAAAGTGATTACAACGAGGATGTTGTAAAACAAGTAGACTCACTTCGTAATAAAGCGAAAGATGAAGTGAAGAAATTACAAGAAGAGTTATTTAGCCGTAGACCTGAAAGTTTCTTACGAGATTTTCAAGATATGCATCCTGTATTAGAAAAACTCGTACAGCTTGTAAAAGTATTTACAGAGCGTTTTCAAACGATGAAGCGAGATAAAGGAATGGTTGATTTCACAGATTTAGAGCATTTCTGTTTACAAATTTTAAGTGAACAAAATGAAAACGGTGAAATGAATCCATCAGCAGTAGCGCTTCAATATCGTAATAAATTTGCTGAAGTACTAGTTGATGAATATCAAGATACGAACTTTGTGCAGGAATCCATTATTAAATTTGTAACGAAAGATTCTGAGAGTGAAGGAAACTTATTCATGGTAGGTGACGTGAAGCAGTCGATTTATCGTTTCCGACTAGCAGAACCAGGCCTGTTCCTAGGGAAGTATAAACGCTTCACACAAGAAGGATTAGACGGTGGAATGAAGATAGACTTAGCGAAAAACTTCCGTAGTCGTCATGAAGTGTTAGCGGGTACGAACTTTATCTTCAAACAAATTATGGGCGAAGAAGTCGGAGAAATCGATTATGATGCTGATGCTGAATTAAAGCTAGGTGCTAGCTATCCAGAAGGTGAAGATGTAGCGGCTGAACTACTATGTATTCAGCAAACAGAAGAAGAAGTGCCAGAAGGTGAAGAAGGTGCAGAAGTAGAAAAAGCACAACTTGAAGCTCGTCTTATGGCGCAGCGTATTAAAGCGATGGTTGATTCAGGTTATGAAGTGTATGATCGTAAAACGGATAGTATGCGCCCTGTACAATACCGTGACTTCGTTATTTTACTTCGCTCTATGCCGTGGGCGCCGCAAATTATGGAAGAGTTAAAGCTGCAAGGAATTCCAGTATACGCTGATCTTGCGACTGGTTACTTTGAAGCGACAGAAGTAAATATTATGATGAACGTATTCCGCGTGATCGATAATCCGATGCAAGATATCCCGCTTGCCGCCGTACTTCGTTCACCAATCGTTGGACTAAATGATGAAGAACTTGCGACACTTCGTGCTCACGGAAAGAAAGGTTCGTTTTATGAAGTAATGAGCTCATTCTTAAAAGGGGCACCGCTTGAAGAGGAACAAGAATTACATGATAAATTACAGTGGTTTTATAACTTACTGCAAGGATGGCGTGAATTCGCGCGTCAACAGTCACTTTCTGATTTAATTTGGAAAGTGTACGGTGAGACAGGTTATTACGACTTTGTCGGCGGTTTACCAGCCGGAAAGCAAAGGCAAGCAAACTTACGTGTACTTTATGACCGTGCAAGACAATATGAAGCAACATCGTTTAGAGGATTATTCCGTTTCTTACGCTTTATTGAGCGTATTTTAGAACGCGGTGATGATATGGGAACAGCGAGAGCTTTAGGTGAACAAGAAGATGTGGTTCGTATTATGACGATTCATAAAAGTAAAGGACTTGAGTTCCCAGTCGTATTTGTAGCGGGACTAGGTCGTCGTTTTAATACACAAGATTTAATGAAACGTTTCTTACTGCATAAAGACTTCGGTTTCGGTTCACAATTTATCGATCCTCGTAAACGAATTAAATATACGACATTATCGCAACTAGCAATTAAGCGTAAAATGAAAATGGAATTAATCGCGGAAGAAATGCGCGTGTTATACGTAGCGTTAACGCGTGCGAAAGAGAAGTTAATTTTAATTGGAACGGTTAAAGATGCCAATAAAGAAATGGAAAAATGGCTCGATGCAAGGGAGCATAGTGAATGGTTATTACCAGACCATATACGTGCCGGAGCGTCTTGTTATTTAGACTGGATTGCACCTTCATTATATAGACATCGTGATAGTGAAATGCTTCTTGAATTAGGACAAGGAAGCATTCCGGGTGAAATTTATGGATATGACACGAGCTGGAAAGTAGAAGTTGTTGACGGCAAAACGTTACTTGCACCGGAACCGGTTCAAGAAGAGAAACAAGAATTGTTAGAAGCACTTCGTGAAAAAAAAGCTGTTCCGCTACAAAGTGAACGGAAAGAAGAAGTGTACGACAGATTGATGTGGAAGTACGGATATGAGGAAGCAACGTCTCACCGTGCGAAACAGTCTGTTACAGAAATAAAGAGAAACTACCAATCAGAAGAAGGTAGCGATAATGCCTTTATTAAAAAACTGCGTGCACCAATTAAAACACGCCCTCGTTTTATGGAGAAAAAAGGATTAACGTATGCTGAAAGAGGTACGGCAGTTCACGCTGTTATGCAGCATGTTGATTTGAAGAAGCCGATTACAGAAGAAGTGATTCGAGAGCAAATTGCCGGAATGGTAAATAAGGAGTTATTAACATTCGAACAAGCTGAAGAAATAGCAATTGAAAAAGTCATTTCATTCTTTGACAGTGACCTAGGTAAAAGGGTATTAGCGGCGAAAAGTGTTGAGCGTGAAGTACCATTTACGATGATGCTTGCAGCAGAAGAGGCGTATCAAGATTGGCAAGGTAAGAATGACGAAACAATACTTGTCCAAGGGGTTATCGACTGCATGATTGAAGAGGAAGACGGTATCACTTTAATTGATTTTAAAACGGATACGATTGAAGGAAAGTTCCCAGGTGGATTCGATCAAGCAAAACCAATTTTAGAAGATCGATACAAAGTGCAGCTTTCGTTATATGCAAAGGCACTTGAAAAAAGCTTGCAACATCCCGTGAAAGAGAAATGCTTATACTTCTTTGATGGCAATCATGTTGTGAAAATTGAAGAATAGAGGGACTTGAAAATGGCAACGGAAAAAACGTTAAGAACGTGTGAAAAAGGACATGAATACTATAAAAGTAGCGATTGTCCAACTTGCCCAGCTTGTGAGAAAGAAAAGAAACCAACAACAGGGTTTCTTTCACTTCTTTCATCACCAGCACGAAATGCGTTGCAACATCATGGCATTCACACGATAGAAGAACTCTCAAAGTATAGTGAAAAAGAAATTTTAAAACTACATGGTATGGGACCAGCATCTTTGCCGAAGCTTAGAAAGGCTTTGGAGGAGAGCGGATTATCATTTAAATAAAATGAAACAGTAAACAGTGTTTTTTTGATAATCTTGAATGAGATAAAAGAAAAAAGTAGGAGAATATCTCCTACTTTTTTTATGCTGTTCCGATCTGATCTTGATCGGCCACATCAGAATCAAACGTATTTGTTGCACTAACACCGCTAAAAGTGTTCACGACAAATCCAACATTGGAAGCTCCGGATCCATTATAAGCTTTCGTATTTTCTTTTGGAGACACGTTATAAAAATCCCCTAAATTGAACGAACCATTACTGTTTTGAACGACGAGATTTCCAACAACAGAAGGCATACTATCCACCCACTTTACTAAGCTTTTTAATTACTATATGAATTATTGTGCGGAAGGTTCATCCGTAATATATTGGCGAATTTGCATAATACGAGAGTTATTAAAAACATAATCAACATTTCCAATTTGAAAGCAACCAGAATTTAAAAGTGTTCGCAATTCAACATTGTTTACTTCAATAAAAGGGCATTCATTTACAATGTTTAATTTTACATCTGTCGTTCGTTTTGGGATTGTAATGTGTTCATCTGTAAAGATTTCAAATGCGTCTAAGCGGCCTTCGTCTTTTATATAACAAGGAATTTCCCTGTGGACGGCAAGAGCTCTACTTTTTAATTCCATTTGATTTGCATCTCCAACTTGAAATACAGCAGTAATCCCCAAAGAAATAATAGAAACATTTTGGACAACAGACACATGATGTAACATAATTTCTCAGTCTCCTTAACCTGGAGTAGGAGGGACATCTGTGACTAATGGTACAAATGGACCCTCTGTAACAGTTTCAAATGGTGTATCGAGAATAGAAGATAGTATGAGGAAATTTGCATCCCCAATTAAAAAGAGTGCGGATGACGATACACCGTTCATTTTAATCTGTCCGACTTTTAACTCGCGATTTACAACGTTAACATTCATACATACTTACTCCTTTCGGAAATTACCCGGTATGTGTTGAATAAAAGATAGAAAGGCGTTGTCGATATCATGTTTCATTGCTTGGAGAATGATATCGCGTAAATAATCTGGATTTGTTGAAGAATCTTCGTATGATTGTGCTTGTGATAAATAATAAGGAAGCCTATGCTCCATCTGTTTTTTTATGTCATCAACCATCATTTGTCGATACATTTCATCGAGCGGCGTTCTCTCTTCTTGTTCAAAATGGAGAATTCGATTATATGCTTCTTCATCTAAGTAACGATGCATTTCTTGAAGGATACCTTGGTAAAAATCTGGGTTTGTATCTGTTTCAGGATTTACTTTTAACGTTTCTGTATCCACTTGAAAATCTTCAATTTGCTGTCCTTTTGCTGAAAACGGATTTAAACCAATATTTAAAGTGCCATTTAAATTTTCTACTTTTAATTGATCGAATTTGTATTCCACTTTTCCTACAGAAGAGGAGGGGCGATTTTTTAATTCGGTAAGCTCTTCTTGTAATAGGCGCACTTGATCTTCTAGATGAAGGATGGTTGATTGCTGTGCTTGAAGAGCTTGTTGAAGTTGGTGTAAGTAAGTATATATATCTTGATTCATTTTGTGAAACCTCCTTTTCAGTAGGGAGGGTAAAAATATTCCTGCTATATATTTATGACAAGGATGTCTTAAGAAGAACTAGTTGATGGTTTGATAGAAATAATTTGTCCTTTCGCCTGCAATGGGCGAAGGGGCTCTGTAAATCCACCACTATTTGAGAATTTAGATAGAGCTTTAATACTTCCTGCAGTACCAATTTGGAATACAGAAGAGGTTGTAATGCTATCAATTTTAATGCTATTAATGATGATGCTTTGGTTTACATAAAGATTCAATGCAATCGCCTCCTCTAAGTTGAACCAATTATCGCTTGATCAATTACATCTGAATCATTGACAGTCGTTGCGCTTTGATAATTGTAGACAGAAACGTTATCTCCAACATTAAAAGAGCCGGCCCCGGCGAAAGCGCGTGAATAACTAATAGGCCTAATCGCAAATACATCTCCGATATGAAAAATACCACTTGATCCAATATTGACGATACGAATATGTCCGACCATAGCTGGCATACAAAACACCTTTCGTTTTTAAAATTTTCTTTTCTACTATTGTATGGGCGTTTTCAATAAAATGTGTTTTTTTTTTATAAAAGAAACACACACGTTATTGCGTGTGTGTATTGAGTGTTTGATTAGGGTGAAAATCCGTATGTACATGCCAAATTACATTTAAGAGCCTGTCCAGTTCTTGGCTACAATCCACTGTTTTTTGAGAAGTCATTCCGTAGCGTTCAGCAAAGTAAATCATTTTTTCACGTTTTTTTTCAATCGCTTGCTCAAACATTGAAATCGGCTCCATCTCTAAATGAAATTTTTAGTATATATGTAGTACATATTATACAAAAAACCCATAAAAAAGAAATACCTTCGCTAAAAAAAGTAAAATTTCTACATTTTATGCCAAATATAAAGGAGTAACGAATAGGATATGAGAAGAATATTGTAAAAATTAGCGTGCATGAGAAGGTTTTTTTCTTACGGATGCGAATACAATTAAAGGGTATGAGTTTTAGGATGGAGAGTGGAAATATTGCGTTTGGTAACGGCGAAAAAAGATGAAAAGGTATTTGTAGGTATTGTGGATGAAGAGGAAGAAAAGGTATTGCATGTAAGAGAAGCGCAAAGACAAAAAGGGGAAAAGGTTACGATTCCGATTACAATGTTAGAGTGTATTGAAAGAGGAACCGAATGCTTTGAAAAAATATGTGATATTGTAAATTGGGCGAAGGAAAATGAAGGGGCGGCGTATTATCCGTTAACTGAGGTGAAAATATTAGCGCCAATTCCAAGGCCAAGGAAGAATATTCTTTGCGTTGGAAAAAATTATCGTGAGCATGCGATAGAGATGGGCGGAGTAGAATCAATTCCAGAAAATATAATGATCTTTACGAAAGCGCCGACGACAGTTATTGGAATGGATGAAAAAATTAATAGTCATCCCCACGCAACGAATGAACTAGACTATGAAGGAGAACTAGCTATCATCATTGGTAAGCGAGGGAAACAAATAAAAAAAGAAAAAGCGCTTGAGCATGTTTTTGGTTATACCATTATAAATGATATAACTGCTCGCGACATTCAAAGGAAGCATAAACAATTTTTCCTTGGAAAAAGTTTCGATACATTTTGTCCGATGGGACCGTACCTAATTCATAAATCAATGGTTGAAACGCCAAATGCGTTACACATTGAGACGGTAGTAAATGGGGAAATAAGGCAAACTTCAAATACAAATAAAATGATTTTTTCAATAGAAGAAATCATTTCAACGATAAGTAAAGGAATGACGTTAGAGCCAGGCGATATTATCGCAACAGGAACGCCGGCTGGTGTCGGAAAAGGTTTCACACCACCGAAGTTTTTGCATGCTGGTGATGAAGTGGTCATTACAGTAGAAGGAATTGGTACTTTGCGAAATGTAGTGAAATGAAAAAAGAGCTATCTTGTGAAAAGATAGCTCTTTTCTATGGTCTTGGGTGATAGAGGTAATCGATAACCGAAAAAGTGTAAAGACCAACGAATGCAAGTGTACAAATACCAAATAGTATAACCGTAAGTGCGCTTTTTTCTCGTCCAAAACCAATGATAGTAAGGGTAACAGCAGTCCAAAATGATGCTTTCAGTAGTGTGAATGTAGTAGAAGTTGAGTAGTGACTAAGCAATGTTACGGAAAGGAGGAAGCCAAAGAATGTAACTAAAATAAAAGATGTAGCTAAATAGTTAATATGTTTACCATATCGTAATAACATATCGTACCTGCTTTCTAAAATAAAATACAGAAAATTGCAATTTTATTTTAGTATAAATCAATATAAAAAGAAAGAGGTTGTCCCAACATGTAGGACAACCTCTCTATTATTACGATAATACCGCTTTAATTTTTTGGAACGCCCACTCTAAATCTTCTTCAGAGATTACTAGAGGTGGTGCGATACGAATTACATTTTCGTGTGTTTCTTTACATAATAGACCAGCTGCTTTTAGTTGTTCACAGTAAGGACGAGCTGGCTCGTTTAATTCGATACCGATGAATAAGCCTTTACCACGAATGTCAGTAATCATTGGGTTATCAATTTCTTTTAATTGCCCAACTAATTTTTCGCCTAATTGAAGAGAACGCTCTGTTAATTTTTCTTCTTCTAACACTTCAAGAGCTGCGATAGAAACAGCACATGCAAGTGGGTTACCACCGAATGTAGAACCGTGAGAACCTGGCTCGAATACGCCTAAAATGTCGCGGTTTGCTGCTACGCAAGAGATTGGGAATACGCCGCCGCCAAGTGCTTTACCAAGTATGTACATGTCAGGAGTTACATTGTCCCAGTCACAAGCAAATACTTTACCAGTACGGCCTAAACCTGTTTGGATTTCATCTGCTACAAATAAAACGTTTTCTTTTTTACATACTTCAAGAGCTTCTTTTAAGAAACCAGCTGGTGGGATGTTAATTCCTGCTTCACCTTGGATTGGCTCTAAAATGAATGCAGCTGTATTTGGTGTAATTGCAGCTTTTAACGCTTCTAAATCACCGTAAGGAATTACGATAATGCCAGGAAGCATTGGACCGAATCCACGCTTGTACTCTTCGTTTGAAGACATAGAAACAGCACCCATCGTACGGCCGTGGAAGTTATCTTCACAAACGATGATTTCAGCACGGTTTGCTTCTACTTTCTTCACGTCATAAGCCCAGCGGCGTGCTGTTTTAATTGCAGTTTCAACAGCTTCTGCACCTGTATTCATTGGAAGTACCATTTCTTTATTAGTTAGTTTCGCAACTTTTTCGTACCAAGGACCTAATTGATCGCTATGGAAAGCACGAGAAGTTAACGTAACACGATTAGCTTGGTCAATTAAAGCGTTAATAATTTTTGGGTGACGATGACCTTGGTTTACTGCAGAATATGCACTTAATAAGTCCATATAGCGGTTTCCTTCAGGATCTTCTACCCAAACACCTTCTGCTTTAGAAATAACGATTGGAAGTGGGTGATAGTTATTTGCCCCGTATGTGTCTGTAAGTTCGATAATATCCTTAGTTTGAATCATGATTGTTCCCCCTTTTGTTATTACAAGAAGTTTGTAAATACTCTAAATATTATAGCATTTAAATGTAAAAAAGCGAAACATTTCCTGAAAATAAATGAACATGTTATCATATAGAGTGAAAAAGTGTGAAAAGAGGAGGTAGGGGATACGATGGTACATATGCATATTACAGCATGGGCGTTAGGTTTAATTTTATTCTTCGTTGCGTATTCACTTTATTCAGCAGGAAGAAAAGGTAAAGGTGTACATATGGGGCTTCGTCTTATGTACATTATCATTATTGTGACAGGTTTCATGTTGTACATGGGTATTATGAAGACTGCAACAAGTAACATGCACATGTGGTATGGTTTAAAAATGATAGCTGGTATTTTAGTTATCGGTGGAATGGAAATGGTTCTTGTGAAAATGAGCAAGAACAAAGCAACAGGGGCAGTTTGGGGATTATTTATTGTTGCACTAGTAGCAGTATTTTACCTTGGACTGAAATTACCAATTGGTTGGCAAGTATTCTAATAAAAAATAAAACCACCTTATAATCTCAAATGTTTGGGAGATAAGGTGGTTTTTTATTTTAGGTCGCATCGATATGCAACTCTTCTCCGTTTACTTTCGTAAAACGAAACATGTTTTTATTTGACGTAGCGTGACGAACGAAATGGTGCTGCAGCGCACAAATCATCTCTTCGTTATCGAACAAAAGAATATTTACTCCTTCGCAAGCTTCCTCTTTCGGTAAGAAAGATAAATAATTATGACAATACATGCAATCATATAAAGAGTAGTGAAGCGATTGCAATGATTCGGTTAATAACGTAAAGACAGAGTCAGGTAATTCCTCGAGCCATTCCGTATAGCTAAGAAGTAATCTTTTTCGAATTCGTATCATTTCTCCGTTTTGCAAATGATGCTGTTCATTGGCGATTTGTAATACATCTTGTTCATAGAAACGAGCTGGTAGCCAGTTGTTGTTATATAAAATCTCAAAGCCATCTTCGGCAATATCTTCTAATAAAAATGCTTCATCATTTTCATCATCAAAGAACACCCATTCATTGTTTATATATTCTACATTACCGACTGTATGAGCGCGAGGCTGGTTATATAAAATATGGTTACGTTTTATCATACATGATTTCTCCTTTATGAAAAGTAGTTATTTCTGTTATAGACAGTTCGTGCATTCTTTATAACTAGACACACCTAGACATAGGTGGGCATACAATAAAACACGTTTTACTGAGTGAAAATGCTATTCCGTATGTGGATGGTAGGTTATCGTCAAGTTTTTCATTTTTTGATCCGCACCTCTAAGGGTGGGGATTACTGCTCGTTTAGGAAAAGAAATAAGATGGAAGGATGATTCGTATGTGCGGAATTACAGGATGGGTGGATTATAAACGCTCATTAGAAGGAGAACGGGACGTCGTTACGAAGATGGCTGAGACGTTAGCGAAACGTGGCCCAGATGATAATAAAGTTTGGATTAAAGGCAATGTCGCATTTGGGCATAAACGGTTAATCGTTGTTGATCCTGAGGGTGGTAAACAACCGATGACTTGTTTAAAAGATGAGACGAATTATGCAATTTGCTATAACGGTGAATTGTATAATACAGAAGATATTCGAAAGGAATTATTAAGAAGAGGATATACGTTCAAAGGTCATTCTGATACGGAGGTGCTATTAGCGTCGTATATTGAATGGAAAGAAGAATGTGTCGATCATTTAAACGGTATATATGCGTTTGCTGTATGGGATGAACAGAAAGAACAAGTATTTATTGCGCGAGATCGATTAGGTGTAAAACCGCTATTTTATAAATATGATAGTGGACGATTACTATTCGGTTCAGAGTTAAAAGCGATACTAGCGCATCCAGATGTGAAGGCGGAAGTAACGTTAGAAGGGTTATCTGAAATATTCGGTCTTGGGCCGTCTAGAACACCTGGTCATGGCATTTATGCTGGTATAAAAGAATTACGCCCAGGTCATGCGATGACATTTTCAAAGAACGGTTTATGTATATGGAGATATTGGAATGTAGAAAGCAAAAAACATGAAGACTCCTTTGAAGAAACAGTAGAGAAAACACGCTTTTTATTACAAGATGCGATTACAAGGCAGCTCGTTTCTGATGTACCACTATGTACTTTTCTATCAGGCGGTGTAGATTCGAGTGCAATTACAGCAATTGCTGCGAAAGAATACGCAAGGTCAGGAAAAGGGCAATTACACACATACTCTGTTGATTATGAAGATAATGACAAATACTTTAAAGCGAATGCGTTTCAGCCGAATTCAGATGCGCCATTTATTCATTTGATGACTGAGACGTTTCAAACAAACCATCATCGCTGCGTCATTTCAAATGAACAATTAGCACAGTATTTAACAGAAGCGGTACTCGTTCGTGATTTGCCTGGTATGGCAGATATCGATTCCTCATTATTATGGTTTTGCCGCGAAATTAAACAAGATTTTGTCGTCGGTTTATCTGGGGAATGTGCAGACGAAATATTTGGTGGTTATCCGTGGTTTTATAGAGAAGATGATTTACAATCGAGTGCATTTCCGTGGATGCGCTCTACAGAAGCGCGTGAACAACTGCTAAAGAAAGAATGGAGAAATAAATTAAACTTACAACAATATGTACAGCAGCGTTATGAAGAATCTATTCAAGAAGTTCCTGTTTTAGAGGGAGAAAGCCCAATTGAAGCAAAGAGACGACAATTATTTTACTTGAACATGGTATGGTTTATGACAACATTATTAGACAGAAAAGACCGTATGAGTATGGGGGCAAGCTTAGAAGTACGTGTTCCATTTGCGGATCACCGACTTGTCGAATATGCGTGGAATATTCCTTGGGAAATGAAAATGTATAAAAACCGCGAAAAAGGTCTATTGCGTAAAGCATTAGAAGGGTTACTTCCAAATGACATCTTATATAGAAAGAAGAGCCCATATCCGAAAACGCATAATCCGCACTATACGAAAGTGGTAACAGTATGGCTACAAGATTTATTAACGGATAAAGGATCAATTTTACACGAACTATTTGATAAAGAACAGCTGCGCGGATTAATTGAGTCAGGTGGTAGTGCATTTCAATCCCCTTGGTTCGGTCAATTAATGACTGGTCCGCAGCTTTTAGCTCATTTAGCGCAAATTCATGTTTGGTTTAAAGAGTATGGGGTAAATATTAAAGAATAGAAGAAAAGCGACTTACATAAAAGTAAGTCGCTTTTCTATTAAATAAATTGTCAAATAAAATTCAAAATCATATTAGAAAGAATACTTATTTAGAATAATTATTTTGACGTACTTATTATTAGTTGTTATAATTGGAAACGAATGTTCTTGAAAAAGATTCTCATTTATAAAATTGAGGTGTTATATAGATGACAAAGAAAAAAATAGGTTTACTCGTAATGGCGTATGGAACGCCAGAATCATTAGATGATGTAGAAGCATACTACACACATATTCGCCACGGGCGTAAACCTTCAGAAGAAGCGCTCCAAGACTTAATCGGGCGCTATAAAGCGATTGGCGGAATTTCACCACTTGCAAAAATTACGAAAGAGCAAGCGCATAAATTAACAGATGCAATGAATAATATGTTTACAGAGTATGAATTTACTTGTTATGTAGGCTTAAAACATATCGCTCCATTTATAGAAGATGCAGTAGAAGAGATGAAAGAAGATGGAATTGAGCAAGCGATTAGTATCGTATTAGCGCCGCATTATTCTACATTTAGCATTAAAGCGTATAATGACCGTGCTATTCGTCTTTCAAAAGAAATCGGTGGCCCTGTTATTGAACCAATTGAACAATGGTACGATGAACCGAAATTTATTTCCTATTGGGCAGATCAAATAAAAGAAACATTTACAAAGATTGAAGATAAAGAGAAAGCAGTCGTAATTTTTTCAGCACATAGTTTGCCAGAGAAAATTATTTCAGCAGGGGACCCTTATGTGAAGCAATTGCAGCATACAGCAGATTTAATTGCGGGGGCTGCCAATATTCAAAACTATACAACGGGTTGGCAAAGTGCCGGAAATACGCCTGATCCATGGATTGGTCCAGATGTGCAAGATTTAACGAGAGATTTATATGAAGAGCATGGATATGAATCTTTCATATATTGCCCAGTTGGCTTTGTCGCAGCGCATTTAGAAGTTTTATATGACAATGATTACGAATGTAAAGTTGTAACTGATGAGTTGAATTTGGCATATTTTAGACCAAATATGCCAAATTCACAACCTGTATTTATCGATTGTTTAGCTGAAGTTGTTTCCAAAAAAATGAAGGAAATAGTTGACAAGAATTTAGTTTTGAATAATAATTAGTTTATAATAATTTTAAATAAATAATAATTACTATGAAAGAAAGAGGAGGATCCCCCTAGATGAATCCAAATAATCGCTTAACAACAAACCAAGGTGCTCCAGTTGGAGACAACCAAAATTCTCGTACAGCAGGTCGCCGTGGACCGGTATTATTAGAAGACTATCATTTAGTAGAAAAACTGGCTCACTTTGATCGTGAACGTATTCCAGAGCGTGTTGTGCATGCACGTGGTGCAGGTGCTCACGGTGTATTCGTAACGAAAAACAGCATGAAGCAATATACGAAAGCAGCATTTTTACAAAATGAAGGAACTGAAACGCCTGTATTTGTTCGTTTCTCAACGGTTATTCATGGTCAAGGTTCTCCGGAAACAGCTCGTGATCCACGCGGGTTCGCTGTTAAATTTTATACAGAGGAAGGAAATTACGATATCGTAGGGAACCATCTACCGGTCTTTTTCATTCGTGATGCAATTAAATTCCCTGATATGGTGCATTCTTTAAAACCAGCACCTGATACAAATGTTCAAACACCAGATCGTTACTGGGACTTCATGACGTTAAGTCCGGAATCTACACATATGATGACGTGGGTATTTTCTGATTACGGTACACCAGCAAGCTATCGCGAAATGGAAGGTTTCGGTGTCCATTCATTTAAATGGATTAATGCAGAAGGTAAAATCGTCTATATTAAATATCACTGGAAACCACAGCAAAGTGTACGTAACTTAAGTGCAAAAGAAGTGCAAGAAGTACAAGGAAAAGACTTCAACCATGCAACTCGTGACTTGTTCGATGCAATCGAAAAAGGAAACTATCCGAAGTGGGATTTACACGTACAAGTGATGCAACTAGAGGAAACGGATTCTTTAGATTTCGATCCATTAGATCCGACGAAAGTATGGCCAGAAGATCGCTTCCCATTAATGGAAGTAGGGACGATGACGTTAAATCGTAACCCGAAAAACTTCTTCGCAGAAGTAGAACAAGTGGCATTTTCTCCAAGTGCAACTGTAAATGGTATTGAACCATCTGAAGATAAATTATTACAAGGTCGTTTATTCTCTTATCCAGATACACAGCGTTACCGTCTTGGTGCGAACTACTTACAAATTCCTGTAAACTGCCCGTACGCAGCTGTTCATAACCAACAACGTGATGGTGCGATGCAAATAAATCAAAATCCATCTACAATTAACTACGAACCGAGCCGTCATACTGAAAATCCAGTTGAAGACCCGACTTACCGCGATTCAACTATGAAAGTAGAAGGTTATGTATCTCGTGAAAAAATTGATAAACCAAATGATTTCAAACAAGCAGGTGAGCGTTATCGTTCATTCTCTAAAGAAGAGCAAGACAATTTAATTGCAAACTTAACAAATGACTTAAAAGACGTAAATGAGCGCACGAAATTACTAGCTATTTGTAACTTCTTCCGTGCAGATCACGATTACGGAATGCGTTTAGCACAATCTTTAAATGTTGATATTACGCAATATGTGGGAAATGCTCCGAAATAAATAGGAAAAGACGACTGTTAAGCGGTCGTCTTTTTATTTGTAGTGTTTGCTATTATAAAAATGTTTATAGCGATTGGGAAACAAGGTGATGAGCGCGCTGCGTTTATAAAAAATAAAGCGATGGCTGAGACGTTTCAAATTGCGATGGGGCTAATGGTACTTGAGGTGATTCCTTTTATTTATCATCGTTTTAATGAAACGGTAGGAATACTGTTTAATCCAGTTCGCTTTTTAGCTGTAATAGCGATTGCGTTTCTTATTATATTAAGTTTGAATAAAAGTAAGTATGGTGATTCGTAAGTTATACCGGAGTATTCTTCAGTTTCGTCATGTAGGAATTTATTGGTAAATCGATATATTTAAAAAATCGTCGATATATTCACTGGAATACTAGGTGGGGTATCTAACGCTGACAAGTACAATAAAAAGAGATGCAATCTACTACTAATAGACTGCATCTCTTTTTTAGTTCACCCGCTCAGTGTACTCGTAAGCTTTCTCTCCGTGCATCGAAATATCAAGTCCCATATGTTCTTCGTGTTCATCTACCCGAACAGGGAGGAAGAAGTTAATTATTTTAATAATGGCATACGTCATGATGATCGTGAATGCATATGTTGCGCCGATTGCTACCAGTTGTTTGAACAGTAAAGCGGCGTTTCCGTAAAATAATCCGTTCGCGCCATCACTGTTTACAGCAGTAGTTGCAAATAGTCCTGTTGCAATACCGCCCCAAGTTCCGCCGATACCGTGGCATCCGAATGCATCAAGTGTATCGTCGTATCCGCATTTCATTTTTAAGAAGAAGACTGCGCCGAAGCATAATACGCCGCCAATTGCTCCGATAAGAAGAGCGGAGAAAGGTGTAACGAACCCGCAAGCTGGTGTAATAGCGACTAGACCGGAAACTACACCACAAGCAGCTCCCATCGCAGTCGGTTTTGATTGGAAGAACCATTCTGAAAGCATCCAAGTTAATGCAGAGGCAGCAGCGGCTATATTTGTATTAATAAATGCAGTTAAAGCTACGTCGTTTAAAGATAATGCACTTCCGACGTTAAAACCGAACCAGCCGAACCATAGTAAGCCTGCGCCTAACATTGTGAATGGTAAATGGTGAGGAGAAGTACCGTTTATATTTTTTCGTTTTCCAAGAAAAATGGCTAATACAAGGCCGGCCACGCCAGATGTAATATGAACGACGTTACCACCAGCGAAGTCTAACGCGCCAAGTTCTCTTAGCCATCCACCAACGCCCCATACCCAATGAGCGACAGGATTGTAAACGATTGTTGTCCATAGAAGGATGAAAATAAGGAAAGCAGAAAATCGCATTCTTTCGGCGAATGCACCTGAAATTAAAGCGGGAGTTAAAATAGCGAACATGAGTTGGAACATCATAAATAAATTGTGAGGAATAGTAGATGAGTAGTCTGGATTTGGTGCGTAGGTAACGCCGTTTAAACCGAACCAATCGAGTGTACCGATAAGTCCGTGCCAGTCTGGTCCGAATGATAAAGAATAGCCGATCACAATCCACTGAATCGAAACGATAGCCATTGCGCTATAGCTATGCATTGTCGTACTGAGTACGTTTTTACTGCGAACCATGCCCCCGTAAAAAAGTGCCAATCCTGGTGTCATTAACATGACCATTACTGTCGTTACAAACATAAAAACCGTATCTCCCATATTCATTCTCTCTCCTCCTGTAATGTTAGAAATAATAACATCAACTTGTTATGTTTCATATCATATTCGAAATGAAATGAAAAATCAACTAAAAATTCAGAAAATTTATACTTCATGTTAGAAAATCTAACATGAAGTATTTTGAGGAGAAAGAAATCAACATATGCGATTTGTTCGGAAAATTGGTATAATATTCTTATAATTAAAAAACATGGGGGATGCGTGTGGGAAAAATACGGACTAGGAAACTATTCATTTGTTTTTGTTTAGCTGTCGTCTTATTTGTACCAATACATACGTTTGCAGACGGAAAAAGAGAGTGGAGAGACGAAGTTATATATTCCATTATGATTGATCGCTTTAATAATGGAGAACCGAAAAATGACAAGCAGTTAGAAGTTGGTAATTTAGAAGGATATCAGGGCGGAGATATAAGAGGGACTATAAAAAGACTGGATTACATAAAAGAAATGGGCTTTACCGCTGTTATGCTTTCTCCACTTTTTGAAAGTGGAAAGTACGATGGGTTAGACGTGCACAATTTTCAAAAGGTAAATGAACATTTTGGAACAGAAAATGATGTGAAAGAATTTGTACAAGAAGCGCACGCAAAAGGAATAAAAGTTGTACTTCAATTTCCGCTTGGAGAAAACGAACAACAAGTCATTGACGCGATGAAATGGTGGATCAAAGAAGTTGATTTAGATGGAAGCTATGTGATGCATAGTGAAAAAATGTCGCGTTCTTTCTGGGATGACGTGCAAAAAGATATGCAAGCGATAAAGAAAGATTTTCGTATTATGACAGAGGAAGATAGTGAATATAACGAAAAAATAGTAGAATCTTTTTCTAAAGTGGATGTATCGGTGAAACCTTTATATGATGTGAGTAAAAAAGAAGGGGAATCCGTTACATTTTTAGATAATCAAGATACAAAAAGGTTTGCCCGTATTGCAAAAGAGAATATGAATTATCCGCCATCTCGTTTGAAACTAGCTCTTACATATTTATTAACAGCACCAGGCATTCCGAATTTTTATTACGGGACTGAAATTGCATTAGATGGAGGAGATACACCGGATAATAGACGATTAATGGATTTCAAATCAGATGAGAAATTTATGCAACACATAACGAAACTCGGTGAACTGAGACAAACGAGACCGTCTTTACGACGCGGTACGTTTGAGCTTTTGTATGATAAAGATGGAATGAGTGTACTAAAACGAAAGTATAAAGATGAAGTGACAGTAGTAGCGATTAATAATACGAAAGAAACACAAAAAGTTGCTTTACCTGTAAGTGTGATTGGTGAAAAACAAGAGTTAAAAGGATTGTTAGAAGATGAAATTATAAGAGAAGAAAAAGGAAAGTTTTATCTCGTTCTAAAGCGCGAAGAATCAAATGTGTATAAAGTTAATGGAGAAACAGGTGTGAATTGGTTATTTATCTCTTTAATCGTCGGTGTGAACGTATTGTTTATTGCGTTTTTAACATATATCCGAAAGAAGTCTCCTTCCTCAGGCGCGTGAAAGACGATAGTCTAGCGGCAGGTGGGAGATGAATTTCGGTTTGGCGTAGCCAAACATTTGGTTTTCCTATTTATTTTGCCTCTGATATAATCAGTCTTATAAGAGGGGAATTTTGGTATAACAATGAAAGTAGATAATAATCTTGTAGTGTTCAGGTTGTGTGATCACCGTCATAGCTTATGGAAAATGAGGTGAATGGATATGCCAAAGCAGAATAAGGCGTATAAATTTCGTCTGTACCCAACAGAAGAACAAGCACATCTCATACGAAAAACATTCGGGTGTGTACGTTTTGTGTATAACAAAATGCTGGCTGAACGAATAGAAGTATATGAAAAATATAAAGAGGACAAGGAAGAATTAAAGAAAAAAATCCCTACTCCTGCAAAATATAAGACAGAATATGAATGGTTGAAAGAAGTTGATTCATTGGCATTGGCCAACGCGCAATTAAACTTGCAAACTGCGTATAAGAATTTTTTTAGTGGTCAAAGTGATTTTCCTACATTCAAAAGTAAAAAGAGTAGAAAATCCTATACAACGAATCGAGTAAACGGAAATATTATGTTATTTCATGGTTATATCAAATTACCAAAGTTGAAAATGGTGAAACTGAAGCAACATAGAGAAATCCCGCCAAAACATATCATCAAATCGTGTACGATTTCGATGACACCTACTGGTAAATACTATGTGTCCATCTTGACTGAATATGAAAAAGAGATTGTACAAAAAGAAGTACAAAGTGTAGTTGGATTAGACTTCGCAATGGCTGAATTGTATGTGAGTAGCGAAGATGAGAAAGCCAATTATCCTCGCTTTTATCGTCAGAGGTTAGAGAAATTAGCGAAGACACAACGAGTATTAGCAAGACGTGTGAAAGGTTCAGAGCGCTGGAAGAAACAACGCATTCATGTAGCGAAATTGCATGAAAAGGTCGCCAATCAACGTAAAAATTTTCTTCATCATAAGTCTAAGGAATTAGCTACGAGTTTTGACGTTGTAGCAATCGAAGACTTACATATGAAAGGAATGTCACGAGCATTTAGATTTGGTAAGAGTGTAGCGGACAACGGTTGGAGGATGTTCACGACATTTTTAGCATATAAGCTACAAGAACAAGGGAAACAGCTTGTAAAAATAGATAAATGGTTTCCTTCTACAAAGATGTGTAGTAATTGTGGAAATAAAAAAGAAATGCCATTATGTGAACGCATGTATGCGTGTTTGTGTGGACTCACAATTGGCCGTGATTATAATGCAGCGATCAATATCAAAAAGGAAGCCATTCGCTTATTAGTGTTGGCATAAATAGTAACAAAATAACCTTTGGAACAAGGGAGTTAGCTCGGCTGTCCTAGGACAAATTCGTTAGCTATCAAAAGTAGCGATGAACCGAGAAGCCCCCACTCGGGGTAAGCTCGTAAGAGGTATTAAGTGGTGGGTAGTTCACTTGCGGTTAAAAAGAGACGGAAATGAGTCGCGTTGTTCTTTAGTAGCTCGTCTTCAGTTTAAGGTAAGGCGTTGCTTTTAAGGAGTATGAAAAGGCCTCTAATGAGAGGTATTCCCAGGCTAGGGAGAAAACTTTCTCCCTAGCCTGTTTTTGTGTGGAGTGCTATCGCCTTGAAATGCAGCTGAGCAAAGAAGTGAAAAGACCTATAGAACAAACAACAATTGCAACTATACTAATTTTACATTACATTAAAGGGTGAAAAATATTCTGATACTCATTGAGAGCTATATTTGAGGAGGAAAAATGGAATTTTACGATTTGGGTATTACCATTAAAGAACTTAGAATGAAAAAAAATATATCACAATCCGAATTATGTCATGGAATATGTTCACAAAGTCAAATTAGCAAGATCGAAAAAGGTGTGATTTATCCATCTAGCATATTGTTATATCAATTATCAGAAAGACTTGGTATTGATCCAAATAATATATTTGCACTAACTCAAAACAAAAAATTTAAATATATAGAAAATGTAAAATGCGTAATGAAGGATTGCATAAGACAACATCAATATAAAGAGCTTTATGAAATAGTAACAAAAGAAAAAAACTTAAATAATTTTCGAATAAAAGAAGATAAACAATTTCTAATATGGCATGAAGCAATTGCTATATATCGTGTGAATAACTCAATAAAAACGGCTTTAACTCTTTTAAATAATGCATTAAAAATAACTGTAACGAATATTGATTTTTTAACAGAGAGAGAAATAGATATTATGCAGACAATGGCTATATTTCATGCAGAAAATAAAGAATATAAAGAGAGTATTAATATATTAAAAAGATGTTTAAATAATTTTAATAAGCTAGATTTTCCTAGAGATAAAGAAATTAAATTAAAAATCATTTATAATTTAGCAAAATGTTTAAGTTACACATATCAATACGAAGAAGCAAAAAAATACATTGATAAGGGTATCAAATTAGCTATTAATCTAAATACTTTATACTTATTGGGTGAACTATACTATGAAAAAGGTTCGAATTTATTAAAGCTTAAACAATCTAATAAAGAAAAAGTTGCTAATAACATGAAAAAAGCGTTATTTATATTTGAATTAACAAAAAACGAAAAAAAATTACAAATAATTAAAGAAGAATATTTCGAAAAACATAATTGCTAAATAAATACTTATAGTACAATAAAACCCACAGGAAAAGTTCCCGTAGGTTTTACACTTATAAACCTCTTAATATTTTTTATAAACTTGATTCTAAAATATTATTACTTAATATGAATTTTTGAATGAAAGTTTACTTAACGTACTTTTTATTTTGAAATCTGCATCCTTATTAACACCTTATACTTCTTTTCCTTCCATATTACAATTAAGATGGTTCAAGTAAGAGGAAGGCAACTTAAAGTGTTTTTTTATGACCTTTATCATCAACTATTTAGTGCTTCTTTAAATTATTACATAACATAGGTTTTTTGTACCAAGCTTTGTGAATGCAATTAGATTTATCCTTTAGTGTAGTCATATTATTAGAACATCCTTTAATATTTAGAGAGAATATAGCCAATAAAAAACATATTATTAATTTCTTCAAATAACCACTTCTAACTCTTTTATAATTAACTTTTTTTCACAAAATAAGATCCCTTATTAATTTTACATTACATTGAAGGGTGGAAAATATTCTTATACTCATAAATTGTTACGCTTGATTAGGGAGAGAGATTTTGGTTTATGGAGGTAGTTGTGGTGACTTTGGTTTGGGATTCAATTGATAAGGAAAGTGATTCAAGTTGAAGGGAAACGTCCTAAGAAGTCTTTTCCTTATTTTTAAAAGGGCATGCTCAATTCCATGTATAAAAAAATTCTACAATGAGACCTAGTCTAACTACGCGGTCACCTGTAAGGTATTCGTATGAATAGACTCTGTTCGCTCAGTAATTTTCACCGTAAATACCCTCTTGTCCTTGTCATATTGTTCCTATATGACAAAAAGAAAAACTCCTCTAATTAGAGGAGTTTTTCTTTTTAGCGGTAGTTAATAAATTGTACGTCAATCGGTAAGTCAGCGCTGCGAACTGCTGCGATAACTGCTTGTAAGTCATCACGGCTTTTCGCTGTAACACGTACTTGGTCATCTTGTACTTGTGTTTTTACTTTTAATTTCATTTCTTTAATGATGTTGTTAATTTTTTTCGCGTTATCTTTATCGATACCTTGTTGAAGTGTTGCGCGTTGGCGAACAGTGTTACCAGTCGCTGCTTCAACTTTTCCGTAATCCAAGTTTTTAATTGGAACGTTACGTTTTACAAGTTTAGCAATTAGAACGTCTTTTACTTGGTCTAATTTGAACTCATCGTCAGAAGTTAAAACTAGTACTTCTTTTTCTAATTTAATATCACTTTTACTTCCTTTAAAGTCATATCGGTTTTGGATTTCCTTTAATGCGATGTTAATTGCGTTTGTTACTTCAGGTAATTCTACTTTCGAAACGATGTCAAAAGAACTCTCTTTTGCCATAGTTAGCACCTCCAAATAAATTTCTAATCTTTTTATGTACTGTACATACTAAAGTATAGCTGAAAACGAGTCTGGACTTAAGTGTTTTCATACTTATATTTATGTAACCTCATTTTATTATAGTGAATTTTGGGCAGTTGGACAAATAAAGGAAAAATCGTGTTATAATTAACTTTTGTTTGGAATGATAAAAATATAAAAAGTTAATTTTATATATATAGAAGGGAATTAAAAAATATGTATTTACAATTAGGAGCGATTGAACAGGTAACTGTTTTACGCGAAACGGAAATCGGATATATGGTTGGGAATGAAGAAGAAGAAATTTTCCTACATAAAAACGAATTAGTTGGGGAAATTGAAGAAGGCGATACGATTGATGTATTCTTATACCTTGATCATCAAAATCGTGTTTCAGCAACAATGAAGGAGCCACTTATTACAACTTTTGATTGGAACTGGGTAAAAGTTGTAGAAGTTATCCCTAGTTTAGGTGTGTTTGTTGATATTGGTGTATCAAAAGATATACTAATCCCAGCTGACGAGTTCCCAATTTATATGCCAGTATGGCCTGAAGTTGGAGACGAATTATATTGCACGTTAAAATTAACGAATCGTGATCGACTTATCGCTCTTCCGGCAAGAGACAGTGATATGCAAGAGATTATCGTAGATGCGACACCATCTATGCGTAATAAAAACGTAAATGGACGTGTGTATCGTTCACTTCAAGTTGGTTCATTCATACTAACTGATGAGCATTTCCGTGCTTTCTTACACCATACTGAAAGAAAAGAACAAGTCCGCATCGGTGAACGTGTAACGGGCCGTATTATTGACGTGAAAGATGACGGTACAATTAACATTTCACTTCTTCCTCGTAAAGAAGAAGGAATGGAAGATGATGCTGCTGTAATTTATGCATATATGGAAGAACGAGGCGGAGCAATGCCGTTTTGGGATAAGAGCCACCCAGAAGACATTAAAGAACGCTTCAACATGAGTAAAGCTGCATTTAAGCGCGCGCTTGGTAAGTTGATGAAAGAAGAAAAGATTTATCAAGAAGAAGGTTGGACGTATTTTAAGAAGTAAATTAAATAAAAAGCACCGCCTTATTTTGCTGTAAAAATAAGGCGGTGCTTTTTTAATTCTCTTGCTCATGCGCAAGAGTAAACGTATCTTTCAAGTCACTATCATTTATTTTAATATTTGCCTTTTTTAATTCTTTTTGTAGTAATTTGTGACTAAATGTAGGATCGGCAATACGTTCTTCTTCTAAGTTTTTACGAATAGAGTCTTTCACTTCATCATAGGGCTTTAACTCTTTTTTATCAGTTAATTTAATAATATGATAACCGTTTGTTGATTTAACGGGATTGCTAATTTGTCCGACTTTTAGTTTATAGGCCGCTGTTTCAAATTCAGGCGCCATTCTGCCTGAATTGAAGTATCCAAGGTCTCCGTCTTTTTCTTTTGATAGTAG
This sequence comes from Bacillus sp. BPN334, assembly GCF_008368885.1. Lineage (NCBI taxonomy): Bacteria > Bacillati > Bacillota > Bacilli > Caryophanales > Bacillaceae > Bacillus > Bacillus sp. BPN334. The sequence goes on along the minus strand of NZ_QOZW01000005.1, from coordinate 194,696 downwards.
ATCTTGCGATTCTTGTTTTGCTAGTTCTTCAAATGAAGCACCAGCATCTAATTTTTTCTTTATTTCTTTCGCTTCATTTTCGTCACTTACTAAAATGTGACTCGCTTTAATTTCTGGTTTATAGTGATCTTTCACGTCTTTTTCTGTAACACTTTTCTTAATCGCTTCATTCATAGCAAGTTTGAACTTAATTTGATTTTTGAAATCAGCTTCATCTTTTAAACGATTGTTTTCTAGTACTGCTGTGAATTGATCTCCGTATTGATTTTTCGCTTTTTGTACTTCTTTATCTACATCATCGTCAGATACTTTATATTTTTTCGTGATAACGTCTTGTGCCATCATTTCGTATAGCATGTCTTTTCCGTAACGATCTTTCAACTGTTTTTCGAAGTCGCTCTTCGTAATGGTTGAGTCTGTTGCCGTAGCGACTGTAGCTGAGCTATTTTTTTGTCCGCAAGCAGCTAGCATTAATATACTTATTAGTGCAGTAATAATGAAAATGTGTTTCCCTCTCATGCCAACACCTCATCCGAATATGTTATCGCTATTGTAGAATATAGAAGTGAACATGAAGTGAATTTTTAATGTTTTTTCCTGTGAAATGTAAAAAAAAGTACATCAACAATACTGTTGATGTACGATGGAATCAAAGGTGATCGGTCTTTTTAGAATAGGCACGTTTCCCTTGCTGAATATTTTTTTGTTCTTGCTCATTTTTTTGCGTACGCTTTGCGTTATTATCGCGTGCCTTTTTGTCGTTATCACTCGTATGTGGCATATGTATCAACTCCATTTCTAAACGTTGTACGTTTATCATTTCCTTTTTCGTAAAGACTATGTATAGCAGTGCATTCATGAATAATAAAGGTGGATTAGAAATGGATTTGAAGTTGAATTATACCGAACTTATAAAGAAGTTAATCGTTGTAATCGTCGCTGGTTTGTTAAACGCGATTGGAATGAATTTATTTTTAACGCCAGCGAAAGTGTACGCGAGTGGCTTTGCGGGATTATCTCAATTGTTATCACAAATATTAGGTGACTTTTTATCTATTCACATATCAACGGGGGTGTTGTTTAGTTTGTTTAATATTCCCGTCGTTATTTTAGCGTGGAAAAAGGTTGGAAAGGCCTTTACTTTCTTTAGTTTTCTTTGCGTTATATTTATGACTTTGTTTCTAGAAATTATCCCGGTTAGGGCGGTTTCGAACGATATCATATTGAATGCGATTTTTGGCGGGATTATTTCAGCGATTGGAGTAGGAATTGCGTTGAAGTGGGGGGCTTCTACAGGTGGTTTAGATATTATCGCCATGATTTTATCAAAGATTAAAGACAAGCCTGTCGGTACGTACTTTTTCTTCTTTAATGCACTGATCATTATCGCCGCTGGCTATGTGTATGGATGGGAAAAAGCATTATATACTTTGGTGACTTTGTATGTTTCAACTCGAATTATCGATGCGATTCATACGCGGCATGTGAAGATTACAGCATTAATCGTTACGAAGAATGGGACAGATGTACGAAAGGCGATTCATTCACGCTTAGTGAGGGGGATTACAACTATCCCAGCAACAGGTGCTTATACAAATGAAAATAAGGAAATGTTAATGATTGTTATTACTCGTTATGAACTGTATGAATTAGAGAGGGTTATTAAACAAGTGGACCCAGGTGCATTTACAAACGTACTGCAAACGGTCGGGGTGTTTGGATTATTTCGAAAAGATTAAAGAGGACCAAAGCTGGTCCTCTTTTTTAATGTAAATTCGTAATGTTTTGCAACTGCTCTTGCATTTCGCGTAGCTGAACTTTTTCAGCTGTTGAAGAGTTTGCATAAGCAGAGTGCAAAGCATTTTTTGCCCTATATACGAGATCTTGTTGCTCAGTACCGCTTGAACAAGATACGGCATTTGCAACGGCATCTCTAGCTTGTTGGAATAGTAAGTTCCCCATTTAAACCCCTCCAAAAGAAGAGTTACTTCTCGCTTTTTCTGCCTCAGCTAATGTACCTCTGTACGGGAATCTTGCATCATGCTTCATAACAGCATCGGCTCCTTGTTGGATAAAACGTTTTGATTTGTTCTTTTTACCCATTCGAAAAACCCCCTTTATTTAGCTGAAAACAATCGACGCGCTGACTTTTGCGTCTAATAATAGTATGAGCGTTTGGCGAGAAACTATAAGCAGGGAATTTTTAGATTATAATCCAAGAACCTCTTCTAAATATAGCGCAATACCATCTTCTTCATTCGTTAATGTCGTATGATTTGCGAGTGATTTTAATTCAGGAATTGCATTACCCATTGCGATGCCATGACCAGCAAATTCAATCATTTCAAAATCGTTATCTTCATCACCGAAAGCGATAATTCGTTCTTGTGGAATGTTGTAATGACTAGAAATTTTTTGTAATCCGACAGCTTTATTTAACCCGCTTTTCACAATTTCAATAATTGGCCAAGGTGCGCCCCATTTTCTATGGTCGATTACTTCAGCGTGCATATCAGTTAAATGTTGACGAATTGCACTAGAATGCTCATCATGTGCGTCAATTAATAAGCAAGTTGGATGATCGTTTAAAGTATTTAATAAGTCTCCTGTAAAAATCTTTGGAGAACCGAATTCGAAAATATGTTTTTTATCTTCATCAATTTCACGAACATACACATCATCCATTACTTCAGCGTATATATTTTTCACGCCAAAATCAAAGCAAGCTCGGACAATTTCTTGGGCTGTTGCTAGCTCAAGGGGAGAGTGATGTGTTCCCCACTTTGAATCAAGAGGATGATGTACGTAAGCGCCGTTAAAGTTTACGATTGGTGTATTCAGACCAAGTTCTTTATAGTAATCAAAACTAGCACGGAATGGACGCCCTGTTGAAATAACGACAATATGTCCTTGTTCCTTTGCTTTTGCAATTGTATGTTTCGTTCGAGTGGAAATTATTTTGTTGTCTGTCAATAAAGTGCCGTCTAAGTCTAATGCGATTAAATGCTGTTTATTCATAATTTCACCTCTTATAATAATTTTTTTGTTTCTATCTGTATTTCCGTTTTTAATATGCAGAAATAAGAGGTTAAACTGGGTGAGAACACCAAAGATGGAAAGTTCACTATATATCCATCTTACGTCGCAAAGTGCTACGGTGTCTACTATTTCTCGCTGGAAATTAGGGAAAGTCAACATCTTTTTAGAAAGTTCAAACAATGTTTCTTTCATTATGTACAAATTGTGAAAAGGGTTACATTGCTCGTATGATGAGGCTTATAATGAACATGTAATCTTCTCGTATATGTTTGACTCTCCTTTGAAGCTGGCCTATAGTAGGTTGGTTTCTTTTTTTCTACAAATAGGAAAGAAATCCCTTCCTAAGCTTGTGTCATTCATGTATATGTACAAGAACGAAATGTAGTACTTGTTTCCTAAACATGACAGAAAAGCTTTCTTTTAAAATGGATATACTAATGAGGCAAAGACGTCATGGAAGGAGAATGGAAATGGGACAAAATCGCAGGTTTCGTTCTGGACAAAAAGCGCCAAACGATGGTATTTACGTAGAAATTGGTGAAACAGGAAGTATGGTAAAAGATCCGCAAATGGTGAAATTAACTGCTGGTGAAAAGTTTCCAGATAACGCGAATCATAACCGTCAGTGGACATATAAAAGAAAACCGTAACAGAAGCCGCAATCATTATTGCGGCTTTTTTGTCGTTACAAATTATAATTTCATTTACCGTATATTTTTCAACTGTATAATGAATGTTCCTTTTTTCTTTTTCCAATAATAAGTTTGAAAATACATAAGCAAAATTATTGTATAAAAAAGTCAGTTGGCGTATAATCAAATCAAAGGTCAAAGAAAGTCAAACATTTGGAGGACTGTAAAGATGGACTTAAATCAAATGACAACAAAAACACAAGAGGCGATTATGAGTGCTCAATCTTTAGCGGTATCTCATCATCATCAAGAAGTAGATACTGTTCATCTCTTGTTTACATTATTAGAAGAGCAAGATGGGTTAGCAGTACGTATTTTTCAAAAAATGAATGTCGATATAGAAGCGTTAAAGCAAGGCGCTGAAAGTTTAATTAAGAAAAAACCTTCTGTAACGGGAAGCGGTGCAGAAGCAGGGAAATTATATATAACAGGTGCTCTGCAACAACTACTTGTAAGAGCAGGAAAAGAAGCAGAGAAATTGCAGGATGACTACATTTCAGTTGAACATGTACTGCTTGCTTTTTCTGAAGAAAAAGGCGATATAAATCAATTACTTACAAGATTTCATATTACGAAAGATAACTTATTACAGTCTTTAATGACAGTTCGGGGGAATCAAAGAGTGACTAGTCAAAATCCAGAAGCAACTTATGAAGCGTTAGAAAAATATGGTCGTGATTTAGTGGCGGAAGTGAGAGCAGGGAAAATTGATCCTGTTATCGGTCGAGATAGTGAGATTCGACGTGTAATCCGCATTCTTTCACGTAAAACGAAAAACAACCCGGTTTTAATTGGTGAACCCGGTGTTGGTAAAACAGCAATCGTTGAAGGATTAGCACAGCGTATTGTGAAGAAGGATGTACCAGAAGGATTAAAAGATAGAACAATCTTCGCATTAGATATGAGTGCGCTTGTAGCTGGAGCGAAATTCCGTGGTGAGTTTGAAGAGCGTCTGCAAGCTGTATTAAATGAGATTAAAAAGAGCGAAGGACGCATTTTATTATTCATTGATGAACTTCACACAATCGTCGGCGCTGGTAAAACAGAAGGTGCGATGGACGCAGGAAATATGTTAAAACCGATGCTTGCGCGTGGTGAACTGCATTGTATCGGGGCGACAACGTTAGATGAGTATCGTAAATATATTGAGAAAGATCCAGCGCTAGAAAGACGTTTCCAACAAGTATTAGCAGAAGAACCAACTGTTGAAGATACAATTTCGATTTTACGTGGTTTAAAAGAGCGTTTTGAAATTTATCACGGTGTAAATATTCATGACCGCGCGATTGTAGCAGCATCCGTTTTATCAGATCGATATATTTCGGATCGTTTCTTACCAGATAAAGCGATCGATCTTGTTGACGAAGCGTGCGCAACGATTCGAACAGAAATTGATTCTATGCCAACAGAATTAGATGAAGTAACGCGTCGTATTATGCAGCTAGAAATTGAAGAAGCGGCTCTTGGAAAAGAGAAGGACTTTGGTAGCCAAGAACGCCTGAAAACGTTGCAACGTGAATTATCGGATTTAAAAGAAGTTGCAAGTGGTATGAGAGCGAAATGGGAGAAAGAAAAAGAAGACATTCATAAAGTGCGTGACTTACGTGAACATTTGGAGCGTCTGCGCCGTGAGTTAGAAGAAGCAGAAGGAAATTACGATTTAAATAAAGCAGCAGAACTTCGTCACGGGAAAATTCCAGCTATCGAAAAAGAATTAAAAGAAGTAGAAGAAATGGGCGCACATAATAAACAGGAAAATCGTTTATTACGTGAGGAAGTAAGTGAAGAAGAGATTGCGGATATTGTTTCACGATGGACTGGTATTCCTGTCGCAAAACTCGTTGAAGGGGAACGCGAGAAATTACTACGCTTAGAGCAAATTTTATCAGAGCGTGTTATCGGTCAAGAAGAAGCGGTAAGCCTTGTATCAGACGCAGTTCTTCGTGCGCGCGCTGGTATTAAAGATCCGAATCGTCCAATTGGTTCATTTATTTTCTTAGGACCGACAGGTGTTGGTAAAACTGAGCTTGCAAAAACATTAGCACAAACGTTATTTGACAGTGAAGAGCAAATGATTCGTATCGACATGTCTGAGTATATGGAGAAACACGCTGTGTCACGCTTAATTGGTGCGCCTCCTGGATATGTTGGATATGAAGAGGGCGGTCAATTAACAGAAGCGGTAAGACGTAAACCGTATTCAGTTATTTTGTTAGATGAAATCGAAAAAGCACATCCAGAAGTATTCAACATTTTATTACAAATGTTAGATGATGGACGCATTACAGATTCTCAAGGACGTACAGTAGACTTTAAAAACACGGTTATTATTATGACTTCAAATATAGGATCTGCTCATTTGTTAGATGGATTAGAAGCAGATGGCTCCATTAAAGAGGAATCAAGAGAACTTGTAATGGGGCAATTAAGAGGACATTTCCGACCAGAGTTTTTAAACCGTGTCGATGAAATTATTTTATTCAAACCTCTTACAACGAATGAAATTAAAGGTATTGTTGATAAAATTGTAAAAGAATTACAAGGTCGTTTAGCTGACCGTCATATTACGGTAGAATTAACAGACGCAGCGAGAGAGTTTGTTGTAGAAGCTGGCTTTGATCCGATGTACGGAGCTCGTCCATTAAAACGATATGTACAGCGTCAAGTTGAGACGAAATTAGCACGAGAATTAATTGCAGGAACGATTACTGATAACAGTCACGTAGTTGTTGATGTAGAAAATAACGAATTAGTCGTTCATGTAAAGTAAAATAAAAAAGAGTTCGGATAAAATCCGGACTCTTTTTTTAGTGTTGTTCTACTGGCTCGTTTGGAATTGTAGCTGAAATTGCTAGTACTAATACCGCAAGAACAACTGAGAAAATAGACGCTTGGTTAAAATCGTATGTACCGCCAGTCATAGAGCCGATTACGTAGCTCATCATATGTACAAGCGCGAACGACCAAATTAATGCCCAAATGAAACGCATATTTTACACCTCTATTCGTTCAATCTGTCCTTATTGTAACACAATTGAAAAAAGAATATAGAAAAATATTTGTAGATTTTTCAACGCAAATTTGCATTCCGTTCATACATTATAGAAGAGTACTTTTATACGTTTAGAAAATAAGGCGGGGGAAAAATGAGTATTACGGAACGTTTTTTTTATTTAGAAAAAGAACCATGTGTCATTTATTTACCGGAGAAGCCAAATGGGTTTTCTGTTATGCTTCTCGGTGATTACAACTACTTTATTGAGAATGGTACAAGTTTATGGACACAGCATGCAGGAAGGTCTTATTTTTTACATGGCCTTATTGCGGAAGGCTATACGGTCTTTTCCTCTAATTTATATGGAAGACATTGGGGAAACGACCAATCTATTCGTCTAGCAAAACGCTTATATGACGTTGTTTTGAGAAAAGAGACATTAAATGCGAAAATGCACATTATGGCAGATGGTATGGGTGCACTTGTAGCACTTGAAATGATGAACAAATACCCTGAATGTATACGCTCTGTCATTATGTTAAATCCGTGTTTAGATTTACCAGAATATGTGGAGTTTGAAAAAGAGCATAAGTTTTTTTACAAAAGATTAGTGAAGGAGTTAAGTTTGGCGTATGATTCCAAAGAAGAAGAATTAGAATCTAAAATAAATAAGAAATCATTTACGCTTCTTCCGTCTTGTGTACCTGTTAAAGTTTTCGTATCAACACAAGAAAAAAGAGGAAGAAAACAGTTGTTACGTAAATATGAGAAAATGAGGCAATTCAATCAATGCGATACTTCTGTCTTATTCCATCTGCAAGATGTGAAATATAAAATGGTTAGGCAAACGACTGATTTCTTTAAAAAATATGAAGAAGAATTGTGAAGCTCCCATATACATAAATGAGGAGCTATTTGTTTCAAGGAGAAAGGGTTGGTGGTATGGAGCGCGTGCTAATTATTGGTGCACTTACGTTTGTAGGTTATCACCTTGTGAATAAAATGATTGCAGAAGAAGTAGAAGTGTACGGTCTTGATTTTGATGAATTCGAGAACATGACAAAAATTAATGAAGAGAAGTTATTGTTGATTGGACGAAATGCGTTATTTACGTATTATTCGATAAGAGATGAAGATGGATGGAGATCAGTAGAAGGAGAGAAGTTCGATACGGTTTACTTTTGCTTGTATGAGCCAAATCAACAAAGTGGCTTTCGGAATGAAAGAGTTATATTACAGTATTTAAAGCGGATTATAAGACTGTGTGCAGAACAGAAAGTAAAGTTAAATCTAATTTCTTCTATTGAAGTAGGAAACGCAGATGAATCTGAAAGTAAACGTTTATTTTCGAAAGTGGAAGAAGGATTGAAAAAAGGAGAGGCACCATATAGTGTATTTCGAGTTCCTACATTATATGGGCCATGGCAACCATCTTTTATGATGTATCATCAGCTCATTTTATCAGAACTGGATGAGAAAGAGTGCTATTATGCGAGTGAGGAAAATGGAAGTGATCTATTGTACGTGGAAGATGTATGTGAATACTTATGGGAAAATGGAATGAACGAGGAGCATCTCGGCATATACAATTTACTTAGTGGTAAAAAGTCATTATGGAAAAAAGGTATGAACCTTTTACGTGCAGCGGATAAAGTGCATAAAAAGAGCGAGGAAGAAAGAGATGATACTGTCGAGGTTATTTCGATAAAAAGAAATACTCCGTTAGAATACGGTTTAAATAAACAATTGGCACATATGAAAAAATATAAAGAGTTATACGAAGGATAGCGAGCGTGTTACACTATGTATGTGAAAGTTTTAATGGAGAGGAAGAACATAATATGAATGAGAAAAGCATGCAATTTTTACAAATCGCAATGAAGCATTTACCAGAAGCAAAGGCCATTTTAGATGATAATGGAATTGCGCTTGATATGGAGAAAGCACAACCAGTATTAGAGTTATTGATGAAAGTTATGAACGAAGCATATGAGCTTGGGAAAGCAGATAAAGAATAAAACCTTCTTTTTTGGAAGGGAAGAGAGGCTCGAACCGCGGATAGAAGCGGTTCGGGCCTTTTTATATTTCAAAAGAAACAGGAAAGGTATGTTTCTGTTTCTTTTAATAAACAATAAAGTGAATAATGCTGGATTTATGTTTGAGCTGAAATATATTCTAGACAAAAATACATTTATGTTTTAAAATTAGTACCAAGTCATAATAATTGATATAAAACGGAGGGCTGCGATGTGAACGTGGGCATTTTAGGAATCGGAAGATATGTGCCAGAAAAAGTAGTCACAAATCACGATTTAGAGAAAATCGTAGATACATCTGATGAATGGATTCGTACGAGAACGGGAATTGCAGAAAGACGCATTGCCGATGATACAATAGATACTTCATATATGGCGGTAGAGGCTTCTAAAAAAGCACTTGAAGATGCCGGGATTAGCGGAGAGGATATCGATCTGATTTTAGTGGCAACAGTAACACCAGATCGGGCATTCCCAGCAGTAGCTTGTGTCATTCAAGAGGCCATTGGCGCAAAACACGCAGCCGCAATGGATTTAAGTGCAGCGTGTGCTGGTTTTATGTACGGAATGATTACAGCGCAGCAATTTATTCAAACGGGAACTTATAAAAATGTATTAGTAGTTGGTAGTGATAAACTATCTAAAATTGTAGACTGGAATGATCGAAATACAGCAGTACTATTTGGAGATGGAGCCGGTGCTATCGTAATGGGGGCTGTTTCAGAAGGAAGAGGCGTTCTATCTTTCGAATTAGGAGCAGACGGAAGTGGCGGTAAGCATCTTTATCAAGACGAGTATGTTATGATGAACGGCAGAGAAGTCTTTAAATTTGCTGTTCGCCAACTTGGTGATTCCTGTCTTCGCGTGTTAGAAAAAGCGGGACTTACGAAAGAGGATGTGGATTTTTTAGTACCACATCAAGCGAATATTCGTATTATGGAATCTGCAAGAGAGAGATTAAATTTACCACAAGAAAAAATGAGTATGACAATTGAAAAGTTTGGTAATACATCAGCTTCTTCAATTCCAATTGCAATGGTAGAGGAATTGCAAAATGGACGTATTCAAGATGGTGATTTAATTATACTTGTTGGTTTCGGTGGCGGATTAACATGGGGAGCAGTTGCTCTTCGTTGGGGTAAATAAGGACTGAGAGAAAAAAAGGAGTGTATTTTGTATGGAGAAAAAGAGGGTCGTAATTACAGGACTAGGAGCTGTTACACCGATCGGAACAGATGTTGAAACAGCGTGGGAAAACATTAAAAAGGGTGTATCTGGAATCGGACGACTTACAAGAATTGATCCGGAACTATTTCCAGCAAAAGTAGCAGCAGAAATTAACGACTTTGAAGTCGAGAAATATATTGATAAAAAAGAAGCGCGCCGTATGGATCGCTTTACACAATATGCAGTAGCAGCAGCGAAAATGGCAGTTGCAGATGCAAAGCTTGAAATTACAGAAGAAAACGGACCTCGAATTGGTGTATGGATTGGTTCTGGTATTGGCGGTATGGAAACATACGAAGAACAATTTAAGATTTTTACTGAGAAAGGTCCGCGCCGCGTGAGTCCATTCTTCGTACCGATGATGATTCCAGATATGGCAGCAGGTCAAGTATCGATCGCAACAGGAGCAAAAGGAATTAACACTTGCTCTGTAACAGCTTGTGCATCTGGTGCAAACTCAATTGGTGATGCATTTAAAGCAATTCAGCGTGGTGATGCTGATGCAATGATAACAGGTGGAGCTGAAGCGCCGTTAACAAGTATGGCATTTGCAGGATTTAGTTCAGCGAAAGCATTAACATTTAATGAAGATCCAGCAACAGCTTGCCGTCCATTTGATAAAAACCGTAGCGGTTTCGTAATGGGTGAAGGTTCAGGTATTTTAATTCTTGAAGAATTAGAGCATGCATTAGCTCGTGGTGCTCACATTTATGCGGAAATCGCTGGTTACGGTGCAACTGGTGATGCATTCCATATTACAATGCCGGCTCCTGGTGGTGAAGGCGGCGTGCGTGCAATGCGTCAAGCTTTAGCAGATGCAGGTCTACAGCCAGAAGATATTGATTACATTAATGCGCACGGTACAAGTACGGATGCGAATGAAAAGTATGAAACGATGGCAATTAAAGAAACGTTCGGTGAGCATGCGTACAAAGTAGCAATTAGCTCAACGAAATCAATGACAGGTCACTTATTAGGAGCAGCTGGTGCTGTTGAAGCGATCTTCTCAATTAAATCAATTACAGACGGAGTAATCCCTCCAACAATTAACTATGAAACACCAGATCCAGAATGTGACTTAGATTACGTACCAAATAAAGCGAGACAACAAGAAGTAAATGCAGTATTAAGTAACTCACTAGGATTCGGTGGTCATAACGCAGTATTAGTATTTAAATCGTATAAATAATAGATGAAATAAGGAGTTTTTTCGTAGCATATTACGAAAAAACTCCTTATTTATTTTTACGCCTTTTTCTCCTTTTGCATATACATAAGAAAAAGGAGGGATAAAGATGGGGATTATTGAAACTGCTGAGTGGTTACATCTATATTATGGACGGCCAGAAAAGCTGTGTGAAAAGTTTACGAAGTATATCCCGTTGCCAAAAGAAAGGTTGTATCGCTTTTTAATTTCTAAAGGTATGTACCGCCCAGTTATACGAGGAGAACAAGAAGTTAAAGAGTTAGAGAAAAAGGAAGTTTGGAAAGAGTTACGTACGGAGTATGAGAAACTGAAAACCTGGTTAAACGGTCCAGATGTCCCTGTCTTTATTTTATTATCAGATTCCTATAATCGAACTGTACAAGAAGAGTATAACGGTAGGGCTGGATTATCTATGCGTCACGTTATTTTCTTATTCGTATGTGGACGGAATTCGGTGGAAGAATTAAAGGTGTTATTGGCGCATGAATATCATCACATATGCAGGTTACATCAAATTGAGACGAAAGAAACAGAATATACATTACTTGATACGATGATTATGGAAGGGCTAGCTGAGCAAGCGGTAACGGAAAGATATTCAGAAAAAAACAATGCACCGTGGACGATGTATCTTTCAAAAGAAGAGGCTATTTATTATTGGAAAAATGTTGTACATGAAAGAATAAGTATAAAACGAGGAACAAGGGAGCACGACATCTTATTAAATGGATTTCACTCTTATCCAAAGATGCTTGGCTATGCGCTTGGATTTCATATTGTTAAAGATTGTGTAACATTGGAAGGAGAAGATACACTTTCTTTATTATCTATAGATGCAAAAGAAATATTGAATAAAGCAAATACATTTCATATATAAAAAACAGGAGCTCTATTTCCTGTTTTTTTAGTATTAATAGAAGAAAAAATAATAATTAGAATATATTTCCTTAGGTGGAATAAAGTTAAGAAAAATTGAACATAATGATTGATACAAACAGTAGTGAAGTGAGGGGTAGTGAATGTTATATCTACATGATGTATGGGTAAATTGGTTTGAAGGTGAAGAGAATGGGTATAACGTTTGTCATTTTTACGAATGGCGGAAAGATGATACGATTGAGCTATTAGATCAAGTGCCATTATTAAAAGTAGATGCCACATTATATCATTACATCGAGGACGAATTGTTAGAGCTTCCGCAAAAATTGTTGGAAGACGTACATCATAAGGCATATATTCGTAAAAATCATGAACGTTTGCAGCAAGAGTATTGCTTTGTTGTTACAGATGGAAAAGGAATTATTGCGATTGACACAATTGGTTACAATGTACCAATTCGAAAGAGCAGACTTATACCGCGCCAAGAGCAGATGGTATATGAGATGGTAGAAAACGTACAAGCAGAAAAGTATGAGTTCCAAGTAGAAGAAATGGAAAAAGAACATCATATTTTATCACCATCACCTTTCATTATGAATGGCTTAACTCGTAAAGAAAGACAGCTTAAACAATTATTATTTATGGCGTTAGATCAATTACATACAACGAAAAACACAGCAGAAATTCGCTATTGGTTCACAGAGTGGGATCCATCAGCATACGGAATGGTTCAACATATGGAATTTGAAGATATTTGGGCTAAACTGTATGATGAAGCGAAAACAGGCTGGTCTGAGAAGCACGAACAATTATGCGAGCGTCTCGTAAAAGGACAGCCATTTTTTGAAAAGTTATGGGAAATGGAAAACGAGCAAAAGGTAAATTAAAAAACCGCCAATTGGCGGTTTTTTAATTTGTTGTAACTTAGATCCAGCGAACATTCTGAACGAGCTGCCTCCGCTTTTGGTAGTAATCCAGCTCCGGCTCCTAGCCCTTCGCGTCTAAGAACCTTCCCCACGAGAAGGTAAAAAGCACCTTCTGTGGGAAAGAACCTTAGCCTTCAGGGATAAACAGTCGCCTCCGCTTTATACATTACCTACGTTTTCTACTTAACCCCATTGCATTTTCTACTTTGCGTAGTTGTTTGAATGCAACACGGTTTGCTTTTTCTGCACCTTTGTCTAGAATTTCGTCTAGTTCGGGTGAGTTGATTAGTTCGTTATATTTGTCTTGAATTGGACGAATTGCTTCTACGACTACTTGTGCTAGGTCGCCTTTGAAGTCTCCGTATCCTTTTCCTTCATACATTGCTTCTATTTCTTTAACTGTTTTTCCAGAGAATGAAGAGTAGATTGTTAATAAGTTAGAGATTCCAGGTTTGTTTTCTTTATCAAATTTCACGATACCTTCAGAATCAGTTACAGCACTTTTAATTTTCTTTTCAATTGTTTTTGGTTCATCAAGCATACTGATCATTGCCTTTGGATTCGGATCAGATTTACTCATTTTTTTCGTAGGTTCTGTTAATGACATAACGCGAGCTCCTACTTTTGGAATACGAATTTCAGGAACAGTGAACACTTCACGGAAGCGTTTGTTGAAACGCTCTGCTAGATCGCGTGTTAATTCCATATGTTGCTTTTGATCATCACCAACAGGTACGATTTCAGTGTTGTAAAGTAAAATATCAGCAGCCATTAATGGTGGATACGTTAGTAATCCAGCTGGAACTGAATCTCTACCAGAAGATTTATCTTTATATTGCGTCATACGCTCTAATTCTCCAACGTAAGCAACTGATTGCATAATCCATCCTAGTTGAGCGTGTGCTGGTACTTCTGATTGTACAAATAAAGTAGCTTTTTCAGGATCGATGCCGCATGCTACATAAAGTGCAGCAAGACTGCGAATGTTTTTACGAAGTTGTACGGGATCTTGAGGTACTGTAATCGCATGTTGATTTACAATACAGAAATAACAGTCGTGTTCATTTTGAAGCTCTGTAAATTGCTTCATAGCTCCTAAATAGTTTCCAAGTGTAATCGTTCCACTCGGCTGAATACCAGAAAAGATAACTGACATAAGTAATTCCTCCTAAATTTGAATGCGTGATGGGGAAGAGAAGGCAAACAAAAAAGCCCATTCATCCCAAAAACTATAGGGACGAATGGACCGCGGTACCACCCTAATTATTTCACTACTGTGAAATCTCTCTAATCCATAATAACGTTTGGATATAACGCCAAAGCCTACTACTTTCGGTTCGGTTTGGTGCTCAAAAGCCCATTCCATACTGCGCAATTACTTGTTCACACCAGCCACAAGCTCTCTGAAATTGCCTCAATATGTACTCTTCTTTATCATCGCATACATATAAATGTATTTATTGTTACCTAAGCTCCTTTAATATGAAAGAACTAAAGTTTTATAACAAAATGTTTTGCTGATTATTATATCATATGGGATAGTGTTTGCAAACTACATCAAAATAGTAAAGCTAATGAGGGTCGAGAACAACCCAAGAACGATACCGGTAATGCAAATTGGATACGTCCATTTGAATGAATATGTTTTATAAATACGTTCTTTCTTATCGACAGGTTCCTCTACTTCTTCAATTAAAGACTCAATTTTTTTGTTCGTACCAAATACTCTTTGGAAGGCGTAAATTGTTACGTTAAAAAATCCATTTTGAAATATGAATAAAAAACCGCCTATAAGAATAAAAAATAGTGCGACATAAAACGATATATTGACAAAATTCAACAAAAATTGCGATGAAACGAGGAATGCGCCAATACTAGAAGCAATTATCGCTATGAAAATTAGTATACAAGTATGAAAAAAAACTTTATTCAAAATGTTCCCCTCCGTCAAAATATTACTAGAATTATTATACTATAAAAGCTATAATATGTACTAGAATTAATTTTTTGAAAATTATACGCAATTAAAGGTCTGATTTCAAGATGATGGTAGCAATGTTAACGTATCCCTTTACAAAAAAATAAAAAAATAAACATTTTATTAAAAATTTTAACAAAAAAACAAAAAACTATATTCACAATTGTTATATTATATGTATAATGAAAATTGTAGAAACTTGGAGATTATTCTTTCAATTCTACATTTTTACAAGTGAGGGTACAGGAAGTGCAATTAGGGGAGGCAACACAACATGAAGAAAAAGATACCGTTATTACTTGCATCGACGTTGACTGTCAGTATGTTAGGAGCTTGTAGTTACCAAAAAGAGGATAATAAAGCAGGCGCAAAAGAAAAATCCTCAAACAAGCAAGTTTTAAATCTAACCGAGACAGCTGAAATCCCAACTATGGATACGACGTTATCAACAGATGCAACATCTTCTAACATCATGAATAATACAATGGAAGGATTATATCGTCTGGGTAAAGACGATAAGCTTGTTCCAGGTGTCGCTAAATCTTATGAGAAATCAGAGGATGGCAAAAAGTATGTATTTAAGTTACGTGAAGATGCGAAATGGTCTAATGGTGAACCTGTAACAGCAAAAGACTTCGTTTATTCTTGGCGAAGAGCTGTAGATTCAAACACGGGTGCCAAGTTTGCTTACATACTATTTGATGTTAAAAATGCGGAGAAAGTTAACAAAAAAG
Source organism: Bacillus sp. BPN334 (assembly GCF_008368885.1). NCBI lineage: Bacteria > Bacillati > Bacillota > Bacilli > Caryophanales > Bacillaceae > Bacillus > Bacillus sp. BPN334. The sequence goes on along the minus strand of NZ_QOZW01000005.1, from coordinate 178,983 downwards.
AATTACCAGTTGAAGAACTTGGTGTAAAGGCAATTGATGATCATACACTTGAAGTGGAATTAGATAACCCTGTTCCTTATTTTGTAAGTTTAACAGTCTATCCAACATTGTATCCTTTGAATGAGAAGTTTGTAACAGAACAAGGAGCAAAATTTGGATTAGAATCCAATACGACACTTTATAATGGTCCATTCGTATTAAATGAATGGAAGCATGAACAAAGTTTCCAACTTAAGAAAAATCCAACGTATTGGGAAAATAAAGAAGTAAAACTTGAGGAAATAAACTTCAATATTGTTAAGGATCGTTCAACTGCTATAAATTTATATGAAACGAAAGCGATTGATCGTGTCGTGTTAACATCAGAGTTTGTAGATAAATACAAATCAGATGCTGACTTTAAAACGATTAAGAGACCATCTACACAATTTATTCGCTTAAATGAAAAGAATAAATTTTTAGCAAATAAAAATATCCGAAAAGCAATTGCAATGTCCTTTGAACGTGAAAATATCGGAAAAGTGATCTTAAACGATGGTTCAGAGGGGATATATGGTTTTGTTCCGAAAGGCTTAGCAAAAGGTCCGAATGGAAAAGACTTCCGTGAAGAGAACGGAAAGCTTATAAAAGAGGATACTAAAGAAGCTCAAAAATACTGGGAAACTGGTAAAAAAGAACTTGGTGTAGACAAAGTAGAGTTAGAGCTATTAAACTTTGATACTGATGATGCTAAAAAAATTGGAGAGTATTTAAAAGGCCAATTTGAAAAGAACTTACCAGGTTTAACAGTTTCAACAAAAATGCAGCCATTTGCACAAAAATTAAAACTTGAAGCAAGTGGAGATTACGCAATGTCATACGCGGGATGGAGTCCAGATTATATGGATCCAATGTCATTCCTTGAAATGTATACGACAGGTAATGCGCAAAACAAAGTAAATTACGCAAATGCAGCGTATGATGATTTAATTAAAAAAGCGAAAACAGAAGTTGATGTACAAGTTCGCTGGGATGCATTATTACAAGCAGAAAAACAACTGCTTGAAGATGCAGCGATTGCTCCAGTATATCAACCAGGAAAAGCTTATTTACAACGTGGCTCAATTACTGGCATATTAGAACATAAATATGGCGGAGAATTTAGCTATAAGTGGGTTGAACTCAAAAACTAAAAATGGTTTCCATCATGAATAAGGGTATATGCCTATGATGGGCATATGCTCTTATTTTAAAAAAATAAAAGTAAGAATATTTTAAACTATCTTATTGCTTTTGAGAAAAACGGGGAGGTGCTTGACTATGGGACGTTATGTATTAAAACGTTTCGTGTACATGGCTTTGACATTATTTTTAATTACTACACTGACTTTCTTTTTGATGAAATTACTTCCGGGTTCTCCGCTTAAAAACCAGGAGAAACTATCACCGGCACAAAAAGAAATCATTCTTGAAAAATATGGTTTAAATGATCCAGTACCAGTTCAATATGCACGTTACTTAGGTAACTTAGCAAAAGGTGATTTAGGGGTATCATTCCAATATGATAACCGTCCAGTAACAGATATGATTGTGGATCGTATTGGACCATCAGCGCAACTTGGTTTACAAGCGATTATATTAGGAACATTTATCGGTTTAATTTTAGGAATCATTGCGGCACTTCGTAACAACACGTGGGTCGATTATGGGGCGACAATTATTTCCGTACTCGGGATGTCGGTACCATCGTTCGTATTTGCTGCATTACTACAATATTTCGTAGGGGTAAAACTCGGATGGTTCCCAGTAGCATTCTGGAAAGGACCAGAGTTTACAGTAATGCCTACAATCGCTTTATCGATGGCAGTTATCGCAACAATCGCACGTTTTGCTCGTGCAGAGTTAATTGAAGTTATGCAAGCTGACTACATTTTAACAGCGAAAGCGAAAGGGATTAGCCAAGGCGTTATCATTATTAAACACGCGCTTCGTAACGCATTAATTCCAGTTGTAACAATTCTAGGACCAATGGTTGCAGGATTAATTACAGGGACATTAGTTATTGAGCAAATATATGCTGTACCAGGACTGGGGGAACAGTTCGTTAAATCTATTACAGTGAATGACTATACAGTTATTATGGGAACTACAATTTTCTATAGTGCGATTTTCATCTTAGTTATTTTCATTGTTGATATTTTATACGGAATTATTGATCCTCGTATTCGTTTAGCGGGAGGGAAAAAATGATGAAAGATGTACAAAAATTATCTCCAGATTTATTTCAACAAGCCAATCAAAATAATGTTGATAATGAAGTCATTGCCCGTCCAAGCTTAACGTTTTGGCAAGATGTAAGAAGACGTTTGTTCCAACATAAAGGGGCAATGTTCGGTTTCATTTTATTAGCGTTTATTATATTACTAGCAGTTTTAGGACCGATGGTAAGTAAGCATTCTTATAAAGAACAAGACTTAGGTCGTGCGAAATTACCACCGAAAATTCCTGTTATTGAAAATGTTCATTGGCTACCATTTGACGGTACAGATCAATATGGTGTTGACCAATATGAAAAACGTGACATTAAAGAGTATTTCTGGTTTGGTACAGATGATCTTGGACGTGATTTATGGACAAGAACATGGGAAGGTACACGCGTATCGTTATATATCGCTCTTTTAGCAGCGGCGATTGACTTAGTAATTGGGGTTGCTTATGGAGGTATTTCAGCGTTCTATGGCGGTAGAGTAGATAATATTATGCAACGTATTATGGAGATTATTAACGGTATTCCATACTTAATCATCGTTATTTTAATGGTAATCATTATGGGATCTGGTATATGGTCAATTACACTAGCAATGGCGATTACAGGTTGGATAGGGATGTCGCGTATCGTTCGTGGACAAATCCTGAAATTAAAAAATCAAGAATATGTATTAGCATCTCGTACATTAGGTGCAACAAACACACAATTAATTGTAAAACACTTAATCCCGAACGTAATGGGACCAATTATCGTAATGACAATGTTTACAATTCCAACAGCAGTGTTTGGTGAGGCGTTCTTAAGCTTCATCGGTTTAGGTATTCAGCCACCATTCGCATCACTTGGTTCTCTTGTAAACGATGGCTATAAATCAATTCAAACGTATCCACATATGATGTTCATCCCAGCGGTTGTCATCAGTATGTTAATCTTAGCATTCAACTTAATGGCAGACGGATTACGCGACGCGTTAGATCCAAAAATGCGTAAGTAAAAGAGGGGAGAAGTAAAAATGAAAACATTGCTAGAGGTAAAAGATTTGCAAGTCTCCTTTGATACACATGCAGGTGAAGTACAAGCTGTACGCGGTGTTACTTTTGATTTGAAAAAAGGAGAAACATTAGCGATTGTAGGAGAATCTGGTTCTGGTAAATCAGTTACTTCTAAAGCTTTAATGGGATTAATTCCGAATCCTCCAGGACGTATTAAAAACGGTGAAATCGTATTTGAAGGTCGTGACTTAACGAAATTAACAGAAAAAGAAATGCAACAAGTGCGCGGGAAAGATATCGCGATGATTTTCCAAGATCCAATGACATCATTAAACCCAACGATGACAATTGGAAATCAAATTATGGAAGGCCTTATTAAACACCAAGGGATGAGTAAAGCAGATGCACGTAAAGTTGCGTTAGAATTAATCGACCTTGTAGGTATTCCAAATCCAGAAGCGCGCTTAAAACAATATCCTCACCAATTCTCAGGTGGTATGAGACAGCGTGTAGTTATTGCGATGGCGTTAGCTTGTAACCCAAAATTATTAATTGCCGATGAGCCGACAACAGCGCTAGACGTTACAATTCAGGCGCAAATTTTAGAGCTTATGAAAGACATTCAGCAAAAAACAGAAGCGGCAATCATTTTCATTACGCATGACTTAGGTGTAGTGGCAAACGTTGCGGACCGCGTAGCAGTTATGTACGCTGGTAAAGTTGTTGAAATTGGAACGGTTGATGAAATTTTCTACAATCCAAAACATCCGTACACTTGGGGCTTAATCGCATCTATGCCAAGTTTAGATGGTTCAGAAGAAGAGTTATATGCAATCCCTGGAACGCCTCCAGATTTATTAAAGCCGCCAAAGGGAGATGCTTTTGCACCACGTAACCCACAGGCACTGAAAATTGATTTTGAAATGGACCCACCTTTATTTAAAGTAAGTGATACACACTATGCGGCAACTTGGTTACTTCACGAGCAAGCTCCAGAAGTAAGACCGCCGGCAGTTGTTGAAAAACGCATTCTTCAAATGAAAGCAGGTGAACAACATGACTAAACAACGTGAGAAATTAATTGAAGTAAAAAATGTAAAGCAGCACTTCGACGTGAGTGGTGGTGTTGTCAAAGCGGTTAATGATATTTCATTTGATATTTATCGCGGAGAAACATTTGGTCTTGTAGGAGAATCAGGTTGTGGTAAATCAACAACTGGAAGAACGATTATTCGTTTATATGATGCAACTGCTGGTGAAGTGTTGTTCGATGGTGAAAATGTACATGGTAAAAAATCTCGCGCAGAGCTGAAGAAGTTCAACCGTAAAATGCAAATGATTTTCCAAGATCCATATGCATCATTAAACCCTCGTATGACAGTAGGGGATATTATTGCAGAAGGTATTGATATTCACGGACTAGCAAAAGGCAAAAAAGAGCGTATGGACCGTGTTCATGAATTATTAAACACAGTTGGTTTAAATAAAGAGCACGCAAACCGTTTCCCGCATGAATTCTCAGGTGGACAACGTCAACGTATCGGTATTGCTCGTGCACTTGCTGTAGAACCTGAATTTATCATTGCCGATGAGCCAATCTCAGCACTTGACGTATCAATCCAGGCGCAAGTTGTAAACTTACTGAAAAAGTTACAAAAGGAAAAAGGTTTAACATACTTATTCATTGCCCATGATTTATCAATGGTAAAATACATTAGTGATCGCATCGGCGTAATGTACCGTGGTCAAATCGTTGAGCTAACAACAAGTGAAGAGTTATATGCGAATCCAATTCATCCATATACGAAATCACTATTATCAGCAATTCCGCTTCCAGATCCAGATTATGAGCGCAATCGTAAACGTATCGTATACGATCCATCACAACATGATTATGGTAGTGAAGCACCAACAATGCGTGAAATTCGCCCAGGACATTTCGTATTATGTTCTGAAGCAGAGTATAAGAAATATAAAGAGATTTATCAATAATAAAAAAGCCAATCTTCCGTTACGGAAGATTGGCTTTTTTTCTACTATATAATAGATTTGTCAACATTTCTTGGTAAGTCGATATATTTAAAGAATCGCAGATATAAGTTTCCTTTACCAATGAATACACCTTAATTAAAGGAGTATTACTGTGCCTGAACAGAAACACTCTCCTCTTGTTCTGCAGGTTTAACGAGTGCATAACGTTCCCACGCTCTACTTTTCCAGCGGAAGAACATAATGATGGCACGTGTCCATTCATCGATAGCAATCGCTAGCCAAATACCAACGAGCCCCATATCTAAATGGAAGGCGAAAAAGTAACCGAGTGGCAAACTCATTAATACCATAGAGAATGCACCGATTAAAACAGGGTACTTTGCATCACCAGCTGCACGAAGTGAATTGATGATGACAATGTTCATTGTACGCCCTGTTTCTAGTAGGACACTTAGTAAAAGAACTGACGCACCTAATGTAATAATGTGCGGATTATCTGTAAATAGCCCCATTAATTGTGTGCGGAATGTAATAACGAGAGCGACCATACATAAAGTGACGCCAATAGCCCATTTCACACTTTTCCATACGCGTTCATACGCTTCATCTTTTTCGCCACCGCCAACGAGGCGTCCGATAATAATGGCTGTTCCCATACCGATCGCAATAGCAAATAAATAAGTGAACATAGAAATGTTCGTAGCGTATTGTCTAGCCGCTAATGATTCCGTTCCTAAGTATGTTGCATAGTATAAGAAGACAATTTGGCAAGCTTGATACATAACCTGCTCAAATGCAGATGGAATCCCGATCTTTAAAATTTTCCCGATGTATTCTTTAGATAAGGTGAAGTAATATTGTAATTTCACACGGTATTCCATAACGCGGTACAGTAACCAGAAGAAAACGATAAGTGCGATTAATCTGCTGACAGCAGAAGAAATGGCAGCCCCTTGTACACCGAGCTCTGGGAAACCAAATTTCCCAAAAATGAGTACGTAGTTTCCAGCGATATGAATAATATTCATTCCAAGTGAAATAAACATCGCTTGCTTTGTGAAGCCATGTACGCGGATAATTGCGGCTAATGAATTAATAATAGCTTGAAGGAAAATAGCGCCTCCGACGATGGATAAATAGCCTTGCGCATACATGAGTACATCGCCTTGTAAGTTCATTGCCATCATCATATGTTTTGAAAATAATAGAAAACCAGCGCTTATAATGAGTCCGACCACTAAATTTAATGTGACGGCTAAAGCTGATATTTTTGATGCTTCCATAAAACGTTTGGAACCGAGGTATTGAGATACGACGATAGCTGCGCCGTTCCCGATGACTTCAAGTACCAAAATAGCGATATGGAGGTATTGATTCGCTGCACCAACCCCGGATACAGCATCGTCTGATAATGCACTTAACATGAAAGTATCAGCGATCCCCATTAACATAAATAGAAAAACTTCTAGAAAAATAGGCCATGTTAATAAGAATAAACTTAATTTCTCTGTCGGCCCGTTTTTTGCTTGAATTGCTGTCATGTCCCGTCCCCTCTTTACCGATATCTATTTTTAGCAAAGTGTATCGTAACATACTTTCTTATCCTTTGCACTCATTTTAACCTACATATCTTTAATATGAAGGTAGCACTATTTTATGATAAAAAGAGGGGGATAATTATGCGTAAAGTATTATAAGATATAAATTATATTTTTCTCTGATAATTTAGAAAAATATAAAAATAGTTATTTTTAACACTTAAGTAAGGAAAAACGGCAATATAAAACGTTTACAAAGGTTTATTTTTTAACAGAAAATTTTAATGAAATAGAAATATAAATATACAAAAAATATATTTGTGTGTATAATATGAATTATTAGAACATATATATATTTCTTTTTGTTTGAAAATGAAAGGGCTAACATTTTTTGTGGAGGGTGGAAGTATGAAAAAAAAGATGCCAGTTTTTGTAGTATCAACAGTAGCGATGAGCATGATGTTAGGGGCATGTAGCTACCAAAAAGATGAGCCGCAAGCGAACGCAAAAGGGGATAGCGGGAAAAGCGGTGCAAAGCAAGTTATTAACTTAATTGAAACACAAGAAATTCCAACGATGGATCCAGCGTTATCAGCTGATGCAGTTTCTTCAAGAGTAATGACTAATACGATGGAAGGCTTATACAGTTTAGGAAAAGATGATAAGCTAGTTCCTGGTGTAGCGAAGGAATTCCAAAAGTCAGAAGACGGTAAAAAATATACATTTAAATTACGTGAAGACGCAAAATGGTCAAATGGTGAACCTGTGACGGCGAAGGATTTCGTATACGCATGGCAAAGAGCGATTAACCCAGATACAGCTGCGAAATCAGCGTACATTATGTATGATATAAAAAATGCAGAGAAAATTAATAAAAAAGAGATGAGTCCAGATCAATTAGGCGTAAAAGCGATTGATGATCATACATTAGAAGTGGAATTAGACAATTCAATTCCATACCTTGTAGATTTAATGGTATATCCAATCTTCTATCCTGTGAATGAAAAGTTTGTGAAAGAGCAAGGTACGAAGTTTGGTTTGGAAGCGAATACAACACTTTATAACGGGCCATTTACATTAAGTGATTGGCAACATGAACGTAGCTTTAAAATGACAAAGAGCGCGTCATATTGGGACAATAAAGAAGTGAAGATTGAGGAAGTAAACTTTAATATTGTAAAAGATACGTCTACGCCAATTAATTTATATGAAACAAACGCAGTCGATCGAGCGACGTTATTAGCAGAGTTCATCGATAAATATAAAGGAAAACCAGATTTCCAAACGGTAGAAGATACATCTGTATTCTTCCTTCGTTTAAATCAAAAAGACCCAGCTTTAGCAAATAAAAATATTCGTAAAGCAATTTCACTTGCTTTTGAACGTAAGCCGTTCGTTGATACATTATTAAATAACGGTTCTAAGCCAGCAACAGGATTAATTCCTGATAACTTCATTAAAGGGCCAGATAAGAAAGACTTCCGTGCTGTAAATGGAGATATTGTAAAACCAAACGTGAAAGAAGCGAAGAAATATTGGGAAGCTGGTAAAAAAGAGCTTGGTAAAAATGAAATCGAATTAGAGTTATTAAATGAAGATGTTGAATTATCGAAGAAAACAGGTGAATATTTAAAAGGTGAATTAGAAAAGAATTTACCAGGTTTAACAGTGAAAATTAAACAACAACCATTTGCGCAAAAACTAAAACTAGAAGATGCGGGCGATTATGTGATGTCATTCTCTGGATGGAGTGCAGACTTCCCAGATCCAGTTACATACCTTGATATGTTCGTAACGGACGGATCACAAAATAAAATGAAATACTCTAATCCGAAATATGATGAAATTATCATGAAAGCGAAGAAAGATGGAAGTGATGTAAATGCTCGTTGGAAAAACTTACTGGAAGCAGAGAAAATGTTACTTGATGATGCTGCGATTGTTCCAGTATATCAACGTGGTAGAGCATACTTACAAAGAGAATCAATTAAAAATATGTACAACCATAAATATGGCGGCGATTTAAGCTTTAAATGGGCGTCAGTAGAGAAATAAGAAAAAAGCAGGTGATTACCTGCTTTTTTTAATACGTACGTTTCTTATAAATACCTTTCCCCCCAACTTGGTTCCAGCCGGATTGTACATCCAAACTTTTATTAACAAACTTCATCTTTTCTTTTCCGCCAAAGAGTTTTTCACCAATGCTATTTGTAATGACACCAATCAATGCTGTGATTCCGATGATGAGGGCAGCAACGGTGACAAAATCAATAAAAAAAGCAATCATTTGAAAATTCCCCCTTTGCCTGTCTGTATGTTTATTGTATGAGATAAAAGATAAAAAAGAAAGAAATGTCAGAAAAATAATTGATTTATTTTAGAAATCGTATAGACATGGATGAGGATGTTTGTTAAAATAAGAACAAGTGTTCCTTTTGATTCTCACTTGTATAGTCTTACATATCTTAATTGATTTATCAAGAAAAGGTAAGAAAACGTTCTCTTTTTCATAGAGAAGATTATGGGGAAATAACTGTATATCACATGAAAAATCTATGACAAGCCAGTATTAAGAGGGTTGAAGGTTATTGTTCAAGTACAGCTGAAGTTAGTGTAATTATGTTACATAGCAGTGGAATACACGGATGAGTTTTCTCAATTAGAAGGAAATTTACTGTATATTTCTTGCAAAATCTATTGTATAATGATTATAGAAGTTACTTATTAAAAGTAATTGTTGTTTGCTAAAAGTTGTTGCTTACATGAAATGCGATTTTTTGCACTTTGTTATAAGACAAGGTATTGTAAAAAATTGCTGAATTTAGAAATTTAAACTGTAATTAGTACAGAATTTGTACTCTTTAAGGAGAGTGAGCTTTGTATGGTAACATTATATAGTTCTCCAAGCTGTACGTCTTGTAGAAAGGCGAAATTATGGCTAGAGGAAAATCATATTCCTTATACAGAACGTAATATTTTCTCAGATCCATTAACGATTGAGGAAATTAAAGAGATTTTACGTATGACAGAAAGCGGAACGGATGAGATTATTTCTACTCGTTCAAAAGTTTTCCAAGAATTAAATGTAAATTTAGAGTCTTTACCACTTCAAGATTTATATAAGATGATTCGTGACTATCCAGGGATTTTACGTCGTCCAATTATGATTGACGAGAAACGCCTTCAAGTAGGTTACAATGAAGACGAAATCCGCCGTTTCTTACCACGTACAGTAAGAACGTTCCAATTACGTGAAGCACAGCGTCTTGTAAATTAATTATAATAATATGAAAACCTTCTACCTATTATATAGTAGAAGGTTTTTTTTAATGTTTCACGTTTCGTAATCGAACTTGTTGCACGATAATACCGATGCATAGAACAGTGAAAATGAATAAGAAAGGCATGCTTGTGGTGAAATTTGGATTATTATGAAAGAACGTTGCAAGCCTGTCTTCATGTGTAACCATTTTTCCTGCTGTATAGGCGAGAATCGCTGCTCCGCAATAAATGAGGAATGGAAAGCGTTCCATAAGTATTAAAATAAGTTTGCTACCCCAAATAATAATCGGGATAGAAATGAGTAAGCCGATTATTACGAGTAAAAATCTTCCGTGAGCTGCACCTGCAATGGCAATAACGTTATCAAACCCCATAACGAGATCCGCGAATACAATTGTACGCACAGCTTGAAATAAAGTTGTTTTCCCCTGAATAGCAGAAAGATCGTTGCTATTATCAGTTAGTAAATTCACTGCAATTAATGTAAGTAAAACGCCCCCGATAAGTTGTAGAAATGGAATGTCGAGTAAATAGACAGCTAGTATAGTAAGGATAATTCTTAGTACGATTGCTAAAAGAGTACCAATCAAAATGGCTTTATTTCGTTTCGATTCAGGTAAATTTCGGCTAGCTAGTGCGATGACGATTGCGTTGTCACCACCTAATACAACATCGATACCGACAATCATTAGTACAGATGTTAAAAACTCTAAGTCCATTCGTCTGCCTCCATTTATGAAGTTTTAATAAGCGAACTGTATGTATGTGGTGAAGAGAGACTAAATAATCTTCTCTAATAAAAGTTTCACTTTATTACAGTGTACGGGGGAGGGGGGAAATGTATGTCCAAATTTTTCATAAGTGAGAAATCGCTATAATGATATATTTGTGTAGGTGGTCGAATGAAGATAGGCATATAACTATTTTTGTAAAATAAATCGATTTTATTTCCATTCTGGAGAATCTTATCATAAAATGAGAGTACAAGAATCTATTGATTTGTCATATGAGTGGGGAATCCCTTCATAACAATTCTAAGCAGGAAGGGAGAGTTGTATTTTGGATATTGAAAGAATTAATGACCATACGATGAAATTTTTTATTACGTACATTGATATAGAGGATAGAGGGTTTAATCGTGAAGAAATTTGGTATGACCGCGAACGAAGTGAAGAGCTCTTTTGGGAGATGATGGACGAAGCTCGTGATCATGATGATTTCTTTATTGATGGACCGTTATGGATTCAAGTGCAAGCAGTCGATAAAGGGATTGAAGTACTTGTAACGAAAGCAGAGCTTTCAAAGGATGGACAAAAGCTAGAACTACCAATAGGTGTAGATAAAATTATAGACATTCCTCTAGATGAAGGCATTGAATCATTATTCCAGCAAGAATTAGTGGAAGAGGTAGAAGAACAAGCAGGAACAAACTTTAACGAAGATGGTACGTTTGGCTTTTTAATTAAGTTTAATGATTTTGAAGATGTCATTTCATTAAGCCACCGTCTTATCTTTGAAGATATAAAAGATGAGCTGTATTCATTTGAGAACCGCTATTATGTATATGTGGAATTCGATGAAGTGCTACATGATGAAGAAGAAATTGATCGTATTTTAAGTATTGTTTTAGAATACGGAGAAGAATCAACTTTAACAATTCATCGTGTAAGTGAGTATGGGAAACAAATTGTGAAAGAGCGTGCGCTTGAAACAATTCGCAATAATTTTCCTGCTAAAACGTAGGCCGATTTCTGTAGTATGAAATCGGCTTTTTATATGAAGAATAGGAAAGCTTTCTTAGTAAGGAGGTAAGAGATGAAAAATACATTAAAGTTGATTTTCTTTGTTCTACTATTGTTCGCATTATTTGTTTCGTTACGTATGTTTATTGATGTAGCATTTTATTCGGATGTAATTGGGATAAAAGATGTTTCGATTTTAGGTATTATTAGTATTTTATTTACGGTGTCTGCATTTTTAATTGGCTGCGTTATTTTCTTAGAGAACCGTCATCCGTCTAAAACACTTACATGGCTCATTGTGTTAGGTATTTTTCCGGTATTTGGATTCTTCGCTTATTTATTATTTGGACAGAACTTTCGGAGGAAGAGAATGTTCCAAAAGAAGGCGTTGCTCGATGAACAAGCATTTTTACAATATAAGGGGCATGAAGATTACGAAGAACGGATTTTGCGCAATCATAAGCATCAAGAGCTGTTATTTCGTTTAGCGGACCGCTTAGGCGCTTTAAATATTTCATTTCAAACTGAAACGAGAACATTAACAAATGGAGATGAAACGTTTCAGGCCATTTTAGATGGATTAAAACGAGCGAAACACCACATTCATATGGAATATTACATTGTGCGTGATGATAAGCTTGGAACAGAAATTAAAGATATTTTAATACAGAAATCAAAAGAAGGTGTTGTCGTTCGTTTTTTATATGATGCGGTTGGAAGTTTTAGATTATCGAATTCATATATTGAAGAATTGAATGATGCAGGAGTAGAAATGATTCCGTTTTTCCCTGTGCGCTTTCCGATTTTAAACGATAAGATTAATTATCGAAACCACCGGAAAATCGTTATTATTGATGGAAACGAAGGGTTTGTCGGTGGATTAAATATTGGTGATGAATATTTAGGAAAGGATAAATATTTCGGTTTTTGGCGAGACACGCATTTATATTTGCGTGGTGAAGCTGTTCAAAGCTTGCAACTTATTTTCCTTCAAGATTGGTTTTATATGACTGGTGAGGCTGTGCTGGCCCCTGAATATTTACAAGCGAAAGCAGTTGAGGGTGATCATTGGGGAGGCGTACAGCTCGTTGCAGGTGGACCAGATAATAAATGGGAAACAATTAAACATTTATACTTTGCCATGATTGCTTCTGCGCGGAAATCCATTTGGATTGCGACGCCGTATTTCATTCCGGATGATGATATTTTATCCGCATTAAAGGTAGCGGCACTTGCTGGTATTGATGTCCGTTTGTTAATGCCAAGTAAGCCTGATAAGCGCACCGTCTTTTACGCATCGAGATCGTACTTCCCAGAGCTTTTAGATGCAGGGGTAAAGATATATGAATACGAAAAAGGTTTTCTCCATAGTAAAGTTGTCATTGTGGATTCTGATTTAGCTTCAATTGGGACTGCTAATATGGATATGAGAAGTTTTCATTTGAACTTTGAAGTAAATGCCTTTTTATATGATACAGACAGCATTCGAAAACTTGTTCAAGATTATAAAGAGGATATAGAAGAATCAAGTGAAATTCATGTCGATCGTTTTCATAAAAGGCGTCTTCATAGACGAATTGTTGAATCGACGTATCGATTATTATCACCTTTATTATAAAAAGAGATGTCCGAAATTGGGACATCTCTTTTTTAAAAGGAATTTGTAATAAATTGTAGAATATAAGGAGCTGAAAGGGTGTGATTCCGATGTTTATCGCCAAAAGAGAAAACGGAGAAAAAATTCATCTACTCTATCATCATGATGAAGAGCTTTTACATCGTATGCGTAAAATGGAAAGCTTCTTTTGCATAGCTTGCGGGAAGGAAGTGCAAATGAAATTAGGGAAACAAAAAAGTTGGCATTTTGCTCATAAGAAAATGGACGCGTGTCTTGCCTTTTATGAAGCAGAATCTATGTATCATATGCACGGTAAAGAATTGTTATATAGGTGGTTCAAACGTCAAAACTTTCCTGTGTATATAGAGCACTATCTTCCGGAAATTCAGCAACGACCAGATATTTTCATAGAGAGAGCAGGGAGAACAATTGCGATTGAATATCAATGCGCTAATCTCTCTATAGAGCAGCTGTACAAACGAACCTATTCGTATTGGCGAGCTGGTATACAGGTCATTTGGATCATTGGTGGAAATCAATTGAAAAGGCAATCAGCATATTGGATGAAATTCTCCTCACTTATGGCTTTCTCCTTACAATCTTATCCTCAGCCATTTCTTATTTTCTTCTGTTCGAAACAAAAATTATTTATGAAATGCGCGTTTCTCACTTCATTTTCTACAAGCGTCTCTTTCTCACATATTATCTACTTACCAACTGAAACGACTACTTTTGAAATGCTCTTTTCTCCCGTCTCTTTCCGAAAAAAAACATTAGGTGAGGAATGGAAAAAGCGAAAGAGCTATTTTCGGCAAAATGCGCTGCCGATTTGGAATTACAATCATAAGTCACTATTACGCCTCTTATATCAATGTAAATGTACCCCAGCAAATTTTCCTTCTGAAATCGGTGTGCCACTCCCGTCCTCATTTGCTTTTCAAACAAATCCATTTATATGGCAAGCTTTTCTATATATAAAGTGTATAGGTGAGCTTGCGGTAGGGGATTGTATTTCCCTTCAATATGTATGTAGTTATGTGAAAACGTATGTGAAAAGGCGCATGCTCCCGTACTTTTCACGGCATATATGGAAAGTAGCAGTTGCTGAATATATGACATTTTTATGTTATACAGGTGTATTGCAGAAAGTAGGGACTTATAAGTACCGGAAAAAAAGAGAGGTAGTTATGTTAAAAACAGAGGAGGAAGTTATGAAATATGATGAAATTTGCTTAGCGTATGCCTTATCTTTATTTGAGGCAAAGTACAACATGAGAGAAGGAAAAGGGGATATAATAAAGACTGATCGTGAAGGAATTACATAAGAAAAAATCGAATTGTATGTAAGTAGAGATATTTAAAGGAGGGCTTAAAGGATGTCTGAACAAAACACAGTAAAAACATTACCAGATCGCAAAGAAATTGAAGAATCAAGTACGTGGCGATTAGAAGATATTTTCCAAACAGATGCAGAATGGGAAAAAGAATTCCAAGCTATTAAAGAGCTATTACCGAAGTTAACTGAATTTAAAGAGAAACTTGGTGACTCTGCGAACAATTTACTTGAAGCATTGCAATATGAAGACGAAATTTCAATGCGATTAGGTAAGCTATATACATATGCACATATGCGTTACGATCAAGATACAACAAACTCTGTGTATCAAGCGTTAAATGACCGCGCAACAAATTTATATTCACAAGTATCTAGTAGCACAGCATATATTGTGCCTGAAATTTTATCGATTTCAGAAGATACACTGCAAACATTCTTGACAGAAAATAGAGACTTAAGTGTATATGAACATGCATTAGAAGAAATTACGCGTCAACGCCCGCACGTATTATCTGAAGCGGAAGAGGCTCTATTAGCAGAAGCATCTGAAGTAATGAGTGCGTCAAGTAATACATTTGGTATGTTGAATAATGCGGATTTGAAATTCCCATCTATTAAAGGTGAGGATGGAGAAGAAGTGGAAATTACACATGGTCGTTACATTCAGTTTTTAGAAAGTGATGATCGTCGTGTGCGCGAAGATGCATTCAAAGCTGTATATGAAACGTACGGAAAATATAAGAACACATTTGCAAGTACGTTAAGCGGAGCTGTGAAACGTAATAATTTCAATGCGCGTGTTCGTAAATACGATTCTGCACGTCAAGCGGCATTAAGTAATAATAATATTCCTGAAGCGGTATATGATCAACTTGTTGAATCTGTACATGATAATTTACACTTGCTACATCGTTACATTGATATTCGTAAGCGTGCACTAGGACTTGATGAGCTTCATATGTATGATTTATATACACCACTTGTACCAGAAGTGAAAATGAACGTGAAGTATGAAGAAGCACAAGACATGTTATTAAAGTCTTTAAATGTACTTGGTGATGAGTATGTTGACATTTTAAAAGAAGCATATGAAAATCGCTGGGTAGATGTGTATGAGAATAAAGGAAAGCGAAGCGGAGCATATTCATCTGGTGCATATGGAACAAATCCGTATATTTTAATGAACTGGCATGATAATGTAAATAATTTATATACACTTGCTCATGAGTTCGGTCATTCCGTGCATAGTTACTATACAAGAAAGACGCAGCCGCACGTATACGGTGATTATTCAATCTTCGTTGCGGAAGTAGCATCAACTTGTAATGAAGCACTTCTAAACGATTATTTATTAAAAACGACAGAAGATAAGAAAGAGCGTCTATACTTATTAAATCATTATTTAGAAGGATTCCGTGGTACTGTATTCCGTCAAACGATGTTCGCAGAGTTTGAGCATATTATTCATAAGAAAGTACAAGAAGGACATGCGGTTACGCCAGACATGTTAACGGAGATCTACTATGATTTAAATAAGAAATATTTCGGTGATGCTTTAGTAATCGATGAAGAAATTGGTTTAGAGTGGTCTCGTATTCCGCACTTCTACTACAACTATTACGTATACCAATACGCAACAGGATTTAGTGCAGCAACGGCTTTATCTAAACAAATTTTAGAAGAGGGGCAACCAGCAGTAGAACGTTACATTAATGAGTTCTTAAAAGCAGGAAGCTCAGATTATCCAATTGAAGTGCTGAAAAAAGCTGGAGTAGATATGGCATCTCCAGAACCGGTAAAAGAAGCGCTACAAGTATTTGAAGAGAAATTAAATGAATTAGAAGCATTATTATTTGAAGAGAAGTAATTGTAAAGACGAGGAATTTCCCTCGTCTTTTTTGTTTTAAATATTTTTGTCGATATTTGTCGAAAGAATAAGGTGAATTTCTTTCTTTTTTCTAAATTAGAAGGCAGTTTTACAGGTGATTTTTGTAGTTAAAACCCTTTAAATCGTTTTTTATGGTTGAAATAAGAGAGAGCGATGACAATGACTCCAAATAAAAGAGGGAAGGCAATAATTTTAGGAAAAGCTTGTAGTAGAGAGAGGATGTACAAGAAAAAAGAAACGATGACAGCTAGTAAGATAAGTAAAATATATGTTTTTTTCATACAGAACACCTCCAAAATAGCTTTTTTATAGCTTATTCAGAAATGAAAACGTTTAGAATGTGACAAAAGTGTGAAATTCGACAAAAGGGGTTGTCATCTGACGTCGAATCTTGTAATATAATAAGCGTGAACGAATTCACATACAAACATATACCCCTTTGTTTGAACGTGAAAATTTCTCCCATCCCCTTTAATATTTTTATAAGCCGTAAAGAAGAAGACCTGGTGTTTTACACCAGGTCTTCTTCTTTTGCTATCCATTTCCAATAACGCTCACATTTTACGTCAATCATTTGTACTTTTCGTTTCAGTTGTAATTTTTTCAGTTCACGCTCGATTTCTTGCTGCGAGCAGTCATATATAAATGCTACTTCTTTTGAAGATATAAATTGCGTTGCTTCTAGTAACACTTCTAAAGGTGGTAATGGTTCTGGCTCGATTTCACATTTTACAAGTTCTTTCAATAATTGTACGTATACGTCGTAGGAATATGTTCCAGCGATTTTAATACCTTCTTCATCTGAATTTGCATGAAAGAATACGAGAGAAGGTATTTCTGTAATATGCATCTCATTTGTAAATTTCAAGTCACATTGGAAAGCTTTTTTTGCGCTAGCGGAATGTAGGTCTTTTTTAAATTCTTCTACATCAATATCGCTATCTCTTGCACAGGCAAGTAATAATTCGCAGTCAGGGTTTGATACATTTTCAAGGAAAATGTATTCTTGGAGTTTTCGTAAAAACTTCGAACCTGCTTTTCGGCCCTGTAACTCCGCTGCCTTAATTGCCATCGAAACTAAATATGGTGTTGACGATGCTTCTTGCATATGTACCTTTCCATCACATGAAAAACCTTGTAAACTTGTTGTCTTTTCCCACACAAATCGAATATTAGCAGGTTTATTCCATTTGTGTGAGGAAGCGTTCGTTCCGTCCACTTTTCCTGTTACGATATGACGAATAGAGAAGTATTTCCCGTATTCAAGCCATAGTTTAATAATAAAGGGCTCAATTTCCCAGCAATCTTTACAAAGTGGATCAATAAATAAATATGCTTCTACAGACTTATGCTCACATGCGGAAGGAGATGGCATATTTATATGCTTTGCTTCCTGCTTATCCATTACACTTCACCTGTTTCGTTTGGAGTATTAACCATATGCTGAGCGGTTAACGCTAAACGTTCAAAAACGAACTCTCTTATATGACCGTGCACTCCTGTGTCATCCATTGCTTGCTCCATACATGATAGCCAAGCCTCTGCTCGTTTTGGAGTAATCTCAAACGGAAGATGGCGTGCTCTTAACATAGGATGACCATGTTCTTCAGTGTACAAATTAGGACCACCTAAATATTGCGTTAAAAATTGTTTCTGCTTCCTAGCGGTTTCTGTTAAATCATCCGGGAAGATGGGAGATAGGTCAGGGTGTTTACTGACATAGGAATAAAACGTGTCTACTAATATTGCAATGCATTGTTCACCGCCAATTGCTTCAAATGGTGTCATCGGTTGCTTGCTCATCCTTTATAAACTCCTTTTTCCATGAAATGTATATCTATTGTAGCAATGGAATGTTCTAGAGGGCAAATAAACAGCCTTCATAACGTTCTTTGCTTATTTTTCAAATGTAAAAGAATCTTTTCCTTTTAAAAAGTGAGATATATCCACTAGTAGAACGTATTCACTAGTGGAATTTTCACTTTAGCGTGCTTTGTTTTGTTTGGCAAGGAAAAAGCGTTTTACTTTATTATTTGTATGACGGATTGGTATGTCGTGCTGTTTTAATAAATGAATAAATGCAGCTTTTCCTGTTTCTTCATCTTGCACTTCAAATTCAATTTCATAATCATCGTGATTGTAATAGAAACTATGATCAAAGACAAGCGTTCCGCCTTCAAATAGTGTTTCGGCTCTTTCAGTTGTTAAACTACCCATATAAGTTAAAGTGGAAACAGGAATTTGTAATTTGTGTAGTTGATCCATTACAGTCCCTGGAATGATTACGTTTGTTTCCATCATCATTCTTGCTTCGTCTTCTGTTACGACTTGATGCGTTTCTAACAAGCCGACTTCTGCAGGTTGTTTCAATGTTAATGTATAAATTTCGCCTTTATGACGAATACGAAGTGCAGAGCCAGCTTCTTTTAATGAGAAGCCTGGTGTTTCAAAGTAATGATTCACCTGTTTCGTAAATACTTCAATAGAGAATGATTTACATAATGTATCGAATTCTTCTTCTGTCACAATATTTTTAAATTCAATTTCAATTTCTTGTGTCATTGTATGCGCGCTCCTTTTAAAAAATAATTCTTTACACATTATCGCTTTTTCATAAATTTGGTTCAATGTTTTATTTGTTTGCGTCCATGTTATGATACAATAATACTGTTAAGTAAGACAGGAAGTTGAGATGGAGGAGTTAGAGCATGCAAAATAAAATTCAAGTTAAGAGCGTAGAAAAGAGAGAGAATGCGCTTATTTTTTGTGCGGAAAATAATGAAATAGAGGTAAAGGAGTTAAGTGCGCGTAATCACGTACTTGTCGACTCAGACAATTTATCATTTTTATATATTTTAGAAAACGAATCATCTTTCATTTATGTAAGTATTCCGCACACATGCTGGGAAGCAATGCATGAAGCGATGAATAACGATATAGTAATGTTCGTTCGTGTGAATGACGTTGAAATGGAATTAGAAAATTTAAAAGAAGAAGTAGAATATTTAGTTGAAAATATTGAAGGTAATGCAAATTACGGAGAAGAACTAGTAACTGCTGTAGAAAAAGTATTTCTATAAGCAAATGGATTGATTTTGGTGGTGGTTGAAATGAAGCGAAATTGGGAAGAATTTTTAGCACCTTACCATCAAGCGGTGGCAGAGCTGAAAGTGAAACTAAAAGGAATGCGTACTCAATTTGCAATGTTAACAGAGCATTCTCCAATTGAGTTTGTAACAGGAAGGGTAAAGTCGGTTGCTAGTATTATTGATAAAGCGGAGAAAAGAAATGTACCGCTGGATCGGCTCAGAGAAGATATGCAAGACATCGCGGGCCTTCGAATGATGTGTCAATTTGTTGATGAGATTAAGCCTGTTGTAGAATATCTTCGAAAACGAAATGACTTTGAAATCGTGGAAGAACGTGATTATGTCACGCAAAAGAAAGATAGCGGCTATCGCTCTTATCACGTTGTCATTAGTTACCCCGTTCAAACGATTCAGGGAGAAAAAAAAGTATTGGTAGAAATCCAAATACGCACGTTAGCAATGAATTTTTGGGCAACAATTGAGCATTCTTTAAATTATAAATATAGTGGACGTTTTCCTGAAGATATTAAAATACGCTTGCAACGCGCAGCGGAAGCGGCGTTTTTATTAGATGAAGAAATGTCTTCTATTCGTCTTGAGATTCAAGAAGCGCAGAAAGCTTTTTCAAGAAAACAAGAAACGAAGGATTCCGAATCATAAACTAAAGGGTGTTGGGCGATGAAATTTACAATTATGTCAAAGGGAGATCAATCATCAGATACACTGGCAAGCACGATGAAAGAATACTTGCTAGATTTTGGATTTATAATGGATGAAAAGGAACCCGATATTGTAATTTCTGTTGGGGGAGATGGAACGCTTTTATACGCGTTTCATCGTTATTATAATCGATTGGATGAAACAGCATTTGTTGGTGTACATACAGGGCATTTAGGTTTCTATGCAGATTGGTTACCGACAGAAGTAGAGAAATTAGTAATTGCAATTGCTAAAACACCATTCCAAGTGGTGGAATATCCGCTTTTAGAAGTGATTATTCGCTATGTGAATGGGAGTAAAGAATCACAGTATTTGGCGATGAATGAAGCAACTGTAAAAAGTGCAGAAGGTACATTAGTAACAGAAGTAGAAATACGCGGAGAGTACTTTGAAACGTTCCGCGGAGATGGTCTTTGTATTTCTACTCCTTCGGGAAGTACTGCGTATAATAAGGCGCTTGGCGGAGCGATTATTCACCCTTCTATTGAAGCGATTCAAATTGCAGAAATGGCATCTATTAATAACCGTGTGTTTCGTACTGTAGGCTCGCCACTCGTATTGCCGAAGCATCATACATGTGTGTTGAAGCCGGCTGCAGGAATGAACTTACAGATTACGGTGGACCATTTAACGATGGTTCATCAAGATGTGAAATCAATCCAGTATCGCGTTGCAAACGAGAAAGTACGATTTGTTCGTTTCCGTCCATTCCCGTTCTGGAAACGAGTTCGTGACTCGTTTGTTGCAGATAAATAGAAAGGGTTTATATATTTGAACAGATTTACATTGAAATGGGATATAGAATCGGCTGAAGAGGGAACTTTAGTTAGAGAATTTTTAAAAACAAAAGGGATTTCTAAAGCCGCCTTAACGGATATAAAATTTCGCGGCGGAGCTATTGAAGTAAATAATCAACATGCGAGTGTTCGTCATCAGTTGCAAGCTGGTGAAGAATTACGTGTCTTTTTTCCAGTGGAAGAAAGAAGTGAAGGGATGATTAAAGAAGATATCCCTTTAAGTATTGTATATGAAGATGATGCGGTTCTTGTCATAAACAAAGAGGCGAACATGTCAACGATTCCGTCTAGAGAACATCCGGCAGGGAGTGTTGCGAATGCGCTCTTATCTTATTATGATAAGCAGCATCTTGCAAGTACGGTGCACATCGTAACAAGATTAGATCGTGATACTTCAGGGCTTATGCTTATTGCAAAAAATCGTTTCGTGCATCATCTTTTATCGAAACAGCATCAACAAAAAGCTGTGAAAAGAACATATGAAGCAATTGTTCACGGTGAGATGATAGAACGAGAAGGAACGATTGATGCACCGATTGGACGAAAATCGGATAGCATTATTGAGCGAACCGTTTGTGAAAATGGGCAAAGAGCAGTTACTCATTTTAGAATGATGGATAGCGCCAATCATAAGACACATGTATCACTTGAGCTTGAGACCGGAAGAACGCATCAAATTCGTGTACATATGGCTCATATAGGCCACCCGTTACTTGGTGATGATTTATATGGAGGACGAAGAGATGTGATAAAACGTCAAGCACTTCATAGTACATCTTTGACGTTTTATCATCCTATTTTAGAGAAGGAAATGTCTTTCACTACAACGATTCCAAGCGATATGGAAGAGGTATTAAGGCATACTTAAAAAGGGAACAAAATTCTTATGTAACGAAGAATTTTGTTCCCTTTTTCTTAGCGGAATAATATTAAAATTTGATTTTCACCCGTGCGCTTTATAACGAAAAAGCCACTTTCGGATTTTGTAGCAATGCCATCGTTATTTGGACGACAATATCCATGCGTTTCGCAAGTGCCGTCATCGCGTACTAACATTTGTCCAATTAATCCGACAGGAAGCCACTCGGTACGATCTTTTCTTGCTATATATTTGCAAGTTGGATCCCATTCTGTATTTAAAAGAGGTTGTATGTCTTGCGATTCCGTACGTACATATTGGCGTTTTCCAAAGTTATCTGTTTTATAGCGTTTTTGCCAACTTAAAGCACCGCTATTTCCTATAAGGGCAGGGGTTGCACTAGATATTCCTAAAATGAATGAATCATTTGAAGTAGCGATCCGAATTTTTTCTTCGCTACTAAATGTAACGAAATAACCTACATCAATAAAATGATTGTCTGCTGTTTCAAACATTTGTGCAAAATCAGTTCCACTTGCATTGTAAGAAGCGCCATCAATATACATTTCCCCATTATGAGCAAGCCACTTTGCACCGATATTATGATCGGTTTCATTTGTGCCGTTTGCAATAAACCAAGAATAAGATTCTTCTGCTATGCCGAAGCGCCCCATAATATGGCTACCCGCAAAATGAGCTGTTGATGTATGATTACCTTCCGCATGAGAAGAGAATCCGTTAGCGATAGTCGCGGTTCCTTCTGCATGTGCTGCTTCGCCTAAAGCGATTGTATGTTTACCTTCTGCATGAGAATAAGAGCCACCTGCTGTCGTTTCACTTCCTTCACTATGGGAACTATGTCCAGTTGCTTTCGTTTTTGATCCTTCCGCATGAGAGAAAGAAGCTTTTGCGTGTGTAAGAAGCCCTTCTGAATGTGAAGCTGTACCCTCTGCATTAGAGTGAAGCCCCTCTGCATGTGCATACCGTCCGCCTTTTTTTACTTTTGTATTTTCAGGTGTAGGAGTTTGAATTATGATCGTTTTTTCTGTTTGTATATCATTGGATGGTGCTAATGCTTCTCTCATTTTTTTCACTTGATTTATAATAGCAGCTGGAATTTCTGATTCTGCTTTTTTATTAATTGCTACAGGGATGTCTTCTTCTGTATTTTTCTCTGTTTGCTCAGAAGGCACAATCTGTTCAGGGTGAGTAGAGAGAGGTTTATTTTTTTGCTGCATCTTTGTTTTTCTATTATCGATTATGCGGCTCATTACAGCATTTTCTAAAGAGACATATTTTGGTTTAGCTTTGTTTTTGGGGGAAGCCCCTTGTCCGTCCGGTTCTTCTAAAGCTGCAGCTCGAATGCTGCACCAGTTGTTAATTCCGTACATGGGTAGATAAAAAGGCGGGCATTTTCTTTTTTGTTTAGAAGATTTTTTCTTCATTCTGTCACCTCCTGCGACAGTATATGCCGTGTAATTAAAAAAAGATGCACTTTATTGCATCTTTTTTTAATTACTTTACCTAGTTTTTATAGGAGAACAGCCTAAATGATACGGTAATCCTCGTAATTTGTGAATGGTATCTGAAATAAGGATAGTTATGAAATTGGGCGAAATTTTTCAGGGACAAAAGACAGGGAGGAAGGGACGGACACGGTTTCCATCTCAGGGTAACGTAGTCCGGTTAGTTTGCCACCAAATACAGCGCCAGTGTCAATATTGACTGTATGATTTACGAAGCGAGGTTCTTTAACGGGTGTATGTCCATATACAATCCAAGCTTTTCCTTTATATTCTTTTGCCCAGTCGCGACGGACAGGAGAGCCGTCAGCATGTTTTTCTCCTGTAATATCGCCATATAATACAAAGGTTTGTACTTTTTTATCTTGTCTTCCTATGTAATCTTGCCGAATTCCAGCGTGACATACAATTAACCTTTTCTCATCGAGTACGTGATATAAAGGGGATTGCTCATAAAGTGTGATGAATTTTTCTTTTATAATGTTTTGTTTATGAGAAGGCAGTGCTTCATATTCGGCAACAGTTGTTTCGAGTCCATGAGCGATTGTCACATTACGCCCAAGGAAAAAACGGTATAGTTTATTACAGTGATTTCCCGGAGCGTAATAAGCTATTTTTTTATTTATGACAAGTTCCCATACAATTTCAATCATACGTAATGAATGAGGGCCGCGATCTGTAATATCACCAACAAATGCAAGCTTACGTTGGTCAGGGTGAAACGGCAGGTCACTATTCCAGTTGTATCCGAGTTTCGTCGTTAAATCTTGAAACTCTTGAAAGCATCCATGAATATCCCCTATAATGTCAAATTTCATATTTAAACCTCCACCATATTTTTCATTAGTATATCTAAAAAAGGATAGAGATAAAAATATACTGTTTTTGTACGTCATTTAAACATAAAGATTTTCGTTCTTGAGCGAACGTTTAAAACGAATCCAAGCGCTATCATGTATGTGAGTAAGGAACTTCCTCCGTAGCTCATAAGGGGCAATGTGATTCCTGTAATAGGTAGTAATCCGATGGTCATCCCGATATTTTGAAATACTTGAAAAGTAAACATTCCGATTGTACCAGCACAGATGTAACTACCGAAAGGGTCATTACTTTCTAAAGCTATATGAATCATGCGGAAAATAAGTAAGAAAAAAAGTGAAATAATGACACTTGCG
The DNA here is from genome assembly GCF_008368885.1 of Bacillus sp. BPN334. NCBI lineage: Bacteria > Bacillati > Bacillota > Bacilli > Caryophanales > Bacillaceae > Bacillus > Bacillus sp. BPN334. The sequence continues at coordinate 154,184 of NZ_QOZW01000005.1, read as the reverse complement.
CCTAAAAATCCGAATTGCTCAGCGACATTGGTGAAAATAAAATCTGTATGTGGTTCTGGAAAGTATACTTGTCCATTTTCCCAACCTTTTCCTTGCATTTCCCCTGATCCAGTAGCTAAGAAAGCTTGTCTTAATTGATAGCCTTGTGCATCATATTTGTATGGCGCTAACCAGCCGTAGAAGCGATTTAGTTGATATTCTTGTAAAATGTGTGCTTTAAAGAATTTTGTATGAGTAAAAAAAATATACGTTAATGTAACGCCAGCAGCAAAGATACCGGAAACTAATCCGAAAATAAACCGCCAACGTATACCAGAAACTAGTATCATTGCTGCGAGCATAGCTGAAATTACCATTGTGTTTCCTAAATCAGGTTCCTTTGCAATAAGTAGTAGGGGTGGCAAACTCGTTGCACATATTTTTCCGAGTAATAAAAAATCGCCGTGTATTGTCCGGAAAAAATATTTCTCATTGTGATTTGCTATAATTCGTCCAGTGACGATAATTAAAAACAATTTCATAATTTCAGACGGCTGGAAATTTCCGAGGCCGGGAAGCCTGTACCAAGCGGTAGCACCTTTTATTGTAACAGCACCTGGTACTTGAAGTTCTAGTCCAATAAGTAGTACCAATGCAAAGCTATATAAATACCAAGCAATTTTTTGATAACGATCGAAATCAATAATCATAATCATACCAATGGCTATAAATCCAATGAAGTACCATTGGATTTGCTTTAATACAAAATTTACGCTTTGCAAAAATGGTGGTAAAGAGGCTTGTGCACTTGCAATTGCAAAGCAACTAACAGTCCCAATGGCAAATAAGATGAATAGTAATACGTAGTCTATTTGATATTGAGAATTTGGATCTTTCAATGTATGTATTCCTTTCTATTGCCTAGTAAGTATATGGATCATTTCATGATAAAAATAATATACAAGCAGACTATGCATACATTTATTCCACTATTTGTGGGAAGTCATACATCACGAGGAAGGAATAGCTCCTCCCTTGTGATGGACTATATTGCACGGAGCTCTTTTGTAATGATATTTAAACAATAAGAAAGTCGTGCATGTGTATTTTTATCTGGAATGAGGTTTGGAAATAGATCGTAAAATTTGGTCGCATTTTTATACCATCCGTAAGCTCTTATCAAACCTTTTTTATAATACTTGGCGTCTTGTAAGAAACCATACTTTTTCGAGGTTAAAACGAGCTGAGAAAAATCTTCACAGCCCTCAAGGAATTTGTGACGTACTTGCTGTCCAGTATGGAGACGGAATGAACTTAAGGGCTCAGTTATATACATTGCATCACCTTTTGAAAGTAAACTTATCCAAGAGGCCATATCAACACTACAACCATATTTTCTGCCATTTAAAGTGCCGAAAGGTTCCGTTAATAGGCTTTTTCTAAAGAGTACGATTGTAGGCTCACCGATAATATTTTGTCCTGCCATAAGCATACGGTTTCCAAAATCTTTCCCATTTAGTAGAGTATCTTCCTCATATAATTTTTTCATGGAGGGATGTTGTTCAATTATATCTCCATTATCATCAATCCAAGTGCGATAGGATGTGATAAGTGCGAGATTTTTATTGAGGTCTTGTTGGAAATAAAACATCATTTTTTCGATTTTATTATTATAAAATGTATCATCGTCCATTAAGAAATTTATGTACTCTCCATTTGACTGTTCTAAGAGCATAAGGGCGTTATGAAATTGTCCTAGAGTAGAGGCATTTCGAATGTATGTTATATGTTTATGCTTATGTAAATAATGTCTGTATATTAATTTTTCTGTTTCATTATTTGTACTATCGTCCCCTACAATAATTTCAATATTTGAATACGTTTGTGCTAATGCACTTTCTAAAGCAATTTTAAAATAATGTGGTCGATTATAGGTGGGAATAAGGATGGAAACGAGAGGCGGATTTTTTATATTATTCATATACAACTACCTTTCAGAAGTTTTTTGTGTAAGAATAATATCTTGATAACTTGTGTGTTCAGTTCTGCTACACCATGAACCATAATGAGGGGGGGACTGTATTTCTAGCCCATATTTATTTAATAGGGTACGAATATCTTCCTCAGGATAGGCAACTGCGAAATTAGGGATATCTTTATTTAGAACATAACAATTGTCAATTTGATGATAAAAACCTAACGTACTTAGTCCTGCATTTAAATAATAGGATGATTCAGGGGTAATTAAAAAGAAAGTAATAAAACATCTCCCATCTTTTTTCAGAACTCGTGCGATCTCGCATACGTAATGTTCTAATTCTTTCGGAAGGAGATGGGTAAATACAGACGTTAAAAAAATAAAATCGAATGATTCATCTTCATATGGAAACTTGTATTGGGAAGCATCTTCTTTTCCATCGGGATTGTAGAATTGATTATATATATCGACATGTTCAAAATGGAAATTGTTACGGCGTGTAGAAATGTTATTTTTGCACCATGTAATTCCCGCATTGAATAAGTCAAATCCATAATAAGTACCTTCATCGCTTAAATAGTTCATTAATGGAACCGCCATTCGGCCAATGCCGCAGCCTACATCTAACACTGTTTCATTTGATTTTAAATTGCCAATTTCAATAAAATACTGCATAAACTCTTTTCCAACTTCTTCAAAATTACCACCTACATATTGAACGAGTTCTGGTGGTGGAATTAATGTGATTTTTTTCTCGTTTTCGTTCATACATTCACTCCGTCCTTGTAGTAAAGTAGGGGATTTCTATTGTATATATAAGTTAATCATTTATAGTGAGGGGAACTTTACACAATTAGTTTTTATAAATAAGTAGTGTAATAGGACCCCTCAAAAAATAAAGTTATATTCTATTCTTTTCGCCAATAAATACCGAAATCATCAATTTTAGTAATAGGAGCTTGTAAGTTTCTTTCCTTTCTGAAATCAATTACAGCCTCTGCACATGTTACCAATCCGTAATCATCAATAATAATATAGCCACCTGTTGAAACTTTATCGTATAAGTTTACAAGACTATCCATCGTTGATTCGTACATATCACCATCAAGGCGAGCAATTGCAATTTTTTCTACCGGTGCTGAAGGCAATGTATCTTTAAACCAACCCTTTAAAAATTTCACCTGATCATTTAATAAATCGTATTTTCTAAAGTTTTCTTGTACTGTTTCTAAAGAAACCCGTAAGTAATCGAATGTGTGTAAATAATCACCGTAATCTTTCGGATATTGTTCTAAGTTAGGTGCTGGCAGACCTTCAAACGAATCGGCAACCCACACAGTACGATCCGTAATGTTGTTTGCTTGTAAAAAACCATTCATAAAAATGCATGATCCTCCGCGCCATACACCAGTTTCAATAAAATCACCTTCTATATTTTCCCTTACAACAGTTTCCATAGCCTCATGTAATTGATTCATACGTTTTCGACCAACCATACTGTGTGCTGCTCTTGGCCAATCCTTTCCACCTTGACGCTCACTTTTTGAAACGTTAGGATCAACGATTTTCAAATTGTGATTTTCTACGTATTGCTTGAGAAATAAAGGAAGCGGAACTGTAACTGGTTCATAGGATAGCTCTTTAGATATATGTAACGAAGCAGGTAAGTATGGTTCGTATTCTAACCATATTTCAAATAAAATTGTTTTCTTTAATAGCTCAAGATAAAGCTGAACAGCTGATTTATTTTCCATATAAGTGCCTCCCGCGGAATGTCATACAACATTATGACTATGTAGAAAAGAAAGATTTAATGATTGAATTTAATAATGAAAAAGCAGTAAAACTGATATCAGTTTTACTGCTAAGTACAAAATTAAGCGATTTTTTCAATAATAATTGATGCACTTGTACCAAGAGCTAGTGATAATCCAATTCCTGTAACAATTGCTTCAACGAGTGATGGTGTTGTAGTAATTTGTGTAATGGCTTGGATAACGATAGGAGCTCCAAGTGAAATTAAGCTTGTGCCCGCACCTGGTACATTAACTCCATTAACTTGAATTCCAAGACTTCCTAATAAACTTACTGCCGCTGTATAAGCAATAACAGTAATTTTATAGAAACCAGTTTCACTAATTACGAAAGTATCGGCATCCATTTGAGAAATTGCTGTACCAAACTGAGATCCAACGGTATTAAATGGTACTGGATCATTAATTCCAAGAGCTAAAGAAACTGTAGCTGAGTTAAAGGCATACAATCCTGCTGGAAGTCCTAAGCCAGAAGGCCCAGTCGGCCCAGTTGGCCCAGTTGGCCCAGTTGGTCCAGTCGGTCCGGTAGCGCCAGTCGGTCCAGTAGCACCAGTTGGCCCAGTTGGCCCAGTTGGCCCAGTTGGCCCAGTTGGCCCAGTCGGCCCAGTCGGTCCAGTCGGCCCAGTCGGCCCAGTCGGTCCAGTTGGTCCAGTCGGCCCAGTCGGTCCAGTCGGTCCAGTTGGTCCAGTCGGTCCAGAAGGTCCAGTTGGTACAGTTGGCCCAGTCGGCCCAGTTGGTCCAGTCGGTCCAGTCGGCCCGGTAGGAAGGGTAAACGGTGGTATTGGTGGTAATGTTGGTCCTACAAGATTAGGGTCAAATGCACTAGCTGATAAAGATTCATCGGGATTTAATCCATCTGAATAATTATTATTTGACATAAATTCACCTCCATAAAGCGTTCATTATATAGTAGATGCAAAACCGGAAGAAAATGACACGGACATTTGAATTATTGAAAAGAAATCTTAAACTGCTTGTGCAAGTTAAAAAAGTGGAAAGTTTATTGTATGTATAACATATGATTGATTTGGAAGAGGGTGATTATGTTGAACAAGCAAGGAATTACAATTAGTCTATGTATGATTGTTCGAGATGAGGAAGATACAATCGGTCGATGTTTAGATGCAGTAGAAAAAATCGTTGATGAAATTATTATAGTTGATACAGGTTCCATTGATCGAACGAAAGAAATTGTAGCTCAATATACCTCTAACATATATGACTTTCCATGGATTAATGATTTTGCGGCAGCTAGAAATTTTTCTTTTTCAAAAGCAACGCAAGAATATATATTATGGCTAGATGCTGATGATGTGTTATTAGAAGATGCTCAAGAGGCATTGAAGCTATTAAAAAAAGAATTAGATTCTAATGTGGATGCTGTTTCGATGCCTTATCATCTTGTAATGGATTCTAATGGGAAACCTTTATATTGTACAAAAAGATATCGGCTTGTAAAGCGTGAAAAAGAATTTCAATGGTTTGGAAAGGTGCATGAGTATTTAGCTATTTTTGGTGAGATTTTTAATAGTAATGTTGCGGTTACGCATAAAAAAGAAAAGAAAGTAACGAACCGCAATTTGAAAATTTTTCAGGATGCTGTAGCAGCTGGAGAAGAATTGAGTCCGAGAGATTTGTTTTATTACGCGAATGAATCTATGGATAATCAAAAATATGATGATGCAGTTTTACTTTATAAAACATTTCTTAATCAAGATGAAGGTTGGTATGAAGAGAAAATTTATGCATGTGGTAAATTAGGAGATTGCTATGCAAAGCTTGGAATGTGGGAGAAGGCAGTTGAATCTTGTGTAAAGTCATTTCGGTATGATGTCCCTAGAGGAGAGAATTGTACAAGAATAGGATATATATATATGGATCAACAAAAATACAATGAAGCAATTTTTTGGTTTAAACTTGCAACAGAAGTGACAATGGCAACAGAGAGTCCTTTTCACAGTCCAGCTAGCTACACATGGATTCCCTATTTACAAATGTGTATTTGTTATAGCAAGTTAGGCGAGCAAGATAAAGCTTATTATTACAATGAATTAGCAGCTTCTTATGTTCCAAATAATGCTGCAATTGAATATAACCGTAAATATTTTCGGAGTGTTTTTGATAAACAATATAAATCGTTATAGGTTGCGTTTTTCTAGAAATGATGTAGCACGATTCTAACTCTAATAGATTGGCTATATAGTAAAGTATCGGCAATGTAACCAGTACTGGTTACATCTATAGACTTTAGATGAGATTTATATTTCAAATTCAATTTGCATAAGGAGTGTGTAAAATGAATTCCCCAAAAAATTCTTTATACGAAGAAAAGTCCGGGCATTATTATAATGCAGTGAATCCGAATTTATTAAAGCATATAAAAAAGGAATGGAAAGAAGTTCTTGATATCGGTTGCTCGAGTGGTGCATTGGGAGCTGCCATAAAAGAAAATGGCACACGTGTATCAGGAATTGAGGCATTCCAAGAGGCGGCAGAACAAGCAAAAGAAAAACTAGATCATGTTGTTTTAGGTGATATAGAAACAATGGATATGCCGTATGAGGAGGAGCAATTTGATTGCGTTATATTTGGTGACGTACTAGAGCATTTATTTGATCCGTGGGCTGTAATAGAAAAAGTAAAACCATATATAAAGCAAAATGGTGTAATTTTGGCTAGTATCCCGAACGTTTCTCACATTTCAGTATTAGCGCCCCTACTCGCTGGAAATTGGACGTATACAGAATATGGTTTATTAGATAAAACACATATTCGTTTCTTTACATTTAATGAAATGCTACGAATGTTTTTAAAAGCAGGCTATTCAATTAGTAAAGTAGATCGTGTATATGTTGATCATAAAATGTATGAACCGCTTATTGAGGAATTATATGGAATTTGTAAAAAATATCGTCTTGGAAGTGGCTTCATGGCTGAGACGGTTGTATTTCAATATATTATTGAAGCAGAAAAATCACAATTATGAGTGCGGCAGATAAAACAATATTATTTGTTACGTGTATAAATGATCGGAAAATGTATGCACAATGTGCGCGACATATATTACAATTGCCAGTTCCTCCAGGATATACGATACAATTTATGCCGATTCGAAACGCAGAAAGTATGACGAGTGGATATAATAAAGCAATTTCGCATCCAGCAAAATATAAAGTGTATATACATCAAGATGTTTTCATTGTAAATGTAGGATTTTTATATGGATTACTTCAATTGTTTCAGGAACATGAACATCTTGGAATGATTGGTATGGTTGGAGCCCAATATGTTCCTCCAAATGGAATATGGAATGTAGGCAGAGGAGTTGTTGGAAAAGTCATTGGTTATATGAATGATTTATTTTATATGGCGAGTCAAGAAAAGCCGTATCATGACTCAAAAACATTTATGCCAGTTGAATGTATTGACGGATTATTAATGGCAACGCAATACGATATTCCGTGGCGGGAAGACTTGTTTGATGGATTTGACTATTATGATGTGTCTCAATCATTTGAATTTAGAAAAGCAGGCTATACAGTTGGGGTTCCTGTACAGCGTGATGCGTGGTGCATTCATTATCATATTGATGTGAATATGACAAACTATGAAAAGTATAGAAAAATATTTGTGGAGCACTATATGTCAGATGTAAATCAAGACGAATAGAGGGGCTACAAAATGAAAGATCATACAATATTAGTCGTTGTTTGTATAAATAATGAAGAGCTATTTGAACAATGTGAGAGACAAATAAGAAACCTTTTTGTTCCCCCTGGTTATGTCGTACAAATTTTTCCGATACGAGATGCGAAAAGTATGGCAAGTGCATATAACCGAGCACTTTCATATCCCGCGAAGTATAAGGTTTATATACATCAAGATACTTATCTTATTAATCGTGAGATGTTTTATACACTCATTTCACTTTTTAAAGATAACGAAAAACTTGGTTTAATTGGCGTAGCTGGTGCTCAGTTTTTACCGAGTAACGGGATATGGTGGGAAGGGAAAAATTTGGTCGGGAAAGTGATTGAGTACAGAAGACAGAATTATCAATTATTAAATTTAGATCAGCTGTTTTATGGGAATCAATCATTTATGTCAGTTCAAGCAATTGATGGATTATTAATGGCCACACAATATGATATTCCGTGGCGAGAAGACTTGTTTCAAGGATTCCACTTTTATGATGTGTCGCAGTCTTTAGAATTTCAAAAGGCGGGTTATTTAATTGGTATCCCTAATCAAGCAAATTTATGGTGTATTCACTACAACGGGGATGAGTTTGATGCGGATACATATGAGAAGGATCGGAAAGTGTTTGTAGAACATTACAAAGATATACTATCTCCATCATAAGGGAGAGATGCAGGATGAAAGGAATTATTTTAGCAGGTGGAACTGGATCGAGATTATATCCTATAACGAAAGTAACGAATAAACACTTGCTTCCTGTTGGACGTTATCCAATGATATATCATGCGGTATATAAGCTAAAACAATGCGAAATTACAGATATTATGATTATTACAGGTAAAGAACATATGGGAGATGTTGTTAGTTTTTTAGGGAGCGGTCAAGAGTTTGGTGTGTCTTTTACGTATCGTGTGCAAGATAAGGCTGGCGGAATTGCACAAGCATTAGGGCTCTGTGAGAGTTTCGTCGGGAACGATCGTATGGTAGTTATATTAGGCGATAATATCTTTTCTGATGATATTCGTCCGTATGTTGAAGAGTTTGCAAGTCAAAAAGAGGGTGCGAAAGTACTGCTACAATCTGTAGATGATCCGGAGAGATTTGGTGTAGCAAATATTCAAAACCGAAAAATAATTGAAATTGAAGAAAAACCGAAAGAGCCGAAAAGTTCCTATGCAGTTACAGGGATTTATTTGTATGATTCGAAAGTTTTTTCTTATATAAAAGAATTAAAACCTTCCGCAAGGGGAGAACTTGAAATTACAGATATTAATAATTGGTATTTAAAACGAGGGGTACTTACTTATAATGAAATGAGCGGTTGGTGGACAGATGCGGGAACTCATGTTTCTCTTCAAAAGGCGAATACGTTAGCGAGGGATATAAACTTTGGGAAACAGTTTAACGGAGAATAGGTGAGAATATGAAAGTTGTAGAAACAAACTTTACCGACGCAAAATTGTTAGAACCGAGGTTATTTGGAGATGAGCGTGGCTTTTTTACAGAAAGTTATAATAAGAAGGTGCTAGAAACATTAGGGATTACTTATTCATTTGTACAGGATAACGTATCTTATTCAGCTAGGTCGGGAACGATTCGGGGATTACACTTTCAAAAAAATCCGAAAGCACAAACGAAACTTATTCAAGTTATGCAAGGAGCAATCTATGACGTTATCGTCGATTTACGAAAAGATTCCCCAACGTTTCAACAGTGGAGAGGATATATTTTAAGTGCAGATAATTACCGGCAATTATTAGTGCCAAAAGGATTTGCACATGGTTTTTGTACACTTGTTCCGCATACGATTGTTATGTATAAAGTAGATGAATATTATAGCGCCGAGCATGACTCAGGGTTACTTTGGAGCGATAAAGAATTAGCAATTCCATGGCCGGTAACAAGTCCTATTTTGTCTGATAAAGATCGAATATTACCGTTACTTCAGGAATGTGAAGATAGCTTTTGAGTAGGAGAGTTGTTATATGAATATATTAGTAACAGGTGGGGCCGGATTTATTGGAAGTAATTTTGTTCATTACATGTTACAAAGATATGAAACATATAAAATTATTAATTTCGATGCATTAACATATAGCGGGAATTTAAATAACGTGAAGCCTCTTCAAGGGCATCCGAATTACTCTTTTGTAAAAGGGGAAATTCAAAATGGAGAGCTGCTAGAGCATGTCATAAAAGAGCGAGACGTCCATGTGATTGTAAATTTCGCAGCTGAATCACATGTGGACCGTAGTATTGAAAATCCGATCCCTTTTTATGATACAAATGTAATTGGGACAGTCACCTTATTAGAATTAGTAAAAAAATATCCACATATCAAACTCGTGCAAGTATCAACAGATGAGGTGTACGGCTCTTTAGGGAAAACAGGGCGATTTACCGAGGAAACCCCATTAGCTCCAAATAGTCCATACTCTTCAAGCAAGGCGAGCGCCGACATGATAGCTTTATCTTATTATAAAACATATCAATTACCAGTTATAGTAACGCGTTGCTCCAATAACTATGGGCCGTATCAATATCCTGAAAAATTAATTCCATTAATGGTTACGAATGCGCTGGAAGGAAAAAAACTACCGTTATATGGCGATGGATTAAATGTAAGAGATTGGTTACATGTAACGGATCATTGTAGTGCGATTGACGTTGTTCTGCATAAGGGACGTATAGGAGAAGTATATAATATAGGTGGAAATAATGAAAAAACGAATTTAGATGTTGTGGAACAAATTATCTCTCTCTTAGGAAAAACGAAAGAAGATATTGCGTATGTTACAGACCGTTTAGGGCATGATCGTCGTTATGCGATTGATGCACAAAAGATGAAGAATGAGCTTGGGTGGGAACCGCAGTATACGTTTGAACAGGGGCTAAAAGAAACTGTGGAATGGTATGAACATCATATAGAATGGTGGACACCACTAAAAGAAAAGTAAGGGGCATAGAAATGAAAGAACGGCTTATCATAACGGGAGCAAACGGTCAATTAGGAAAGCAACTACAAGAAGAGTTAAATCCTGAAGAATATGACATATATCCATTTGATAAAAAGTTACTAGATATAACAAATATATCCCAAATGCAGCAAGTGGTACAAGAAGTAAGGCCACACATAATTATTCATTGTGCAGCGTATACGAAGGTTGATCATGCTGAGAAAGAACAAGATCTTGCTTATGTAATAAATGCAATAGGAGCTCGAAATGTAGCGGTTGCTTCACAATTAGTAGGGGCAAAGTTAGTTTATATTAGTACTGATTATGTATTTCAGGGCGACAGACCGGAAGGGTATGATGAATTTCAGAATCCGTCGCCAATAAATATATACGGAGCTTCTAAGTATGCAGGAGAGCAGTTCGTCAAAGAGTTACATAATAAATATTTTATCGTTCGCACATCGTGGTTATATGGTAAGCATGGAAATAATTTTGTGAAAACGATGATGCGATTAGGGAAAGACAGGACAGAAGTGTCTGTTGTAGCGGATCAAATCGGCTCTCCTACTTATGTGGCGGATTTAAATGTGATGATTAATAAGCTCATTCATACTTCTTTATATGGTACGTATCATGTATCAAATAGAGGCTCATGTTCTTGGTTTGAATTTGCAAAAAAAATATTTGCGTATGCAAATATGAAAGTGAATGTATTACCAGTTTCAACTGAAGAATTTGGAGCAGCGGCAGCGAGACCAAAATATTCTGTTTTTCAACATAACATGCTACGATTAAATGGTTTTTCACAAATGCCTTCTTGGGAAGAAGGATTAGAGCGGTTTTTTATAGAAACAAAAAGTCATTAACAAAATTTAAGTTAATGACTTTTTTGTTTGCCTTTAAGAGGTTTTATGGTACTATAATTATAGTATCAGGTACTAATAACAAGTATAAGCAATTCTGGGAGGATATATCATGGAACTATTACAAGGGAAAACATTTGTTGTTATGGGCGTTGCGAACCAAAGAAGTATTGCGTGGGGAATTGCTCGCTCTTTGCATAATGCAGGTGCAAAATTAATATTCACATATGCAGGAGAACGTTTAGAAAGAAACGTTCGTGAATTAGCGGACACATTAGAAGGACAAGAATCACTTGTATTACCTTGTGATGTAACAAATGATGAAGAACTTACAGCTTGCTTTGAAACAATTAAGCAAGAGGTTGGTACAATTCACGGTGTTGCACACTGTATTGCTTTTGCAAATCGTGATGATTTAAAAGGTGAATTTGTAGATACTTCTCGCGATGGATTTTTACTTGCACAAAATATTAGTGCATTCTCTTTAACAGCTGTAGCAAGAGAAGCGAAGAAAGTAATGACAGAAGGCGGAAATATTTTAACGTTAACATACCTTGGCGGCGAGCGCGTTGTGAAAAATTATAACGTAATGGGTGTTGCGAAAGCTTCATTAGAAGCGAGCGTGAAATATTTAGCTAACGATTTAGGTCAACACGGCATTCGCGTTAACGCTATTTCTGCAGGACCAATTCGTACGTTGTCTGCAAAAGGTGTAGGCGACTTTAACTCAATCTTAAGAGAAATTGAGGAGCGCGCACCACTTCGTCGTACAACAACTCCAGAAGAAGTTGGCGATACAGCAGTATTCTTATTCAGTGATTTAGCACGCGGCGTAACAGGAGAAAACATTCACGTTGATTCAGGGTATCATATCCTAGGATAAATATAATTTTCATTTTTAAAGGACAATCTCTAAATGTTGAGATTGTCCTTTTTATTTGTTCTTAGAAAGAATGATTTTTAACGAAAGTTCTTACCACGTTATGAATATAACTATAATAGTACACGATTTATTCAGCTACGTATGGAAGTGGGAGGGACGAGTGTGAAGAATAAAAATAAAAGTTCAACAGTTGGAAAACCGTTGTTATATATTGCGCAAGTAAATTTGGAACTTGCTGCACCGAAAATAAAAAGGATTATCTTAACAAACTTTGAAAATGAGGATCGAAAAGAGCGCAGTAATAGAAACGAAAATGCTGTAAGTAGTGCTGTGGAAGAAGTAATAGAACAACAACAAGAAGAGCAACAAGAAGAACAAGTAGAAGAAAAAATAGAAGAAGAGGAACAAGTACAAGAACAGCAAGAGCCAGTGAGAACTGTTCCGTATAATAAATCATTTAAGGATATGAATAATGATGAGAAAATTCATTTCTTATTAAACCGTCCTCATTACATTCCGAAAGTAAGGTGCAGAATAAAAACGGCTACAGTTTCTTATATTGGATCAATCATATCGTATCGTAATGGCATTGTATCCATTATGCCGCAAAATAGTATGAGAGATATTAAGTTGTCTATAGATGATATCCAATCGATTAGTATGGCCGGCTTTTAAATATGTAAAGGTGGTAGAAATCTTCTACCACCCCAATAGTTTTTTAGTTTACTTCACTTATTAGATAGAAACGTCGCGTAAGCACTGAATCGCACAGAAGCAGCTTAAATCAACAGTAAGACAAGTGTTAGTCGATACTAATCTTGCATTTGGTACAGCTAAAAACGTACAAATTGGATCATTATCAGGTGGTACAGGAGAAGTATCACCTAATACTACAGTTAATACACGTAATACAGCACAGCTATCATCATCTACACTTTCCACACGGAAAATTGGAGATCGGCAGCTTGAAAGGCTTGCAGTTGGTGCAAATGCTTCAAAAGGTTCTCCAGTTTTTGTGTATAAAATAAAAGGGCGTGTATTTGCTACTGAAGCACTATTGTGTGCTCCTAAAAATGGGATTTCACAACCAGATCCACACGTTGTTGTAGAACAATCTTGTAATTCATTGATGAATTTTACAACGTCAACTACACAATGAGAAGAGCCATGGTGTTTATTTTCGTTACAACTCATTAATGTCACTCCTTATCTTCTTGTTTGTATTTACATTAATAAGATATTGGAGTCGAGGAGATTTGGTCACAATCTCAAGAGCTTTTTTTTTAAATAGGCGAAAGAAGATAAGGGAAGGTGGAATCATGCTGTTTACAAGTTGGCTTTTATTTTTCATTTTCGCGTTAGCTGCTTTTAGGCTCACCCGTTTAATTGTTTATGATAAAATTACAGCTTTTTTGCGAAGACCGTTTATTGATGAATTAGAGATTACAGAGCCGGATGGAAGTGTATCAACTTTTACAAAAGTAAAAGGTAAAGGATTAAGAAAGTGGATTGGAGAATTATTAAGCTGTTATTGGTGTACAGGTGTATGGGTTAGTGCTTTTTTATTAGTTTTATATAATTGGATTCCTATCGTTGCAGAGCCGTTACTTGCATTATTAGCTATTGCAGGAGCAGCAGCAATCATTGAAACGATTACAGGATACTTTATAGGAGAATAATATATTTTCATAATACGAGAAAAAGCGGAGTTTAAAAGAATGAGGGAACGGAAATAAAGAGTTGTTCATATAGTAAATAGACAGAATTGACAGTAGAGGAGATGTTTGCTGTGAGTAATAGTCCAAGGCAAAATTCATATGACCTGCAGCAATGGTATCATATACAGCAACAACACCAAGCACAACAACAGGCATACCAAGAACAATTACAACAACAAGGATTTGTGAAGAAAAAGGGATGTAATTGCGGGAAAAAGAAGAACACAATAAAACATTATGAAGAATGAAACACTCATATTACTGTGAGTGTTTTTTATTATAAATATAAAAAGCGGTATTTCTAAGGAAGAAATACCGCTTTTTACTAGCTAATTTGTGCAACTGTTAATGCTGCCGCACGGATGTCTACGGTTCCAATTAACTCAACTGGTACAATTTGAATTAAATCGCCAGGGTTTAAGTTAATCAGAATAACACCACTGGATACGTCTACTTCACCAGTACCAATAACGTTAGAACGAACTGCTGTACCTGATCCAGGAATAATGTTAGCTGGCGTACCTAATGATAAGAAGAAACGACCAGCTTCTGGTGCAACAGGTGCGTTATCAAGACTAATTGTTAATGTATAACTGATTTGATAAATACCAGCTCGTAGAATTCGAATGCCATCTCCGACACTTACTGTATCATTTATTACAGGAACAGTAATATTTGGGTTTGGACTTACGCTAGGTAATAGTAATGGTGTGAATAATGAAGCGAACTGAGGGGCAGAAGCGTTGAAAGCAAAACCGAAGGCAGGTAGTGTACTAGCTGGTTTCGCCTCACAATCGATTTTAGTAAATTCGCAATCAGAAGAGAACATGTTTTTCACTCCTTTATCTGTTTCTACTTTCAGTTAATGAAAAGGACAGGTTCTATGTTCTAGACAAGTTCCCAATTTTATAAAAAATACATAATAATACCTTTTAAGCATGGATTGGGTGGCAGAAAATTCTGCCACCCAATCCATGCTTAACTCATTATTTAGTTTTAAATCGTAACATCACGTAAGCATTGAATAGCGCAGAAGCAACTTAAATCAACAGTAAGACAAGTGTTGGTCGATATTAATCTTGCATTTGGTACAGCTAAAAACGTACAAATTGGATCATTATCAGGTGGTACAGGAGAAGTATCACCTAATACTACAGTTAATACACGCAATACAGCGCAATCATCATCGTCTATACTCTCGACACGGAAAATTGGAGATCGGCAGCTAGAAAGGCTTGCAGTTGGTGCAAATGCTTCAAAAGGTGCTCCAGCTTTAGTGTATAAAATAAAAGGACGTGTATTCGCTACTGATGCACTATTATGTGCTCCTAAAAATGGAACTTCGCAACCAGATCCACAGGTTGTGGTTGCACATTCTTGTAATTCATGTATAAAACGAACGACATTTGATACACAGTTGAAATCACAATCGTGATGATGATGGTCTTCGTTACAATTGCAGCTCATTATGTTCACTCCTTATCGTGAGTTCTGACATACACTATTACAATATGAATGGGATATGGTTGATATTACGTTAATTCTTATGATAAGAACATGGAATTTATATAGGAGGGATGTACATAATGCAATATGAAAAAAAGACATCCTTATTTAGTGGATGTCTTTTCAGGTAAATCTTTTCGCGTAGTATATAAAAAACGAGAGATATCTAATTTTTTCCCTCTAAAAAATTGAGGAGAGGAAATGTAAAGTTCTTCTTTCGCACGTGTAATTGCGACATAAAGTAGTCGGCGTTCTTCCTCTAAAGCTTCAGAAGTCTCTGTAACACGATCATTCGCATCTTTTAAAGAAGAAGTATGGGGGAGAATACCATCGCTCGCTCCAAGTAAAAAAACGCATGGAAATTCAAGGCCTTTTGCGTTATGAATAGACATAAGCGAGACAGCATTTTTTTCCGGCATTGTTTTTAATGCTTCCATTTCTTTTTGACCTTGAATTGCTTCATCAATAAATTGTAAGTATGCTGGAATATCGGTGAAACGAGTTGCTGACTCCATTAATTCTTCTAACATTTCTTCTTGTATATCTTTATGCATCGTGAAGGAAGAACGATCGTTACTTTTTAAGTACTCTAAATACTTTCCTTTACCATGAATAATTTCTTTTAATGCCTTTTTCGGTTCTAATTCTTTTATAAATTTAATAAAATCGATACGCTCATTTACCTTTTTCACTTGAAAAGGTTTTAAGCTCGGATTTAATAATAAGAAATGAAGAAGAGAAGGGAACCGCCCCTCACCATATTTCCATTGTTCACGTTCAATAAATGAAATACAATCATCACGCCCGATATACATCGTTGGCAATATATTTGAAAGTGATTCTAGTCGAAACGGTTCAATCACCAGTCTTAAATGATCTAATACAGGCTTAATTAAAGAATGTTCATAAAATGATTGACTCGCCCCGTGCTTAATAAACGGGATTTTGTGAATTGTAAGCTGATCGAGTAACGAACGGCTTACAGAATGTGTGCGATACAGTAAACAAAAATCTTTATAGTTGCGTTCGCCGCTATCTACTTTTTCTTGAATGAGCTGCAAAATTTGATTTGCTTCATCAAGAGTCGTAGCAGGTCTTGCGTAAAAAGGTTGTACACCTTCTTCGCGCACAGAATATAGCTCTTTATCAAAACGCTCCTGATTTAGTTTGATAACTTCATTTCCAAGTCCGACGATAAAAGGATTGGATCGATAATTCGTATTAAGTGCGATAATCGTAGTGTTATCAAATTCTTTTGGAAAAGATAAAATAATTTGGTGACTTGCTCCTCGCCAGCCATATATCGCCTGATCGTCATCACCTGCGATAAATAAATTATTTCTTGGCGTGGCTAACAATTTTACAATTTCATATTGTGCATACGATGTATCTTGGAACTCATCTACTTCAATATAGTGGAAACGTTGTTGTAATTGGGTAAGCAAAGGAGTGTTATTTTCTAACATATAATATGTTTCTAATAAGATGTCATCGAAATCAATATAATTATATCGTTGTTTCACTTCTTCAAAACGTTCGTATACTTCTTTAAATTCTTGTTCAACGGGTGTTTTTGCTTTTACATCTTTCGGACGATTCAATTTGTTTTTCTCAAGTGAAATCATAGCGAGCATCGTTTCAGCATCATAATCGTCTTTTAAGCGTAACTCTTTTAAGATTTTCTTTATCATAATTTGTTTATGTTTTTCGTTTGCTAAAATTTGCTGATTATATCCTTGACTACGAAGCAATTTTAAAAAGACGGAGTGGAACGTACCAGCAACAACGTAGCTACTTGCAGCACGATTCATACCAGGTAAATTTGCTACACGGTTTCGGATTTCTTCAGCTGCTTTTTGTGTAAATGTAAGCAGTAAAATATTGCGTGGATGAACTTGTTTTACATTTACTAAATAACCTACGCGGGTTGTTAAAACAGAGGTTTTCCCGCTTCCGGCACCAGCTAATGTAAGGACAGGACCTTCTGTCGTTCGCACGGCCTCTAATTGTTTCTCATTTAAAAATACATTTTGTTGCTCGAGAGCGCGGAAATACGCTGCATCAGCATCTTCTTCCATAATTAAATGGGTAGATGTTTTTGGAATATGGTATGTTGCACGCGGAATATCAGCGTGCGTTAATGATTTTTGTGAAAATTTTTCTTGTGTCATATATTCACCTTCAAAACTATAGCATCAACATTTAACTTTAGCGGAAGAAAAAGAAAATAGCAATGTAAAAAACAGGAGGGGATACCTCCTGTTTTCAAATTACAATTCTTTTATCATAACGATGTGAGGAATATTTGCTTCCATGAATACATCAGAATGCGTTACATATCCAAGTTTCTTATAGAAATCTTCAGCATGTGTTTGGGCATGCAGCTTTAATTTTGGTAGCGAGTTTTCATTCGCATATGCTTCAAGTGCATCCATAACAATTTTTCCAATGCCTTTTTTACGATGGGAAGCTAGTACGCAAATACGTTCCATTTTTCCTATTCCATCCAGTATGCGAAAACGACCAGCACCAACTGGAACATCATTATCATATATAACAACGTGTGTTGAAGTTTCTTCAAACTCATCATACTCTTCGTCAGCAGAAACTTGTTGCTCATTCACAAATACTTGCTTACGTACAGAGAATGCATCTCTTAGTTGTTCGTCCGTTTGTACGATCTGTGCGTGCAAATTAGTTGTTCCCCTTTCCAAGGTGGAATGTTTCGTATACAGTCCACGTTCCGTTTTCTAATTGATATAGAAGATGGAAGCGATCAATTGGTTGTTCATAATAGAAATCTTTCATACGTAATCGACCTAATACATCAGCATGCTCTGCATCTGATAAGCCTTGTCCGATTGTTAAATGAGGTACGAAAGCGTACTCGCGTTCTTGTATAAAGAATTCGCTATGCATTTCCTCATTTAAGAAAGTAAGTTCAGGTGTTTTTTCTACTTTAAAATAAAGAACATTATTAACAGGTGCGAATGAACCAACTTTTCCGACATGAAGGGTGAAAGGGTTCGTTTTACTTGCGATTGTATGTAACTCTTTTACAATCGATTCTAATTGTTCATCTTGCGTCTCAAAGGGTGTTTTCAATGTAATATGTGGCGGAACTAATGCGTAGTGCGGATCATAACGTTTACGCAATCCGTTCGCTTTATCTTGAATCATTTTAGATGGAAAAATTACAATGCCTAATTTCATGTTCCAATTCCTCCCTTTGTAAGTCTAGTTAGATTTTGAGAAAATAAATCTCTTAATCTATTATATCAAATTATTCTGAATACTGCTCTCTATTATTTCATTGATAGAATATGAGAGAAAGCTTTCGGTAAATCAGTTTGCCAATATTTCCACGTGTGGTTACCTTCAAACTCCTCGTAATGCGTGATGAAATTTCTATCTGTCAGAAGCGTATTGAGCTCACGGTTCGGTTGTACGAAATCAGAAACTTGTCCATCAGTGCGTTTTACGGCTGTTTCTTCTGTCCCAATGACGTGATAAAGGTCTAGCGCCTCCGGATTTTTGAAGTCTTTTGCTAAGCTCATCACTGTTTCATCCACAAATGGTGATTGCATAATGACTTTACCGAATGTATGCGGATACATAAGTGCAGTCATGAAGGAAACTGTCCCGCCAAGAGAATCACCAATTAACACACGACCTTTTCCCATTTGGTAAGTTGGATAATTTTCATCGATATATGGTGCAAGTTCATGAGCAAGGAAACGAATATACGCAGCGTTTTTCACTTCGTTTGGAAAATATTTTTCTTTACGATCGTGTACATTTTTATATGGAATACCGACAATAATTGTACGGTCAATTTCTTCAGTTTCACGAAGGCGCTCAATTACACGGTGCGCTTTACCAAGCTGAAAATAATCTCTACCATCTTGTGCAATTACAACTGTATGTTTGTGCAGTGGTGTGTAATTTACCGGTAAGTAAACAAGAAGTGTAACATCTTCTTGAAGTGATGCGCTATAAAATGAAATTTCTTCAATTCTCCCTATTGTTTGATTCATGTAGATCCCCCTAAATAAAAATTTACTGTAATGATTGTAAGAGCGACGCTTGTAGTGAAAAAGAAAGAAATATTCACTAATAGGTGCTTTCGTTTCTATTTTACCATAATGGTACGAAGAATCTAAAAAATTAGTATTTAAGTTGTGAAAGAAAACGGATATAATGAAGTGGGATTTTTGACAGGTGAGAGGGGAGACGGAATTTGAAACAAGAAAGATCAATCGCACTACCATTAGCAATTTCCATTATAGCCATTTCATTCGCAGCAGTTTTTGTAAAGATGTCCTCAGCACCATCTTCCATATTAAGTATGTATCGATTATGGATTATCGTACTTATTATGCTGCCTATCGTTTGGAAAAAACGGGAAGAGTTTAGTAAGATTCAAATAAAAGATTGGGGATTTTTAATTGGATCTGGTTTCTTTTTAGCGCTGCATTTTCTTTTATGGTTTGAATCTTTAAAGCATACGACAGTTGCTAGTTCGACGATTATTTTAGCGCTTCAACCAATTGTATCTTTAGTTGGAGGTTTTTTCTTATTTAAAGAAAGAACAACATACTCAGCCATTGCAACAATGGGAATTGCAATACTAGGCGTCATGTGTATTGGGTGGGGAGATTTAGGGCTAAGTGAACAAGCAATTTATGGAGATATATTATCCTTTTTAAGTGTCATAGCGGTTGTCGGTTATTTATTTATCGGGCAAACAACAGTAAAGAAAGTATCACACTGGATTTATAGCTTTACAGTTTTTGCATTCGCAGGTATTTTTATGGGGATTTATAATATAGTATTGCAAGTGCCTTTTACAGGTTATACGAAGTGGGACTGGACCGTTTTTCTTTTACTTGCAGTTGTGCCGACAGTGTCACATGTCATTAATAATTGGTTATTAAACTACGTAAATGCAACAACAATTTCAATGAGTATTTTAGGAGAACCCGTTGGAGCATCTATACTAGCGTTCTTCTTACTCGGTGAAAGACTAAATGTAATGCAAATTATCGGTAGCATGCTCGTATTGTTTGGTGTATCTGTTTTCTTACTACAGCAACAAAAACGAACAGCAAAAAATGTAGTAAACGAGCCGGCGTATACACAGGAAATATAATGTTAGAGAAGAAAAGAGAAGTTGTGATACTTCTCTTTTTGTTTTACAGAAATATAGGGGAGGAAGGGAATGGAAGAAATATTAAAGAAGTATATGCAAAACCTTACAACACTAAGTGAAGAAGAGCAACACATGATTCTCAGTGAATTAAAAATTGGAGAATATAAAAAAGGAACAGTGCTCCTAAGGCAAGGAGATGTCCCTTCGAAATGTTATTTTGTATTAAAGGGATGCATTAGGCAACATCGTATAGATGAAACAGGGAAAGAGGTTACATCAAATTTTTATACAGAAGAACAAGCAATCACAAATTTTAATCATCATAAACAAGATAAATCATCCCCGCATACGTTAACGTGCCTAGAAGACTGTCTAGTTGTAATTGGCGACCTGCATAGTGAAAAGGACGTGTATAAGAAATATTCACAATTAGAAGAAATGACACGCCAAATGATTGAATACAATTTCGGTGAGATACAAGAAGAACTTTCATTATTTATTGCATCGACACCAGAAGAGCGCTACAAATCATTATTACAAAAACGACCTCATTTAATCAATCGTGTTCCTCAATATCAATTGGCAAGTTATCTAGGTATTACGCCAGAATCATTAAGTAGAATTAAGAAAAGACTCAAACAGTAGCGTTTTTTCCACCTCTAATCAATAGCCATATACTAAATCCGAGTTCACCTGCAATCATTGGCAGTTGGAACAGTGTTTGTATGATTGAAAACATCGTATTCATGACGTGAATTACGATATAACCGATAGACGCGAAGAATAGTAGTATACTAATACATTTCGGTATATGTTTAGCTAGAAAAGCTACATAACCTAAAAAGAAAAGATGTAAGCCGAAAATGATTAATCCTACAGACCAAATGTATTCGAATACACTGAGAGACAACATCACATATGTTTCTGGATTCGCAATCGTACTTTTTGAAAGTAGCAATGCCAATATTAGATTGAATATGGCGATTCCAAGTATCGCTGTATACATAAGACGAAGCAAGGCAGCTAGTAATGAGAGGCTAGTATGAATTGGTTTTAGAAAGAAATAAAGAGCCCACGCGGCGACAATATCAGTAATGAAAATGATAATCCAACCGAAGATTTCCGCTTTGAAAAGTGAATTTGAAGTTTGGATATTATGGAATGTCGCGCTCGCATCTTCTTGTACAACGAGATTTCCATGAACAAAACCGTAAGAAAAAAATGCAATGAATGCCATAACAAGAAGAGAAAAGCCAGCAAATAAAGCATACTTTCGTTCAGTCATAATACGTCCTCCTATTCTAATGTTGTTTTCATTGTAATAGGGAAGAGGAGGAGATTCATTGACTTAAATCAAGAGAGGGGAAGTTTAATGGAATTTCCATCAAAAAAAGATATATGGTTATATCCGATTTTTTTCGTTGTCATTGGAGCGTGTTTTGCTCCTCTATTTGCAGGAAAAGAGTATTTTCTTTTATTTTTTACAATTCCGTTAGCAATATTATTTATGTGGAGTTGGTTTTCGACAAAATACATCGTCGGAGAAGAAACAATTACAATTAGATCAGGTCTCGTTAAAAAACGCATATTTATACGAGATATAAAACAAATTTCAAATACGAAAAATCCAATAGCTGCTCATGCATTGTCATTGGAACGACTTGAAATTGTTTACGGTGCACATAAAACAGAAGTTATTTCTCCTAAAGATAAAGACCAATTCATCAATCTTGTTACAAGTAAAAATTCAAACATTGAAATGAAGTAAAAGAGTGGCTAGGAAGCCACTCTTTTACTTTGGATTTGTCATATAAGGTTGTACATGAATCATACATAGGTCACGGAACTTTCCTTCAGTAGTTGTGACAATTACTACTGCTCTTCCTGCACTTTTTCCAGTAATCGTTACCGTATCACCTTTTGGATACATTGTGATAACATCAGCATTCATATTTGTCCAAATAAGTTCTTTATTCGTCGCTTGCATTGGTAAAACGGAAGCTGATAGCTCAGTGCTTTGTCCAGTTCTTACCTTTAACTTATTTTTTTCCATATGAACACCGATGACTGAAATAACAGAAGGAGCAATTGAAATTTTAGGTGGATTAGGTTGTATGTTCAAACAAGAGGTAGAAGTATTTGTGATAGGTGAAAATTTTCGTGTGTGTTGTCGCTGAAAAGCTGCTAACATGTTGAAGTCCCCTTTCTGTATAAGTGCTGATATTCATACTATAAAGGAGTAGTGTTATGTTAAATTTAACGAAACATAAAGAATTTGTTAAATTTGAGAAGAAGATTGTCGAACTGTAAAAAAGCTCTGCTGTTATCATAACAGCAGAGCTTTCTTTTTATAGATTATGACTATGTTGTTTTTCGAAATCCTCAAATTGCTCTTCAACTTCTTTTGAAGGTTGTGTTAGTAAACTAACAATTACGATTACTAGTAAACTAATAGTGAAACCAGGAATCATTTCATATAAGAATTCTTTTAAGAATTT
Organism: Bacillus sp. BPN334; assembly: GCF_008368885.1. Lineage (NCBI taxonomy): Bacteria > Bacillati > Bacillota > Bacilli > Caryophanales > Bacillaceae > Bacillus > Bacillus sp. BPN334. Next base: position 131,137 of record NZ_QOZW01000005.1, on the reverse strand, counting down.
GAATTGAGTCCAAATAATTACTGTAGCGGCACCAGAAATCATACCAGCAAGTGCGCCCCACTTCGTCATACGTTTCCAATATAAGCTTAATAAAATAGCAGGTCCGAATGAAGAACCAAATCCAGCCCAAGCGTATCCAACAAGAGCTAAAATCGTATCATCTTGTTTAAGTGCTAATGCACATCCAATTAAAGCGATAACAAGAACAGCCATACGACCGACAAATACAAGTTCTTTATCAGAAGCAGAACGTTTAAAGAATGTACGATATAAATCTTCTGTTATAGCACTCGAAGTAACGAGTAACTGAGATGAAATTGTACTCATAACCGCTGCTAAAATAGCTGCTAATAAAAATCCAGTAATAAGTGGATGGAATAAAATAGTGCCAAGTTCAACGAAAATCGTTTCTGGATCAGAAAGTTTTAAACCTGCTTTTGAATAGTATGCAATACCGATAAGGCCAGTAAACATAGCTCCGACAACAGAAAAAATCATCCAGCTCATACCAATACGTCGTGCGCTTTTAATTTCTTTTACAGAAGAAATTGCCATAAAGCGTACGATAATATGTGGTTGTCCAACATAACCAAGGCCCCATGCGAATAATGAAATAATTCCTAATACAGAAGTACCTTTAAAAATATCTAATAATGCCGGATCGATAGATTTAATTGTTTCAAATGCTGGACCAAGTCCATTTACGTGCATAATTGTTACGACTGGAACAAGAATAAGAGCGACTACCATAATGATTCCTTGCACGAAGTCTGTCCAACTTACAGCTAAAAAACCACCAAATAATGTGTAAGCTACGACAACTCCACCAACGATAAGAAGACCAACATGGTAATTGAGTCCAAATGAATTTTCAAATAATACAGCGCCAGAGACAAATCCTGAAGCTACATAAAACGTGAAAAATATCATAATAACAAGTCCAGATACTAGGCGTAGCATATGGGATTTGTCGTGGAAACGGTGTTCCAAAAATTCTGGGATAGTAATAGAGTTGTTTGCAATTTCAGAGTAGGTACGTAAGCGAGGAGCGACATAGATCCAGTTTGCGTATGCGCCTAATGTTAGGCCGATCGCAATCCAACTACTACTTAATCCAACGCTAAACATTGCACCGGGTAATCCCATTAAAAGCCAACCACTCATATCAGCTGCTCCAGCACTTAATGCTGTTACTGCGGGGCCTAGTGTACGCCCGCCAAGCATATAATCTGTTAAGTTGGATGTTCGTTTGTAGGCGAAATAGCCAATTACTAACATCCCGAGCATGTAAATAGAGATAGAAGTTAAAGTTAACATCTGCGTACTCATGTAGTTCCCCTTCCTTTTGTCATGTCTTTTGATGCGTTATGCATATTTATAATCTATCATGATTATTCTGAAAAATCCATACAGAAATATGAATTTTCAGAAATGTAAGCGTTTTTTGACATCATTTTACTTTTTTAATATATAATATTCATGCAAAAAACCTTATTTTTAATAGAGTATTTATTATATTTACATAAAAAGAGGTTGTTTTGTCAATATAATATTGAAAGGAGAGAAAAATAAAATTCTTTTAAAAGTATTGACTTATGAAAAAAGTTAGGTCTATAATGAGTGCAACTTAAAAAAATGCAAGCGTTGATGAAGAAGAGTACACATGATGAACATGTCAGAGAGCTGATGGTTGGTGCGAATCAGTATGGGATTGATGTGGAATGGGCTTCGGAGCTTCCAAACCGAAACGAAAGAAGTAGGCTTTGGCGACATGATCTCATCGATACAAGAGACACGTATTGTTTTTGATACGGTAAAGTGCGTTACATTTGTAACGAATTAAGGTGGCACCACGGGAGTACCCGTCCTTTCTATAGGATGAGTACTCCCTTTTTGTGTACAAAAAATTAAATAAATGAAATCGTTGAAGTAAGAAGAGTACGTATATTGGAGACGTTACAGAGAGCCGGGGATAGGTGGGAGCCCGGTGCGGTGCCATATACGGAATGGGCTTACGAGAGGTATGCTGAACAATTATTTTCAGTAGGCAACCCGGGTTCCGCCGTTACAAGGATAAGGTATATATTTTGTACCTGAATAAAGCGGGATGCTTTTGCGTCCAACATGAGGTGGTACCACGGTAAATTTATCGTCCTCTACATATTTTCGATATGTAGAGGACTTTTTTATTTTTCAGATTGAGGTGAAAGGCATGATGACAAAAGAGGAATTTATGAAGCAAAAAGAAAAGGGAAGAACATTTGTAGTAATCGCTGAAGAAGAAGGAGATAGCATTACGCCAATTTCTTTATATAGACGTATGAAGGGAAAGAAAAAGTTTTTATTAGAAAGCTCCCAGCTTCATCAAGATAAAGGACGCTATTCATATTTAGGATGTAACCCGTATGGTGAAGTGAAAAGCGTTGGTACGGAAGTGGAACGAACGATTTATGGCCAAACAGAAAAGCTGCAAGGTAACGTAATACAAGTGTTAGAAGAAGTAATCAAGTCAGCGCAAGTAGACAGTCCATTCCCATTTTGCGGAGGAGCAGTTGGTTATATTGGCTATGACGTCATTCGGCAGTATGAAAATATAGGCGTGGATTTACACGATCCATTGAATATTCCAGAAGTACACCTTTTACTGTACCGTGAGTTTATCGTGTATGACCACTTACGCCAAAAATTATCATTTGTATATGTATGCAGGGAAGACGATTCAGCTTCTTATGAAGAAGTATATGAAAGGTTGCAAGTATACAAAGAGGAAGTGTTACAGGGAGAAGCAGTGGAAGTAATTCAAATAAGGTCAACATTATCATTCACTTCTTCTATAACGGAAAAAGAGTTTTGTGAGATGGTAGAAACGGCGAAAGAACATATAAGAGCCGGGGACATATTCCAAGTCGTACTGTCACAGCGTTTGCAAAGTGAATGTATTGGTGATCCTTTCGCGCTATACCGAAAACTTCGCATTGCAAACCCGTCACCGTATATGTTTTATATCGATTTTCAAGATTATATTGTACTCGGTTCTTCGCCGGAAAGCTTGTTATCAGTTAGAGAAGATAAGGTGATGACGAATCCAATTGCGGGTACGAGGCCGAGAGGGAAAACAAAGCAGGAAGATGCGGAAATCGAAAAAGAACTGTTAGAAGATGAGAAAGAACGAGCGGAGCACATGATGCTTGTAGATCTTGGGCGAAATGATATTGGCAGAGTGAGCGAAATTGGATCCGTGACGATAGATAAATATATGAAAGTAGAAAAATACTCTCACGTTATGCACATTGTATCTGTAGTTTACGGAATATTGCGAAAACAAATGAGTGGATTTGATGCATTAGCGTATTGCCTACCAGCAGGAACAGTGTCAGGTGCTCCGAAAATTAGAGCGATGGAAATTATAAATGAGCTAGAGAATGAAAAAAGAAATGTATACGCCGGTGCAGTTGGGTATGTTAGTTTTTCTGGAAATCTTGATATGGCACTTGCCATTCGAACGATGGTCGTAAAGGATGAAAAAGCATACGTTCAGGCAGGAGCGGGAATTGTTTATGATTCAGACCCAGTAGCTGAATATGAAGAAACGTTAAATAAGGCGAGAGCGCTATTGGAGGTAATGAAATGATTGTACTAATTGATAATTATGATTCATTCACATATAACTTGTATCAGCTGTTAGGTGAATACGAAGAAGATATTGTAGTCGTAAGAAATAATCAAATAACGATAGAACAGCTAGAAGGGATGAATCCAACAGGAATTGTGCTTTCACCAGGACCAGGAAAACCAGAGGATGCTGGCATTTGTATCGAAGTGATTCGTCATTTTTATAAGAACGTTCCCATACTAGGTATTTGCCTCGGACATCAGGCGATTATATCAGCATTTGGAGGAGAAATTGTTAGAGCGGAGCGCATTAAACATGGAAAAACATCTCGTGTGAAACATAATGGAACGTCAATCTTTTCATACGTGACCCAGCCGCTAACAGCGATGCGCTACCATTCCCTTGTTGCAGCACAAACGAGTTTGCCAGAGTGTTTTGACATACTAGCGACAGCGATGGACGACGGAGAAATTATGGCAGTTCGTCACAATTATTATCCGCTATTCGGATTACAGTTTCATCCAGAATCAATCGCGACAGAAGAAGGCGGAAAGTTAATACGTGCCTTTTTAACAGAAGTGAAGGAGGAGGAAAGAGTATGAATAACTATCTTCGTAAATTAGTGGAGGGACAACATTTAACAGAAGAGGAAATGTATAGAGCAGGGCTTCTTTTATTAAATGAAAACATATTGGAAAGTGAAATTGCAGCCTTCTTAGTATTACTGAAAGCGAAAGGTGAAACAGCAGAAGAAATATACGGCCTTGTTCGAGCTCTTCGCGAAAAGGCATTACCGTTTTCGAACCATATACAAGGAGCAATGGACAATTGCGGAACGGGTGGTGACGGTGCACAAACGTTTAATATTAGTACAACATCGGCATTTGTACTGGCAGGAGCTGGCGTAAAGGTTGCAAAACATGGTAACCGTGCTGTATCTAGTAAAACAGGAAGTGCCGATTTATTAGAAGAACTCGGTGTAAATATTAGCAGTACGCCAAACGAAATTGATTATTTATTAGAGCATGTCGGCATTGCATTTTTATTCGCACCAGCTATGCATCCAGCATTAAGGCGCATTATGAAAATAAGAAAAGAATTAAATGTACCGACGATCTTTAATTTAATTGGCCCTTTAACAAATCCGGTGAATTTAGAAACACAATTTGTCGGCATTTATAAACGAGATATGTTACTACCAGTTGCGCAAGTATTACAGAAACTAGGAAGGAAGCAGGCGCTTGTTGTAAACGGAAGTGGATTTTTAGATGAAGCATCATTGCAAGGAGAAAATCATGTTGTCATTTTAAAAGATAATGAAATAGTAGAAACGAGTATTGAACCCGAGAAATACGGTTTCTCAATAGTGAACAATGAAGAGATTAGAGGCGGGAATTCGAAAGAAAATGCAAAGATTACGCTCGGCGTATTAAGAGGAGAAAAGAGTGTTTACCGCGATACAGTTTTATTCAATGCAGGTCTAGCCCTTTTCGCAAATGGAAAAGCAGAAACGATCGAAGAAGGAATTACACTAGCGGCACATAGCATTGACTCTGGAAAAGCATTAGCCAAACTAAACTTATTAATTGCAGCAAGCAATGAAAAATTAGAAAGGGTGAATTAAAGTGGGGACGATTTTAGACAAAATTGTAGACCAAAAGAAAAAGGAAGTTGCGGCATTATATGAAACGTATACACCATTAAAAGAAATTAGAAAGACACATTCACTTGTAGAAGCGTTACAGCAGTTTACTGTCATTGCAGAAGTAAAGCGAGCATCACCATCAAAAGGAGATATTAATTTACACGTTGATGTACGAAAACAAGTGAAAACATATGAAGAATGCGGCGCAGGAGCAGTTTCTGTTTTAACAGACGGTCAATTTTTTAAAGGATCGTTTCATGATTTACAAACGGCAAGAAGAGAAAGTAACATTCCGCTTTTATGTAAAGATTTCATAATCGATAAGATTCAAATTGATAGAGCGTATGAAGCTGGTGCAGATATTATTTTACTAATCGTAGCGGCGTTAACGAAAGAAAAATTAAAAGAGCTGTACAGCTACGTACTAGAAAAAGGATTAGAAGCGATTGTTGAAGTTCATGATGAACAGGAATTAGAAATTGCAATCCAATTAAATCCGCACGTTATCGGTATTAACAACCGTAATTTAAAAACATTCGAAGTTGATTTAAGCCAAACAGAAAAGCTTGGAAAACGATTAAACGAGGAGAAATTACTTTGGATTAGTGAAAGCGGGATCCATTCAAAGGAAGATATTATCCGTGTTAAAAAAGCGGGAGCAAAAGGTGTATTAGTTGGAGAAGCAATTATGACATCATCTTCTATAAGTACCTTTTTCGAAGACTGTAAGGTGAACATATGAAAGTGAAAATTTGCGGCATCACTGATGTTGAAACAGCAAAGCGTGCTTGTGAATACGGAGCAGATGCACTCGGATTTGTTTTTGCAGAAAGTAAGCGGAAAATCACTCCAGGGCTAGCGAAAGAAATCATTGAGGAGATTCCAGCAAACGTGTTAAAGGTCGGTGTTTTCGTAAATGAATCAGTAGAAGAAATACAGAAAATTGCAGATGAATGCGGGTTAACGCATGTGCAACTACATGGGGATGAAGATAATCACCAAATCAGAAGATTGAATATTCCGTCTATAAAAGCTCTCGGAGTGACTTCGGAGGACGATATGAAAGATGCTCAAACATATGAAACGGATTATATATTGTTTGATAGCCCGAAAGAAAAGTTTCACGGAGGAAATGGAAAGAAATTTTCATGGGAACTACTTGTGCATATGCCAAAAGAGTTGCGAGAGAAAACGATATTAGCTGGTGGATTAAATGCACTTAATATAGAAGAAGCGATTCGAACTATTCAGCCATACATGGTCGATGTAAGTAGCGGAGTAGAGACAGAAGGAAAGAAAGATCTAAAGAAAATAAAACAATTTATTATAAAAGCGAAGGAGTGTTCCAAATGAACTACGCATATCCAGATGAAAAAGGTCACTACGGTATATATGGAGGACGATACGTTCCAGAAACGTTAATGCAATCTGTATTAGAACTAGAAGAAGCGTATAAAGAAGCGATGCAAGATGAAGCGTTTCAAAAGGAATTAAATCATTATTTAAAAACGTACGTTGGAAGAGAAACACCGCTTTATTTCGCTGAAAATATGACGAAGTATTGCGGCGGTGCAAAGATTTATTTAAAACGTGAAGATTTGAACCATACAGGAGCTCATAAAATTAACAATACAATCGGTCAGGCACTACTTGCAGTACGAATGGGCAAGAAAAAAGTTGTCGCTGAAACAGGAGCAGGACAACACGGAGTTGCAACAGCTACTGTATGTGCCCTACTCGGATTAGAATGCGTCATCTTTATGGGAGAAGAAGATGTGAGACGTCAAAAATTAAATGTGTTCCGAATGGAATTACTCGGAGCGAAAGTAGAAAGCGTAGCGGCAGGTAGCGGTACATTAAAAGATGCGGTAAACGAGGCGCTTCGCTACTGGGTTTCACATGTACACGATACACACTACATTATGGGATCCGTTCTTGGACCACATCCATTCCCGCAAATTGTTCGTGATTTCCAAAGTGTAATTGGGAAAGAAACGAAAAAACAATATGAAGCGTTAGAAGGGAAATTACCAGAGGCAGTCGTTGCATGTATTGGTGGTGGTAGTAATGCGATGGGCATGTTTTATCCGTTCTTACACGATGAAGAAGTCGCTCTTTACGGCGTAGAAGCAGCTGGGAAAGGTGTTCATACAGAAAAGCACGCAGCTACTTTAACGAAAGGAAGCGTTGGTGTTTTACACGGATCAATGATGTACCTTCTGCAAAATGAAGAAGGACAAATTCAAGAAGCGCATTCTATTTCAGCGGGACTCGATTATCCAGGTGTTGGGCCAGAACATAGCTTGCTAAAAGATATTGGACGCGTTTCGTATCATTCAATAACAGACGAAGAAGCGTTAGAAGCATTTCAATTATTAACGAAAAAAGAAGGGATTATTCCGGCGTTAGAAAGCTCACATGCTGTCGCATACGCATTAAAATTAGCGCCGCAAATGAAGAAAGACAAAGGACTTGTCATTTGTTTATCTGGTCGCGGGGATAAAGATGTAGAGAGTATAAAACGTTATATGGAAGAGGTGTAAAAAATGGGAGTAGAAAAAATTAAAGCAGCGTTTGAAAATGGTAAGAAAGCATTTATTCCGTACGTAATGGGCGGAGATGGTGGCCTTGAAAAATTAAAAGAAAGAATTTGTTTTCTAGATGAAGCAGGAGCGAGCATCGTTGAAATTGGCATCCCGTTTTCAGATCCAGTCGCAGACGGTCCAACGATTCAAAGAGCAGGGAAACGAGCACTAGATAGCGGTGTAACAGTAAAAGGTATTTTTCAAGCATTGATAGAGGTAAGGAAAGAAGTGCAAATTCCGTTTGTACTCATGACATATTTAAATCCAGTACTCGCATTCGGAAAAGAACGATTCATCGAAAACTGTATAGAAGCAGGTGTAGACGGCATCATCGTTCCAGACTTACCGTATGAAGAGCAAAATATTATTGCTCCGTTACTTCGAGAGGCAAACATTGCGCTAATTCCACTCGTTACCGTAACGAGCCCAATTGAGCGAATCGAAAAAATTACGAGTGAATCAGAAGGATTCGTCTATGCCGTTACAGTAGCAGGCGTAACAGGAGTACGTCAAAACTTTAAAGGTGAGATTCATAGTTACTTAGAAAAAGTAAAATCACATACGCATTTACCGGTAGTGGCAGGGTTCGGTATTTCAACGAAGGAACATGTAGAAGAAATGATTACAATATGTGATGGAGTAGTCGTTGGAAGTAAAGTCATTGAGCTGTTAGAAAATGAAAAGCGAGAAGAAATATGTGAATTAATACAGGCAACAAAACAAAAAGAAGAGGCATAAGTCTCTTCTTTTTGTTTTACGTAATAAATGTTAAAATATACAGAAAATACATATAACTTAGAGGGTGAGAAAGCATGCTAAGACGAAAACTACTATATCTTCTTTTAACTGTACCACTATACGCTTGGCTCATTAGCATGACGAAAATAGAATTGATGGCTCTATTTATAGGATATGTATTTATCTTTTCCAACTTAAATCGCATTCAAGAGCAATCTATTTTAGAAATATGTATATTTTCGATTAGTATAGAACTATTTAGTATCGTTTCGATTGTATTATTAAACGAATTATTTCGATGGATCCATTCATTTGAATTAATGAAATTTGGAAATGTTGTATTGCAAGTAATATGTGCTTATATTGTGTTTGTTTTGTTAGATAAAATAGTCGGACAGCAGAGCGTTTTTCAGGATAAAAGAAAATGGGAGTGAAAGGAGCCATTTGGCTCCTTTTTTGAACCTGTTGTAAAAACAATTGAAAATTATGACATCTGTTATATAATAGTTAAAAATTGTATTTTTAATGAAAAGAGATGATAACATGGCCATATTGTTGGCACTTATCCCAATTATGATGATTTTCATTTGTTTATTTTTATTTAAACAAACGTCATTAAGATCCTCTTTAATTGCTTACGTTGTGTCTGTTGGAATCGTTTTACTCTCGCCAACGTTTCAACTAGGGATAAGTGAAACTGTGCACGCAACGATTAAAGGTTGGTTAATTTGTTTTATTGTTGGGTACGTTTTGTTTTTCGGTATTTTTTTATTTCACCTCATGAACAAAATGGGGTACATCGATCAAGTAGCGCGTTTTTTAGAAGAAGTGACGCACGATCGTTTATTACAAATGCTCCTTATGTGTTTTGGTATTTGTCCGCTAATCGAATCAGTAAGTGGGTTCGGAATTGGCTTCATGGTTGCAGCACCTATCTTTCTATCATTGGGCTATAAACCGTTTCAGGCTGTACTGCTTTCATTTATCGGCTTACTAGCTAGTTCGTGGGGCGCAATGGCAACTGGTACGATTATCGGTTCGCAGCTAATAAATATGCCGCTTACAACACTTGGTGCAAATACGGCACTACTAAGTATTCCGATGTTTGCTTATTTCGTCATTCTTTCTTTACACGTTGTTGGTGGCTGGCGGGCCGTAATTGAAAAGTGGAAAGAAGGATTCGGTTTCTTTCTATTATTTTCTCTCGGAATCTATCTTTCTAACGCATACGTAAGTGTTGAACTAGCAGGTATATTAAGTTCTATCGTTACAATTACATTTGGCTTTCTTATCATTAAATTAAAAGGAAAAAGTGAGCAAAATTTAATAACAGAACATGCTGCAGCAACGGAGAGAGAAGTATCTATTATAAAAATTATTAGCCCTTATATATTCTTAACTGTTTGTATTTTGCTTTCTCGCCTCGTACCAGCATTACATGATGTATTCAGATCATATGCCGTTCTTGATTTGAAATCATACTCTTACAAGCTAGAGCTACTATATTCACCAGGATTTTGGCTCGGTATGACATGCTTATTTACTATTATCTTCTTCCGTATTCCATCTCATATTATTAAACAATCACTCTCGCAAACGATAAAACAATGGATTCCTTTTGCGATTACAACGACGATGTTTATCGCCATTTCAGAACTAATGGGTGCATCTGGCATGCATTCATTACTGGCAAAAACAGCTGGTGAAACATTTGGAACGTTTTTCGTTTTCGTTGCCCCGTTTATCGGCGGAATCGGTGGCTTTTTAACAGGTAGTAACGCCGGATCAAATGCGATGTTTATAAAACTACAAATGCAAACTGCGCAAAACGTAGCGCTTCCGTGGCAATACGTCACAACACTGCAAAACACCGCATCGTCAGTAGCGACAATCGCTTGCCCGTCACGGATTACACTAGGGGCGTATTTATGTAACATTCCTTATCGTGAAAATGAATTGTTAAAGAAGACGACGTTAATGATCTTTGGTGCAATTTTGCTAGTAGTGGTAGAGGTTATTGTTTGGTATATGTTGAGAAATTAAAAATCCTCCTAACATAGGAGGATTTTCTTTATGATTGGATAATGTTTTAAATATGAAAAGCTTCTACTAAATGAATAGGAGATGAAATGTATGCCCCTAAAAAACTACGGCGTGTTAAAAGGTACAGTTATACAATCAAAGATTGGAAAAGGGAAAACACCTCATTATCAAGTTCATTTACAAGGTGAAGCAGAAGTAGATTATCGTATTGCAATTAACGTCAAATCGCAAAGTTATCCGTCAGAAGTTTTATATTTTGCGAGCGACAATATTCGGTCAGAAGCAATTAATATTTTACCGACATTACCATTCGGTTTTACAGAAATAAAAAACAATGAACCGAAAGTAGCTTTAGACTACGTAAGAGGTAATGTATTTGAATCGAAACAAATGATTCCTTTACCTGCTGAAAAAGCAGGTGTTGATAATGATTTAAATGAAAAAATAGAACGTTATATAAAACGAGCGATAGAAGAAAAAGCGATTATTTACGCATTTGGTGAAAGATGGGGGCCAGAAGAAAATACACCGGATTCTTACTTCCATTTCGAACCAGGAAACGGTATACACGATATTCATATGAACCAAGGGAATGTAGAGAAATGGAAAGGTGATAATGGTATATGGCAAGACGGAGGTATACTCATTCACTTCGAAAAGGAAGAATCATGGATCGGTATTTTTCTTGCCTTCCAGTCGCAGTCATGGTGTACAGATGAAGATGGGCACGCTCGTGTTCCGGTTGAGCATTGTGATTATAAGAACAATAAGTGATGAGAGGAGGGCGTTCAAAAAGAACGCCCTCCTCTTATTTTATAAAACCCAAAACTAACAAGTGTAGAAAGACAAGAGAACAGTAGTGCCACACTAGAAAATGCGATGAGGTACATATTATACTTTATCACTTTGCCGATTAGCTGGTTACTGTCGTACTGAAATAGTCCTGCGATTATGTTGAATAAAAATAATACGATAAACATGACGATGACACCGTCTATTGATCCTTTAATATCTGGTTTACTTAAAGCGATATGTGCAGAAATACAAATGGCGATAAATAAAAATAGCCAAAAGGAAGGATTCAATAAATTACTTATTGTAAATAAGCTTTTCAATAATACGAACGTCGACAAGAGCATGTTTTGAACCATTTCTATATTAATAGAAGTAGAAGCGATTGTTTTTTCGAGAGTGGTACTAAATAAGAAATATGAATTTGGTACGAAATAGCGCATTAAAAGGATTAGTGCAGTAATACCAGAAATAATAGGACCGATTCCAATGAAGAAGTTCCCAATTCGTTGATATACACTTTTTTGATTGTATTGATGCTGTACGTAGCCTAAAGCACCTTGACTTGTATCTGTTGGGAAAAACTGCGTTGCTACAATTTTATGACGAAATAGTACACACATAATGGCATGTCCAAGTTCATGAATAGGAACACCGATCCACGCCGTTAAAAGGAATCCTTTTCTTCCGAAAGCTCTCGACCAATACATGCGTGTGAGAGATTCTAAATAGCCTAATAGAAATCCAATTACAATGATAACGCCAATTAAAGAAAATAATTGGATTACGCTTGTAAGGAGTATTTGAAAAATTGAGTTTACCAATTCCATTGCCAGTCATCCAATCTGTTAAAAATGTTATTTGTTCTGTTTCATAATAGCATTATTTTTCAAGATTGCTAGCACATATATTTCTTTTGAAAGAAGGATTTCATAATCTTTTTCTTGTAGTCATGTTTTATGTACAAAGTCATATATTGAACTTGTAACACCCTATATGGTATCTGCTTAAGGAGGGAATGAGAGAATGAAATGTCCAGCGTGTCAGACGGAAAATGCAGCAGAGGCAAAATTTTGCGGAAAGTGTGGACATTCGTTGACGGAGGAAGCAGTAGCGAGTGGTGCACAAGAAGAAGGTGAGCAACAAGCACGCGTAGCACCAAAAAAGGAAACTCGACAAAATGAAACAGTAGAGCAAGCGAAGCGGTTTGCAAGTGGCTATTTTCAGTTCTTTAAACATGCTTTCAAAGCACCGACAGCGATTATGAAAAGCGGCAAGGTTGAAGTACGAAATGGAATTGTAAGTCTTGTTCTTATTTGTTTTTTAGGGGCATGTATTTTTTATAGAATGATGAGTGCTGGGGCAGCAGTTACGAGAACGTTAGTGCCAGATGTTTCTACTCTTACATTTTTTGGAGAAGCTGTAACGGTCTTTTTCTTTTTATTGATTTTAACTTTGTTTGTCGGATTTATTATTTTTGTAAGTGGTAAGATGATGAAATCTTCTTTTTCATTTCTTGAAGTATTTGGCGTATGGGGAACGATAGCAACGCCGGCTATCGCTATATTAGTTCTTACTTTTCTTTTTAGTTTTCTATTAATCTTTTTCTTACCAATATTATTATCTGTAGCTACAACTTATATAGGGATTAGTGTAACTGTTGCCATATTAAAATTAGACAACGGCGGATTAGATCTTGTTTACACACTTATTATCGCAAATGTTTTAATTGGAATCGCAACATTCATTGTACTTTGGTCTTACATTAGCACGATAATTCAAACCATTACTCAGGGATTAACTGGCCTCTAAAGAAAAGGTGGTTGAATGGATGAATGTATGTACAAATTGTGGGACTCATTTTGAAGACGGTGTGCAATTTTGTCAAAACTGCGGTCAGAAGAGGGAAAGTCTTGTAGTAAAGAAGACAATGAGCAGCGGTACAAAATTTGGCATTACACTCTTAACATTACTTGCTGTAGTGATTGTGGGACTGTATTTGTACGGATCATCGTATTATAAGCAGGCGGCACAAGTAGATCGAATGATTACTATTGTACAAGAGAGGGACGGGGAGAAGTTAGCTGAAATCGTCACGGCAGATGATCCATCAGTTATTGCAACGAGAGAGAGTCTAATGCCGCTATTTTCGTATATAAAAGAAAATCCATCTTACTTGAATGAATTGAAAGAACAGTTGAGGATAGGTGAAAAACAAGGGAATGGAATTGAAAGAGCAGACTTTTCGTTAACGAAAGACGGAAAGTATTTCTTTATCTTTGATCGGTATAAATTGAAAGCGAAGACGTATTATACGACGGTGCTTACAAATGAAAAAGGTACATCTTTAAAAATGAACGGAAAAGAAATTGATAAGTCTGATGACAAAAAGTTTGAGAAGCAATATGGACCGTTTCTTCCAGGGGCTCAAGTGTTTCAAGCAGAATATAAAAATGACTATGTAAAACTATCACGTGAAGAAAAGGTTGTACTTATAAAACAAGGTCAAAATAATGTAACGATAGATTTAACGTTGCAAGGGCAATATATTACTGTCCAAACGAATGCACCTGGTGCAACATTGTATGTGAATCAAAAGCCAGTTACAGCTCTGGCTGGAGAAGAAATTAAGTGGGGACCGGTAGCAACTGATGGAAGTACGACGATTTATTTAGAACGAAATGGAGAAAATGGAAGGGAGACGACGAAGGTAGAAACGGTAACGGCACTTCCGTCTTATAATCTTCCATTCCACAAGAAGAGTACAGAAAAAACAGTTGTTTATAATGTTACTCCTCCCTCCGCGACTCGGTATGTATATAATGGTTTCATCTTACCGGATAGTGATATTCGAAAACTAACGAGTGCAGACTTAACATATTTATCGAAAGAACAATTGAAAATAGCGAGAAATGAAATATACGCAAGACATGGACACATGTTTCAAACGAAAGATATGCAAGCGTATTTCTCAAAACAGTCTTGGTATAGAGAAAATCCGTATTTTACAGGAAAGCTAACAGATATTGAATCTTATAATGTTGAACTCATCAAATCAAGAGAATAGAACACGTGAAAAAAGGTACAGTGCATAACTGTACCTTTTTTATGGTTATTTATCTGAACCAGGATCCCTTGAGAAAAAGATGTGAAAGAGAAATGTGACTTTGCTTGATCCTCCTGATGTACTAGCTTGTATATGGGATAAAGGACCAGACGTTAGAGCTGCCTCGGAATGGGGTGGCACGACTATTTTGAGCGCATGATCTGATTCTGGTGAGGCAGTAACGGTTATTGTATCATCAGAAAAGTTCATAATTTTAACAGAACCGACTGGAAAGATGGACTTGCCAGCATGTGATGCTGAAGCGAATTGGGTAGCTTTCCAAATATCTTGCGCAAACGTATCATCGTTAGATAACCAAGCACGGGCACTATATATTGTTGCATTAATGGAAAATTCTTGGTCAAGTGAGAGAGCGGGTTTCGGTTCTTTTGGTTCTTGTGGTTCCTCTGGAAGCTGGGCGAGAAGGCCGGCGCACATGTATGTTTCACCTACTTTCAATAGTAACTGTTATAGCATATTAAACATGTTGTTTTTAAGACACGACGATTACCTATTAAGGCATAGGTTCGTGCACCAAATTTGAAGATGGAATTCTCTTTCTTTACAATGGGAGTAGGTGTTATTTCTATAAAATATGGAAAACGTAAAGAGTATGTAAAAAATAAGGAGTGGTAAAGTGAACTATGTCATTATTGGTGGAGATGCAGCTGGTATGAGTGCAGCTATGCAAATTGTTAGAAACGATGAAAATGCAAATGTTGTAACATTAGAAAAAGGTGAAATTTATTCGTACGCGCAGTGTGGATTACCGTATGTCATTAGTGGTGCTATCGCTTCAACAGAAAAATTAATCGCGCGCAATGTAAAGGCGTTTCGTGATAAATACGGAATTGATGCGAAAGTGCGTCATGAAGTAACGAAAGTCGATACGGAAAAGAAAATGGTGTACGCAGAGCATACAGAGACGAAAGATATTTTTCAATTTCCATATGACCGTTTACTAGTTGCAACTGGAGTACGCCCTGTTATGCCGGAATGGGAAGGACGAGATTTACAAGGCGTTCATCTTTTAAAAACAATTCCGGATGCTGAGCGCATATTAAAAACGTTAGAGACGAATAAAGTTGAAGATGTAACGATTATTGGCGGCGGTGCAATTGGACTTGAGATGGCAGAAACATTCGTCGAACTTGGTAAGAAAGTAAGAATGATTGAGAGAAATGATCATATCGGTACAATTTATGATGCAGATATGGCGGAGTATATACATAAAGAAGCAGATAAACATCATATTGAAATTTTAACAAATGAAAATGTAAAAGCGTTTAAAGGAAACGAAAGAGTGGAACAAATTGAAACGGATAAAGGTACGTATAAAGCGGATCTTGTTTTAGTATCTGTTGGAGTGAAGCCGAATACTGATTTTCTTGAAGGAACAAATATACGTACAAATCATAAAGGGGCAATCGAAGTAAATACATATATGCAAACGAATGTGCAGGACGTATATGCAGCTGGTGATTGCGCAACACATTACCACGTTATAAAGGAAATTCATGATCATATCCCGCTCGGAACGACTGCAAATAAACAAGGGCGACTTGCTGGACTGAATATGCTTGATAAGCGAAGAGCATTTAAGGGTACGTTAGGTACAGGTATTATTAAATTTATGGATTTGACGCTCGCAAGAACAGGCTTAAATGAAAAAGAAGCAAAAGGGCTACATATCCCATATAAAACAGTCAAAGTAGATTCAACAAATATGGCGGGCTATTATCCAAATGCGAAACCACTTTATTTGAAATTACTATATCGTTCTGACACGAAACAATTATTAGGCGGACAAGTAATTGGAGAAGAAGGTGTAGATAAACGGATTGATGTGATTGCAATGGCGCTTTTCAATAAAATGAGCATTCACGATTTAGAAGATGTCGACTTAAGTTACGCACCACCATATAACAGCGTTTGGGATCCAATTCAGCAAGCGGCAAGACGAGCGGAATAGCACTTTTTAAGTGCTATTTTTTTGCAAAGGTAGGTAAACTTTTTTAGCGAATAATAAAGAGGGAGAAACAGTTACATATAGGGAAGGGGATTATTAAAAATGTTTGTAGCACTTCAAACCGTTCAAGAATCTGAAAAAGAAATATTACGTAATCTGTACGCACTATATCTTCATGATCTCTCTACATTCACTCCTAATATAAAGATTGGGGCAAATGGATTTTTTGAATACGAAGATTTGCACATGTTTTGGGAAAATGACGGAATCACTCCGTATTTTATTAAAAGTGATAATGAGATTGTAGGATTTTTATTACTACTGGAACGTCCTTTTTTGAAGAAGGAAAACGACTTTGGTATAAATGACATTTTCATATTGAATCAGTACAAGGGGAAAGGAATCGGTAAACAAGTTATTGCGAATGTACTAAAAGAGAAACGAGGGCAGTATTTCGTTATCGAACTTCTAAAAAATGTACCAGCAGTGTCGTTTTGGAAGAAAGTATATAAAGAACTGAACATTGAATTTGATGAGAGAGAGCAGTTAATTGATGATGAAGAATGCCTCGTTCACACGTTTAAAATTTAATGAAATTGGTGTTCCTTTTATATTACTTTGAAATTTAACTTTATCCCGCTATTTGCGGACAGTAAGACCCCCACCTCAAAATCCAGCGAAAGCAAAGAAGTTAGGTGGGCGATCAACTGCCCGTAAAAGCCCGATTGGTTCAACTAATAATCAGTGGGGATGAAGACCCCTATTGATTAAAGTTTCACTTTATTTTGAATATACCGTTCACCCTTGAAAACATAGTACTTATCGCTTATATTTTCATATAGTATTTATTTTTTAATAAAGCATTGAACGAACCAGGGGGCGCAGTATGGCAATTAATATGAAAACAATCGAAGAATGGATTGTTGAATCAAATACAAGACATGAAGAAGACTTTGGACATGTTGTGGAAGAAATGAAAGAAGTATGTGTCGGACTTGATAACGCGACATTAATTTATACGAAAAATGTATTTTGTTTCGGTAAAAAAGTAGAAGTATTTTTCTTCTTCCAAGACCATGTCGTGATCGGACAAGAAAAAGACGAATATATTGAGATTGAAAAATTAAAGTATGATGCCATTACAAATAGTAATTTAAAAACAAATGACAAAAATACAACGTTAGAATTAAAGTTTGCTAACGGACAATCTATTAATTTAGATAGTTTAAATGATAACTACGGTACGAAAAATTGGTTATTTGCTAGACAAATTAAGAGTATTTTTAAATTAATCTAGTAAAAAAGCACGCCGTCCACCGGCGTGCTTCTAATTACGCAAATCCCCTTTTAACCAATTCCGCGCTCGATACGCCCCAACAGGAATTTGAATAAGAGACGTTTCATTTCCAGTATCTATCCCGTATAACTGATCACATGAATTTGTATCAAAACTTAGTAATGGATGACCGCCCATCCCCATCGCGGTTGCGGCGAAAACGAGTTTATGGACGAGTATGCCAGCTTCCATTTGGTGAATACGGTACCCTCTATAGCCTAATGCACGTGTATAGTAATCTTTCTTTCCGACTACATGTAGGCAAAGCGGTACTTGAAAAAGATTCACGTTATCCATCGTCATACTAGATTGAAGGGGATAACGAAGGTCTCCATATCGAAGTGGTTGTATGGAATGCGTTTTACTGTTATAAGCGTAAGCACCGTTTTCTATATTTTTTACGTTATAAAAACATCCATATAAGGAGACGCGCGCATTTTCATTTACATACTGACCATCAAGGTCGTTGTAATAAGGGAAGGAGAGGCTCGCTTCTTGTAGTAAAGTAGCGAGCTCGGCTGCATCCCATTTCGTGAAAGTAAAGTCAGCATCAGGGGAATACCGTTCTTTACAAAGTTGTAAGAAATCATACGATAACCGTTCTACTTGCGGCAACTGTACAGCGTGCGCATGATGTTGATAGTGCTCTTCATGATGTAGTGTGTGGAAGTGTGCTGTCGATTCGATCATAGAAGCTTCATTTATTTTGGTTATCATAGGATGTTTATCTACTTGCTTTGATCGAACGAAATGTTCGTGGGCTAACGGCGGAATTTGTTGCAACAACTCATGAGAAGTAACTGTTTTATTTTCATGGTAATCATTGTGAAACCAACCAGTTTGCGGTTCTGTACTTAAAGGAACAACAGCATACACGCTTTCTTCGCCTTCTGGCAGTCCGAGTAAATGATTGATTGCGCGGTCTAAAAACTGAAAATATACGCCATTTGTGTAGCCAAATTGTTTGGCACATGCAAGTAATTGTCCGATGAGAACACCGCTATCTAAGCCTTGAAGCCGGTACGAAAAATTATTGTATTTAAAGAAGTTTTTCCAAAACATAGTGGATACGAATGCAGCGCCAAAACAAGACTGTATGTTACAACGGTTGCCAAGTGCTTCCGAAAGATAAGAATCGAAATTTCCTTCACGAAGTAAAACAAGCCGGTGATGCGCGGCATCGTAATGGTAAATGCCGTCTGGATAATCGTCAATCTTTAAATATATATACAATTCATTCGGATATAAAGCACCACCTGAAGGGATAGATCTTCGGAATAAAATTTTTTCGCTATTTAGCTGACATAACTGAGTTAAACCGAATGAGTACCCAAGGTAATGACCAATCTTCTTTAAAGTAGGTGTAGTAGAAGAGTTAGGTAAAGATAATGAAATTTCTAAAGAGAGAGGGATGACAGGTACATTTCGATATAATTTATAAGGAAGTGGTGCATCTGCCCAGTCCACTTCATGATTCGGCATAATTTCATCGATAGAAAAATGGAGATGATGTAAAAAAGTATCCAGCTGCATAGAATCCCCTCCTTTACTATGGAAACGGATGCGGATGTGGATTTAATTGTGCATTCGTTAAAGGCTCAGCGCTATATCCAAGTGTCATCGGTACAGTATACACTCTATCTAGTCCTGTAACCCGAGTGAGATGGTGACCGAACGTCATCGGGAGCATGCCTGGAATAATGACTTTTACACAATGTAATCCGTTTTTTTCTATAAGAGGTACTGTTTGATCTACAACGATTACTTCAAGTCCAGATTGCTGCAGACGGTTTAAAAGTTGATGAAGATCGGATGTTAAATCTATATTAACTGATTGTAATGCATTCATTTCTTGGAACGATTGCACAGGGGCATCGTCACGTAAAAGGAAGTGAAGCCGTTCTTCTGCTTCTTGCAATCCGTACAGCATACTATGGTCTTCCATTTTATTAACGAGATAAGGATCGTGTAAGCAGTTTTCGTAGTGCTCTCTTTTTTGTTCGAGTTCATCGTCTGCTATTAGTAACATGCCAGCTATTTCATGGATGGCACTCTTTAAAGCACGGACAGGATCTAAATGAGAGCCTCCCGCACAAACAACGTTCATTCCATTTTCACGCGTATTTTTCGCAATTACCCATAAGCTTGGGATACCGTGTTCCATCGTTGCGTTAAAAGCATGTAACTCATACCCAGTAATCGTGTACAGTCGCTGAATCATTAATTGTAATTCCGTATCATTTGCTGAACTAAGATCAAGGCGGGGGAGAGGTAATTCGGCATACCAAGTGAGCAAAAAGGCGTCACGCTCTACAATTTCTAAAATGCCGTGAAAAATTGCTTCTTCTAAACTACCACCAATTGCACATCCATTTGATGTTTCATACACGAAAGCATCTCGATGACCGAGACTATAATAAGCAATTGATTCAGGAACTAAAAGTGGTCGGTTTTGTAATAAAGAGTAGCCCCATACCCAGTTTTGTTCATAGTCAGGATCAAACGGTTTAAACGGAAAACTATTACGATTATAATGTTCATTTGTATGTACACCGAGTAAGGGGGGATTAAGTGCATGATCCTCTAACTCATGAAAACTGCCGTGTACATTTGTCTTTTTTCCTCGAGGTGACATACCACAATATCGTTCTAAACCTTCTAAAATAGCAGTCGCTTCACTTATTGCAAATGAATGAGTTCGGCCTGCAACACCTTCATTTCCAAACATTAATGGCATGTTTATAATAACGTCAGCAAATGGTAATAAAGAGTGCTGCATTTTTCCGTTTAACATACCGACGCGATAATCTAAATAATCTCTCGTTAAAAATGTGTTTAGTTCATGAATGGAACGACAGCGATATGCTGCTTCGCTTGCTTTTAAGCTCGGTTGTAACGAAATCGCTGCTGCATCCGCCGTATCATCAGGCAAATTGCTACATACAGGGCAGAGCGGATCGGGAAGAAAAGAATGCCGTGTACATTGCAGTGTTTGTAAGTTTAGTAAAATGAGTTCATTTTCTAAAGAAGAATGGCTATGATTTAATATTTTCTCTGTTTCTGCACGAATAAGATGGCACATTTGTAACATACCATTTTGGGTGGCACGTACATCACGCCTTGTTACATTATCTGCCTTTAACGTATATTTCCGCTGTAGTTCCCACATTTCTTGTTGATCAAAGCCGGCGATAAAGCGGCGTCCATCAGAGCAGTTGGAACAGCCAGTTGCAAGAGGATGAATGTAAGGACCGATAATACCTTCACCAAATGAAGTGAATGCACGTAGCCATGGAATATGATTTGACCGAAACATTAGCTCGGCATCATGATGAATAGTAGAAGGAGAGCCATCATGTAATACGAGAGCGAGATGAATATTTTCAGGGAGTTCTTCTGTAAGGCTATGTTGGCGAATGATAGAATATTGTTTGCATAGTTGATCATGTGCATAGTTTGCAAGTAAGCCATCTCCTATAAGCAATATATTTTGAGTCATAGACTGTCCTCCTTTGCAATTAATACACCGTACACACCATCTAAGTTTTCTTTCAAAAATGATTCAATGGCTAAATCAAACACGAATGGATAAAAATTATGTTCTTCTAAATGTTGCAAGGCAAGCTGCACAGATTGCACACCTGGAACTTCTTCTTCCGCTTGTATTTCCACTCTAAAAGAATCCGTGTCATATAAAATAATAGAGGATTCAGGCAAGATATTAGCTCTGTAAGGAGTCTCTTCATTTTGAATATGAAGAAGTGATAGTTGTAGTGCGTTTCGTAAGGCTAACGTCATATTAATATTAGATGCACCGTACCAGCGATCATTTATACCGACCCAAACGACAGGGAAGCTGAGAATCTCTTCGCTTACTGCTATTTTAGGTGTTTCATGAATTGTAGAGAGAGCATCGTAATAAAATCTACAATGTTTATCATGAATTTCAGTTAAATCAATCGTCGTAATTTCTTCTAGCATATGTGACTGCCGCTCATACAATTTATTATTTAAATGTTGTTGTAGCGCCCGGTATACACCTTCTGTCATCGTTTCTCCAGCGCCAATACCGATATCATTATGTTCAGGAATAAGGCGGTGCATAATTTCCGCTACATATGTTTCAATTCCTGCTAAACCAGCTTCTCGGCGCGCTTCATTATGAGTTAAACCACCACAAGTCATAAGAGGCAGGAGGGAAGCAGGGCCATCTGATAGTGGAGTAGCTACTTGAATATGGCATTGTGATAACGGTAATTGATATGAATCTTGTTCATCCCATACATGGAATAAACCAGCTTCTTTAGAAGTTAATGAGTCGAAAAAGCGGAATAAATCAGTTGAGGTATGTTGGTTGGAACGCTGCTCAAGTTGTTCAGAAAGGTTTTCTATCGTATCAATTGTAAAACTTTCATCAGTTGCGAGAGGATGTTTTATAAAAGGATGCCATGCTCCTTCGAGTGTTTCGTAATTTAATAAAAAGAATTGTGGTTCTTTTTCCCGGTAAGAATCATCAGCGACATGTTTAAGTAATTCAAATACGATTATATTTGCTAACATTGCAGATGGAAGTGGTGAAAATGATGCTGATGAATGTTCATTTTGTAAAGTCGTTTCATGTAGCCGATGCCATGCGGATTCCCAGCATTCTTCACGATTAGCTATTACGATAGGGCCGGCTATACCAAGTGCTGATAAACAGACGGCAGGTATGAAGTTCTTTCCTACTTCTCTACAAATCGTGTGAACTGCTCTTAGGCCTTCAATATCTCCATTTTGAGAAACATACAAAATCCAGTCGAAAGGCTCGAACACTTCATGCAGGGGACGATCAATTGTCGTATCTATTTCCTGAACAAGGACATGATCATCAACTTCATGTGCAAGTTCTACTAGCTCA
Organism: Bacillus sp. BPN334; assembly: GCF_008368885.1. Classification (NCBI taxonomy): domain Bacteria; kingdom Bacillati; phylum Bacillota; class Bacilli; order Caryophanales; family Bacillaceae; genus Bacillus; species Bacillus sp. BPN334. The sequence goes on along the minus strand of NZ_QOZW01000005.1, from coordinate 108,410 downwards.
TGAATGCGATCGTAATTTGTTTCCTCATAATCTGTAACAAGGTAATGAAAGGTAGGTAATCCTGATTCTAATAAAGAAGAAACTAAGGAAGTAAGCATATCTCCAGAACCAATTATAAGGACATTTGCCGCGCGATACGTTTCGAATTTTAGAGCGCCTGAATGAGAATCAGCTTCTAAAAATTCAATTTGTGAAGCGTATCTATCAAGTAATGCGCTATTTAATGCATGAGGTGCATCTTGACTTACATCCCGAACGAAACCATTTTCATATAAAATCTCTCCAATTTCAAATACACGATTTTGATAGGGGAGAGGGAGACCATCGGTTATTTCTGCTAAAGAATAATTCCCGTTAAACATTGGCATTAATTTTTCAATCCAGTTGTAAATTCCATCACCGTCCATACGAAATGAACTGGCATTATTTCGAAAATAGACACCCCCGTTTGAGTCGGGAAGGAAAAAAGTATCCTTATTTGCTTTAAGTTTTGCATCAATTGGAAGGTTATTCATTTTAATCCTCCTTACGTTTTAGGCATACATTATTAGCTTATGTTATGAAATTTGTCCCGTATGAATGCAATAAAAAAAGGCTGTAGAATAATTCATTCTACAGCCTTTAATAGATTATTAATCTATCAACCTTCTAATAATAATGATTTTGGATCTTCAAGCATATCTTTAACAGCAACAAGGAAGCTAACTGCTTCTTTACCATCAACAATACGGTGATCGTAAGATAGTGCAAGGTACATCATCGGACGGTTTTCCATACGCTCGTTATCAATCGCAACTGGACGTACTTGGATTTTATGCATTCCTAGAATACCTACTTGTGGGCTATTTAGGATTGGTGTTGACATTAGAGAACCGAATACACCACCGTTTGTAATTGTGAATGTACCACCTTGTAACTCTTTTAATGAAAGTTTGTTATCGCGTGCTTTCATACCTAAATTACGAATCTCGCTTTCAATTTCAGCGAAGTTCAATTGGTTAGCATCGCGTACAACTGGAACAACTAATCCATCTGGAGCTGCTACTGCAATACCGATATCATAGAATTTTTTAATGATAAGCTCGTCGCCTTGAATTTCAGCATTTAATAATGGGAATTGTTTTAATGCTGCAACAACTGCTTTTGTGAAGAATGACATGAAACCAAGACGTACATCATGTTTTTTCTCGAAAGCATCTTTACGCTCTTTACGTAATTCCATGATTGCAGTCATATCAACTTCGTTAAATGTTGTTAACATTGCAGATGTTTGTTGAACTTCTACAAGGCGTTTTGCAATTGTTTGACGGCGGCGGGACATTTTCACGCGCTCAACTGGTTTTTCGAATTCCGTTTTTGCAACTGGAGCAGGAGCTGGACTTTTTGGAGCAGCTGGTGCTTCTTTTGGTGCGGCAGCATGAGCTTGTACATCGTGTGGTCTCACACGTCCAAGTGGATCTGTGCTACGTACATCGTTTAAGTCGATACCTAATTCACGAGCCATTTTTCTAGCAGCTGGTGATGCGATAGGACGGTTCGTATTCGGTAAACCTTGTAAAGTTGTAGTTTGCTCAGCATTTGGTGCCGCAGCTTTCGGTGCTTCAGTTGTTTCTTGTTTTGGCTGTTCAGCAGCCGGTGCAGGTGTACTTACTGCAACTGGTGCTCCGTTTGCATCTAAAATTGCGATAGTTGCACCAACTTCAACTGTATCCCCAGGTTCGCCTAGTAACTTCGATACAATACCTGAATCTTCTGCAATGATTTCTACATTGACTTTATCAGTTTCAAGCTCAACAACGCTGCCACCTTTCTCAACTTTGTCGCCTACGTTGATAAGCCATTGTGAGATAGTTCCTTCAGTAATAGATTCTGCAAGCTCAGGTACTTTAATTTCGATCATTTTAAATGTCCTCCCCTTATTTGCCTAACGGTGTGTTTTTTCTTCTTTTGTCTTCGGTAATCTCCATTTGTTAGCTTGCCCCCGGGCAGAATATCTGTCCGGGGAGCAGGCTAGAAAGCTTCATTGTTACTTTCAGTTGCTGAAAACTTCAATTTCTTGTTTATCTTGACGGAAGTTATATTTCACATCTAAAGCGTGTGCAACAATTAGTTCTTGCTCAGCTTTGTGAGCGAATGGATCGCCACCAGATGGGCTAGAGCGATCTGGGCGTCCAATATAACCTGTTTTCACTTTATCTCCAGCAAGTTCGAACAGAATTGGAGCCATGTAATGCCATGCGCCCATATTACGAGGTTCTTCTTGAACCCAAATAATTTCTTCTAAGTTTTTAAAGCGTTTAATAATAGATTGAACTTTCTCAGCGGGGAATGGGTAAAGCTGTTCAATACGAACGACATGAACTTCATCTAAGTTATACTCATGTTTACCAGACTCAATTTCTGCTGCTAAGTCAATCGCCATTTTACCTGTGCTTAAAACAAGACGTTTTACTTTAGTTGGTTTTGTACCAAGGTTTTCTTGTTCTAGAGCAGGTTGGAAACGTCCTTCGCTTAACTGACTAGCAGTTGAAAGCGTAAGTGGGTGACGTAATAAACTCTTTGGCGTCATCAATACTAATGGTCGAACAGCTTCTGTTCCTAAGATAGATGCTTGACGACGTAAAATATGGAAGTATTGTGCCGCGCTCGTTAAGTTTGCAACTGTCCAGTTATTCTCAGCAGCTAACTGTAAGAATCGCTCTGGACGTGCACTAGAATGCTCTGGTCCTTGACCTTCATAACCGTGAGGTAATAGAAGAACTAAACCAGATTTTTGACCCCATTTTGCTCTTCCAGCTGAAACATATTGATCAAATAATGCTTGCGCAGTATTTGAGAAGTCACCATATTGCGCTTCCCACATAACAAGAGTTTCTGGAGCGAATACGTTATAACCATACTCGTAACCAACAACAGCAGCTTCTGATAACGGACTATTATGAACAGAGAAGGATGCATTAATGTTTGGTAAGCGATGTAATGGTGAATATGTTTCATTTGTATCAGTATCGTGTAATACGATATGACGGTGCGCGAATGTACCACGCTGTGAATCTTGACCAGTTAAACGAATTGGCGTACCTTCTTGTAAAATAGAAGCGAATGCTAATGACTCAGCAAGTGCCCATTCAATTTTACCGTTCTCTTCAAGAGCATCTTTACGGCGCTCAAGAATTTTCTTCACTTTCGGATATACGTTAAAGCCTTCTGGCCAAGATAGTAGACCTTCATTAATTGCACGAAGTGAGTCAATCTCAACACCAGTATCAATTGGCTGAATGCCTTTTGCAACAACATCTGGCACTTTAACGTGAATTGTTGCAGCGCTCGTATCAGCTGGCGGTACTTGTGCATAGTCAGATTTTAATTGCTCTTGTATAAACTGAGTCATTGTTTCAACCTCATCTGCATTTAGAACACCGGCAGCTTGTAATTGATCTGCATAAATCGCTCTTACAGTTGGGTGATTTTTAATCTTTTTGTACACTTGTGGTTGCGTAACTGCTGGGTCATCCATTTCGTTATGACCGTAGCGGCGGTAACCAATTAAATCGATTAAGAAGTCTTTTTTGAACAATGTACGATATTGAATCGCAAGGTTAGCAGCAGCAAGACAAGCTTCTGGATCATCAGCGTTCACGTGAACAATCGGAATATCGAAACCTTTTGCAAGGTCACTTGAATATTTCGTAGAACGAGAATCATAGCTATCAGTCGTAAAACCAACTGCATTGTTTGCGATAACATGAATTGTTCCGCCTGTTTGGTACGCGTTCAATCTGCTTAAGTTCAACGTTTCAGATACAATACCTTGACCAGGGAATGCAGCATCACCATGAACTAAAATTACGAATGATTTTGAAGTATCTTGTTCTGGAAGACCAGATTTTTTACGATTCTCTTGAGCCGCACGTGCAAAACCTTCTACAACAGGGTTAACGAACTCAAGGTGACTTGGGTTATTTGCTAATGTAACGCGAGTGCTAACTTCTTCGTTACTAACGACTTGTTCTCTACCTAAATGGTATTTCACGTCGCCAGTCCAGCCAGAATTTGCCACTGCGCCTTCTATTTTTGCATGTTTGAACTCAGCAAACATGTGACTATATGGTTTTTCTAATACGTGTGCAAGTACGCTTAGACGACCGCGGTGAGCCATACCAATCATGACATCTTCTACGCCGCCCTTTGCACCTTCTAGAACAATTTCATCTAGAACAGGTACAAGCATATCAACGCCCTCGATAGAGAAACGCTTTTGCCCAACGAATGTTTTATGCAAGAATTGCTCGAAACCTTCAACAGCTGTTAAACGTTTTAAAAGAGCAGTTCGTTTTTTATTTGGTAGTGGTTGACGCAATGAATTTGATTCCACCATTTGATGCAACCACGCGCGTTCTTCACTATCTTGTATATGAGAAAATTCATAAGCTAAAGATTTTGTATAAACGTCTTTTAATCTATGAATTACATCAAGTGCAGTGTGAATACCTTCTGGTGCATCTTGCCATACTGTTTTTGCTGGAATCGCTTTCAAGTCAGCATCGCTCAGTTCGTTCATTGCTTTCTCAAGAAGAGATTGTCCATTAGCAGCATCTTCCATCGGATTGATGTGAGCCAACGTATGCCCGAATGAACGAATCTGTTCAACAAGCTGAACGACTTTAAGAATTTTTTCAATGTTCCCTGTGTTTTGAGGAGAAAAATTTGTTGCTGTGTTGTCCCCTGTTACGACATCATCTTGAAACGAAGGAGCTCCAAAAATTTCAAAAAGCTCTTGTAATTCCGGATCAACAGAACCTGCTCCAGTTACGTAAAGATCATACTGCTCAATAACATAACCAAGGTTCGGACCATGGAACTTGGCCCAAGGGTTTGTCGTTGTATTCTTCCTCGTCATTTGTTTAAACCTCCCAATGCATATAATCCTTTTTCCATACAAAAGGTGCATTTTGCTCTTTTCAATAATTGATGAACCAATAATCAATGTAAATGTTTTCTTTACTCTTATGTTATTACAATAATTTACATAATACCAAACACTATTACTTATCTGTTTTGTAAAAAAACATTCACAATAACTTATCACCCAAGTTAATCTTTCATGTTATAAAGTAATTTTACAGAAAAATGGGGTGGATATATTTGGTATACCTACACGAATAACTAAAATTGTTGCATGTAAATATAAGTATAATAATTGGAATGTTTCGATAAAAACGAGTTCGAATTATGTATATTGAAATAATAAGCGCTTTCATTGATATTATACAACAATATAACGGAATATAGTATAAAAAATAAAAAATTATGAATTTATCGTAAACTTTATTTAGATAGTGTTAAATATTGAAAGGAAAGTGAAGGATTTCTACAAAAAAAGTTGCTAAACATAAAAAATGCTTCATAAACAGTTAGTTTCTATAAATATGACGAAAAACACCGTAAAACCAATAACGCATTTCGTGGAATAAAGAGATGAATGAAATATTTTAAAAGGATAAAACAAATAGGGAGATATTAAATTTTAAAAATAGAGAGGAGGAGATATAGTAAAGGTTCATTACAGTGTTCCATATTTCATTTTAAAATAGACGTGCTGAAAATGAAAAAGTTTCTTCTATATAAATAGAGTGAAACAAACTGAAATGCATGTAAAGGAAACTTGACGTAAAGCTTACTTTACATATATACTCGAGATAAGGGAGGAGGGAGAAATTTCCTTGGAAAATAAAATGGTCGAATACCGAAAAAAATTTGGACTATCTCAAGAAAAATTGGCTGAGAAACTTGGAGTTTCCAGACAAACCATCATTTCAATTGAAAAGGGAAAATACGATCCATCACTTCCGTTAGCATTTGAAATAGCAAAAACATTTCAGACAACGATAGAACATGTATTTATTTATGAAGGAAAAGAAGAGGGGGAATAGGGATGAATTATTCACAAAAGTACTTTTTAATTATGGGAATTATTTTCTGTATTATGAGTGGAACCATGATATTAGCGGGCATAATGACGCATTCCGCACCACCGGCTCCAACGTATACAGTACTTGCGATGATGATTATGTGTTTCTGCTTAAGTTACTTACATCCGCAATTTAAAGAAAAAGATGAGCGAATGAAACTCATTCGTTATAAAGGAATGTTCTTCAGCTTTTTTGCGCTAACGGCATATTACCTTCTTTTCTCTTTCGGTTTAAATCTACACGTAATTACACTATCTGCGGTTGAACTATTAAACATACTAATGGCACTTACGATGAGTACAGTTTTTATCTCATTTGTTGTTTTATCGAAAAGATATTAAGATGGAAGAGAGAAAGGAAGATTAATATATGCAAATGATGTATGCTTTTGGCATTGGGATTGTATTATTTTTAGCCGTATTCTTATTTATTCGGAAAGACGTTCAAGGTGGGACGTTAACGAAACGAGGCTTTTATAAAATGATCGGCTGTTTAGTTGTTATGTTTATAGCGATTATCGTAATGATCGTTTTAATAAATCAGTCACTATAGAATGAACCTTACTTGAGTAAGGTTTTTCTTTTTGATATAAAATCCGAAAATTCCCACTATATCCATTTACTACATATAATGGGTATTATATAATTTAATAAAATGATAGGTAGGGAGCATAGTATATGAATAAAAAAACTATCTTCTTTTTATTAACATGCCTACTACTTATAGCTAGTATTACTTATATAATATGTAACAAACGAGAACAAGTGCCACCGATGTTAGTATGGAAGGATCAAGAATACTATGTTACGAATGAACCTGTCAAAGCAGAAGAAGTCGGGCAAAGGCTCGGAGAAGTAACGAAGAAAATCGAAACGAGTAAAAAAACTACTAAAAATAGAAGGCGCTGTTGCAGAAGAGACGATAGCCTATAAATATAATTCTTCTAAAGGTTTTGGGGAGGAATTAACTCTTACTAGCAAACAAGGAGTAGCTTCTTATGTACAGGGGATTGAGGGATTTTCTTTTAAAAGTGAAAGCATGATAGCTTTACAAGTATACGAAGCGGAAATTACGAAGATTAAGATCCCTGATTATATCCCTGTATTAGGTGACTATGATATAGATGTTAAAGGTGAAATCATACTGGGTGGATATGGTTATAAAATCCGTGCAGGTGAAGAATCAGGATTTTCCGCAACAGCACCTAATGGTTATGGTGGAGGATTCTCATTTAAATTTAAGAAGGAAGAGTGAGGATGGGGTTAAAATGCGTAGAGTCACACAAGTAGTAATATGTATTGCAGCGGTACTATTAATTATACTAGCTATGATAAATGGAGAAACGTGGAAAGATAAAATTGTTATTTCGCTGGCTGTTCTTATATTTACTGGATTTTCTCTAGTGTGGAACTCATTTGTTATAAATCTTATGGAAAAAGTCAATAAAAAAAGGGGGAATAAATAAATGAAACTTTTACCGATTGGAACAGTTGTGAAGCTAGAAGATATAGAACAATTTGTGATGATTATTGGAAGAATGGTTATTTCAGCGGATAATCGTGAGTTCAATTATATAGGTGTTCCTTATCCAGTTGGCTATTTGGGTGAGGAAAAAGTATTATGCTTTAATCACGATAAGATTGTGGAAGAAATGAGAGGGTATATGACTGAGAGTGAATTGGCTCTACGTGAGAAATTAGTAGAATTGTAAAAAGAAACGTAAATCTTAAAGATATGATAGGAGAAAAAAATGGGGAAGGTAATGAGAATTATTGTAATTATTGGTATCCTTATTCCTCCAGCGTTAATGTGGAGTGCACCTGACATTCCTCTAAATGTTAAACTTCTGTTTACAGGTTTACAACTAACTGTAGGATTCATCGCAGTAGTAGTGTTAGAGGTAATATTTAGAAATCGAAAAAAGAAGAGGGCAAAATAGATATAAACTGTATAGAATGGCAGATAAGAATATTGGTGGTTAATCTTCTCAATAAAAGAAGCTAACAGAAGCAGGGAGAAATCCTTGCTTTATTTTTTGTATAGAATTACTAAGTAGAGTATCGTTAAATTAGGATATCTGAGGGGGATTACTGTAGGTGAAACTGGGAATCTGAGTTAAATAAACAGTAGTCTTAAGAGTTATCTCACTGATTTCAAAGAGTGTAAAAACTATAATTTTAATTACTATACAAACTTAAGTAGCATTTTCTTGTCAGTCCTTTCTCGGTTTTATAGAAACAAAAAAGAGGACTACCCCTGAGCCAGCTGATTTGCTGACTAGAAGTAGTCCTCTGTTAACTTGTGGTGTCTGATGGAGACCCCCACAGTTTTAGCTTTTGAGAATATCCTCTCAAGCCCTGATACTATTAGGTTTTATGACCCCGGAGAGGCTCGAACTCACGACCTCCACCCTGTCAAGGTGGCGCTCTCCCTGCTGAGCTACGGGATCTTCAAAAATGCGTATGTACCAGCAACTTTAATCTTTATGCTAAAGTAATTATATATAATTGACTGAAATTTTACAATATTTTTATATTAAACTTTTGAAGGGAAAGTAGTTGGAATGGTGCTAGTCGTGTATTAAGGAATATATAAGTAGAGAATGTAATGAAAAGTCGATTCGAATAAAGTGGTTATATTATTTTTTTCGATACCAATCTAAAGGACCTTCATCACTTAAATCAACAAGAAAAGGGAATAAGAAGTGTAAAGGTAAGCTAATAAGTTCTGGCATAGCGTTCAATGTTTTCTTTGATAGATACTGCCTTCCGAAACAATACGGACAATCTTTTTCAAATGTCACGAGTATTGACCATACATCTTTTATTGTCCACTTCGTTTTACAATACGTACAACGCGCCATAGAGTTCCTCCTCATGTTAAGTTTTCTACCATTATATTCCATTCTATTGTACGAAAGTCATTTGTATTTGGTGTGATAAAATGTAAGTTGTTTTATTTTTATGTGAATTTATTTAGTCATTTATGATCATTTACATATCGTTTGATATTTTTGCAGGATGATAGGTTTTTGGATTCAATATGCAAACTGGCCAATATATCCTTTTTACAATTTACTTAAAATCATGTATAACAGAGATACAAGATTATTTTACCCCGCATTAACGGGCAGTAAGATCCCTGCTCAAAATTCAGCGAAAGCGAAGAAGTTAGGTGGGAGATTAACTGCCCGTAAAAGCCCGATTGGTTCAACTAATAATCCGTGGGAGATGAAGAAAACCCCCACGGATTAAAGTTTCACTTTATAAATATTCAAGAGTAGAGGGAGAATTATTGTAATGGTAAGGAAAACGTTCAAGATGCGTGTATCTAGAAATAGAACGATTTCGATTAATGGATCAATTCTTGATGTGGATGTTACACATGATGAGTTTTTACAAGAGTTTGTTGAGTGGGTCGATTCTAAAGGTTGGTCATTTATGGGGATGACAGATGAGATTACACCTGAGGAAGCTAGTCAAAATTTAATAGATTCATTAATTGATGAGAAGGATAAGAAAGAATAATTCTTTCTTATTTTTTATTGTATATTTATGTTCTTTATCGTAAAAGTATGATATAGTAAAAAACAGTGAATATTCTTCCAATTTAATACAAATTACGTATGGATTGGTAAATTCAGTTTTTAGACTGTGAGAGTATAGGAAAAGGGAGAGTCATATGGTAAATTTTAAGAAAATTTTGGCTTTTATTACCGTTATTTGTTTATTTTTTTTGACACCTATGACGTTACGTGCTGAGACGAATATTGGAGTGAATCCGGAGCAAGTGGCACCACCACCTAAGGAAGGGCCAAATGTTTTTAGTCAGTTTGCAACTACGATTGATGCGAAAACTGGAGATGTTTTGTATGATAAAAACGCACATCATCGTGCATTTCCCGCTAGTATGACGAAAGTATTAACGGCGATTTTACTTATGGAGCATACGAAGCCAGAGGATCAATTTACGTTTTCACAATTAGCATTAGATCAAGAGAAGAGTAATTATCAAATTGAATTTCAACCTGGTGAGACGATTAATAGAAATACTGCGCTTATGATTTTAATGGTACTGAGTGCAAATGATGTGTCGCATGCGATTGCGGAGCGTATTGGGGGAAGTGTTGAGAATTTCGCTCATCTGATGAATGAGAAAGCGAAGCAATTAGGTGCTACAGATAGTCACTTTGTAACGCCAAATGGATTGCATGATCCGAACCATTATACAACGCCATTTGATATGGCTATGATTACGAGAGGCGTACAAAAGTATCCTGAAATTTTGCAAGCAATGAATACGAAAAGAACGACAGTTACGACATCTAGACAGACGGTTTCTATTTTTAACAAGTCTACTTATTTTGAAAACCCATATAGCATTGGCGGGAAGACGGGTTTTACAAATGAAGCGCGCAATACGCTCGTTTTATTAAATGAGAAGGATGGAAATCGTATTATAAATGTAGTGATGGCTTCTCAAAGACCTGAAATTTATGAAGATTTGAAGCAGATGGCGGACTATTCTTTCGGTCAATTTGTGAAGCAAACTGTACTAGATAAACATAGTTGGCACCAAAAGACAACGTATTTAAATAAAAATATTGATAGCGAACTTGAAAAAAGTGCAGAACTTATGCTTAAGAAAGATGAAGGGAAAAACGTGAGGACGATTTTCCGTACAGCTTCATTAGATAAAGATTCTTTGTATCATAAAGGAATTCATCGTGGTGAGGTAGTTGGTGCAGTTGATATTACGAAAAACAATCAAACAATTGCGACGATAAATGTTCTTTCCAAAGAAGATGTTACTTTTGCGATGCCTAAAAAAGATACGGCTACGCCTGAAGTAAACGAATCAAATGTGAAAATAATAAGCATTGGGATAGGTGCCGCTCTATTATTTGGAGCTATTTTATTTGTAGTGCTACGCCGAAATACAACAGGAATGAAATCAGAAGAAAAATAAATTACTAGTTAAAAGGCTGTGAAGAGACTTTGTCACAGTCTTTTTTTATATATTAAAAATAACTAATAATTGTAAATTTTCTTATTGCATTTCTGTTTTGTTCGTTATATTATTTACTTGTGTTCTTGTTAAAGAACAATAGTGAATATTGCATACTTCAAATAATATAAAACAACGGAGAGGGAGAGAGACGATGAAATTAATTTGGAAGGTGATTAGCAACGTTATCTCATTCGTTTTATTTGCGTTGATGGTTTGTTTAGCTTTTATAGTTATTTCTTCAAAAGCGAGTGGTGGTGATCCAACAGTGCTGGGATATCAATTTAAGAGCGTACTTTCAGGATCAATGGAACCAACATTTTTAACAGGATCAATCATTGCAATAGAGCCGACGAAAGATGGTTCTAAATATCAAAAAGGTGATGTTATTACTTTTAAAGAGAAAGATGAAAAAATTATCACCCACCGTATTATCGGTGTGAAAGATATAAATGGAAAAGTAATGTATGAAACAAAAGGGGATAACAACAACGGACCAGACTTAGAACCGGTGCTTGCGGACAATGTTATTGGTAAATATGCGGATATAACAGTACCTTATGCAGGGTATGCATTAAATTATGCGAATTCAAAAGCGGGAGCGGCATTGCTTCTTATTATTCCAGGAGTCTTTTTGCTAGGCTATTCCGCGATTTCTATTTTTAGCGCTATTCGTAGCATTGACGGAGAAAAGAAAGAGAAAAAAGTAGAACAATCCGTCTAGTTATTTTGGTTATACTTTCCGTTTAGGAAGTTGACAAATATATAGATTAAGGGGATATGGACATGACTTTAAAGAAAAAATTAGGGATGGGTATTGCATCAGCAGTATTAGGAGCAGCATTAGTTGGCGGAGGAACATTTGCATTCTTTAGCGATAAAGAAGTATCAAACAATACATTTGCGGCTGGTACGCTTGATTTAGCATTAAATCCATCAACAGTTGTTAATGTATCGAATTTAAAACCTGGTGATACAGTTGAAAAAGAATTTAAATTAGAAAATAAAGGTACATTAGATATTAAAAAAGTTCTATTAAAAACAGACTATAGTGTAGAAGATACGAAGAAAGATAATAAAGATGATTTTGGTAAACATATTAAAGTAACATTCTTAAAAAATGTAGATAAGCATGAGACGATTGTGAAACAAACTACATTAGATAAATTGAAGGGTGATACACTTACAGCAGTAGATAATGATTTAGCTGCTTGGTTCTGGGATGAAAAAGGTATTTCTGCAGGTAAATCTGATAAATTCAAAGTGAAATTTGAGTTCGTTGATAATAAAAAAGATCAAAATGAATTCCAAGGTGATAAACTACAATTAACTTGGACGTTTGATGCACAACAAGGCGATGCTGAAGCAAAATAATAAGGACAATAAAAAGAGACTATCAAAAGTGATAGTCTCTTTTTCTGCTAAAAGTGAAATGTAAAAAGAAACATAATTTCTTATATCATTTTATAATTCACTTTATTATAATAAAGATATAGTTCTTGATAAAGAACAAGTTGTTCGATAGGAGAGATTAAAATGCTGAAGCCACCTAGCAATTTCAAAAAGATGCTTATATTGCCATGTTTATGTTCTATTACTTTTTATTTAGGCTCTCAAATGATGACTTATACAGAAGCAGCTTTCGTTCATGAAACGAAAGTAACGGCTACCATTTCTACAGCAAGTATTTTTCCAAAAACAGTTGATCAATTAACAGAACAAGCTAAGCAACATAAGGAAGTTATTTTGCGTGAGTATGAAGGGATGAAATTGAAATTAACCTTTACTTCCATTCAAGAGTTAGAGCAGGTGCTTACTACGTGGAAGCAAGGGCGTGAGAAAATAGTTGCGGAAAGAGAATTGTTACAAAAAGTATATGTATCAATAGAGAGTCCTTATAATCAAGTGCAAGAAGAGTTAAAAAGTAATACAACCGAATCGAATAAGCAAGTATTCTCGTATGTGAATGCGGGCTTCCATATAGTGAAAGACAATTGTGAGTATGTTGATAAAGAGGTAAAGTTACAGGTGATTGATAAACAAATTCAAGATTTTGAGAAGTTACTAGTAGATGAAACAGCAAAACTAGAAGAGGGTAAGAAACAAGAAGAAGCGAAAAAATTAGAAGAGAAGAAGCAAGAAGAAGCGAAAAAGTTAGAAGAGAGTAAGAAACAAGAAGAAGCGAAAAAGTTAGAAGAAAGTAAGAAACAAGAAGAAGCGAAAAAGCTAGAGGAGAGTAAGAAGCAAGAAGAAACAAAAAAGTTAGAAGAGAAGAAGAAACAAGAAGAAGCGAAAAAGCTAGAAGAGAAGAAGAAACAAGAAGAACAGAAAAATAAAGATAGCAAGTAAAATATAGTAACATTCCAGAGCAAATAGGGATCATAAAACAAATAGGTGAGGAGGGCACTATCACTCGCCTATTTTTCGTATCCTTCTCATCTTATTTAGCCACCTAGAGGTAGTTAGATGGATGAGGGATACTAATTAGTGGAGATAGGTCAAGAAATCAACAAAATCTTTTCTTGATTTCTTGATATTTTACTGAAAAATCAAAATAATATTGAGAAATAAAAATAACTGAAAATATTAACAAATATGTGTTGTATTTATATAGGTTTGTTCGTTATAATGAACATAAGGTTTTTAAAAAAGAACAAATATTAGCTAAGCTAATATAGTTTTAGTTACATCTCTTATTTTAAATAAGAGATAGCAATAAAAATATAAAAAACAGCTAGGGGGAATTGATTGTGAGTCTGAAAAAGAAATTAGGTATGGGAGTTGCATCAGCAGCATTGGGGTTATCTTTAATTGGTGGAGGAACATTCGCTTACTTTAGCGATAAAGAAGTATCTAACAATACATTTGCAGCTGGGACGTTAGATCTTACATTAGACCCTAAAACGCTTGTAGATATTAAAGATTTAAAACCAGGGGATTCTATTAAGAAAGAGTTCTTATTAAAGAATAGCGGTACATTAACAATTAAAGACGTTAAACTAGCAACAAAGTATACTGTGAAAGATGCAAAAGGCGATAATGCTGGTGAAGACTTTGGTAAGCACGTTAAAGTGAAATTCCTTTGGAACTGGGATAAACAAAGTGAGCCTGTATATGAAACAACTTTAGCAGATTTACAAAATGCTGATCCAGATCTTTTAGCTAAAGACATCTTTGCTCCTGAGTGGGGAGAAAAGGGTGGATTAGAAGCAGGCACAGAGGATTATCTGTGGGTACAATTTGAATTTGTAGATAATGGGAAAGAACAAAATATCTTCCAAGGTGATTCATTGAATTTAGAATGGACATTCAATGCTAACCAAGAAGCTGGCGAAGAAAAATAATTAAAAAGCGGGGATTCCCCGCTTTTTTTATAAAGAAAAAAGAAGTGCTGGTTGTAAGCACTTCTTTCTATTTATTATTTTTGATCGTGCTTCCATTTTGTAAATTCAAGAAATTCACGAAATTGTTCTTTGGAGACACCTGAGCTCATCGCATCTTTAACGAGTTGTGTCCATTCGGAGTCTAAGTGATTTTCCTTTGCTGTTTCATCATGAAGTAGAGTATCAACTGGAATTTGTAGAACTGCTGCAATTTTTTCAAGAAACTGAATGGAAGGGTTTTTTTGTAAATTTCGTTCTATAGAACTAATGTAAGATTTAGCAACACCAGCTTTTTCGGCAAGTTCAGTTAATGAAATACCTTTTTGTAAGCGAAGGCGTTTTATACGTTCTCCAATCATATTTGCGCACCTTTCTATCAATATGTAGTCGTCTTATGATGTCATTATTATAACATAAACTTCGTTAAAAAGAACAAGCCTATTGAGCCTGACTGGATGGCTTCATACGTTGGAAAAAATGTTCGATATCTTGCAGGGCGATACCAGCATCTAGAGCTTCAAGTATTAAATCAATCCATTCTTGGTCCAGTGCGTCAGTCTTATCTTTGTACAAATGTAATTCCTCCCTAATTATCGGTCATAACTGCTGCTACAGAATATATGATAATGCAATCGCATTTTGTGTTTTATATAGTGAATTATCAAATATTTTGTAGATAAAACAAAGATAAAATCCCCATTAAATTCCCTCTATGGAAATTATAAAGTTTCTGACAAGTATTTTCAATATTTTCAGAAAACATTGTTGAATTGTGATATATTCGTATGCTAACTATGGAATTTTTACAAATATATTAAAAACATTACATAATATGACTAAATATTGAAAAAATATTGAATTTTTAATAAAATTCAATTTGTAATACATATTATTTATTAGGGGAGGCAATAAGGGATGAACAAGAAACCGTTCAAAGTTTTGTCATCAATCGCTTTGACAGCTGTATTAGGTCTTTCGTTCGGAGCTGGTACTCAATCTGCATATGCTGAAACGCCTGTGAATAAGACAGCTACGAGCCCAGTTGATGATCATTTAATTCCAGAAGAACGTTTAGCGGATGCGCTAAAAAAACGTGGGGTAATTGATTCGAAGGCTTCAGAGAAAGAAACAAAGAAAGCTGTCGAAAAATACGTAGAGAACAAAAAGGGTGAAAATCCTGGGAAAGAAGTAACAAATGGGGACCCACTTACGAAAGAAGCATCTGACTTTTTAAAGAAAGTGAAAGATGCAAAAGCAGATACGAAAGAAAAGTTAGACAAACCAGCAACAGGAACACCTGCAGCGACAGGCCCAGTTAAGGGTGGTCTAAATGGTAAAGTACCAACATCTCCAGCAAAGGGAAAAGAATATAACGGTGAAGTTCGTAAAGATAAAGTACTCGTTTTACTTGTAGAGTACGCTGACTTTAAACATAACAATATCGATAAAGAGCCTGGCTATATGTATTCGGAAGACTTTAACAAAGAACATTATGAAAAAATGTTATTCGGTAATGAGCCATTTGCGTTAGAGGATGGAAGCAAAATCGAAACGTTTAAACAATATTATGAAGAGCAATCTGGTGGTAGTTACACAGTAGACGGAACGGTTACAAAATGGTTAACAGTTCCTGGTAAAGCTGCTGATTACGGTGCGGATGCTGCTACAGGTCATGATAATAAAGGACCAAAAGGACCACGTGATTTAGTAAAAGATGCATTAAAAGCAGCTGTAGATAGCGGTATTGATTTATCTGAGTTTGATCAGTTCGATCAATACGATGTAAATGGTGATGGAAATCAAAAGCAACCAGACGGGTTAATTGATCACTTAATGATTATTCATGCAGGTGTTGGACAAGAAGCAGGCGGTGGTAAATTAGGTGACGATGCAATTTGGTCACATCGCTGGACAGTTGGACCAAAACCATTCCCAATTGAAGGTACACAAGCGAAAGTTCCATATTGGGGCGGAAAGATAGCGGCATTCGACTATACAATTGAGCCAGAAGATGGCGCAGTTGGTGTATTCGCGCATGAATATGGTCATGATTTAGGCCTTCCAGATGAGTATGATACAGACTATACTGGTCATGGTGAGCCAATTCAAGCTTGGTCTGTTATGAGTGGCGGAAGCTGGGCTGGTAAGATTGCAGGAACAACGCCAACGAGTTTCTCACCACAAAATAAAGAGTTTTTCCAAAAAACAATTGGTGGTAACTGGGCGAATATCGTAGAAGTAGATTACGAGAAATTAAATAAAGGTATCGGTCTAGCAACATATTTAGACCAAAGTGTTACGAAAACGAACCGTCCAGGTATGATTCGTGTAAACTTACCTGATAAAGATATAAAAACGATTGCTCCAGCATTTGGTAAGCAGTACTACTACAGCACAAAAGGTGACAATCTTCATACAACGTTAGAAACACCATTGTTCGATTTAACGAATGCAACGAATGCGAAATTTGATTTCAAATCGTTATATGAAATTGAAGCAGAGTATGATTTCCTTGAAGTACATGCTGTAACAGAAGATGGGCAAAAAACGCTAATTGAAAAACTTGGTGAGAAAGCAAATAGTGGAAATGCACATTCGACAAATGGAAAATGGGTTGATAAATCATATGATTTAAGCCAATTCAAAGGTAAGAAAGTAAAATTAACATTTGAATACATTACAGATGGTGGTTTAGCATTAAACGGTTTCCTACTTGATAATGCTTCATTAACAGTAGATGGCAAAGTAGTATTCTCTGATGATGCAGAAGGTACACCACAATTTAAACTAGATGGTTTCGCAGTTTCTAACGGAACTGAGAAGAAAAAACATAACTACTATGTAGAGTGGAGAAATCATACTGGATCAGATAGCGCATTGAAATTTGCTCGCGGTCCAGAATATAACTCTGGTATGGTTGTATGGTATGCAGACTCAGCTTACACAGATAACTGGGTTGGTTTACATCCAGGACATGGTTTCCTTGGTGTAGTTGACTCTCATCCAGAAGCAATTGTAGGAACTTTAAATGGTAAACCGACAATTGACAGTAGTACACGATTCCAAATCGCTGATGCGGCGTTCTCATTCGATAAAACGCCAGCATGGAAAGTTGTATCTCCAACTCGTGGAACGTATACGTATAACGGCTTAGCAGGTGTGTCGAAGTTTGATGATTCAAAAACGTATATTAATCAACAGATTCCAGATGCAGGACGTATTTTACCGAACCTTGGCCTAAAGTTTGAAGTAGTAGGACAAGCTGATGATAATTCTGCAGGTGCTGTTCGCTTATATCGTTAATACAGTAAAACTACCGAGAGATTTTCTTTCGGTAGTTTTTTTGTGAGCAATGAATTTTATATAAAAGAAGAAATTATATATAATGTAACTTTACGAATAGAAATTTATTATATATGAAGTCTATATAAATAATGAAAGAATTGGATAAAAATAGTGGGAGAAGGTGAATGAATGAGTGTTTCTTCTATTGTAAATAAACAAAAAGCATATTTTTATAATGGCCATACAAGAAGTGTAGAAGTGAGAAAGAATAATTTGAAGAAGCTTTATGAAGGCATTCAGCGTTTTGAAGAAGAAATATTTCAGGCATTGAAATTAGATTTAAATAAGTCAGTTCATGAGTCGTTTACAACGGAAGTTGGATATGTATTAAAAGAAATTTCCTTTCAATTGAAGCATATTTCATCGTGGAGTAAACCGAAGCGGGTTCGAACAGCACTCACTCATTTTGGATCAAAGGGGAAAGTAGTTCCTGAACCGTACGGTGTGACACTTATTATTGCACCATGGAACTATCCATTTCAATTAGCAATTGCACCTCTTGTAGGAGCGTTGGCGGCTGGAAATACAATTGTTTTAAAGCCATCAGAGCTAACGCCAAACGTTTCCAAAGTGCTTACGAGGATGTTAGAGGAATTATTCCAAGAAGAGCTTGTAGCGGTAGTAGAAGGCGGTGTAGAAAAGAGTACGGAATTGTTAAAGGAACCGTTTGATTATATTTTCTTTACAGGTAGTGTCGGTGTTGGAAAAGTTGTGATGGAAGCAGCGGCGAAACGGTTGACGCCACTCACGTTAGAACTTGGGGGAAAAAGCCCATGTATTGTACATAAAGATGCAAAAATAGATGTAACAGCAAGACGAATTGTGTGGGGGAAGTTTTTAAATGCAGGGCAAACGTGTGTAGCGCCTGATTATATGTATGTGCATGCTTCGGTGAAAGAACAGTTAATCGAGGCATTACGACACGAAATTGCGGAGCAGTATGGAAAAGATTCACTAAACAATGACAATTATGTACGAATTGTGACTGAACGTCATTTTGAACGTTTATGTGCATTTTTGAAAGATGGTAAAACGGTAATCGGCGGGAACTATAAAAAAGAAACTTTACATATAGAACCAACAGTGTTAACGAATGTTACATGGCAAAGTACTGTTATGGAAGATGAAATTTTTGGTCCGATTTTACCAATTGTAGAATATGACAACATAGAAGAGGTAATTGGAACAATTCAGCAACAACCAAAGCCGTTAGCGTTATATGTATTTTCTGAAGATAAAGAAGTACAAAAGAAAGTGACGAGTAATATTTCATATGGCGGAGGCTGTATTAATGATGTTGTCTATCATCTTGCAACGCCATATTTACCTTTTGGTGGTGTTGGAAGTAGTGGATTAGGTAGTTATCATGGGGAAGAAAGTTTTCGGACTTTTTCACATTATAAAAGCATTTTAGCCCAATCTACGGCATTCGATATGAAAATTCGTTACTCTTCTACAAAAAGTGCTTTAAAATTCATACGAAAGTTGTTAAAATGATGATGGTGTTTATCAGTAGGCGTAGCCGTATGATAATAGCCCCTTCGCAATGGAAGGGGTTTTTCTGTTCGACATATGTATCATGCAAAAATGAATCAAACATACTACATAAAGAATAGAAGAGAACGCTGCTAAACAACCATTTTTGTTTGGATCGAAACAAAAAATAGTCTATAGAACATAAATATTTATTCATGAATATAAAAATTAAAATTTAAGGTAGATAGGACGGGAAAATGAAAAAGATTATTAAAGTTGAAGCAGTAGAAAAACATTTTGGAAATCAAGTGATTATCCCACCTCTTTCTTTAGACATTAAAGAAGGGGAATTTTTAACGATTTTAGGGCCGAGTGGTTGCGGGAAAACAACGTTACTTCGCATGATCGCAGGTTTTGAAACGCCAACTAAAGGGAATCTTTTATTAGATGATGAAAAGATTAACGATTTGCCACCATATAAGCGTCATATGAACTTAGTGTTCCAACATTATGCGCTATTCCCACATATGAATGTGGAGAAAAATATTTGTTTCGGTATGAAAATGCAGAAAGTACCGGCAGCAGAGCAGAAAGAGCGTGCTGAAGAGGCAATGCGTTTAACGCAGTTACTTGAGTTCCGTAATCGTAAACCTGCAAAGCTTTCTGGTGGACAGCAACAGCGTGTAGCAATTGCGAGAGCGATTGTAAATAACCCGCGTGTATTATTACTAGATGAGCCACTTGGGGCGTTAGACTTTAAGTTAAGAAAAGATTTGCAACGTGAATTAAAAAACTTACAACGTAATTTAGGAATTACATTCATATACGTAACGCACGATCAAGAAGAAGCGATGAGCATGAGTGATCGTATTGTCGTTATGAATAAAGGACATATTGAGCAAATTGGAACGCCGAAAGAAATTTACAATAAGCCGAAAACAATGTTCGTTGCGACATTTATCGGTGAAAATAATATTGTGAAAAACGGGGAAGGCTATGTAGCAATTCGCCCTGAAAACGTAAAGGTACGTTCGGTTGAAGAGCCGATTTTAAAAGAATACCATCTTGGACATATTGAAGACGTTGAGTTTGTTGGAAATATGGAAAAGCTGTATGTACGTGACGAGAAAACATCAGAATTACTAATGGCATATCAAACTGCTGAAGAAGCAGCGCAGTGGAGCATTGGAGATAATGTATACGTAGGCTGGGAGCAAGAGGACGAGGTGACCTTAAATTGAAAAAAGGGAAATTACTCGCACTACCGACAGTCGCGTGGCTGTTAATCTTCTTCCTAATTCCCCTTCTGTTTGTATTGGCATTTGCTTTTATGCAGCGCGGGGCATATGGAACAGTGGAAATGCAATTTACGTTAGAGAATATAGCTCGTGTGTTTGATCCACTATACATGGGAACGTTATGGGAAACTGTTAAGATTGCAGTTATTACAACAGTAATCTGTTTAGTAATTGGTTATCCATTTGCTTATACAATTACAATTGTTGATCGCAAATACCGTTCCATTCTTTTATTATTGGCAACGATCCCGTTTTGGATTAACTTCCTTGTTCGTTCATACGCATGGATTGTTATTTTACGTTCACAAGGTCTTGTAAACACATTGCTATTGAAACTAGGTATTATAAGTGAACCTTTAAATTTACTATATAACACACCTTCTGTAATACTCGGAATGGTCTATTCTTTATTACCATTTATGATTTTACCGGTGTATGCAGCGATTGAGCAGCTTGATAAGCGTAAGCTAGAAGCAGCTTATGATTTAGGAGCAACACCAGCAAAGGCATTTTGGAATGTAACAGTACCAATGACGATGTCAGGGATTGCTACTGGTTCTATTTTAGTGTTTGTTTCTTCTATCGGAATGTTTGTTGTATCAGACGTTATGGGTGGATCGAAAGTAGCATTAATCGGAAACGTAATTCAAAATCAATTCTTAGGAGCGCGTGACTGGCCGTTTGGATCTGCGTTATCTATGATTGTTGTTCTATTCTCTGTTCTGTTAATTTACTTATATTATCGTGCAACGAAAGTATATAAATATGATGGAAACGGAGGGGAATAGGCAAAGATGAAGAAGTTTTTAGTTTCTTATTCTTGGTTAATTTTATTGTTCTTGTATTTTCCAATGATGGTTTTAATGGTATATTCCTTCAATGATTCTCGCATTAATGCGGAATGGGAAGGTTTTACATTCCATTGGTATACAGATTTATTTCAAAAGCAAGATGTTATTGATGCGTTTGTAAATAGTATGACGATTGCGATCGTAACGACGGTTGTAACGACAGTTCTTGGTGTGATTTTCGCGATTGCATTACATCGTTATAAATATCGTTATGAAGGGGCTATTAACGGTCTTGTGTATTTACCAATTTTAATTCCTGATATTTTAATGGGATTATCTTTACTTATCTTATTTAGTCAATTAGGTATGGAGCTTGGCAAAACAACAATTATTATTGCGCACATTACATTTAGTATTTCATTTGTTGTCGTTATTTTAGCAGCACGTCTTTCTGGAATGGGACGTGATTTAGAAGAGGCTGCCAATGATTTAGGAGCAACGCCGTGGCAAACATTTCGTTATGTAACGTTCCCGGCAATTGCACCAGGAGTTGTTTCAGCCGCATTATTAACATTCACATTATCAATTGATGATTTTGTAATTAGTTTCTTCGTATCAGGACCAGGATCAACAACATTGCCATTATACATTTACAGTATGGTTAAGCGCGGAGTATCACCAGAAATTAATGCACTTTCTACAATTTTAATTGTGGCTATCGTAGGATTAATGGTTCTATCTGAAATCTTCCGTAACAAAGGTGCAGATGGTGAAGAAAACTCTGGAGGACACCTTCCTTTATAATACGAACGATATAGAAAGTACGAGGAGGTAATAAACCGATGAAATTAATAAAAAGATTAGCCGGCGCAGCAATTAGCTTTAGCCTTGTTGCTGGTGTACTTGCTGGTTGTGGTGAAAAGAAAGAAGAGTTAAATATTTATAGCTGGGCTGACAATTTTGATGAGCAAGTGCTAAGAGATTTTGAAAAGAAATATAACGTGAAAGTTAACTATGATAAGTATGCAAGTAATGAAGAAATGCTTGCGAAATTACAAGCAGGTGGCGCGAAGTATGATTTAATTCAGCCGTCTGATTACATGGTTAAAACAATGGCGAAAATGGATTTATTAGCGCCGTTAGACAAAAAGAATATCCCGAATATCGAAAATATGGTTTCTAACTTCAAAACACCGGCGTTTGATCCAGAGAATAAATATTCTTTAGTATATACTTGGGGTGTAACAGGTATTGCATACAATAAAAAGTATGTGAAAGAAGCTCCTACAAGCTGGGCTGACCTATGGAATGAAAAATATAAAGGGCATGTAACTTTATTAAATGATTCTCGTGAAGTGTTAGGAATGGGTCTTAAAAAGCATGGATTCTCAAACAGCACGAAAGACGATACACAGTTAAAGACAGCAGCAGATGATTTAAAGAAGCTGCTTCCAAACTTATTAGCATTTGATACAGATAATATTAAACAAAAATTCATTACAGAAGATGCTTGGATCGGAACAGTTTGGTCTGGAGATGCAGCATTTATCGCAAAAGATAATAAAGATGTAGAGTACGTTGTACCAAAAGAAGGCGGCACAATTTGGGCTGATACGTTAGCAATTCCAAAAGGTGCGAAAAACAAAGAGCTTGCAGAGAAGTTTATGAACTACTTATTAGATGAAAAAGTAAGTGTGAAAAACTACGAGTCAATTGGATACAGTAATCCTAATGAAAAAGCTCATCCTCTTCATAGTAAAGAATATCGTGATAATCATATGATCTTCTTAACGAAAGAAGAATTAGATCGTACGGAATGGCTTGTTGATGTAGACGATAAGCTAAAAGACTATGATCGTTACTGGACAGAGTTAAAAACAAAAGGTAAATAAGTAAGGAAATGCGGTTTCTAAAGTAGAAATCGCATTTTTTCATAGTAGGAGGAAATCGCTTGAAAAAGAAGTTGCATCAATATGAGGTAGTATGTATCGTTTTATTACTTGCTGTATTTGGCATTGTTGCTTGGCGCGTACATGCGGGTGGCGTTACAGTGATGGATACATATGTCCGAGCATTAGTAACAGGATTACAAACAGAAGGTTCGCTTACATTTTTTTCACACTATACAAAATTAGGTTCTGCTATCGGGATTGTAACTACGCTGGCTATAAGTTTACTTGTTTTTTGGAGAAAACGTTATTATGCTGCGATGATCGTGTATCCAATGGGCATTTTAATAACACATCTTGTTAATAAAGGGATAAAAGAAATTGTGAAAAGAGAGCGTCCGTCGTTAAATGAAGCGTTGGATGCGCTTGGATATAGCTTCCCTAGTGGGCATGCAATGTTATCTATTATGACATTCGGATTTCTTGCTTATATCATTGCGGCAAATTTGAAGAGTGTAACGGGGAAATATGTTATAACGATTTTGATGGGAATCGTAATTGTATCGATTGGATTAAGTAGAGTTATTTTAAATGTACATTATCCAACTGATATTTTAGCTGGTTATTGCGTAGGTGGTATTTTGTTAATTATAGCGATTTACTGTCATCGTTTACTTACCGAGAGATTGGGGCTTAATAAAGAGAGATAAAAAAACGTCTAGAAAAACTATCATTATAGTGTTTCTAGACGTTTTTTGTTTGTACGAAGATGTGATACAGTATAAATGACAATTGAATTATTTAAAGTAGGTGAAAATGTGTGAAGACAAATGTACATAAAGTAGATAAGTGGGGGAAGTTAGGAGCTTTTTTGTATCAGTTTCGTTATACAGTAATTGTAGCATTACTATTGCTTGCGATCGCACTTGGTATTTTTGCTCCAAAGCTACCAGGAGTATTAGGTGGTGACGGTTTCCAAACGGAAGGGGACTATCAAAAAACGAAAGAAATTTTAGATAAAGATTTTAAGAGGTCTCAAGATACACTTTTACTCGTTTTTGAAAAAAATAAGGGTGCTTCACATGAGGAATTTCAAAAGCAAGTAGAGGGAATTGTAAAAAATGTACAAGAGAAAGAGACATATGAATCTTTCCATCACCCAGTGCAAAATAAAGAAATGTTACAAGATGATATCGGCTATGCGACAATTTTATTTTCCGGGAAAACAAATAAGGAACGAATGGAAAAGACATTACAATTTGCTGATAAAATCGAAAAGGAAAGTAATGCAGCGTTAAAAGTAACGCCTACAGGGTTTCCAAAAATTAATAAAGAGATTAATGAAAGAACGCAAAATGATTTAAAAGTAGCAGAGATGATTGGGTTACCGATTGCATTTCTCGTATTACTATTTTCATTTGGTAGCCTTTTAGCATCTATTTTACCAATTGTAAATGGGGCACTTAGTGTTATTAGTACGATGGGCATATTATACTTTATAGGTAGTGATAAGGAACTATCTATCTTTGTGTTAAATGTTGCACCGATGATTGGACTTGCGCTATCTATTGATTTTGCACTATTATTTGTAAATCGCTTTCGAGAGGAAGTTGCAAAGCGAACGGTAAAAGAAGCGATAGCAATTACATATCAAACAGCAGGGCGCGCTATCGTATTTTCAGGATTATGTGTATTTGTTGGATTATCCGGCTTGTTTTTCTTTAAAATCGATTATATTCAGTCTGTCGCAATTAGTGGAATGATTGTTGTGATTATGAGTATTTTATTCTCACTCACACTTCTTCCAGCGTTATTGTCATTAATTGGGAAACGAATATTAAAAAAGAATCAAGTAGCGCATACGCCGGCAAAGGCGTGGCGTAAGTTTGCACAATTTGTAATGAAACATCCAATTGCGATGATTATTGTTGTTACAACATTTATTGTTATTTGCTTATTACCGTTACGTACAGCTAATTTGCAGTTCCCTGACGTAGAAGCTCTACCTAAACAAAGTGATACAAGAATTGCATATGAGAAGTACGAAGAGGCATTTAATAAAACGGCAAAAAAACATGCTGATGTTACGTTAGTGGTAGAGACGAAAAAAGATATGAAAGAAAAAGAAAGTTTACAAAAGATAGAAGAAGTCGTTCAAAAGTTAAAAGATGATAAGAAAGTATATGAAGTGAGAAGCTTATACGACGGGTTAACTGGTATGAAAGCAGATCAAGTTGCTGGAATGTTAGAGTCGCCAGAAGCTGCGAAACTAGCTCCTATATTTGAAGCATATACGAAAGGAAATAAGACGACGATAGAAATCTTTTTGAAAACAAAACCACGTACTGAAACTGCTAAACAGTGGGTTCGTAATTTTAAACAAAATTATAAAGAAACAGATGTTACGTATTATTTAGGTGGGATGACGACGTTCCAACAAGAGTTAGAAGATGAAATTAAAGATAAAGTTGCAATTGGTATGTCTGTTATATTTGGATCTACCTTTGTTATATTATTATTTGCATTCCGATCTATACTCATTCCGATTAAGGCGATTATTATGAATATACTTAGTTTAAGTGCAACAATAGGAATTGTTGTTTGGTTATTTGAAGGTGGGCATTTTGGTTTAGAAGCGAGTCCTGTTCTATTTGTCTTACCAATCTTCATTTTCGGTCTCGTATTTGGGCTTAGCATGGATTATGAAGTCTTTCTTATTTCACGTATCCATGAACTGTATGAAGAAACAGGAGATAACGATCAAGCGACGTTAGAAGGACTTGTGTCAACAAGTAGAATCATTACATCAGCTGCGTTAATTATGATTGTTGTAACTGGTGCGTTTGCCTTTACTGATATTTTACCAGTACGGCAAATGGGGCTTGGCGTTGCATTAGCGATATTCCTTGATGCGACAATTATTCGTCTTATGCTTGTACCAAGTTTAATGAAATTGTTTGGAGACTGGAACTGGTGGTTACCATTTCGAAAGAAAAGAGAAAAATCATCGTAAAAAATACTCATCTTATAGATGAGTATTTTTTTATGAATAGCAAGACCTACATTTTGCAAATAGTATGTGATAAGAACATTACATATAAGTAGGTGAAGGCAATGTTTCGTTATTTTAAGTTTAAGCTAAATGATACAGTACAGTTTGCAGAAAACGATGGGCATATGTATCGCATTGTCGGTTATCGGTTAGAAAAAGGATTTTATCCAAAAGATGAATGGACTCATATTATTTATGAATTGCTGAGAGATTTTGATGGGTATACGATGGATGCGGAAGAGGAGGAACTTGTAAAGGTCATTCAAGTAGAGGATGAGTATTACAAAATACAAGAAGTATCGGGCTATCGTTATCCAGTAAAAATGAAGCAAAAACAACAAGTGATGAAAGTAGAAAAAATTGATGACTTATTAGATACGTATAATGATTATAAAAGATTGGCGGATTTCTTTAAAGATTTATCGTATGAGCAAAAAGCGGAAGAAGTATTGCAGGAAATGAAACGGCGTAGAGCGTGAGGGGGACAGTCTACTATAAGACTGTCCTCTATTTTTGACGGTGCATCAAATTGTGTTTTCCGTTACAATGAGAGAATCAATAGAAATAAGGTGATACAGTATGGAAACGAAGAAGAAGGGCGAATGGTGCGAAATTACTGTTCCAGCGAAATGGAATGGCATAAGTATTGATTCGTTATTAAAAATAGAATGGGAAATACCGAAAAAGTTGTTACATCAGCTTCGTATGGAAAAAGGTATTACCGTTAACGGAGAACAGAGAAGATGGAATGAGCTTTTAAAAGAAGGCGATAAGTTACAAGTGCATATGTTTATGGAAGAAGAATACGATGTAGAGCCTGAATATGGTGAATTAGATGTAGTATATGAAGACGATCACGTACTCATCGTAAATAAGCCTGAGAAGATGGATACGCATCCTGCGGAAAAAGGTGGAACGGGAACACTTGCAAACCTTGTTGCTTTTCATTTTCAAATGCAAGGTGTAGAGACGAAGATTCGTCATATTCATCGGTTAGATAAAGATACGACAGGTGGTGTCGTGTTTGCTAAGCATAGAATTGCTGGTGCAATTATGGATCGTTTATTAATGGAACGAAAAATTAAAAGAACATATGCAGCGTTTGTGGAAGGGAAAGTAAAAGGTAAGCAAGGAACAATTGACGCAGCTATTGGAAGAGATCGCCATCATGCGACGAGACGACGTGTTTCTCCAAAGGGGGACCAAGCAATCACATATTATAAAGTAGAGAAGTATTTTAAAAAACAAAATGCTACGTTCGTAACGTTACAATTAGAAACAGGTAGAACACATCAAATTCGTGTTCATATGAGCTATCATGGTAATCCATTAGTTGGAGATGTATTATACGGTGGACAAACGAAATATATGTCCAGGCAAGCATTACATGCGATGAAAATTCATTTCTTGCATCCAATTACGAAAGAAGAGATCGAAGTGGATGTACCATTTCCGACAAAATTAAATAATACAATGAAAGAATTTCAAAGAATGAATGCATAAAGTGTAAGTTTAAATTTGAGAAAAATAGATTCTTGCAGGAATTTCTCTAAAAGAAGCGAAGCCGTTAAGAGAAAAGAGAGGTGAGAATTACTTGGTCAAATATAAATATATACTAGGAATATTTTTCGCTTGTCTTTTAGTTACTCTATGCCTCTATTCATACTTACCAAACCTTATGGCAGTACATTGGAATGAAAATGGTGAGCCAAACGAGTTTATGAGTAAACAAGTTGTTATAGCATTTATTCCTTGTCTTATTATTTTTTTACATGGATTCGTGTATATTATTTCACATTATGTATATAAGCTTAATGAAGGCGAGCATGTCATTATAAGTGGATTTCTAAAGACGATTACTTTATTTATGTTGTTTATCCATCTGCTCATTCTCTTTATTAATTTTGGAAGCATGATATCCTTTCAGACAGGACTAACAATTGGAATTAGTTTGTTTCTTTTTATGCTTAGTAAAGGATTTAAAAAAGTTAAGAGTACGGAAAAGGACCCAGTCAAATTACAAAAAATTCGTTTAGTGAGTAGGCGGATTTTTCAAGTGATGGCATGTAGTATATGGTTTTCCTTGTTTTTGAACTTGAAATGGGGATTTTATGTGTTACTTAGTGTAATAAGTTGTGGCTCTATTTTGTTTATGTTCTACATATTGTACTCATACATAATAGAAAGTTATGAAACGTAAAAAAGAGTCTTCTCATTATGAGAAGACTCTTTTAATCTATTTACTTCGTAATAAATTGTTGTGTCCAGTAGTTGCCGCTTTCTACATAGCCAACACCGATGTGAGTGAAGCCGTTATTTAAGATATTTGCACGGTGTCCAGCACTGTTCATCCAAGCTTGTACTACCTCTTCAGGTGTACGTTGGCCTTGAGCGATATTTTCACCTGCAGATGTATAAGAAATACCAAATTTCTTCATCATGTCAAATGGAGACCCATATGTAGGGCTGTTATGATCAAAGTAGTTATTCTTCTGCATATCTTCAGATTTAACACGTGCTACTTTGCTTAATTCAGTATCGATTTTTAGTGCCGGTAAGCCTTGTTTTGCACGTTCAGCGTTTGTTAATTCAACAACACGTTGTTCGAATTCGCTTAAAGATTTTGCTTCTTCAGCAGGCTTTTGCTCAGCAGGTTTTTGTTCAGTAGGTTTTTGAGTATTGTTGTTTTCAGCTGGTTTTTGAGCTTCTGGTTTTTGAACTTCTTCAGCAGGCTTTTGCTCAACTGGTTTTTGCTCAGCAGGCTTTTGAGTTTCTGGCTTAGCTGTTGGTTGCTCAGTTACAACATTTTCAGTTGGTTGTTGACCAGGAATGAAGCAGTTTGGTTGGAAATTTCCTTGTTGCCATTGTGCTAATGACTCAACGCCCATAGATTGTAAGAATGCTTGTAATTCTTGTTGGTTCATTTGCTTCATCATCACTTTTGAATGCTGAATATTTTGAACCTTTATGTTAGATGGTTGTACAGTTGCAGCTTGTGCATCTAAAGATGATACTCCTAAAGTAAGAGCTGTTGCAGCAGCTACAGATAATAAAACACGCTTTTTCATGATGTGTGTCCCCCTATATAAAGTTTTAATTTGTTTTCACACGATTTGTTTTGACAGCCTGTCTGACTGACAAATTCATCGTAGCATACAATTTGCGAGAAAAAAGATGGAAAAAAATTCATAGACTTTAAAATTACCTAATTTATCCTAATTGAAGAAAAGGAAAAAAATAAGAGAAACATAGAGTATAAAAGGAATTTTCAGCATTTTTATACTTCGTTTTAAGAGGGGGTTTTTGGATAAATGTACCTATATTGAAAATGAAGAATCCTATTGTATCAATGATTTGAGCGTTTTTTCGAGGAATATACTGGATTGATTTTTACACAACTGTAATGTTTCTGTTGTTCTTTTTTATAATAAAGTAACATATTCTTAATCTTGTAGCGGACAAAAAAGCGGCTATCTCTTTACATAGACGAAGGAGATAGCCGTTTTCCTATTATTACGTATGTTACGAGTTATTACGAGTTGGTTTCAATTGCTTCTAATAATAAATCTACAATGTGAATTCCTCTCATTTTATGAGAAAGTCCTTCTCGTTCAATGCCTAATTTCATTTGTAGTAGGCAACCTGGGTTTGCAGTAACAATAGTTGCTGCTTCTGTTTCATGTACACAGTCCATTTTATAATCTAGAAATTCCATGGATAGTTCTGAATGAACAATATTGTAAATACCAGCAGAACCACAGCAGCGATCCGCATCTTTCATTTCACAGTATGTTGCGCCTTGAATTGCTTCTAGTAACATACGAGGTTCTGAAGATGTTCGCATAACATTTCGTAAATGACAAGAGTCTTGATACGTAATAATTTGCGATGGAAGTCGTAAGTCATTCCGTTTATGGAAATCTAGTTCTACTAGAATAGCAGTAATATCTTTAATTTTAGAAACAAACTGCTTTGCGCGTTCAGCCCACTGTGGATCATCTTTTAAAAGATGATCGTAGTCTACGAGGTAAGCTCCGCAACCACCTGCATTCGTAATAATATAGTCGATGTTTAAATCTTCGAATGCTTTTATATTTCGTTTCGCTAATTCTTTCGCTCCACTCTTTTCACCAGCATGCCCATGTAATGCACCGCAGCAACTTTGTGTTTTCGGAATAACGATATCACAACCAGCTAACTGAAGAAGTTTCATCGTTGCGTTATTTGTTTCTAAAAACATCGTATCCATTAAACAGCCTGTGAAGAATGCAACTTGTTTCTTCTTCGTACTTTCAGCAGGTAAAAATGCAGGACGATCTTTCATTGCTTTCATTTTAGGGACTTTTGGTAAAACAAGATCCATCGTTGCAAGTGTTTCAGGGAATAACTTCATAATCCCTGTTTTATGTGTTAGCGTTTGTAAACCAGAACGCTGATAAAATCCGATTAACCCTGTTAATGTTCTCATTCGATTTTGATGCGGGAAGAGCCCTTCAAAAACGACTTTACGAACGGCTCTCACTGGCATCGAGAACTTTTTATTTTGATTTATAATATCACGAGTTTCTTCTAATAAATGTCCATAATTTACACCAGATGGACAAACAGGTTCACAAGCACGGCAGCCAAGGCAAACATTCAATGTATTTTCAACATCTTCATCTGGCTCAATTAAACCGTCAACGACCGCTTTCATTAATGCGATACGTCCTCGTGGTGAATGTGATTCTTTATATCCAGATTGGATGTAAGTAGGGCAAGTTGGTAAGCAGAAACCGCATCGCATACAGTTTAGTAGTTCATCTTCACTTAATCGTTCTTTAAATTCCTTTTGAATGTTTTCTTTATTTAATGTTGTCATCGCTCAACCACCACTCTTTTGCGAGTGTCTTTCGCGAACATCTTGCCTGGATTCATAATGTTATTTGGATCGAAGGCTTGTTTAATTCCTTGCATAGCAGCAATACCTTCTTTACCTAATTTCATTTCTAAATACGGAGCTTTCATCGCACCAACACCATGCTCACCAGTAATCGTGCCGCCAAGTTCAATTGCTTTTGCAAATATTTCAGCAAAAGCTTGTTCAGCCCTGTGCATTTCTTCTTCATTACGAGCATCTGTCATACAAGTTGGGTGTAGGTTGCCATCACCAGCATGCCCAAACGTACAAATAGGAATGTTATATTTTTTTGCAATTGCATTAATCGCTTCAACCATTGGAGCTATTTGTGAGCGTGGTACCGTTGCATCTTCTAGTATTGTAGTAGGTTTTAATCTTGCAAGTGCTGATAGTGCACTACGGCGAGCTGTCCGAAGCGCATCTGCTTCCGCTTCATTTTTTGCAATGCGAACATCGACTGCATTCATAGAGCGGCAAACGTTAGCCATTTTTTCAATATCTCGATTGACAACTTCAGGCGGACCGTCTTGTTCGATTAATAAAATTGCTTTTACATCAGTTGGTAAACCGATTTGTGCAAACTCTTCTACTACTTCAATTGTCGGCTGGTCTAAAAACTCAAGTGTTGCTGGAATGATTTTATTTGCAATAATAGAAGAAACAGCATGTGCAGCTTCATTAATATCTTCATATAGTGCAAGCATCGTTTTCTTCGTTTCAGGCATAGGAACAAGTTTTAATATCGCTTCTGTTACGACGCCAAGTGTTCCTTCAGAACCGATAAATAAACGAGTTAAATCGTAACCAGCTACATCTTTTGCTAATTTACCGCCAGTGCGAATAATATCGCCATTTGGTAAGACAAGTTCAAGACCCATCACATAATCACGTGTTACGCCATATTTTAATCCGCGTAAGCCACCTGAGTTTTCATTAATGTTACCGCCGATTGTAGAAATTTTCATCGAGCTTGGATCAGGTGGATAAAATAAACCTTTTTCTTCTACTGCTTTAATAATATCAAGTGTAATTACACCAGCTTGTACAGTAATTGTTAAATTCTCTTCATCAATTTCTAAAATGTTATTCATATGGCGGAAGATAAGGACGATACCGCCTTCAAGTGGACATGTCCCCGCGCAAAGGTTTGTTCCAGAACCACGAACATATACAGGAATGTTGTGAGTGTTACATATCTTTAACACTTCAGCTACTTCATTTGTATTACGAGGAGCAATGACTGCATCAGGCATTGCTTGGAAGTTTGGAGTGGCATCATAACTATACGTTAAACGCCCCATATTGGATGTATCTACATTATCTTCGCCAACAATGGATACGAATGAATGAATAATTTGCTTTTCTAACATTGGAAATCCCCCTCAAACTGTTAACGTATTTAGTCATCATAAAAAACGTTGTAACAGTGCTTTCATTATAATGATAAAAAAATTGGGGGATTCTTTCTATGTATAATCATCTAAGGATTAATCTAATTTATCATTATTTTTTGTATGATTATCTAATAAGAGGAGCGAGAAGTATAAAATGTTTAAGTCTTTGAATTGTTTCGGGTCAAGTTCTGTATGCTCCTCAATCTTTTTAAGTCTGTAATGCAATGTGTTAATGTGTATATGTAATTGTTCAGCTGTTTGTTTATAGGATTGGTTATAATCAATAAATAAGCGTAAAGTGTGCATAAGCTCAGGAGATGATAGTAAGTTTTCGATGGTGCGCCTTAGAAACTGTTCCCGCGTTGCAGCAGAAATATCTTGTAAGCACATTTCTAAACGTAAATCTTCATTAAATACAATTTTTTTCGTTTCAAGTGATACGGAAAGAGCTTGTAATGCTTGCTCGTACGATAAGTTCATATTGCTTGGTGTAACGGATTGTCCAATCCCAATATATAAAGGAATAGAAAACGAATTTTCACAGTCTTGTTTTAATCTTTTTAAAAATTGATACGTTTGCTCTTTGGAGTTTGTGGCTGTAAATAAAATGAATCGATCATTTCCCCAACGAACAAATAGATGCTCCTTTGTTAATAGATTGTGTACGTGTTGCCAAATCTTACGCTGAAGCATCGTGTCATTTTGATCGATAGAGAACAAAATAAGTTGTTTCTTCTTATATAAATCAATACCAAGTGTTTTTGCACGATCGAGAAAGCTTGAAGACCAGTCTGTATTTTGAAGCCAATCAAAGACAAATGCTTCATAAGAACGGTGTTCAAGTTCTAGTTGTTCTAAAAAGTAGTTTTCGTGAATGAGTAGTTCGGTCATTTTACGTAATATTTCCCCGTATTGTGAAATGTTTTCAGGTTCGCCTGTAATTCCAATGACACCAATTACTTCGTCATGAAATAGTAAGGGGAGGTTCATACCCGCCTTTACGCCTTGCAAACGTCGTTCATCTTCTTTTGTAATAATGACAGTTTTCTTTTGTTTCGCGCATCGGAGTGCACCTTCATGAAATTGGCCGATTCTTTCTACATCTGTACTCGCGATAATAACACCTTGTATATTAATGATAATAATATTTTCTTTAATTAGTCTGCGTACTTCTCGTACAATTTTATTCGCTAAATCAGGAAAAAGCATAATTTGCACACCTCAAATTCTATTTGTTGTACATTATATATGTAAATGCAGTAAGAAAGGGAAATTTCACACTTTCCACACATTTATTTGTTATTTTACAATTATAACGAAATCATCCGAAGATGGAGGGAATCTTTTGAGAAAGTATGTTTTTCTTCTCTGTTTTTTATTTCTATTAGTAGGGTGTCAAGGAAGTTCATATACACCGATTGCTAAAGAGAAAAGTGTTATTATAACAACGAATATAAAAGAAGGTAGTATCAGTTTTGTTGATGAAAAAACTAAAAAGTTAATTACGACATGGGAACTTAATGAACCAATGGCAGGAGTTGCACTACTTCCAAACGGTGAGGACATACTTGTATATGGCAAGCAGTTAGAGTACATGTATGTATATTCACTAGCAGAAGGAAGGCAAGTGGACAAATATAAAACTGGAAAAGGCATTGTAAATGTGATTGTATCCGAGGATAAAAAACAATTATTTGCTGCCGATCAAACTGCTCAAAAGGTAAGGTTCTTTACGATAAAAGGGAAAGAGACAGGGAGTGTATCAACAGGAAAAGGACCAATAACGATGGTAGAGCACGATAACCAGTTATCTGTATTAAACTTTTATGATACGAAGCTAACGACCATTGATACAAAGAAAAAAGAAGTGATACAATCCTTTATGATTCCCCCAGCATCAACGGGAGCGACAATTAGCCCAGATGGGAAAGAAATATGGATTGGCGGACATGGTGATGGAAATCAAGTCAATGAAAAAGTATTAGTGTATTCATTGCAGAGCGGAGAAATGGTACGTTCTTTACATGCTCCGTTTATGCCTGTGAATATAACGAAGGATAATAAGTATGTATTTGCATTAAGTCACGGTTCGAATACGCTTAGAAAGTTTGATGTTAGCACGTATAAAGAGGTTGCTTCTGTAGAAGTAGGATCGAATCCATTTGCATTTTTGAAGAGCGAAGCAGAAGGATACGTAGCAAGCTATGATAGTGATGAAGTGTGCGTCATGGATATGAAGAGTTTGAAAATAAAACAAACAATTAAAGTCGGAAAAGGGCCGTTTCAACTCATAGAGAGGGAAGGGAAGGACAATGAGTAAATATAGGGTGCTAGTTGTAGATGATGAAAGTGATATGAGGCAGCTTGTTGGAATGTACTTAGATAATTTTGGATACGAGTGGGGAGAAGCTGAAAATGGAAAAGAGGCGCTAAAAAAATTAGAGACGAATCATTATGATTTCGTTGTATTAGATATTATGATGCCAGAGATGGATGGACTTTCAGTTTGTAAAGAAATTAGAAAAACGTCGGATGTACCAATTATATTTTTAACAGCAAAAGGTGAAGAGTGGAATAGGGTGAACGGCTTACGTATGGGAGCAGATGATTATATTGTAAAGCCATTTAGTCCTGGAGAATTAATTGCTCGTATGGAGGCTGTGTTAAGACGGTATACAAAGCAAGAGCAACAAGAGGAGATTCAGTTTGGACCGATCCTTATTAATGAAAAAAGTAGGAAGATTGAGGCTGATGGTGAGCCGATTTCTCTTACAGTAAAAGAGTTTGATTTACTCTATTTTCTTTGCCAACATACGGGACAAGTATTTAGCCGGGAACAATTGCTGGAAAAGGTATGGGGATATGATTATGCGGGAAGTACAAGAACAGTGGATACGCACGTGAAAACGATGCGTTTGAAGCTTGGAGAAAGTGGAAACTACATTCAAACGGTTTGGGGTGTAGGCTATAAATTTGAGGTGTAACGTATGTTTACGATGGTACAGAAGCTTTGGCTTACAGTAGTATGTGCAGTATGTGTAACAGTTTCCTTTCTTTATTTTGTATCTTTATACTCGTATGAAAAACTATACGTTGATAATTTAAAAGATTCATTAGTAATGGAAGGCAAGCGTCTTGCTGCGCAATATGATAAGCGTGAAGGAATAGCAACTTTTGAAGAGAAAGTAAGAGCATTTGATCAAATATCTAGTTCAGATGTTCTTTTCGTATCTAATCCGCGTGATTTAAGCGCGTGTTTACCTTTTGATGTGCATCATCATTCTCTTATAAGTGAAGGGGACAGGCAAGCATTATTAGATGGAAAAACTGTGACAAAGATAGGGTATGAGGAACATTTTGACCGAAATATTATGGGGGTTGTCATCCCTGTTTTAGAAAATAAAAAGTTAGTTGGCATTGTATATTCTTATATTCCTTTAAAAAGTATAAAAGACTTAATATATGATATGGGCCTTATTTTAGCACCGTTAGCACTTGCTATGACTTTACTAACAATATGGATTGGTAGAAAGATTATTATTGCTATTACGAGACCGCTTTCGCAAATGGAACGAGTTGCCAATCATTTGGCTACGGGAGATTTCTCAGAACGGATTACAATTTCTTCTGAAGATGAAATTGGACGATTAGGAAAAGCATTTAATAAAATGGCAAATTCTTTAGAGACAGAAGACGTAAAGCGTAAGGAATTTTTAGCTAACGTTTCGCATGAACTAAGAACACCGCTTAGTTATATAAAAGGATATAGTGAAGCTATTTTAGATGGCGTAGCGAAGGGACCACAACAGGAAAAAGTAACACAGCTCATTCATAAAGAAGCGGGTCGTATGCAGCGTCTCGTTCATGATTTATTAGATTTAGCACAATTAGAAGGTGAACATTTTCCGCTAAAGAAACAACCTATCGTTTTTTCACAACTGATTGAAGATGTGTTAGATACGTATGAGATTAAGTTTATAGAAAAGAAAATTCGTATTTCAACAAATTTAAATCCAGAAATCATTGTAATGATTGATGAGGATCGCATGCAACAAGTGCTTCATAACGTGTTAGATAATGCGATACGGTATACAAACCAAAACGGGGATATTATGATAACACTCAGGCAGATAGATGATTACTGTGAATTAAACATAAAAGATACAGGAATCGGTATTGAAACAGAGCATTTAGAAAATCTTGGTGAACGTTTTTACCGCGTTGATAAAGCGAGAAGTCGTCAACATGGTGGAACAGGTTTAGGCCTTGCCATTGTCAGACAAATTGTTCATATACATGATGGACAGTGGCGAATTGAAAGTGAAAAAGGGCATGGAACGACGGTTAGTATTAAATTGAAAATACAAGTTGAAGAAAGCATGTTCTAACGTGAAGGACATGCTTTTCTTCATGAGTACAAATGAATAGAGGAATACATATAAATTGATATCAAATAAATATTAAAAATTTGACGATTTTATGAACAAAACATTTGTACTTCTTACCAATTCGTTCTAAAATAGTTATGATGCAAAGTTCTTATAAATCGTTTCAATTGTTGTTTGGAAGATACTGAGGTGATTTAACTGGAGTACAAATCTATTAAACCGAAAAAGATTTACGAAGAAGTATCTGAAGCTATTTTAACAATGATTAAAAATGGTACGTTAAAACCTGGTGACAAACTACTTCCTGTACATCAATTAGCTGAGCAGTTTCAAGTTGGTAGATCTGCTGTTCGTGAAGCGCTAAGTGCGCTAAGAGCAATGGGCTTAATTGAGATGAAACAAGGAGAAGGTACATATGTGAAGAATTTCGATTCTTCTTCATTAACAAAATCATTAAACAATAAATTATTAATGAAGAAAGAAGATATTTTGAACTTATTAGAAGTACGAAAGGTGCTTGAAGTGGGGGCAGTTCGAGCAGCTGCGGCAAAACGTACGGAAGATAATTTGCAAAATATGAAGCATTGGTTAGATGAAATGGCAAAGAGCATTGGAGATGAAAAGGCTGGCGAAAAAGCAGATTTTCAGTTCCATATGGGAATTGCGGAGTCTTCGCATAACAACATTTTGCTTGAACTCATGAATCACGTTTCAGAGATGATTGCTGAAACGATTGGTGAATCAAGACGCATTATTTTATATGGTGAACAAACAACATCAGAACGACTTATAGAAGAGCATCAAGTTATATATGATGCAGTGTTAAAGCAAGATGTAGAATTAGCGCAGCAAGCAATGCTAGATCATTTAACAAATGTAGAACATATTGTCACAGGTAAAAACGATATAAATTCGTAATTTAATCTTTTAAAAATCAAATTTTTTGATAAAATAGAGAAAGATTAAGTAAGCGTTTTCTTTAGAAGGGGGAGAGGGTAGGCCATGGTTGAGCCTACTTCTTCTTTCCTTAGTCATCTGATGACCGTATGTTTGTTGGTGGAGTTGTAAAAAGGGGGAGTAATAATTATGAAAGTTACTTTATTTGTTACTTGTTTAGTCGATATGTTTGAAACAAACGTCGGCAAAGCAACAGTTGAAGTGTTGGAGCGTTTAGGTTGTGAAATTGAATTTCCAGAAGCACAAGTTTGTTGTGGGCAGCCTGCTTATAATAGCGGCCATGTAGAAGCAGCAAAAGAAGCGATGAAACATATGATTGAAACTTTCGAAGATGCAGAATATATCGTTACACCATCTGGTTCTTGTGCGACAATGTTTCATGAGTATCCGCATGTTTTTAAAGATGATCCGAAGTGGGCTAAACGTGCACAAAAGGTTGCCGATAAAACATATGAATTTACACAATTTATTGTAGATGTTTTAAAAGTGACAGATGTTGGTGCAAGCTTACCAGGGATAGCAACTATTCATAAATCTTGTCATATGACACGCCTGCTTGGAGTAAAAGAGGCACCAGGAATTTTATTATCAAACGTAAAAGGATTAACTGTGAGAGAACTGCCAAACGAACAAAATTGTTGTGGGTTTGGGGGAACGTTTTCAGTGAAGATGACTCCAATTTCTGAGCAAATGGTAGATGAAAAGGTAGATAGTGCAATGGAAACAGGTGCTGATTATTTAATCGGTGCAGATTGTGGGTGTTTGTTAAACATTGGCGGACGTATTGAGCGTTTAGGAAAAGAAATAAAAGTAATGCATATTGCTGAGGTACTAAATAGTCGCTCATGAAGGGGGAACATAAGCTATGTCTATGAAAATCAGTGAGAAAAAATTTAATGATCGCGTTGGCGATGGAATTCAAGATTCTTTTATGCGCGGAGCAGTATCTTCTGCGCAAACGCGCTTATATACGAATCGCTTAAAAGCAGCGGACGAATTAGGAAACTGGGAAGAGTGGCGTGAACTAGGTGAACAAATTCGCCAACATACGTTAGAAAATCTTGATTATTACTTAATGCAGTTAAGTGAAAATGTATCAAAAAGAGGCGGACATGTGTACTTTGCGAAAACGAAAGAGGAAGCAGCAAAGTATATTCAAGACGTTGCAAAAAAGAAACAAGCGAAGAAAGTTGTAAAATCAAAATCAATGGTAACTGAAGAAATTAGTATGAATCATGCCCTTGAAGAGATTGGTTGTGAAGTGTTAGAAAGTGACTTAGGAGAGTATATCTTGCAAGTAGATAACGATCCACCTTCACATATTATTGCGCCCGCACTTCATAAAAACAGAACGCAAATTCGTGATGTATTTAAAGAAAAGCTTGGCTATGAAAATTCTGATGATCCATATGAAATGACAAAGTTTGTTCGTAAACAACTTCGTGAGAAATTTATGGATGCAGAAATTGGTGTGACAGGTTGTAACTTTGCAGTTGCAAATACTGGCTCTCTTTGTTTAGTAACGAACGAAGGTAATGCCGATCTTGTTATGTCGATTCCGAAAACTCAAATTGCAGTAATGGGTATGGAACGTATGGTTCCGACAATGGAAGAATTAGATGTTTTAGTTGGTTTACTATGTCGTAGTGCAGTAGGGCAAAAATTAACAAGTTATGTAACTGTAGCGGGACCAATTCAAGAAGAGGAAGTAGATGGACCAGAAGAATTCCACTTAGTTGTTGTTGATAATGGCCGCTCTCAAATTCTTGGATCTGAATTCCGCTCAGTATTGCAATGTATCCGTTGTGCTGCTTGTGTTAACGTATGTCCTGTATATCGTCACGTTGGTGGACATTCGTATGGTTCTATATACTCAGGACCAATCGGTGCGGTATTAACACCACTTTTAGGCGGATATGATGATTACAAAGAGCTTCCATATGCCTCTAGTTTATGCGGAGCGTGTACAGAAGCTTGTCCAGTAAAAATACCATTGCATGATTTATTATTAAAACATCGTCAAGTAATTGTTGAGCAAGAAGGACGTGCACCACTTGCAGAAAAATTAGCAATGAAAATGTTTAGTATGGGTGCATCTTCAGCAGCTTTATATAAAATGGGATCAAAAATGGCGCCAGCAGCAATGAGTCCATTTACATCTGGCAACCGTGTATCAAAAGGTGTTGGGCCACTTAAAAACTGGACAGATATTCGTGAATTCCCGGCTCCAAGTAAAGAACGATTCCGTGATTGGTATAAAGATCATAAGAAAGGCGGGGACAAATAATGACAGGATTAATTCAAAACCGTGAGTCCTTTCTAGATAATATTGCAAAAGAACTTGGACGTGAGCGGAAAACGGAAGGCGTAAAGCGCCCAGCATGGAAAAGTAATGTGAATGTAGAAACGCTAAAAGATTATTCACAAGAAGAATTGTTAGAAGTATTTAAAAATCAATGTACAAACATTCATACAACTGTATTGGAAACGACAAACGACCGTTTACGTGAAGATATTCAAAAAGTAATCGTGGAAAACGGCGGGGGACCTATTATGTTATCGGCAGATGAACGTTTTGATTCTTATGGATTGACTTCTTTATTTAAAGAAGAGCTTCCAAAGCAAAATGTTGAAGTGAATGTATGGGATCCTGAGAAAAAAGAAGAGAATATGCGTATCGCAGAAAGAGCGAATATTGGAATCGCATTTAGTGATTATACTTTAGCTGAATCTGGTACGATTGTTGTACAAAGTCATAAAGGTCAAGGTCGTTCTTTACACTTTTTACCAACTGTTTACTTTGCTATTATTCCACGTGAAACACTTGTGCCTCGTATTACACAAGCTGTTCAGGATATGAACACACGTGTAGAAAATGGCGAGGCAGTAGCATCTTGTATTAACTTTATTACAGGACCTAGTAACTCGGCAGATATTGAAATGAATCTTGTTGTCGGAGTACACGGACCATTAAAAGCAGTATATTTCATCGTATAAAAGAGGGGAAAGCAGGCCAGAAAATGGCCTGCTTTTTTAATAGAATAGAAATAATATGAAGTAGAATTTCTCTCCTTTTTTTGCTATGTTCTTCTGGAAAGGAGAGGAAGGGATGTTCACTTATTTATATGCATTGTTAGTGGGGATGGTGTTTGGTTCTTTTTTTATGTTAATTGCGATGAGAGTGCCGCTAGGTGAGTCTATCATTACCCCTCGTTCACATTGTCATTATTGTAAGTATGTGCTAAAGCCAAAAGAATTGATCCCAATCATTTCATTTTGTATACAACGGGGACGTTGTACGAATTGTAAGAGGAAAATTTCAATTTTGTACGTAGTATTTGAACTTGTAACCGGAATGATATTTTTTCTTACTGTATATATGATTGGGGTGGAACGAGAGCTTATCATCATTTTATCGCTATTTTCGCTACTTCTTATTATTTCAGTTACAGATTACATATATATGTTAATCCCAAATCGTATTTTAGCTTGGTTTGCCTGTTTACTCATTTTAGAATGTATTTTTGTACCGTTAGTGACTTGGACAGATAGTATAGTTGGTAGTGGCGTTATATTCATTTTGTTATATTGCATGCAAAAGATATATCCAGAGGGGCTTGGTGAAGGGGATATAAAATTACTTTCGTTACTTGGATTTATAGTGGGACTGAAAGGGATTTTTATGATCTTATTTTTAGCATCTTGCTTTAGTCTTTGTTTCTTTGGAGTTGGTATAGTATTAAAACGTATGAAAATGAGGAGCCAAATTCCGTTCGGTCCTTTTATTAGTCTTGGAGCAATATGTTACATGTTGGTCACGTATATAAAATAGAGAGGGGATAGAAAATGAATGTATATATGGATGATCAAAGAAGTTGTCCGTACGGGTAGGTGCCCGCCACTACAGTAGAATGTGCTTTGCACATGGTTCGGGATTATGATGTGAATATTCTTTCCCTTAATTTTAATATGGGATGGGGGGAAAGAAATGGATTAGATTTTCTAGAGGCTTTTTGTAAAGAGGGTTTATATGTAAATGAAATTCACCTTCATACGAATGATGTCATCGGTATGCACAAGATGAAACAGAGAATTAATAAGGGAAAGGAAGAAGGAGAAATTAATCCGCACCTTGTTGTTAAATATGTGGGGAGCTAAAAACTCCAAAGTAAAACTTTGGAGTTTTTAATGTTTCATATGTGCTTGTAACGGAATGATTTCTTCTTGTTGAGCTGCTACTAATTCAGTTTCTTCTTGTTTCACGTCAGGTACTTTCTTTGTTAAGTAATGGTATACCATACCGACAAAGACGGACCCGCCAATAATGTTACCGATTGTAACTGGAATTAAGTTATGAATAGCACCTGCAAAAGAAATTGTCTCCGGATGCGGTGAAACTAAAGATAGAGCAAACAGTGATAAGTTTGCAATGCTATGCTCGTAACCAGATAAGAAGAATGTGAAAACGAGTAGCATCATCATCATAATTTTTGCTGTATCACCTTTAACTTGAGAAGGTAAGAAACACGCAAGACATACAAGCCAGTTACATAAAATTGCTTTAAAGAATAATTGCATTGTAGGTGTATTCATTTTTCCTTCTACTACTTTATTCATGAAATGGCCGTGATCAATTGCTTCGAAAATTCCAGTTGCATAAAATAGTAAGGCAAAGAATAAAGCTCCAGCTAAATTCCCTGCATAACAAGCGAACCAGTTACGAAGTGTATCAGAAATCGTTGTTTCTTTTCTTAAAGTTGCTACAGTGAAGTACATTGTGTTTCCAGTAAACAATTCAGCACCGCCATATATAATAAGAACGAGAGCAATTCCGAAAAACATAGAAGCAGCTAAATAAGTTGCTGGTGAATCTGCAATGTGAAAAAAGTTACCTAATTTAAAACATAGTACAATAATAAAACCGATATAAATACCCGCAAGTGCGGCACGAATGAAATATTGCATCGGGTTTGTATCTAGCATTTGTTTTTTGCTCTTTGCCAGTTTGACAACATAATCTAATCCTTGTTCTAGCATGAGTAATACGCTCCTTTAGTACATCATCTATAAATACTCCTTATATGAATAAAGTACATGGAATTGTTCTTAGTTTCAATAAGTTTGTGCAATGTTTCACAAAAAGGACATACATACATTAAGAAAACGTTTACAAAAGATAGTATAATGGAATTTTTTCTGGACATTGAGAGGGGGAAGGAAAAAAAAGCGCTGTAATTACAGCGCTTTTTCGTCTAAATTCTTTTCTACTTTTACTTCTACTTCTTTCGAGAAGAACCAGCCACCAACTGCGATTCCAACTAATACAATCCAGAATGTAAGTTTCCATGGCGTAGATTCTGGGAATGAATGCGGAATTACATTTAATGCAGGGTGTGCTAATGTATAAATTGCTAATTTCACACCAACCCAACCTACAATTAAAAATGCTGCGGTTTCAAGTCCTGGTTTACGTTTTAATATTTGTACGAAAGCAGTTGCTGCAAATCGCATAATGATTAATCCGATAAGTCCACCTACAAAGATAACAACGAATTGCCCAGTATCAAGACTACCAATTGTACCTAAGCCTGTTTTTGGTAAAGTCATTGCTAATGCAACAGCAGCTAAAATTGAATCAACTGCAAAGGCGATATCAGCAACCTCAACTTTAAATACAGTCCACCAAAAGTTCTCTTGTTTTTTCTTTGCTTCTTTTTCTTCTGTGTCTTCATCCGAATTCTTTTTAACATACGTTTTAAATAAGTGATTACCAGCGATAAACATAAGATAAATGGCACCGATTGCTTGCACTTGCCATACGTCGACTAGGAACGAAATCATAAATAGCGATCCGAAACGGAAAACAAATGCCCCCGCTAATCCGTAAAATAGTGCTTTCTTTCGTTTTTCTTCTGGTAAATGTTTTACCATAATTGCAAGAACGAGAGCGTTATCAGCCGCTAAAATCCCCTCTAGTGCAATTAGGATGAGTAATACCCAACCATACTCCAATAATAATGATACATCCATGTACATTCTCCTCTCATTTCTATAAGTACTAAATAAGTGAAGAATTTCCCCACTATTTAGTTTCCCCATACTCCTGCCTATTAACTTTGGAAGAATTTGGAAATTAATACAAAAAAGACCTCTGCCGTTAATAGGCAAAGGTCTTGCTAGACATATGTAATGAAAATGCCAACA
Organism: Bacillus sp. BPN334; assembly: GCF_008368885.1. NCBI lineage: Bacteria > Bacillati > Bacillota > Bacilli > Caryophanales > Bacillaceae > Bacillus > Bacillus sp. BPN334. The sequence continues at coordinate 64,354 of NZ_QOZW01000005.1, read as the reverse complement.
AAGCCGGAAGAACTAAGTTCTACGTAATGACGACTTTGTTTCCAAGAAATATTCTTGGACGCTACTCCCCTTTGGAGATATGCTATTGTACTCTCATTATATGGATAATTTATACGGTTGTCAACCTGTTAAAATATCTTCATTCGGATATTTTATTTTTCGGTTCTTTTTACGTGCAAATGAAAAAGCCAATGTTAAAGGTCCCATCTTCCCAAAAAACATCATAAAGAGGATAATAGCTTTTCCGATCATAGTTAAGTGTGGTGTGAAATTCATACTGAGACCGACAGTCCCAAATGCTGAAAATACTTCGAAAGCACTCATCAATAGAGGAACTCGCTCAGTAATACTTAAAATTAAAATAGCAAAAAAGATAAATGAAATGGAAATAATAGTGATGGTCAATGCTTTGACAATGAGAGTATCTTTAATAGATTTTTTAAAAACGACAATATCATCTTGTTCTTGTAAAAATTTAAACACCCCAAAAAACATGATTAAAAATGTTGTTAACTTAATTCCACCACCGGTTGAAGCACTACCAGCGCCAATAAACATAAGGAGCATCATTAATAGTAGGGAAGGCTTTGATAATGCAGAAATATCAACTGTATTAAACCCGGCAGTACGAGTTGAAACCGCCTGGAAATAAGCGGCCATTCCTTCTTCAAATGGGGTAAATTCTCTCATAGAAAGGGAATTGTGGAACTCGAATATAAAAATAAAAACAGTCGCAATAATATTGACGATTAGAGTAGAAGAGAGCATAAGTTTTGAGTGTAATGTAAGGTTTTTAAAATTTTTCTTTCTTTTTATATCTACGATTACTGTAAAACCAATTCCACCTAAAATAATGAGGGAGGAAATAACGAGATTGACAAGAATGCTATGAGAATGGGACATTAAATTATCGCTCCACACAGAAAAACCAGCATTGTTAAAAGCAGAGATCGAATGAAAAAAGCTATAATAGATCCCTTTAGCAATCCCGTATTTTGGTACCCATTCAAAAGAAAGAATTAAAGTAGCGATACATTCGACTGTAAAAGAGAATAAAAATAATGCTTTGGCAAGACGAATGACGCCACCAATGTTCGTTTGATTTAACGCTTGTTGCAGTAAAATTCGGTTTTGAAGACCAATTTTTCTGCCGAGCATAATCGCAATTAAAACGGCAAAGCTCATAATGCCAAGTCCGCCCACTTGTATAAGCGTTAAAATGACACATTGGCCAAATAAGGTAAATACTTTTCCTGTGTCTACAACACCAAGCCCTGTAACCGTACAAGCAGAAACGGTTGTAAATAAAGCATCGAGCCATGAAATAGACGTTGTTGTAGCAATTGGTAGCTTTAATAAGCATGTACCGATAATTGATAACATAATAAAAGACAAAGTAAGAACACGGGGAGGACTCATGCTAATATTAATCCGTTTCATGTTACATATCGTTCCTTTCAGTTTGCTCTTACTAGTATGTGAAAAAGCACGATTATGTATGTTAAAAATAGAAAGAGGCAGAGAATATCTGCCTCTAAGCCATATGGTATAGTATTATCCACGTAATTGTTGTTGAGCTAAAGCAACAAGTCGTTTCGTTACTTCACCGCCAACTGAACCGTTAGAACGAGATGCTGTATTAGAACCTAAGCTAACACCGAATTCTTGTGCGATTTCATATTTAAATTGTTCAAGCGCTTGTTCTGCACCTGGAACTAGTAATTTGTTTGTTTTTACCATGTTGATACACATCCTTATAAGTAGTCCAGTTCAGCTAAGTACCTATCTAAACTGGTAACGTTATTTTATGTGGAAACGACGTACTCATACGCGGAAGTAATCGGTGTGATTAGAAGTTATTGGATAGAAAAAAGAGTAGCAAATTTGCTACTCTTTTTTCAGTATTGTCGCTGTACCTTCCACGACAATATCACCGGATTGATTATATATGTTTGTTTGCAACGTAATGATTTTTTTATCGTCTCGTTTTTTAATGACTTCTGCCACAACGCGAAGTGTATCACCAATTTTGACAGGAGCACGGAATGAAACGTTTTGAGATAAATAAATCGTGTTTTTGCCAGGGAGTTTCGTTCCAAGAATCGTCGAAATGAAACTGGAAACGAGCATGCCATGAGCAATACGTTCTTTAAACATTGTCGTTTTTGCAAAAGAATCTAAAATGTGAATAGGATTCACATCTCCAGTTAATTTTGCGAAATTAATAACGTCCTCATCCGTAATAGTTTTTGTAAGGGATGCTTGATCACCGACTTGAATCTCATCATAACGAAGCTCCGGAACAGTTTGTGCTTCTTGAAATGGATTCATTTTGGCCTCCTTCTTTTCCATATCGAAAAATGCCAGCCATCTTGATGTAGTAGGAGGAAGAAAGAGTTTTGTTTGTGCTGCAGTTAGCTCCCACATCTTTCTTACTTGATGGAAGTAAATAAATTTTTTGAGTTTTCCTCGAACTGCTTTGCGAGTTCTAGTTGTTTGGACTTGAACTCTCCCAAAAAAACATCTAACTGTTTTTGAACCTCGTCACGTTGTAATTGTTGTTGTTCGATAAATTGTTTTGTTGTTTCTTCAAATTGACCGCTAGTTTGAGTAAGAATAGACAAAGATGTTTTCGTAGGAGAAACAGTAAGTTGGTGCATTTGAGTAGAAAGTTCATTCCATTTTCCTTGCCACTCGTTAATTTGATCATTTAAGGAGTTTCCAGTTAATTGCTTCACGTAATCTGTATATTGGTTATTGAACTGAGCAGTGAATTGTTGTAGTTCTTTTTCTAGTTCATCTACTCCTGATGTTAATTTATGCAAAGCGTCTTGTTGTTGTTTTAAAGTTTCTAAAGTAAGTTGCTCTAATTGTTTCCCAGCTGAAGAGAAGAGGGAAAGAGATTGAGACCAGTTTTTCCAAAATGCATCGACTAATTCGTATGGCTTAGTTTCCATTGTTTGACCTCCAAATGTTTTTTTGCATATTGTGAACGCAGATTACTCTGCTGTACCACCAGGTGAAGATGAAGAATCCTTTTCATCCTTTTCTGGAGAAGTAGAAAATGGAAAGAATGCATTGGTGTATAACGTAAAAAACGTCCGCAACATATTTTGATAATGTTCAAAAGAAGTCGCACATGTTGTTAAATATTGCTCTCCATATTCTGTTAAAGAATAAATTCGTTTCGCTGGCCCGCCTTCGCTTGTATCCCAAGTAGAAGAAATAAGGTTTTCTTTTTCTAATTTGCGTAGTGTTCTATACACATTACCTTGGTCAACAGAAGAAAAGCCGATGTCCATTAGCATTTGAATGAGTTTGTAACCATGAAGACTCCAGTCTTTTAGACAGAGAAGTAAGAAAGGAACTAAGAAGTTTTTTGGCATGGAGTTTGGTTGTTTCGCTTGGTTTTTTTCCAAACTTTCTGGGTGTTCTGGTTCATTATGTAGCATGATTGTGCATCACCTCATGAATCAGTTAGATGGAATTTTTTGCTTATAAGTGCAATTTACACCTATCTGTTTTTAATGTCAACACATTTATTGGAAAATAAAGAAAAATAAAATATAGACTTGAAGTTTTATTCAGAATATTAGAAAATAGTGAATAGGTTGAATTGTTTCAAAAACGAAAAAGGGAGTGTAGGCGAAGTGATTGATCAAAAATTCGATCCATTGCAAGCATGGAAAAATGCTTATGAACAAACCGAAACATTTTGGGGAAAAGCGCTCAATGAAACAATTAAAACAGAAGAATATTCTGCTTGGATGGGCAGCGTTCTAGATTTGAATTTGTTTTATCAAAAAGCATTAAATGATACGACAAAAAATTATTTAGAACAGGTGAATGTGCCGACGAGAGAGGATATCGCTAGAGTAGCTACGCTTGTTATCAATTTAGAAAATAAAGTTGATAACATTGAGGAAATTCTAGAAGAGAAAGTGGATTCATTAGGACAAGCTCCTACATTAAAGCGTGATGTTACGAAAGTAAAACAAGATATTCGCACGCTAGAAACGAAAGTTGATCAAATTTTAGAGTTACTAGAAAAGCAAAATGCAGTACTAGAGAAACTACAAGTACCTGCAAAAGAAGAAGTAAAACCTGCGAATAAGCCGGAAAATAAAAAATGATAATAGCGTTTGTTTATAACGTGCAAAAGGGAAAGGGAGAATCTCTTTTTCATATATAAACAACGAAACATAATTAATATATGGACTCTATTCATATGAGTACCAAAATGATTCATAACAATCGTTCACAAATTCATTTAAGGGGGAAAAGAAATGGTTCAATTAAATGGCAAAGTAGCAATCGTAACAGGTGGGGCAAAAGGAATTGGAAAAGCAATTACAGTAGCATTAGCACAAGAGGGAGCAAAAGTAGTTATTAACTATAACAGCAGTAAAGAAGCAGCTGAAAACTTAGTAAATGAATTAGGAAAAGAAGGACATGACGTTTATGCAGTTCAAGCGGATGTTTCTAAAGTAGAAGATGCAAACAGACTTGTAGAAGAAGCTGTGAATCATTTTGGTAAAGTTGATATTCTTGTTAATAATGCTGGTATTACAAGAGATCGTACATTCAAAAAATTAAATCGTGAAGATTGGGAGCGCGTAATTGACGTGAACTTGAGCAGTGTATTTAATACAACAAGCGCGGTACTTCCATACATATCGGAAGCAGAAGAAGGAAGAATCATTAGTATTTCTTCTATTATTGGCCAAGCTGGTGGATTTGGACAAACAAACTACTCTGCAGCAAAAGCAGGTATGTTAGGATTTACAAAATCATTAGCATTAGAGCTTGCAAAAACAAATGTAACTGTAAACGCAATTTGCCCAGGATTTATTGATACTGAAATGGTAGCAGAAGTACCAGAAGAAGTGCGTCAAAAAATCGTTGCGAAAATCCCGAAAAAACGTTTTGGTCAAGCTGATGAAATTGCAAAAGGTGTAGTATATCTATGCCGTGACGGTGCGTATATCACAGGTCAGCAATTAAACATTAACGGCGGATTATACATGTAATGAAGTAAGAAAAAAGTGCATATCCATAGCAGGAATGCACTTCTTTTTTTAGAAATAAATCGACCGAAAAGGAGATAGAAAAATGACTACATTCGTAACGGAATGGGAAAAGCAATTGGAGTTGTACCCAGAAGAATATCGTAAAGCATATCGCCGTGTGAAAAGAGCGAGCGAAGTTTTATTACGCGAACCAGAACCACAAGTTGGTTTAACACCGAAAGAAGTTATTTGGACGAAGAATAAAACGAAGCTGTATCGTTACATTCCAAAACAAGAAAAAACACAGAGAGTTCCAATCCTATTAATATACGCGCTTATTAATAAACCGTATATTATGGATTTAACTCCAGGAAATAGTTTAGTGGAATATTTAGTAGATCGTGGTTTTGATGTGTATATGCTTGATTGGGGCACATTTGGTTTAGAAGATAGTCATTTGAAATTTGATGATTTCGTGTTTGATTATATTGCAAAAGCAGTGAAGAAAGTAATGAGAACTGCGAAATCGGACGAGATTTCTTTACTTGGTTATTGCATGGGTGGAACGCTAACTTCTATTTATGCAGCACTTCATCCGCACATGCCAATTCGCAACTTAATCTTTATGACAAGTCCTTTTGATTTCTCCGAAACAGGATTATACGGTCCTTTATTAGATGAGAAATACTTCAATTTAGATAAAGCGGTTGATACATTCGGAAATATTCCGCCAGAAATGATTGATTTCGGAAATAAGATGTTAAAACCAATTACAAACTTTGTAGGTCCATATGTTGCTTTACTCGATCGTTCAGAAAATGAGCGCTTCGTCGAAAGCTGGAAATTAGTTCAAAAGTGGGTTGGTGACGGTATTCCATTCCCAGGTGAATCGTATAGACAATGGATTCGTGATTTTTATCAAAATAATAAATTAGTGAAAGGTGAACTCGTTATTCGCGGACAAAAGGTAGACCTTGCAAATATTAAGGCGAATGTCTTAAATATTTCTGCGAAACGTGATCATATTGCCCTGCCATGCCAAGTAGAAGCTTTGCTAGATCATATTTCTAGCACAGATAAACAATATGTATGTTTACCAACGGGACATATGTCGATCGTTTACGGTGGAACAGCGGTAAAACAAACATATCCGACGGTTGGAAATTGGCTGGAGGAGCGTTCTAATTAAAAATAAAAAATCCAACTAGCGTATGTTAGTTGGATTTTTTTATGGGAAATAACAAAAGATAGAAAGGAGAAATTTATATTTTAGGAGTATAATTATGAAACTTATGACTGGTAAGTTGTTTTGGAATACAGGAGTTTCTATACCTTGTTATCCATCATTAGAAAATGATATGATATGTGATGTGCTTGTAGTCGGAAGCGGAGAAGCAGGTGCTCATATAGCTTATTCGTTAGCGAAAATTGGAATGCGTGTTACGCTCATTGAAAAACGAGCAATCGCATGTGGTAGCACAGCTGCTAATACAGGTTTACTACAATTTCTTCATGATAAACCGCTAACCTCACTTATCCATACATTTGGTGAAAAAAAAGGGGTACGAGCATATAAGCTATGTTACGAAGCGTTACGAACAATGGAGCAAGTTGTACCGACTCTCGATATTGATCCCCAGTTTATTCCACGAAGTAGTTTGTATTATGCAAGTAGAAATGAGGATGTATCGTTTTTACAAGAAGAATATAATACGTTACGCCATTATGGATTCCCGGTTGAATATTTTACCGATTCACATATGAAGAAGAAGTATTCATTTATAAAACAAGCAGCGTTATATACGCATGGTGATGCCGAAGTGAATCCGTATTTATTAGCGCATAGCCTTTTGCATAAAGCAAATCAAATGGGAGCTACTATACTTGAGCATACAGAGGCCATACATATAAAAAAACGCCAAAATGATTTAATTTGTTACACGAAAACAGGAAATCAAATTGTAGCAAAGAATATTATTATGGCGACAGGATATGAAGCACTTTTCGGAAAGAAAGAAAAAAATACAACAGTGGAAACATCATATGCAGTGGTGACAAATAAGGTAGATTCATTTGAAGGCTGGCATGAACAATCATTAATTTGGGAAACAGCACGGCCTTACTTATATTTTCGAACGTATCAAAACCGTATTATTGTAGGCGGATTAGATGAAGCGATGAAAATTCAAACAATCGGTGATACGAAATTATTGCATAAGCGTGATATCCTTATTAACATTGTAAAAGAGATGTTCCCGCAGTATAAGAATATACAGGCAGAGTACTATTGGGCGGCAGCATTTGGCGGTAGTCATGATGGTCTCCCTATTTTAAAAGAAGACAAAGAGATACATAATTTATTTTACGCATTGCCGTATGGAGGTAATGGAACTGTGTATGGAATGGTATTTGCCAAATTATTTGAGCAGTTATTTACAAATAAAGAAAGTGAAGATTTTTCTTTATTTAATCGATAGAAAAAAGGTAGCGAAGTGATGGAATGAGAGATATAAAAAAGTTTTTACAAAAATTACGTCCTGTACAACTTATTGTTTTGTTTTATTTATTAGCAGTAGTTGTATCGGTGATATTGCTTAGTTTCCCGTTTGTTACGAAGGCTGGTGTGAAATGGACATTTATCGATGCCCTCTTTACATCTGTTAGTGCGGTAAGTGTTACGGGACTGTCTGTTGTTACAATTTCAGATACATTTACTACGGCAGGAATTATTATGTTAGCCCTTATTTTACAATTAGGCGGCTTAGGAATTATGGCACTTGGTACATTTGTTTGGATTATAACGGGGAAAAAAATCGGTTTGCAGAGAAGAAGACTCATTATGGCAGACCATAATCAAGGGAATTTATCAGGCCTTGTAGAATTGATGCGTTCTATTTTAATTGTAATTATTTCGATAGAACTTATTGGAGCAATACTATTAGGTACAAGATTTCTACTTTATTTTCCAACTTGGCAAGAAGCTTATTTCCACGGTTTCTTTGCCGCTGTTAGTGCAACTACGAACGGAGGATTTGATTTAACTGGACAATCACTAATTCCGTACAAAAAAGATTATATTGTGCAAATGATTCATATGTTACTTATTATTTTAGGAGCGATTGGCTTCCCGGTGTTAATGGAAGTAAAGCAATTCTTTAGTAAAAGGAGACAGCAACTATTCCGCTTTTCGTTGTTTACAAAATTGACGACAACGACATTTTTTGCACTCGTTATCGTTGGAACAATTATGATTTTTCTACTAGAGCGAAATCAGTTTTTAGCAGGAAAGTCATGGCATGAAACAGTTTTTTATACATTATTCCAATCTGTGACGACGCGAAGTGGTGGACTGGCTACAATGGATATACGTGAATTGTCACAACCGACGCTTTTATTTATGAGTATATTAATGTTTATAGGGGCATCTCCAAGTTCGGTTGGGGGCGGAATACGTACAACAACATTTGCTGTTAGTATATTATCGTTATACACTTTTGCAAGAGGTGGAAGAACGGTCAGAGTCTTCAAACGTCAGTTACATGAAGAGGACGTGCTAAAAGCATCTGTCGTTATGACGATGGGGATTTTATTATGTGCCACAGCACTCTTTATTTTATCTATTACGGAAAATGTACCGCTTATGAGTTTAATTGTTGAAGTGTGTTCTGCTTTCGGGACGACAGGGCTATCGACAGGTATTACGCCAGATTTAACAACTGTTGGTAAACTTGTACTCATTGTACTTATGTTTATTGGGCGTGTCGGTATTTTAACATTTATACTGGCTAGTGGGGGAAGAGAACAGCCACCTCGCTATAAATACCCGAAAGAGAGAATTATTATTGGATAGTATGAAACCATTCTACCTATGTGAGGTAGAATGGTTTTTTAGTCGTTAATGCCAAATTGCGGATGCATAAAAGCGTCATTCTTATTATCCACTTCTTTTTTTAGCAACTCTTGATTTTCTTCTGAAATCCACCCAATATCATTTGTAGGATGAATCCATTCTTCTCCAGCCATAATGGCAGGGTCTACTTCATCAGTCCAATTGTGAAGTGGACTATTCTCGGAATCATATTTACTGTCTCCGATTACGACGTCATATTGATTTATGAAAGGTTGTTGCATCTTCTTTCCTGTTCCTTTAAAAGATGGGAAATTCATTTGATGCGGGAGCGTTTCATCTAAAATTGGTGACTGAATTTTATCTTTCTTCTTCAAAATAATCGCCCCTTTTATAATACTTTCTTCATAGGTAGTATTTCCATCTAGCGGCTCTTATGTACTTGTTAACACTTGCCAGTAATAATTATTTAATGTTGCTTCAAACTAGGGTAGAAAGTGAATTCTTGAGAGCAGGTGAATGTATTGGTAAAAAGAAAAGTGAAACAAAATGCGGCAATCAACAATAATAAAACTCCGAAAGAAAGCTTACCAGATGCAGAATTTGCATTAGAGTATGAAGGAGAAAATAGCGCGAAGTATGCAAATCGTAATTCAAAAAAAGGTAAACAAAAATGAGGCGTTTTTTACAAACGCCTCATTTTTTTGTGGGATTATAAAGGTTTTTTTAATTATTTGTAAATTTAGTGTTCATTATTGGCAGAAAAATGCGAAAAAACATAGAAATAGCAACGTATTACACAAAAACAAACAACAAACAAAAGATTAATGTTGGTTTAATACTGCTTTTACACTAGTTGTTTATATTTGAGTTGTACATAAGATTTATAAAAGGAGAGAGAGACAGTGAAAAAAACAATCTTTAAAGCTGTAGCAACTGGAATGGTATTTTCGTTATTAATGGGGTGTGGTGCAAAGAAAGAAGAAAGTGCTGGGGCAAAAGTAAAGGATGATAAATTATCTGGATCATTAACTGTTTACACAGCGATTGAAGAAGAACTTGTACCAATTTATCTTGATTCTTTTAAAAAGAAGTATCCAGATGTGAAACTGAACATTGTTCGTGATTCAACTGGAGTTATTACAGCGAAATTGCTAGCTGAAGGAAAAAATACACAAGCAGATGTTGTATGGGGAACAGCAGCGTCTAGTCTATTAGCTTTAGATAAAAAAGATATGTTAAAAGGATACTCTCCAAAAGGCGCAGATCGTGTTCTTCCGCAATTTAAAGATGATAAGCAACCAGAAAAATGGGTAGGTAATACGGCATTTATGACGGGGATTGCTATAAATAAAGAAGAATTAAAGAAGAAAAATTTACCGATGCCAGAATCATACGAAGACTTAACGAAACCAGAATATAAAGGAACGCTTGTTATGCCACATCCAGCTTCTTCTGGAACAGGATTTTTAACAGTTTCTGCATGGTTACAAATTATGGGTGAAGATAAAGGCTGGGATTACATGAAGAAACTTCATGATAATATGGCAACTTATACTCATTCAGGTTCAAAACCAGCGAAATTAGCAGGCGCAGGTGAATATCCAGTTGGCGTATCAATGGTTTATAGTGCTTTGAAAGAGAAACAAAAAGGTGCACCGGTTGAAGTTGTATTGCCGAAAGAAGGATTAGGTTGGGAAGTAGAAGCGAACGCACTTATTAAAAAAGATAATGCAAAAAATGAAAAATTAGCGCAAGCATTTTTGGATTGGGCAATTACTGATGATGTAATGAAGTTATACTTCGAGAAAAATGGATTTGCGACAATTAAAAATGATTATAAACTTCCAGATGGATTCCCTAAAGATGTGACAGAAAAGTTATACAAAAAGAATGACTTTAAGTGGGCAGCAGAAAATCGTGACAAAATTTTAGAAAAATGGGAAAAAGATTTTGGCCAAAAAGCAGAACCGAAAAAGTAAGTAAGTGAGTGGGAGAGAGAAAAAATGAGCGAATATTTATCAATTCAACACATTCAAAAAAAGTTTGATGCATTTACAGCGTTAAAAGATATTTCTTTTACTGTGAAAAAAAATGAGTTTGTATGTTTATTAGGCCCAAGTGGTTGTGGGAAAACAACATTGCTTCGAATTTTAGCAGGGCTAGAAGAGGCAACAACAGGTAGTATAGCTGTGGATGGAAAAGATATTACAGCATTACCTCCTGGAAAGAGGAATTTCGGAATGGTGTTTCAATCGTATGCATTATTTCCGAATTTAACAGCACTTGAAAACATTGAATACGGCTTAAAGACAAAAAAATATGGAAAAGCAGAAGTAAAAGAGAAAGCGTTAGAGGCGTTAGAACTTGTAGATTTGCTGAATGTAAAAGATAAATATCCTGCTCAAATGTCTGGTGGACAACAGCAGCGAGTAGCACTTGCACGTGCGCTCGCTCTGTCTCCGGATATTTTGTTACTCGATGAGCCGTTATCTGCTTTAGATGCAAAAGTGCGTGAAAAGTTACGTAGAGAAATGCGTGATTTGCAAGAAAAAGTAGGAGTAACAACTATTATGGTTACGCATGATCAAGAAGAGGCATTAACGATGGCCGATAAAATTGTTGTAATGAATCATGCGGAAATTATGCAGATTGGCACACCAGAGGAGATTTATCAAAGACCAGCCAATCCGTTTGTGGCAGATTTTATTGGTTCTATTAATTTCTTTTCGAAAAACAATGAAGAACATGCAATTCGTCCTGAGCATGTAACAGTTGTACAAAAGGATGGTATTAAAACGGTTGTTGAAAACATGGAATTTCGCGGATCTGTATATCGGACGGAAGTGCGAGTCGTAGAAGAAAAAGCACATCTTTATAACGAGAAAATTGTAGTGGATATATTGGCATCAGAAGTAGAAGCAACCGCAATTAGAAAAGGAAAGCCGATTCAAATCTCTTTCTCAGAAAATCATATGTTGTCATATGGAAAGAAGGTCATTGTATAGATGGAGATGTTAGAAGATTTCAAGGTAGAAAGTACGAAAAAAAAGATTAAGAGACGTATCGGTAAAGAAGAGTGGATACAAAGACTATTAATTATTGGTATGCTTCTCGCGTTTTTGATCATGCTTGTATTACCTTTATTACAATTGTTTACACAAGCTTTTTATGATAAAGATGGAGCTTTCATTGGTGTTGCGAATTTCAGTAAATATTTCACAACACCAACGCTAGTTCAATCATTACAAAATACGATATGGATTTCGGGCGCGACAACAATTATTGCAGTGACACTCGCTTTCGCTTACGCCTATGCGATCGCTCGTACGAATGTGTTTGGAAAGCGTGTATTTCAATATATTGCGTTGTTACCATTATTCGCACCTACGATGATGCATGGTATCGCACTGACATATTTATTTGGTAATCAAGGGTTAGTAACGAAAGGAATGTTTGGTTTGTTTGAAGGGATACAAATCCCTTTATATGGACCAGTAGGAATTGTAATGGCTGAAGTCATGTATACATTTCCGCAAGCATTTCTTATATTATTAATTGCTTTTCAAGGCTCTGATTATCGTTTATATGAAGCTTCTAATATGTTAGGAGCGAGTAAAGCAAAGCAATTTTTCACTGTTACTTTACCTAGTGTAAAGTACGGATTAATTAGTGCGATGTTCGTTGTGTTTACACTTAGTTTCACTGATTTTGGGGCACCAAAAATTGTTGGTGGGCAATATAATGTACTTGCTACTGACGTATATAAGCAAGTAATTGGGCAGCAAAATATGCCGATGGGTGCAACTGTCGGAATGATTTTATTAATCCCAGCTATATTTGCCTTTGCAGTTGATCGCATTACGCAAAGAAAGCAGGCGAATCTTTTATCTTCCAAATCAGTACCTTACAGAATAATAAATAATAAGAAAAGAGATGTTATTTCATTCGTATATTGTAGCGTAGTAACGCTTATGATCATTCTATTATTTGTGGCAGTTGGTATTGCTGCAAGTGTGAAAGTATGGCCATATAATATGAGCTTTACATTTGAGCATTTCAATTTTTCCAGTTTAACAGGAGATGGACTTGGAGCATTTAAAAATAGCGTAATTGTTTCAGCGATTACTGCAGTAATTGGAGCGGTTTTAACATTTATGTTCGCTTATGCGATTGAGAAAATAGATCAGCTACAATTTTTCCGAAAAGCAGGTTACTTTTTCTCTATCGTTCCTTTAGCGATACCAGGTTTAGTACTTGGGGTAGGCTACGTCTTCTTCTTTAGTCAACCAACAATACAAATCTTTGGACTTTCCGTAACGAACCCGTTCCATTCTCTATACGGAACAATTGCTGTGCTAGTACTAGTCAATATCATTCATTTTTATTCTGTAACATTTGTTACGGCAACGACAGCTTTAAAGAAATTAGATCGAGAGTTTGAACTTGTTTCACAGTCGATGGGGATACCGTTTTATAAAACATTCTTTCGAGTTACGGTACCGATGTGTTTACCAGCCATTTTAGAAATGGTAATGTACTACTTCGTAAATTCAATGGTAACTGTCTCAGCAGTTGTATTCCTGTATGCAGCTGATTTTAAACTAGCTGCCGTATCAATTGTAAATATGGATGATGCAGGAAATGTAGCACCAGCAGCTGCAATGAGTGTACTTATTGTTGTTACAAATATTGTAGTGAGAGTTGTATATGAATGGGGAACGAAAGCACTTCGTAACCGAACGTCACAATGGCAAAAAAGATAAATAAGAAGGGTGATGGATTGAATGAAAGTAGAAGCAGTTATTTTTGATTGGGCAGGTACAACAGTTGATTACGGATGTTTTGCACCACTGGAAGTATTTATGGAGATTTTCCATAAACGCGGTGTTGCAATTACTGCAGAAGAAGCCCGTAAGCCAATGGGATTATTGAAAATTGATCATGTTAGAGCATTAACTGAGATGACTCGTATTGCAAGTGAGTGGAATCGTATTTTCGGACAATTACCAACAGAAGCAGACATTCAGGAGATGTATGAAGAATTCGAAAAGATTCTCTTCGCTATTTTACCGCGCTATGCGTCGCCGATTAATGGAGTAAAAGAAGTGATTGCTTCTTTACGTGAAAGAGGAATTAAAATTGGTTCAACGACTGGTTATACGAGAGAAATGATGGACATTGTAGCAAAAGAAGCAGCACTACAAGGGTATAAACCGGATTTTCTTGTAACACCAGATGATGTTCCAGCAGGTCGTCCGTATCCGTGGATGTGCTATAAAAATGCGATGGAGCTTGGTGTATATCCAATGAATCATATGATAAAAGTTGGAGACACAGTATCAGATATGAAAGAGGGAAGAAATGCTGGTATGTGGACAGTAGGTGTAATTCTCGGCAGTAGCGAACTCGGCTTAACTGAAGAGGAAGTGGAGAATATGGATCCGGTAGAACTTCGTGAAAAAATAGAAGTAGTTCGCAATCGTTTCGTTGAAAATGGGGCGCACTTTACGATAGAAACGATGCAGGAACTCGAAAACGTAATGGAACATATCGAGAAACAAGAACTTATTATTTCATAAAAGGGGAATAGGATCATGACTGAAAATCACTATTTATTATTAACGCCTGGACCATTAACAACAACCAAAACAGTAAAAGAAGTTATGTTATACGATTGGTGTACGTGGGATGCTGAATATAACACAATGGTACAAGAGGTAAGAGCTAAACTTGTATCGTTAGCAACGAAAGAAGAGGAGAAATATACAACTGTTTTAATGCAAGGAAGCGGTACGTTTTCAGTTGAAGCAGTGATTGGATCTGTCATTCCTAAAAACGGAAAGCTGCTCGTATGTACAAATGGTGCGTACGGTAAGCGAATTGTACAAATGGCAGAGATGTTACATATAGATGTGGTGGTCAGTCAAACAGAAGAGTGGGAGCCTACTAATATTGCAGAAGTAGAAAGGATATTGCAACAAGATAAAGAGGTTACACATATTGCAGTTGTTCATTGTGAAACAACAACAGGTATTATCAATCCAATTGTAGATGTATGTAAATTAGGGAAGCAATATGGAAAAGTAACACTAGTTGATGCAATGAGTAGTTTTGGTGGTATTGAAATAGATATCGCTGAGTTGCAAATTGATTTTTTAATTAGTAGTGCGAATAAATGTATTCAAGGTGTTCCTGGGTTCGGCTTTGTTATTGCAAAGCGTGCTGAATTGTTGAAATGTAAGGGACAGGCACGTTCATTATCATTAGATTTATACGATCAGTGGGAAACAATGGAAAATCAAAATGGGAAATGGCGTTTTACGTCACCTACACATGTTGTGCACGCTTTTTATCAAGCACTACTTGAATTAGAAAAAGAGGGCGGAGTAGAAGCTCGTTACAATCGATATTATAACAATCAAAAACTATTAGTGAGTAGAATGAGAGAAATCGGATTTAAGCCACTAGTAGATGAAAAATATCAATCGCCTATTATTACATCCTTCATTTATCCAGAAAAAGGATTTGAATTTCAACAGCTATATAATGAATTAAAGCAATATGGATTTGTTATTTATCCTGGTAAAATTTCGAAAGTAGATACGTTCCGCATTGGAAATATCGGTGACGTACATGAGGAAGACATAAATCGTTTAGTAAATAGTATAGCTGAAGGAGTTGCTATAGGATGAAAGTATTTTGTTTAGGTGGAGCAGGTAAAATTTGTCGTGAAGCAATTTTAGATTTAGTACAATTTTCATCTTTTGAGGCGATTACAGTAGCTGATTTTAATGAAGAAGAGGGCCTGAAAGTAGTAGAATGGCTCAACGATCCTCGTGTTGATTTTGTGAAAGTAGATGTAACAAATCACGAGGATACGGTTGCAAAAATGAAAGGTTATGACATTGTAATGGACGGTACGACAATTAAGTTAAATGGATTGTCTACTCGATGTATTGCAGAAGCAGGTTGTCACGGTGTGAATTTGAATGGATTTGGTGAAGAAAATGAATTTCATTCTATATTTGCTCAAAATGAAAAAACGTGTTTACCTGGTTTTGGTATGACGCCAGGTGTAACGCAAATGATGGCAATGCATGCAGCAAATCAGCTAGATACTGTAGAGTCAGTACGTGTAAGTCATGGCTCGTACCGTCCAATTGCTTTTTCTGCATCAATTACAGAAACAACGACATATGAATATGATCCACATTTACGATTGCGTACAGTATATGAAGATGGTGAGTTTAAGCAAGTACCGCCGTTTGCGCGTCCAAGAGAAATTGAATTACCGGCGCCTTATGGTAAGGCAACGCAGTATATAATACCGCATTCTGAAACGATTACGTTAGCAAAAGCACTAGAAAATAAAGGCGTCAAGCTGATAGAGACGAGAGGAACTTGGCCAAAGCAAAATATGCAGCTCGTACGTGCTTTATATGATTATGGTATATTGCGTAATGATCGGGTTGACATAAATGGGAAAGAAATTGGCATTATGGATTGTATTTCGAAGTATTTATTGCAATCGAAAGAAGGGCAAGAAACAGAAATTTACGGTTATGCACTTCATGTAGAAGTAATAGGTGTGAAAAATAATGAAAAACAAAGGCACGTATTATATCATACACACCCGTTATCTGATGGTTCTGTTGTAGGATGGGAAAAATTAAGAGCTTATACGAGAAACGTCGGTATTCCATTTGGGATTGCTACAGAGTTAATCGCAAAAGGGAATGTAAATAAAGCTGGTGTTGTGACACCTGAGGAAGCTTTTGTAAATCCACAAATCATTTTTGATGAACTAAAAAAGCGTGGTATTCATATTCATGAAGAAGTTTTCACTGAAAAAGAAAGTTATAACTTTGTATAAGTAAGGCAGTTTATGAGGTAGAAATCAATGGGGTGAAGCTATGTCTGTAGTAGGTGAAGAAAGAAAGCGAACCATTCTTGAGAAGGTAGAGTTTAAAGGGAAAGTAAAAGTTTCAGAGTTAGCGAGAGAGTTTGCTGTATCAACAGAGACGATTCGTCGTTATTTAGAAGAATTGGATCGTGAAAAGAAGTTGAAGAAAGTGTATGGTGGAGCCGTCCAACTTCCGGGAGCTGGAATAGAGGCACCAATGCTAGAACGAGAGATGCTGCATATAGAAGAGAAGAAGAGAATTGGGTATAAAGCAGCAACGTTTGTGGAAGATGGAGATGTGATTGCGATTGATGATGGAAGTACACCGCTTCAAATGGTGCCATATCTTGTTCATCGTAAAAATTTAACGATTGTAACAAGTTCATTTCCAGTAGCTACACAATTAATTTCTTCTATTAATAAAAAGATGTTTCACGGTGAAGTTTTATTTATTGGTGGAAAAGTGTCTCCAAAGCATTCACGTGTGTCAGGGTCTATTTCGCAGCAAGTAATCCAGCAATTTCATTTTCATAAAGCATTCGTTTCGATTGATGGATTGTTACCTGGTTTTGGGGTTTCTAGTTTTGAATTAGAAAAGGCGAAACTGTCAGAAGCGATGCTGAAATTAGCGGAGAAAACATATATTTTATGTGATCATACAAAAGTAGGGGTAAAAGGAAATTACCGAATAGCAGCATTTTCACGTATTCAACATGTAATTTGTGATAAGAAAATGCCCTATAGTTTTGAAGAGGAAGTCAAAAAGCATAATATTCAATGGACAATTTGCTAAATAAATTGAACTCCCACCTGTTTTTGAGGTGGGAGTTTTACTGTCCGCAAATAGCAGGATAAAAGATTTGTATGTATGCAAAAAGTGGACACATTTTCTCATCTCTTTCATATAATTTACCAATACAAAAAAAGTTGGTCGAAGGAAAGAAGGGAGAAGCATGTCAGAACGGATATATAATAAACTTGTATTGTATGCAAATATTTTGCAAAAAATTGGTTTTATTAATGAAAAAGAAAAAAGTGAAATTCTTCATACGCTAGGTAAAAAGGCCCTTTGATTAAAGGGTTTTTTATTTTTTATCTTTGGAAATATAAACTTAATGTAATATTATCATTGACAATGATAATGAGATTCATTATCATTTATTTTGTAAGTAATTGATAACATTTATCAATTATAAAAATTATATATGATAGGGGATATTATTTTGAAAAAAAGTTATATTAAGGCGCTAGTAGTAGCCACAACATTAGCAATTCCATTTGCTACATACTCTACTCCAGCATTAGCAGCACTAAAAGCTGAAGCAAACCAGTCGGTGGCAGCAGCTAGTGAACGTACATACGATACTGAGATTAAAATATATAAGGATCAAAAAGATGAGCCATCTATGGTTTCTCAGTACATAAAAAATCCTAAAGTAGCAATTGAAGATGGGAAAAAAATCGTTACTGTAACAATACAAGATAGCGATTATTTTCAATATCTTAGAATAGAGGATAAAAACCAACCTGGTGTATTTCAAGATGTGAAAGTTTTATCAGAAGATAAGAGGAAAAATGGAACGAAAGTAGTCCAATTTGAAATTGGCGAATTTGAGAAGAAGCATAATATGCAAATGCATATACTTATTCCGGCCATCGGATATGATCACAAATATCAAGTTCAATTTGAAATTAAAGATCCAACTGTAGGTGACAAAGAAACAGAGAAACCAGATGATAACGCTAATTCAGGCAATACGGAAACGGATCATCCAATTGATAGTCAAAATATGATAACAGATAACAAATTAAGAGAACTTGTTAATAAAAAAGTATTTAATAGAAAAGATTTAAATACACCAATTACGAAAGAGGAGTTATTACAAGTAAAGGACTTGTTTTTAAACACGAATGAGATTCTTGATTATAGTGCATTAAAATATATGCCAAATTTAAAATCTTTAACAGTTGCGAATGCGAAGATAACAGATCCATCGTTCTTTGCGAATTTAAAGCAATTAAATCATTTAGCTTTGCGTGGTAATGAATTTTCAGATGTAACACCACTTGTTAAGATGGATAATTTAGCATCTCTTGATTTGAGTAATAATAAAATTACAAACGTTGCACCACTCATTGAAATGAAAAATGTAAAAAGTTTATATCTATCAGGCAACCAAATAGAAGACGTAACAGCATTAGCGAAAATGGAACAACTAGATTACTTGAATTTAGCAAATAATAAAATTACGAATGTTGCTCCATTAAGCGCATTGAAAAATGTAACATACTTAACTTTAGCAGGTAATCAAATTGAAGATATTAAACCGTTATATTCATTACCTTTAAAAGATTTAGTATTAACGCGTAATAAAGTTAAAGATTTATCGGGTATTGATCAAATGAATCAATTAAATAAATTATTTATCGGTAAAAATCAAATTGAAGATGTGACACCACTTGCTAAAATGACTCAGCTTACAGAATTAGATTTACCTAATAATGAGTTAAAGGATATTACTCCATTATCAAATCTAGTAAACTTACAAAAACTTGATTTAGAAGCAAATTATATTTCAGACTTATCGCCAGTTAGTAAGTTGAATAAGTTAGTATATTTAAGTTTTGTTGCAAATGAAATCCGCGATGTTAGACCAGTAATAGAACTAAGTAAGAAAGCTTATATTAATGTTCAAAACCAAAAAGTCTTTTTAGAGGATACAGAAGTAAATAAAGAAGTAAAAGTACCTATATACGAAAAAGACGGCGAGGTATCTACAAAAATCCGTCTGAAGAGTGATGGTGGTACGTATAGTAATGGTGTAGTGAAATGGAGTACACCAGGTGAGAAAGTATATGAATTTGGAGTGAAAGATCCATTTGCGGATACAGGAATCTTTTTTACAGGATCTGTAATTCAAAATGTAGTAGAAAGTAAAGGGGACAACAATTCTAAAGAAGACAATACTTCTAAAGAAGATGAAAAAGTAGAAGTAGTAGAATTTAAAGATGTACCAAAAGGACATTGGTCAGAAGAAGCAATTCATTATTTAGCGAAAGAAAATATTTTCAAGGGATATGGAAATGGACAATTTGGATTTGGGGATAGTATTACTCGTGGGCAAGTTGCGTCTTTAGTACAAAGGTACATGAAATTAGAAAATAAAGTAGAGCAGAAAGAGAGATTTACAGATACGAAAGGGCATATGTTTGAGCAAGATATTGCCACAGTTGCGCAAGCTGGAATTATGCAAGGAGATGGTACTGGGGAGTTTCGTCCAGATGGAGTATTAACTCGATACGAAATGTCTGTAGTATTATATAAAGTATTTCAGTTAAAAGAAGATAGAAATAATAAAGTGAACTTTACTGATGTACCGACTGGTCATTGGGCAGAAGGATATGTGAAAGCGTTAGCGGATAATAATATATCAAAAGGTAATGGAAAAGGAAACTTTTTAGGTGATGATTTCGTAACACGTGAACAATATGCACAGTTTTTATATAATGCAATAAAGAAATAAAAGATGAGAAAATACGTTATTCTTTGATTTAAAAAGAATAACGTATTTTTTTATGTACAAAATGAAGTAGGGAATAGACAGAAGTATAGATATATGAATGGCCCATTTTAAAGAAGAGCTGTGAAACTATATTGACAAAAAGGCGTTCTCATGTGATAATTCAATTAAATTTTTAGAATAATCAAAAAATACTCCTTTTACATAGAAAGGATTCGAACATTATATAAATATTATGCCGGGGGTGACGAAATGTTATTTTTTCTAAAAAAATGGAATGAATTAAAAGATGTGAAATCTGAATTGGCACTTCGTGATTGGTTTTATGGTACAAAAATTAGTTTATCACTCTGTACGTCAAAAGAGCCGTTAACTTTTTTAGTAAACGTTGAGGGAAGAGATAAAGGGTTATTTTCAGAAGAAGACTTTATTGTTGTTAATTGTATGTGTGAGCCAGTATTTGAAAATGAAGAAAAACCAGCTGCAGAATCATTTATGCATGCGGATATTTATAAAAAAAGTAGTGCAGAATGTATTTTACAAGTGCAGACTGTAGATAGCCATTTAATATCAGAGTTATATGGAGAAACAGGGGAAGTAACATTCGATAAACGTAGCGTGGAACGTGTTTTTGGAAAAGAAGGTATAACAGAAATGACAATTCCTATTGTAGAAGATGAGAAAAAATTCGCTGATTTATTAGAAAATAATGTACCGAATTTTATTGAAGGTGGAGGAGTAGTTCTTGTTCATAATTATGGCATGATTGTGTGGGGGAAAACTCCAGAAGAAGCGAAAAAATGGCTAGAGGGTATAGAATATTTAATGAATTACCATGTAAAGTTGTTAATGATAAAAGGTGCAAAGAGCTCTGTTATATAAAATGTTTGTGATGTCGTTACAAGTCAATAAAAAATGAAAGCGTTTTAAATGTAATTTTACTCATAAAATATAGGTCTCCTTATTATATATAGATTACATGTTGACATGTAAGGAGGAACATATTTTGCGAGTTAAATACCATTTTCTGCCGAAACAACAAGTAACATTTTGCAAAATGAACGATTCAGGTGAAGAGGCTTTGCACATTATGAATGAAACGGGATTTCGAGCAATCCCTGTATTAGCAGAAGATGAAAAGAAATTCATAGGGATTATTTATAAAGTAGACCTTTTAGAAAAGAAGTGTAATAGCGGATTAGAGAAATTAAGCACGGAACATATGCTGGAAGATTCCTCTGCATTTATTTTTGAAAAGGATTCTTTTTTTAGAGCATTTTATGTTATTCGTCGACTTCCATTTTTAGCTGTGTTAAATGACTATAATGAATTTGTCGGTATCTTAACGCATTCCAATATATTTGATGTTATTGAAGATTCATTCGGTATGCGGACGGGTGGTTATATATTAACAATTGCAACACAAGATTGTAAGGGAACGATTAAAGAACTTGGGACATTGTTGAAAGCATTTAATATCGGTGGATTATTTACGCTAGATAACGGTGATCAGTATATTCGCCGCGTTATCGTAAATATAGCAGATGAGTTAAATGAAAAAAGATTAAAGCAATTAATCGAAAAAATAGAGAAAAAAGGATTCAGGGTGAGTCATGTAGATTATATTTAAGGTGAAAAGGAAAGGTACCAATTTGCTATATGCAGATTGGTACCTTTTTTAGTGCGAGTAATGAATCTTATTTTGAAACAGGAGGTGGAGATAATGCTAAATCAGATAAAAAAATAAAATCTGCATGTGCGCGAATGTTAGGAATAGAAGTTTCTATAACACGTGATGTAATTTCACCTGGAGGTCCAACGTGTCCGATAGCTACCATAATCGGTTTTTCTTGAAGCTTTTTAATGAGTAATTGGGCTTGTTTTGAAATATGTGCCGCTGTATACACATCATCAAAAAATAATTGATTTTCAATAATAGGCACTCCTAATTCTTTCCCGATTTTTGGGACAACACTCTTAGGATTTGTTTTGCTATCCAAATAAAATAAACCGTGTTTTTTACAAGCTGCAAGTATAAGTCGTACAATTCTTTCGTCCGCGGTCACTTTTGAGCCCATATGATTGTTCATCCCAATTGCATGCGGTACTTCTTGAATCGCTTGTTCGAGTCGGTTATTTATTTCTTCGTCGCTTAAATCAGTTGTAATTGCTTTTGGTCCAAGCCATTCTTTTTTACCTTTAATCGGTTCCATTGGCATATGTATAATAACTTCGTGCCCTTTCTTATGAGCCGCTATCGCATCTTCCTTTGTGGAAGGGAGAAAAGGCATAACGGCAACAGTCAGTGGAATAGGAAGTGATAACATTTTATCAGTCCCCTTCATATTATTGCCGAAGTCATCAATGACAATAGCGACTTTGTTTGTATGGGCCTTTGCTTGAACAGGAAACAAGAAGGATGGTAAGAACATAGTAAATATAAGCAATGCAATCGTATATTTGCGCATATAAATATTTCCTTTCTATTTTTTCCCGCTATTTGCGAGCAGTGAGGAATGAACAAAATCCCCCAATGATTAAATTTCACTTTATCAATCATCATTATGTTTTGCGTTTTTATATAAATTAAACAAAAAATGTCGAAGAAAAGTATATAGAAAATAGAGAATCCGCTATTTAATTGGTATTTGTAAAAAAAGAAGATGAAAAAAATGTCTATTATTGCGAATGTATTTACAAAGATAGAATAATTTGTAATAATTCTCAAAGTGAGGGTAAAGATTTGTAAATTACAGGGAGAAAATGTTAAATTTTCTGATTCTTCAAATTCAAATATGATTAAGTAGTTAAAAGGCCGATGGAGAAGTAAAGTTGAAAGCATGGAAGTATAATAAGGGGGATATGAATGTTTACCGTAAAAAGGAAGTACACATTAGAAAAGCTTTCACGTGATATTCATATGAAACGTGAAGAAATGATTCAATTAGGTTTAACAAGTGGGTTAAATAGTATGGAGACAATTCAAGTGAGTCAAGAATTGGACAAGCTTATTTTACAGTACCAGCGTTATAAAGAAAAACAAACACCAAAATGGCTATCAATTATTAAGGTACCTATTTTTCAAATTGGGTATGAAGGGAAATCAAGTAATTTTTGGCGAATGCTTGTGGCTGGTTTTATGAAATAAGTATAATTACCCTTTTGGGATAAGGATAATTATACTAGGTGTAACGGAATTTCGATATGAACTGTCGTTCCTTCGTTTTCTATACTATCAATAAAAATATGCCCATTGTACATCTCTACAATTCGTTTACATATGACAAGTCCAAGACCGGTTCCAGTATCTTTATTAGTAAAGAACGGATGAAAGAGGTGTTTTTGAATATGTTTTGGAATCCCTTTTCCAGTATCTGTAATTCTCAATTGTGCGTGTGTTTCATTGTTTGTTACGGAAATGGTCAGTGTGTCACCAGAATTCATGGCTTCAATTGCATTTTTTGTAATGTTTAAAACCACTTGTTTCATATGGTCTTTTGAGCAACGGATATGAATAGGATGGTCTGGCAAATGTAAATGGAATACAATGTTATGTAGATTCGCCTCAGATTGAATAATTAATGATACCTCATTTAGAATAGTTCTCACATCATATGTTTGTTCAATGATAGCAGTTGGCTTTCCAAGAATAAGAAATTCGCTTACAATTTCATTAATCCGTTCTATTTCTTGTTCGATGATGGAAAAATAAAACTGATCTTGTTCATCTTTATATTTCTCTTTTAATAGAGCGACGAGCCCTTTAATTCCGGTAAGAGGATTACGGATTTCGTGGGCTGTACTAGCTGCAAAAGTTCCAACCAATTCAATTTTTTGTAGTTCATTTTGTTGTCTTTCCAGTTTTGTTTGACGTTTTAACAACATATATTGAGCAAGTAAAAATAAAATAGACATTAAAAATAAAGTAGCTATACACTCTATTGCAACCCACTGATATAAAGTTTTTTGATGGATAGGCAAAGGAGAAACAGAGACCTTCCAATTTAATCTTTTGAGTGGGGTAGTAAGCATATTAGAATGCGCAGCACTTGTTTCGTTATTATCATCGGTGAGAAAAACTACATCATGTTTATCAGTTACTTCAAAATGGTATTGTGGCTTAATGGCATTTAAAGATGATGAAATGTAGTCAAAGCGTAAACTTGCTAACAATAAGCCTGAGATTTCCTTCTGTTTATTGAAAATGGGAGAAGCAATCATAATAGCTTGATGTCCAAGAACACGATCTGTAATGACTGATGATACAGTTGTTTTCTTCGTTTGCAATACGTCTTGAATATATTTGCGATCTGAGACATCAACAGGTGGTCGGTCGCCTTCGGATGCGATTGTAATGATTCCTTCTGGTGTAGCGTAGTATAAACCAGAAAAACGTGCATCGTTTCCATCTGTATCATGTACAATTTGTTTAACTCCATTTATATTTCCAGTCTCGGTTCCTATGACCTTTGAGAGCATTTCTAATGCGGAAATTGCTTCACCAAGGTGATGATCTAAATAGTCTCTATATAAAAAGAGAACCGTGTGAGCAGATAGTTTGTTTTCCTGCTTCATTTTATACGAATGATATGAATAAAATGTAGCACCAATCCCTATCGTTGGTAGGATAACAAGTAATATATATAAAACTATGCTGTGGAATTTGACTTTCAAATTTGGTACTCCTTCTTTTTTATTATCATTATATATAAACTATGTTAAAATTGTCATGTTTTTATTCAAGAATCATTCGTAATATATTTGGGGAGAGGAAATGAATGAGTGAATACTCATTCGGAATTTACATGAAGTACTAAGCTGTTTTTTCTTTTTATTACTGAGAATTTAAGTGAAGGGTTGAAAGTTGTATGACATCAAATAATGAACGAGAAGATATTTCTCAATCTCTAAAAGTATTTATTGCATTATCTCGTGTACATCGTTCTGTTATGGATACTACAAATAAATCTATACAAAGTAACGGGTTAAATCCAACTGAATTTGCTGTATTAGAACTGCTATATCATAAAGGCGGTCAACCACTTCAGCAAATTGGTGAGCGTATTTTGATTGCTAGTGGCAGCATTACATATGTTGTAGATAAGCTAGAGAAAAAGGGACTAGTAAAGAGAATTCCGTGCCCGAATGACAGACGTGTTATTTATGCACAATTAACTGAGTCTGGAGAGAACTTTATTGCTTCTATTTTTCCAGGGCATGAGCAAGTTATACATCAGTCTTTTGAAATGTTAACGAAAGAGGAAAAGGATGAATTACTTGATCTATTAAAAAAGATTGGAAAGTATGAAAAATAATAGTATGTTCCAAAGGAGCTTTGGATAAAGAAATCCAAGGCTTTTTTGTTTACATGTAATTATGACAAAATATGCCGTATTTTGCTGAAGAATAAGAGGAGATTTGTAAGTAAGCATTGAATTATAGTAAGGATGCATATAATGGAGAGGAGGCTCGTTCATGTCATTTAAAGACTATGAATATAAACGGCCAAATATTGAAGAATTAAAAGAGAAGTTTACTGTTGCTTTAGAGAAGTTTGATAACGCTAAAACTGTAGAAGAACAAAAACAAGTCATCAATTCAATTAACGAAATTCGCAACGACTTCGGTACAATGGGGAATCTTTGTTACATTCGTCATTCTGTTGATACGACAGATGCTTTTTATAAGGACGAGCAAGATTTCTTTGATGAATTCTCTCCAGTTGTACAAGGTTATGGTACAAAGTATTATAATGCGTTAATTCATTCTCCATTCCGTGAAGAATTAGAAGCGTATTATGGAAAGCAATTATTTGCTTTAGCGGAGTGTGATTTGAAAACATACTCTGATGAAGTTGTGAAAGATTTACAATTAGAGAATAAATTATCTTCACAATATACGCAGTTATTAGCATCTGCAAAAATTGACTTTGCAGGAGAAGAAAGAACGTTATCGCAGCTTATTCCATTTATGCAAGGGAAAGAAAGAAGTGAACGTAAAGTAGCAAGTGAAGCATATTACGGATTTTTAGCTGAGAATGAGGAAGAGTTAGATCGTATTTATGATGAGCTTGTTAAAGTGAGAACGAAAATCGCCAAATCTTTAGGTTTCAAAAACTTTGTTGAACTTGGATATGCAAGAATGTACCGTACAGATTATAATGCGGAAATGGTGGCGAATTATCGTCAGCAAGTACTTGATTATATCGTTCCAGTTACAACGGAATTAAGAAAACGACAACAAGCACGTATCGGTGTAGAGAAGTTAGCGTATTACGACGAAAACTTTGAGTTTGCTACTGGTAATCCAACTCCAAAAGGAGATGCGGATTGGATTGTTAATCATGGGAAAACGATGTATAAAGAGTTATCGGCTGAAACGGATGAATTTTTCAATTTCATGCTAGATAATGATTTATTAGATTTAGTTGCGAAAAAAGGAAAAGCTGGTGGCGGATATTGTACATATATTGAGAATTATAAAGCGCCATTTATTTTCTCAAACTTCAATGGAACATCTGGCGACATTGATGTATTAACACATGAAGCTGGTCATGCTTTCCAAGTATATGAAAGCCGTAAGTTTGAAATTCCAGAATACAATTGGCCAACGTATGAAGCATGTGAAATTCATTCTATGAGTATGGAATTCTTTACATGGCCATGGATGAAGTCATTCTTTGAAGAGGATGCAGATAAATATTATTTCTCTCACTTAAGTTCAGCACTTCTGTTTTTACCGTATGGTGTATCTGTTGACGAATATCAACATTATGTATATGAAAATCCAGAAGCATCACCAGAAGAGCGTAAGACAGCATGGCGTAATATAGAGAAAAAGTATTTGCCGCATCGTGATTATGAAGATAATGATTATTTAGAGCGCGGTGGATTCTGGCAACGTCAAGGACATATTTATAGCTCGCCGTTCTACTATATCGACTACACATTAGCACAAATTTGCGCACTGCAATTTTGGAAACGTGCAAGAGATAATAGACAAGAGGCGTGGGAAGATTATGTAAATTTGTGCCAACAAGGTGGAAGTAAATCATTCTTGGAATTAGTAGAAGTTGCAAATTTAACATCACCATTTGCTGAAGGCTGTGTGAAAAGTGTCATTACAGAAATTGAAGCGTGGCTACATGCGATTGACGACACAAAATTGTAAAAAACATGCGCTTTTTTTCACATGTTTAACATCGACATAATGAGAAAATGATGAGATAATAAAAGAAAATTCAGAATACTAAAGAGGTGTTTCTAATAAGGAGCACCTCTTTTCACCAACAAAAAGGGGGGAAAGAAGTATGCTTCAATCAAATATGGATGTGAGTTTAGAAAATTTGGTGAACTCATTACAGTCTACTCGAAGCACGCTATTATCAGAAATTGAAATGTTAAATGATACAGAAGTGAATGTAAAGCCACGCCGTGATAAATGGAGTATTATTCAAATTTTGCATCACTTGCATTTAGTTGAACAATCAGTTACGTCTGCCCTTGTATATGCTTTACAAAAAAATGAAAGAAACACGACTCCATTTAAAGACCTCCAACTTACGCTTGATCGCACATATAAACGAGAAGCTCCTCAGCAAATGCAACCAACAGAAACGTTAATGAAAAAACAGCAAGGAATTCAATTACTAGAACATTCACGACAAGAGCTATTACACGCGCTTCATAGTGTGATAGATGAAAAAGATTTATTTGAAAATGGATTAAAGCATCCTATTTTTAATGATTTGAATTTGTATCAGTGGGTTCAATTTCTTGATTTGCATGAACAAAGACATCTTACGCAGTTAAAAGAGGCGAAACACGCAATTTTGCAACGATAATTAGAAGGAAGTGGGAGACCACTTCTTTTTTGATGCGTGCATAGTTTTCTTTCTTATTTTGGAATACTACATGGAGAAAGAACAGAAGGAGTTGAAATGTATGTCCAAGAAAAAGAAAGAAGAAGAGCGCGCGTGGAAAGCACGTAAAGAAAATCAAAAACCACATGGTAAAGTGAAAGCCTTTGCTGAATTAGTTGAAGGAACAGAAAAAACGTGATGAGTATTTCATCACGTTTTTTGTATGAGTGGAAAAGTTAATAAGAAGGTTGTACCTGTACCTTTTTCGCTTATAATATCAACTTTTCCGTTCATAGCTTGCACAACACTGAATACGACCATCATTCCAAGACCAGTACCTTTTTCTTTTGTTGAGTAGAAAGGGGATCCAAGGCGTTTTACTTGTTCTTGATCCATACCAACTCCTGTATCTTTTATATATAACTGAATATGCTTATGATCAGGAACTAATGAGAAATAAAGATCACCGCCTTTTGGCATGGCCTCAATGCAGTTTTTTAAAACATTTAACAAGCATTGATTTAGTTTTTGTTTTTCTCCCGCGATAAAAAAAGAAGTGCTTTGCTTTATATAATGAGTACGCACATTTGCTAAATTAGCAAGAGGTGTAATTAACGCTAATGCGTGTAGTAGTTCTTCTTCTAACTGTAATGTTTGTTCTTTTTCAATACTTGGTTTTGCAAAGGTTAAATAATCTGTAAGAACGTGATTTGCTTGTTCGATTCCGTTAATGGCTATGTCGATATATAATTTTCGCTCTTGCTCAGTGCATGTATCTGACTGCAAAAGTTGTAAAAAGCCTTTTGTTGAAGTTAATGGATTACGAATCTCATGAGAAATGGACGCTGCCATTTCTCCAATTAAATGAAACTTTTCAGCATTCATAAGTTCGTTTTGAAGACGAACTTGAGTTTGTAATATGTGTAGTAAATATAAAATAAGTATCGTACCAAGTATCGTACATAACTCATACACAATAATATGTGGTATATAATCAGTCTTATTTGTAACCTTTGAAAGGAAGAAAGGTATCCAACTAAATCCGTATGTGAGACTGTAGATAATGGCAAGTGCTACTTTTATACGATTAGAAGTTCGATTGAAAACTTTATATGTAAATAGTAGGACAATAAATAGAAGGATAGAACCGATAAGCGATGGGAAAACACCGATTCCTCCTAATAAGAAGCGGTATATATTTAATACAACTAATATAGATCCACCAGCAATAGGACCTCCTGTTAATGTACCGACAATTAATACGATATGGCGCATATCAAATTGAAATCCATAATTTGTTTTTGCTCCGAAAGTAATACATAGTATGGTTGCGAGGCAACATAATGCAATAAATATAGCTGAGTTTAATTTAGGAGAACGTTTCCCTTTTTGATTCCAAAATAAATGGTATACGAGCATTGTAACAAGAATGAATAATATATTTAAAAAGAGATAAATAATAAAGGGTTTCAGTGGGATGCCTCCTCTCTTCTCACATTAAATTAATCATACTATAAAATGAAAGAAATAAAATGAGAAATAGCGGAAAAATCAGAAATTTTTTCTGGTAGTATACAATATGTTACAATAAGCTTTGTCAATGAAAGAAGGAATTCCGTGCGATGCGCGGGAGAGGTTCGCGAACTCCCTCTATAAAAAACTATGGAAACAACAATATCTTTAGGTATTGTTTTGTTTTTTTATTGTGACAGTTCAAGAACGTTCTTTCTTCTTATTCGTAGTAGAGAAGGAGAATGAGTGAAATGAAAAAAGAAAAGGCAGTTGTTGTTTTTAGTGGAGGACAAGATAGTACGACATGTTTATTTTGGGCAATAGAGCAGTTTGCAGAAGTAGAAGCTGTAACGTTTAATTACAATCAACGTCATAAACTAGAAATTGATTGTGCAGCGGAAATTGCGAAAGAACTAGGAATTAAACATACGGTACTAGATATGAGTCTATTAAATCAACTTGCTCCAAATGCGTTAACGAGAACGGATATGGAGATTACACATGAAGAAGGTGAATTGCCATCGACGTTTGTAGATGGACGAAATTTACTATTCTTATCATTTGCTGCTGTATTAGCAAAACAAGTTGGGGCACGTCATATTGTAACGGGTGTATGTGAAACTGATTTTAGTGGTTATCCAGATTGCCGTGACGTGTTTGTGAAATCGTTAAACGTTACTTTAAATTTATCCATGGATTATCCGTTCGTAATTCATACACCACTTATGTGGATTGATAAAGCGGAAACATGGAAATTATCAGATGAACTTGGAGCATTCGAGTTTGTTCGAGAAAAAACATTAACATGTTATAACGGAATCATTGGTGATGGTTGCGGTGAATGTCCAGCATGTCAGCTTCGTAAAGCAGGATTAGATACGTACCTACAAGAACGCGAAGGAGCAAATAACTAATGGATAATTTCTTTGGATTTCGCATCGTAGAAAATTTGCAAAAAATGGACAAGGATATTCAGCGTAAACAGCTTAAATATCATAATAAAAGAGTAATGGTCAGCAAGGAATTTACATTTGATGCAGCACACCATTTACACTGTTATGAGGGGAAATGTAAAAATTTACATGGTCACACATATAAAGTTGTATTTGGGATTAGTGGATATGTAAATGAAATAGGTCTTGCGATTGACTTTGGAGATATAAAAGAAATTTGGAAGAATGAAATAGAAATTTATTTAGACCATCGTTATTTAAACGAAATGTTACCAGCAATGAATACGACTGCTGAAAACATGGTCGTTTGGATTTATGAAAAGATGGCAGAAGCATTACTAAAAGATAATCGTGCGAACGAATATAAAGGAGCTCGTGTTGAATTTGTTCGTCTTTTCGAGACGCCGACTAGTTATGCGGAAGTAAGACGGGAGTGGATGCTCGATGAGTAAGATCCCTGTCTTAGAAATATTTGGTCCGACTATTCAAGGTGAAGGAATGGTTGTGGGACAAAAGACGATGTTTATCCGTACAGCTGGCTGTGATTATAGCTGCGCATGGTGTGATTCTGCTTTTACGTGGGATGGATCGGCTAAGGAACAAATTAGACAGAT
This sequence comes from Bacillus sp. BPN334, assembly GCF_008368885.1. Lineage (NCBI taxonomy): Bacteria > Bacillati > Bacillota > Bacilli > Caryophanales > Bacillaceae > Bacillus > Bacillus sp. BPN334. Next base: position 33,131 of record NZ_QOZW01000005.1, on the reverse strand, counting down.
GACAGCAGAGGACGTTTGGAACGAGCTTGTGGAAATTGGTGGCGAAAATTTTTCTCATGTTACGATTTCAGGTGGAAATCCAGCATTGTTGAAAAATATTGAGTTTCTTCTTTCTATATTAAAAGAGAATGGAATGCGGACGGCAATCGAAACGCAAGGGAGTAAATGGCAAGATTGGTTACTTCAAATTGATGAGATAACGATTTCTCCAAAACCACCAAGTTCGACGATGAATACTGATTTTCAGAAGTTAGATGCTGTTATTCAGAAACTAGCAGGAAAAGATATTAGTTTAAAGGTAGTAGTATTTGACGATTATGACTTTGAGTATGCAGTTAAGATGCACGAACGTTATCCAGATGTTCCATTCTTCTTACAAGTAGGGAATGATGATACAAAAACTGTGGATGATGCGATGTTGATTAAAAAATTATTAGATAAATATGAGTGGCTTATTGAAAAAGCGGTTAACTGTAAAGAAATGAATAATGCAAAAGTATTGCCGCAGCTTCATGCGTTAGTATGGGGAAATAAACGCGGAGTATAATGAGAAGGGATGTTTAAAATGGCAGGAAGATTAGATGAAGATTTAAAAGATGTAACATTATTAGGAAATCAAAATACAAAATATTTATTTGAATATAGCCCAGAAATTTTAGAGGTATTTGATAACAATCATCCAAACCGTGATTATTTTGTGAAATTTAATTGCCCTGAATTTACAAGCTTATGTCCGAAAACAGGTCAACCAGATTTTGCAACAATTTATATTAGCTACATTCCAGAACAAAGAATGGTAGAGAGTAAATCTTTAAAGCTATATTTATTTAGTTTCCGCAATCATGGTGATTTCCACGAAGATTGCATGAACGTTATTATGAATGATTTAATTAAATTAATGGATCCGCGTTACATTGAGGTATGGGGGAAATTCACACCACGTGGAGGGATTTCAATTGATCCTTACTGCAACTACGGTCGCCCAGGCACGAAGTATGAAAAAATGGCAGACTACCGCATGATGAACCATGATCTATATCCAGAAACAATTGATAATCGTTAATATATAATAGAAAGAAAGGATCTGTATAACATACAGATCCTTTCTTTCTATTATATTATGCATTTTGATTAATGACAGTATAGTTTTTATGACTTACAACTGTAAGAGGTTCCATATCTAGTTCTCTAAAATTTTCCATAATTGTTATATCTACAATAACGGAGTTTTGATTTACTTTTTGAACACGGCCTTGCATTCCACCTTTAAATTCAATGATATCTCCAGTTTCTGCGATCTGCATAAGCAACTCTCCTTGTTACAGTTTTCCAAAAAAAGAATAATTTTGGTTTTTTTTTATTTCCTCTTATTTTGAACCATATTGTCTAGTTTGTAAATGTTTCCAAAGTAAAAATTCGAAAAATATTCACATTTTGTAAGAAAATATGCAAGAACTCCAAGTTATTAGAAAAAAAGAACGGTTTAAATGCGTGCATCTTTATATAGGGGTATAATGAAAAATATACAATAACCTACTAAAGTGGGATAAATTAGAGGCGGTAAAATGATGTTTGAATTTGTGGGGAGTGTTATAGCATTAACTTTATTTGTATTTTCTTATATAAATTTAAAAAAGATTCGTCATCATGAAACGACTACATATTTTGATGGGATGGATGGTATACATGCTGGGGTCACACATGAGAGTGGCGAGGATATGTAAAGGTGTATAACTTTCTTTTTTTGCGTGGTATGATATTTAAAAATAGTACATAATAGAGTTCGTAAGTGATGAATGGAGAGTGGAAAGAATGAAGATTTCTTTTATTCGTCATGGTCGCTTAGATCGTACTATAGAACCAATGACGGTTACATCCTTTCATGAATGGATGAAAGGATATGACTTACATACTATAACAGAAAAAGCACCTATACCAATGGAAACAATGGAAGCGGTTGAAGCAGCAAAGTTGATTGTAACGAGTGATCAAAGGTGTGCTATACAGTCAGCAGCTGAATTAATGAATTCTTTATCTTTTATGCAAAATTCTCTTTTTAGGGAAGCTGAAATTCCGACGAGTTTTTATGCTCCAACATGGTTGAAATGTAAACCTAACGTATGGATGTTTATCGGGCGAACATTATGGATACTTGGTTACCATAAAGATGTTGAGTCTTATAAGGAAGTAAGAGAGAGGGCAAGGCAAGCGGCTTACGTATTACACCGTTATGCTCTCGTACATGGAAGTATTGCTCTTGTAGGTCATAATTACATTAACGCAATGGTTGGTGCGGAGCTGAGAGCGATGGGATGGTCTGGTACGCCTATTTTGCACAGAGAGCCATGGGGATGTACAACATATACATTTCACGAGGCGATGAATGGAAATGTATTGAATACGAATTTAACATAAAAGCACACGATTTATATAAATCGTGTGCTTTCTTTTTAAGATACAGAAACTTTGATGTTTAATGTTTTTACGAGATGTGCATAAGGTTCGCCTACGAGCATAATGATTTGATCTTTTTTATAACCTAGTTTTTCGTATAGTGAATAGGCACGTTTGTTTTCTAAATTAACAAGTAATGCGATTTTTTCATACATCTTTTCAGTTGCATGGATTTCAGCAGCTTCAATTAATTGAGAACCAATTCCTTTTCCGCCATATGCACTTGAAACTGATAATGTATCAATGTAATATTCATCAAGCTCAGCTTCTTTTTCTAACGTAATCGATTCATCTTTATGTAATTCTCTTAAGTGATGTACAATTGGTGCATCAAGCATTGTTGCTTCACTACCATGATAAGCGACAATAACTCCAACTGCATCCCCGTCTTGCTCATATACAAAACAGTTTTCGTAGCTCAGTCGATTTCTCTCTTTTGAGAACCATGTTTCAAGTCCTAGTAATACTTCTGTTTCAACAGTGCTACCTGTGATTTTTTCAGCAATTTCGTGCAGAGCGTTATACAATAAAGGCGCAATTGCCTTCGCATCTGTCTTTTTTGCTTTCCGAATCATAGTATCCCTCCTAGTTCTATTTATATATTGTAGCATAGTGGTATGGAACTTTGCATAATTGAATGTCGAAATGTTTGATATAGAGAAGTAGCTATGTTAGTATATGATATTTAGTGGACATATAGTAAAGTGATATCGTTTGTGAATAATGAAAATAAAATGAAGGTATAGCATCTGGATAATTTTACAGTTGTTGACCTATAGAATATACGATAAAATAAAATATTGCATAGAGGTGAAATACATGGATGAACAATTAGCAAATACAATTTTGGATCAGCTGAAAAATGGTGAAATAAAGGAGTATGTTGCAACGAAAGATGTATTTTATACGTTTAGGAAAGTTGTAGTAGGGCGTGAAGATTTTAAACATATTATTGGAAACGCGCAGCGCGGCGGACAAGTAATTTATACATATTCAGAAACGCCACGTTCGTAACTAGAAGAATATAGGGGAGGAGAATTATGGGCGATTTTAAACAAGGCATATTACCGCATTGGGATTATATGTGGAAAGATAGAGCCGGCAATAGGTTTATGGGGATGGTCATGTACCCAGAGAAACGAAAGTGTTCGGCAAAAATGCTTCAGAAAATAAAAAGAGCATATGAAGAGGCTGTAGAAATTAAAGTAACTGTACAAGTTCAACATACATTTCAGTACGTAGAAGGAATGATTGTGTACTTTGATGAAGAAGCTCCTGTATGTACAATCATTGATAAAGATGAAAATCCACATCATATATTTGTAAAAGATATTTTGCGTATTGAGCACTCTGAATAATCTTTTCATAAATAAATTGAATTTCCATAATAATAATCTTTTTCTATAATAGTTATCTTTTAGTATGTAACGCGAACCGAAAGTATATGTATAATATTTAATAAAGTAAAATTGATAAATGTAATCGTTTTTTAGAACAGATTATCGTTTCATGTCTGTTCTTTTTTTCGTGATGCTGGAGAAATATATTCCTCCAGCATTTGCCGTTTTATGACAAAATATATTGGTAACTTTTTTTAAAATAAGGTTAAATTCGTTGACAACTTTTTTGAAAAGCACTTTATTGACATGAGTTTTAGAATGTTGTTTCATAGTCATTGTATTGAAAAAAATCGACTGTCTTGTCGAAAAGTAAAATTTAAAAAAAGAAAGAATTTATACATATATCTTGTGTCTTATTTTGAAACGTAATACAATATATAGAGAAATCAAGAAACAACATACAGAGAGTATAGATTGGAGAGGGAGGGTCGGAAATGATAGTTGCATATGATTCTATGACAGGAAACGTGAAGCGTTTCATTCACAAATTAAATATGCCGGCCGTTCAAATTGGTGAAGATCTAGTAATAGATGAAGACTTTGTTTTAATTACGTATACAACAGGTTTTGGCAATGTACCAGAACGTGTTTTAGAATTTTTAGAGCGCAATAATGAAAAATTAAAAGGCGTATCTGCAAGCGGCAATCGTAACTGGGGAGACATGTTCGGTGCAAGTGCTGACAAAATTTCTGCTAAATATGAAGTGCCTATTGTATCAAAATTTGAGTTATCAGGAACAAATAACGATGTAGAATATTTTAAGGAAAGGGTGCGGGAGATTGCGACACATTGAACTGAATAATGAAATCACGCAAATGCAGGACGGTTTTTATCAGCTTCATAAAGATAAAGAGGCATTAGAAGTCTTTATGGAAGAAGCTAGAGAGAATACCGTTCATTTTAATAGCGTGGCAGAGCGAATGGAGTATATGAAAGAACATGATTACTATTACAACGTTCTGGACGAGTATAGCTTGGAGGAAGTAGAAGAGGTATATAACATCGCTTATGGTGAAAACTTCGAGTTCCAATCTTATATGGCAGCATCTAAGTTCTACAAAGATTATGCGTTAAAAACAAATGATCAAAAACAATACTTAGAAAGCTATGAAGATCGTGTAGCAATTGTTTCATTATACTTAGGACGCGGTGATGTTGCGAAGGCAAAACACTTCGCAAGCATGATTGTAAAACAAAACTACCAACCAGCGACACCAACCTTTTTAAATGCGGGCCGAAGCAGAAGAGGAGAAATGGTGTCTTGTTTCTTGTTAGAGATGGACGATAGCTTAAATTCAATCGGCTTTAACATTAATACTGCAATGCAATTATCAAAAATCGGCGGTGGAGTAGCTTTAAACTTGTCTAAGCTACGTGCACGCGGTGAGCAAATTAAAGGTATCGATAACGCTGCAAGTGGTGTAGTACCTGTTATGAAATTACTTGAAGATTCGTTTTCATATGCGAATCAACTTGGGCAACGAAAAGGTGCCGGCGCAGTATACTTAAACATTTTCCATTGGGATATTATTGAATTCCTTGATACAAAAAAAATAAATGCCGATGAGAAGAGCCGTATTCAGTCTCTATCAATCGGAATTATCGTTCCAAGTAAGTTCTTTGAGCTTGCTGAGAAAAACGAACCTTTCCATGTTTTCGCGCCTTATACGGTGTATAAAGAATACGGAAAGCATTTAGATGATATAGACATTGATGAAATGTACGATGAATTAATGAGCAATCCGAAAGTGAAGAAGAAGCCGCTAGATATTAGTGCACGTGATATGCTTATTAAAATTGCTATGATTCAGCTTGAGTCTGGTTACCCATACTTAATGTTTAAATCAAATGCAAATAACCAACATCCACTGAAGGATATTGGAACTGTGAAGATGTCGAACTTGTGTTAAATATGTAGCACCTTCTAGTAGAAATGCTAGTCGAAAACTCCGTTAAACGGGGAAAGCCTCAAATTTGAGGTAACCTACCGTGCTAAATCTTATCTTAGAATGAAAATATAAAAGTTCAGAATGTATCTTATTATTTTGTATAGCAGAGTTATGGGACAACATAAAGTAATAAGAGACTTTCTGAAAGATTAAGATAAGTAAAAGCCTAACGACTATCCCTTATGGGAGTAGAGCGCAAGCGATTGGCGTTCGAAAAGCGGAGCACCTAATCAGGTAATGCTGTAGGTGATGATATAGTCTGTCCTGTATGGTGACATACAGCAGTTGCATGAGCAACGGACTGAGGAGTAGCGGACTCGGTTGAACATTCGAGACAGAAATCTTCCAGCTTCAAGAAACTTCTGAAATAAATGATTACGGTACAGAGGATATTATCCGTCGTGATATTAACTGTAACTTAGGATCGTTAAATATCGTAAATGTAATGAAAAATAAAGAAATTCGTGAAGCCGTTCATGCGGGAATGGAAGCTTTAACAGCTGTTTCTGATATGACGATTATTCCGAATGCACCAACTGTGAAAAAAGCAAATGATGAGCTTCATTCAGTTGGACTTGGCGCAATGAACTTACACGGATATTTATCAAAAAACAAAATCGCATATGAAAGTGCAGAAGCGAAAGAGTTTGCTCGTACATTCTTTATGATGTTAAATTACTACTCTATTGAGAAAAGTATGGAAATCGCTAAAGAAAAAGGCGAAACATTTAAAGACTTCGATAAGTCTGATTATGCGAATGGCACATACTTTGAAAAATACGAAACGACAGATTACAGCCCAGTAACTGAAAAAGTTCAGCAACTATTTGAAGGAATTCATATTCCAACAAAAGAAGATTGGACAAGTTTAAAAGAGCAAGTGAAGAAGAATGGATTATATAATTCATACCGTCTTGCTATCGCTCCAACACAATCTATCAGTTACGTTCAAAATGCAACTTCAAGCGTAATGCCGATCGTAAGTCAAATCGAATCAAGAACATATGCGAATGCGACAACATATTATCCAATGCCGTATTTATCAAAAGATACGTTCTGGTACTATAAATCTTCTTACGATATGAATCAGTTTAAATTAATTGATTTAATCGCAGAAATCCAAGAACATATTGACCAAGGAATTAGTACAATTCTTTACGTTAATAGTGATATTTCAACACGTGAATTAGCACGTTACTACATCTATGCACATAAAAAAGGTTTAAAGAGTCTTTATTATACGAGAACACGTAAGTTAAGCGTGGAAGAGTGCGTAGCTTGTACCGTTTAATATAAAAATTGAGACAGCATGAGCAGGGTTTTCTGAACCCTGCTCATGCTTAGTTATCAATTTTTCATGTTTATTTAGAGAAGGGGCGATTGAATGCGTGCGGTAAACTGGAACAAAAAAGAAGATGATTTTAGTTTAATGTTTTGGAAGCAAAACATCGCTCAGTTTTGGACAGAAGAAGAAATCGCGGTATCTTCTGACAAAAATACTTGGGCACAATTATCAAAAGAAGAGCAGGTTGCTTATAAGCGTGTATTAGGTGGTTTAACACTTTTAGATACGAAACAAGGTGGCGAAGGGATGCCTCTTGTACTTGTTCATCTTGAAAATTTACAAGCAAAAAGTGTATTAGCTTTCATGGGAGCTATGGAAGAAGTACATGCGAAGAGTTACAGTCATATTTTCACAACGTTAGCTACTGAAGAAGAAATTGATGATATTTTTGAATGGGTAGACAATCATCCATTACTTGAGAAAAAAGCTGGTATTGTTACTAGTTACTATCGTCGTTTATTAAAGCCTGAAGTAACGAAAAAAGAGTTATACATGGCAATGGTAGCAAGTGTATTCTTAGAAAGTTACTTATTCTATAGTGGATTCTTCTACCCACTTTACTTAGCAGGTCAAGGTAAATTGACGGCAAGTGGTGAGATTATTAACCTAATAATTCGTGATGAGTCAATTCACGGCGTATTCGTCGGTATTTTAGCACAACAACTCTTCGTAGAACTTTCTGCAGAAGATCAACAAGAAGTGCAAAAAGAAACACAAGAGTTATTAATGGAATTATATGAAATTGAAATGGCATACACAGAAGAAATTTACACTTCTATCGGTCTTGTAGAGGATGTAAATCGTTTCGTTCGTTACAATGCGAATAAAGGACTTATGAACTTAGGACTTGAGCCGAAGTTTGAAGAAGAAGAAATTAACCCAATCGTTTTAAATGGTTTACGTACAGATACGAAAAACCATGATTTCTTCTCTGTAAAAGGGAATGGTTACGTAAAAGCAACGAACGTTGAAAAGTTATCTGACGATGACTTCGTGTTTAATTTTTAATATACGATTATAAAGAAAAGCTGTCCTATTCATTGATAAGACAGCTTTTCTTTATGAATTTGTTTACATAACACTATTATTTTCGTATAACGAGTTCTGTTTAAAAAGTTCTATCCAGCAAAGGGATAGAACTTTTTTGTAATTAAATGGGTATTTACAAATTATTTGTATTAGTGTATTATTTAACTAGTACACCGATACAAAAGGAGGGAAGAAATGAAAATAGAGTTTTCTCCAAATACACCAATTTACATTCAGGTAATGGAATACATAAAAAAAGAAATCGTAACAGGACATTTATTGCCTGGTGATAAAATTCCCTCTGTACGTGAATTAGCGAGTGAATTACAAGTAAATCCAAATACGATTCAGCGTACATTTCAAGAGCTAGAACGGGATGGGGTTGTTGTAACGCGTAGAGGAATGGGACGATATGTAACGAATGAAGGGGAGAAAATTATGGAGCTGCGAAAAGAGATGGCGAAAGAATTACTTCATTCTTTTATAGATGGAATGGACAATTTAGGTTTTTCAGAAGAAGAAATTCTTACAATCCTTCGTTCTTCATTACATGAGAAGAGGGAGGAGAGCGAATGACAGAGTTATTAAAAATAGAAAACTTATGGAAGAGATACGGATTAAAAGCAGTGATCCGTGAATTAAACATAGAGATTACGGAAGGGAAAATTATAGGACTCGTTGGAGATAACGGGAGTGGGAAAACGACGTTATTGAAAATGATTGCCGGTCTGCAGCATCCTTCCGAAGGCAGTATTACAATCGCTGGTAAAAAGGTAGGATTAGAAACGAAAGAAATTGTTTCTTTTATGTCGGATAAACCAGTATTTGATGATTGGATGACGGTAAAAGATTCTTTATTCTTCTATCGAGATTTTTATAAAGACTTCGACATTCAAAAAGCAGTAGATACAATTGCGGAATTTAAAATACCGTTAGAAGAAAGAATTACAGCTTTATCAAAAGGTATGGTTGAAAAGCTACAAATTATTTTAACATTTTCGAGGAAAGCAAAGTTATACGTACTAGATGAACCGCTGGGCGGAATTGATCTTGTTTCTAGAGAACACGTATTAGAACTTATTTTACAGTTTTATCGTGAAGATTGTACCATTTTAATTGCAACACATTTAATTGGAGAAGTGGAAAATATTTTTGACGAAGTAATCTTTTTAAAAGATGGTGAGAGTGTACTACATGAAAATGTAGAGGAGTTACGCTTTCAGCGAGGAAAAGCTGTCACAGATGTGTTTAAGGAGGTGTTTAGTAGATGAAGGCCAGTTTAATATATATGTACAATGCGAATAAAAAACAAATTTTCATTTTGTTATTGTCATTCATATTTATTGTAGCTGTCGCTTTTGTAAGTATGGGAAATTATATTAAACAAGAATCAGGAGAAGTAAGGCAAATGATTACGATTGCCTTAGTATTCTTAGTTTATATAATTTTTGCGGTACTTGTATTGCTGCAGGCGATGTCTGCATTTGGCAAAATGACCGAAAGTACATTATTTCGATTAACACCGATATCTGGTAAAAAAATTGTTTTGGCAATATTGTCATATGCGGCAATTAGTTTAATGTGTTTTGAAGTGATAGGTACTATATTTGTCTATAGTATTTCGATGAAAGTAATAAAAGGTACAGAACTCTATGGAATGTTATTTACGGAAAGTACAATTGAGCTAGATATAGTAAAACAAGTATTTAGTAGTGTGTTATATGTATTTAATTTATCAAGTATATTGTTGGTTTTACTTTTCACAGTAGCTGGTGTTAAAGTATTTTCTTTGAAAAAGAAAAAAATGGAGTATGTAATTATTTTCTTCTTATTTTTATTAGTAACGAAAGCAATCAATATGATATATGAAATGCTAGGCCGACTTGCACCTACATCTACTTTTATTAGGAAGTTAGTTTATATAGATGAATCAGTGGATATAAATCTTATACTATATCCAGAAAGTCTTATGAATTTATATAGTATTGCTTTTTCAATCGGTATATTTGTTTTACTTGTTTATATAACAGGTCGCATAATTGATAAAAAACTAGAAGTCTAAAGGAGGAATCAGCATTGGGAAATGTAGTAGTAAAGTTAGAGAATGTTCGAAAAAAGATTGGTGGAACGGAAATTATCCGTGGTTTATCATTTGAAGTTCGTGAAGGGGAAGTGTACGGGTTTCTTGGACCGAACGGTAGTGGTAAAACGACGACAATTCGTATGATGACAGGTCTTATATCAATGACAGAGGGCGATATTACAATTTGCGGTCATAGTATTCGCACGGAGCGTGAAAAGGCGCTAGAGCAAATTGGGGCGATCGTAGAAAATCCTGAACTATATGATTATATGACTGGAATGCAAAACTTAAAGCATTTTGCGAACATGGCAATTACACCAATTAGTAAAGAGCGCATTGCTGAGATTGTAAAGCTTGTTGAATTAGAGCACGCGATTCATAAAAAGGTGAAAACATATTCACTTGGTATGAAACAACGTTTAGGAATTGCACAGGCATTACTTCATCAGCCGAAAATCTTAATTTTAGATGAGCCGACAAATGGATTAGATCCAGCTGGTATTCGCCAAATTCGTGATTATTTACAACGTTTAGCGAAAGAAGAGAATATTGCTGTAATCGTATCAAGTCACTTATTAAGTGAAATTGAACTCATGTGTGATCGCGTCGTTATTATTAAGCAAGGTGAGTTTGTGCAAGAGTACAACTTACACGAACAAGCGAAACATGATGAGACAGTAGTTGTAGCGTTTGAAGTAGATCAAGTACAGAAAGCAAATGAAATCATTAAAGGTAAGACGCAAGGAAATGTAATTGCAGTATCTGTAATGAAAGAAGAAATCCCACAACTTGTAAAAAAACTTGTGAATGACGATGTTCTTGTATACGGAGTTACTGTTCAAAATAAAACGTTAGAGGATGAGTTCTTAGCGATTACAGGGGGAGTGAAAGCGTAATGTTTAAATTAATTCAAAATGAATTTTTAAAGTTACATGCGAAAAAAGGTATGTATATTTTAATTGGTGTCATTGCAGTATTGGAGATTTTGGGAGTTTTAGCGATGCTGAAATGGGGAGACGGAAGTGAATTTAAAGGATCATATTTAGATTTTGCAAGTTCAGAGATTGGTTTAATTACTTTGTTTGCAACAATTTTTGGGATTACGATTGCTTCTCGTATGATTACTGATGAGTTCCAAAAAGGTACAATTAAGCAGTTATTAATCCGTCCAAGAAAACGAATTACAGTTTTATTCTCTAAATATATTACAGTGTTACTTACTATAGTATTTATCATATTTGCTAGCACGTTAATTGCAATGATTGTTGGCGGAATTGTAATGGATGGTAGTAAAACAGAATTAACGGTAGGAATCGTAATGAAATCTACTTTATATCAAGTACTTTCACCGTTCTTCTTTGCGACACTTGCATTTTTCTTAGCAAACGTGTTTAGAAAGTCTGTATTACCATTAATTATTACGATGTTCCTCTTCTTCTTACAAGGACCAATTAATATGGTACTGATGATGTTTGCAAAAGGTGTAGCTAAATTTGTAGTGTTTTTCCATTTAAATTTAAGTGTGTACGATAGTAATAAACTAGTAAGTGGTGGAACGGAACCAACATTTACAGAGTTTACATTTACAACTTCATTATTACTTGTAGCTGCATACTTTGTTGTATTACTTGTAGCATCAAGTGCATTATTCCAAAAACGTGACGTATTATAATAGAAGAAATCCCCGCTTGTAAAAACGGGGATTTTTATTACATAACTTTCTCGTAGATTTCAATTGAAAGAAAAGAATGATTACTATATATGTTGTTCAAAAGTGTTTGAGACAAACAGGAAGAATTTCAACTATATTCATATTATAATTTAGTTATCACACCATTTATTTTACTATCTTTGGGGGTGTTCTATATGCACTATGCATTTTCACGTATAAGACTACGTAGCTTTTTTGGATGGATGATTATAGGGGTGTTCCTTACGATGATTCCATTAGGTCTATCAAATGTTTCTGAGAATACGATGGAAGTTATTTCACAAATAACATTATTTTTTGTATTTCCGTTATTTTGGTTATACGTAAAAACAAATAAAAATAATGTTGTATTTAACAGTTTTTTTGATAAGCCAGGACGTTTACCGTGGGGATTAATTGTATTAGCAACGATAATGGGAATGATTTTTTCAGTTGGTATATCTCATATTCAATTTTACATATTAGCACATACGTTACCGAATTTCTTAGTTACTATGTTAGAAGACGGAAATATTATTAACACGAGTAACGTATATATGACGATATTTACTTTCATTTCAGCATGTGTATTAGCACCTATTATGGAAGAGGTTATTTTTAGAGGCTTCTTTTTACAGCGCATGGCTTATAAATGGGGCATTAAAAAAGCTGTAATCGTATCTTCACTTATTTTTGGTCTAGGACATTTTGATGTTATTGGTGCGTTCATGTTTGGTGTTGTAATGTGTCTTTTATACATAAAGACGAAAAATATATGGACGAATATCGCTGTGCACGCTCTAAATAATTTAATTGCAACAAGTATGCAATTTGTCGGTGGAGAAGAGAGTAGCGCAATCTCAATTACTGAATTACAAACACAAAGTAATTTATGGATCGGTATCGGTCTTACAGTTGTTGGGTTACTTTGGTTAATTCCTTACGTTTGGAAGCAATGGCGTACAGTAAAAGAAGTAGGTGTGCCACCAGTACGCTTTATAAATGAGGAAAAAGTAGTGAGTGCATCACAAGAAAATGAAGTGTATAGTCAAGTAATTGTAACAGATAGACTGATGGCTGTAGAGCTACCAGATGAGGCTGTAAATAAGCTTCGATTAGAAGAAAATGATTATGTAACAGTATCTGTAGAAGAAGATAAAATTGTTATAAAGAAAGCACAGGATAGATAATTAAAAAGTAGCTCCTAAAGAGCTACTTTTTAATTTGTAATAATTTCTACACGAAAATTATTACCGTTCTTTACATATTTAATATCTGTAACGATACGGACTGTTTTTAAAATCTCCACTTTTTCACCAATTCGAGGGATAGTGGGAACATTATCCCAAATGCCAAGCAAGTCGTCTAATTGTGCCGTTTTTTCATAAAACCAGATTTTCAATGTAAAGCCCCTTTCTCGAACTTTATGTATTTTAATACATAATATATTATTTTTATTCTTATTGTAAGGGGTTTTTTTGTATTTTATGAATAAAAATAAATTAAGCTTCTGGGAAGATATGTTCAATATCAGGAGTAAGAGATACTTCTGATAATACGATATGAGAAACTGTCGTTGCATATGAAGAAACATCATTGATAAAATCTTCAAGTTCAACGAGTGAAGGAACAGAAATTTTTACAATGTAGCATAAGCTTCCTGTTACTCGGTAACAAAAACTTGCAGATGGATAAGACTGAATAAACTGTTGCATACGTGTTGTATCACCGTTTTTTAAAGTGATTTCTAAAATACAATCTAAAACAAGTCCTGCTTTTTTATAATCGATATCGATTGTGTACTTTTGAATCACGCCTTCACTTTCAAGTTTGCGAACACGTTCTGCAGTAGACGGAGCAGATAAGTTTACTCGTTTCGCCAATTCACGCATGGAAAGGCGACTATCATTATATAATTCATTTAAAATCTTTCGATCGACACGGTCTAGTTGCATTTGTAAATATACCTCCAGTAAAATAATGATTTTTGTAAAGAAAAAATATGAATTAAGATTCATATGAAATGTAAAGTGAACTTCATTTATTTTACAATAAAACAGAAGGAAATAGGAGGGAAAATGATGGAGAGAATTTCATTATCAAATGTAGGAGATACAAAGTTTCAAAATTTATTAGGCCATAATCTGGATATATTACATTCGTGGAGTACGTTAGAGGATACACTGTACAATAAAGGAACACTTTCAGCAGAGTTGAAGGAGCAAGTGAGAAGAACATTAGCGTATGGGAATGAATGTCCGTACTGCATGGCAAAGGGAAGACCTGATGATGTGCAAAAGGCAGAGGAGATTAGTGTAGCCGTTACTTTTGCGCATACATTTGTTCATGATCGAAAGGCGATAGATGATAATATGTTTCATGTATTAAAACAATATTGGACGGAAAAAGAAATTGTAGAACTTTGCGCTTATATTTGTTTTATTACTGCGTCGCAGCAACTTGGTTTTGTATTTCAACTACAACCAAATTAAGGAGAAAATGATGACTAATCAAATAGCACTTATCATAATTGATGTACAAAAGGCGTTTCAATTACCATACTGGGGTGAGAGAAATAATCTTTTTGCTGAAGAAAATATGAAAAATTTATTAGAAGAATGGAGAAGAAGGAAGCGACCAGTTTTTCATATTCAACATGTAAATAAAGAAGATGTTCAGTCGATGTTTTATCAACAAGCAGAAACAGTAAACTTTAAAGAAGAAGTGAAACCACTGCCAGATGAAATAATTATTCGGAAATCCGTTAATAGCGCGTTCATTGGGACAAATTTAGAAGAACAATTAAGAGAGCAAAAATGTAATACGGTAGTGATTGTAGGATTAACGACAAATCATTGTGTGGAGACTACAACACGAATGGCAGGTAATTTAGGATTTACAACGTATTTAGTGAGCGATGCGACGGCTACATTCAATCGTAAAGGTCTGGACGGGGCAGAGTATAGTGCAGAGGACATTCACAATATGACACTTGTAAACTTACATGATGAATTTGCTACGATTGTAACGAAAAAAGAAGTATTAAAATTATTTTAAGAAAATAATTGCGAATTATGTAGAAAAAAATAAGAATATTTCGTATAATCTAAGTACAATCATTTTGAAATAGGGGTGGCATCATATGGAGCAAATTCCGGTAAAGAGAATAGAAGAAGTACTTGTTGTAGCAGGGGACGATAAACAGAAGCAAAAGGAATTTTATGAATTGCTCTTATCTACTGAGTTTTATGTTGCTGGTTCACTAGAAGCAGAGGACGGGGCAACAGAAGGAATACTTCGCTTGCGTCATTTCCAAGGAGAGGGTAGATGGATCGTTCCGTTCTTTACACAAATGGAATTTGTAAAAGACGTGTTGCCAGAAGGAACGCCCCTTATTACGATACGTGGAAAAGAATTATTTGGTAGCATTGAGAAAGATGCTACAGCAGTATTAAATGTTGGCACTGATATAAGTAAAACATTTATTCCAGAAGAAGTTGCAGATATCGCATCTGGACGAATTTTTAATTATTATAAATAAAAGGAAAAGCGGAATCGCTTTTCCTTTTTAATTTGAATACGGATTGGCTACGCCAGAAGAAATAGAGAGTGTTTTATTATTTGTATTTATTGTCGCTGTAGCTCCAAGAGGAATCCCGATGTTTGGGTTTATATGTCCAATCGGTAAACCGAATAGGACAGGTATATGATATGGTGCGAAATATTCATATAGTATTGTTTGCAATGATTGAGATGGTTTAGAAGGAGTGCAGTCGTGACAACTTGTAAAAATAACACCGCTACATTCATTAAACTTGCCAGATAAAAGTAGCTGATTTAACATGCGGTCAATGCGATACGGTTCTTCCCCAATGTCTTCAAGCAACAAAAGTTTATTAGCCGTATTTATCTCATAGGGTGAGCCAATTATACTCGTTAATACAGTTAAATTCCCTCCCGCCAATGTGCCTGTAACTGTACATGGAGAGGTAGGTACGATACATTCTGAAGCAGATAAGATGTTTGAATACGGATGGAATAGTTGATTGAAAGAAGATAAAGAAAGAGAATCTACACCTTTACCTAATTCTTCAACCATTGGACCATGAAAAGTAACAAGCTTTGCATAACGTGAAAAGGCAGTATGTAAAGCTGTAATATCGCTATATCCCCAAAAGATTTTTGGATTCTGCTGAATGATTTCATATTGAATGTGAGGGAGGAGACGGGCACTTCCATAACCACCTCGTGCACAGAAAATGGCCTTTACTTCATTATTTGTAAATGCTCCATGTATATCATCGAGCCGAACTTGATCACTTCCAGCTAAATATCCATATTTCTCATAAACACTCTTCCCGATTACTACAGATAAATCCATTTCTTGTAATAGGGTTACCCCTTTTAATACATTTTCAATTGTTGGTGGGCCGGACGGTGCAATAATCATTACTGTATCACCTTGTTGTAACGCATTTGGATATATCATTGTTTTCAGCCTCCTTCCCTTTCAATATATTCGCTTCCTATGAAGTTCAACCCTTGTAAAAGAAGGGGAAAGTTTGTCAAATAAAGAAGATATAAGGGGAATAGGAGGAGAAATGATGTTTACAAGTCGCGTAATAGATCTATTACAAATTAAGTATCCCATCATTCAAGCAGGTATGGCAGGTGCGATTACGACGCCTGAGCTTGTTGCAGCTGTAAGTAATAGCAGAGGACTAGGAACGCTTGGAGCAGGCTATATGAGCCCTGAGCAAATTCGTGAAGCAATTTATAAAATAAGGGAACGAACTGATAAGCCTTTCGGTGTTAATTTACTGTTAACGAAAGAGATACAGATAGAAGAAGAGAAAGTAAACTTGGCAAAGGTATTACTTAGCGGGATGAATAGAGAATTCGGTATAGGGGAAGAAGAGGCGATAAAGCTCCCCAAAAGCTATAAAGAACAATTACAAGTGTTAATAGAAGAAAACGTACCAGTCGTTAGCTTTGCATTTCAAACGTTAGAAAAAGAAGAAATAGGTGACTTAAAAAGAAGAGGAATAAAAGTTATCGGAACAGCTACTCATGTGACAGAGGCGAGGGTGCTTGCTGAATTAGGAGTAGACATTATTGTCGGTCAAGGTAGTGAGGCAGGAGGGCATAGAGGAACGTTTATTGGGAAAGAACAGGACGCTATGATTGGTACGTTTGCATTAATTCCACAGTTAGTAGCAGCAGTCCCGCATATCCCGATTGTTGCAGCAGGTGGTGTAATGAACGGACAAGGGCTTGTTGCAGCATTTACACTGGGGGCAGAAGCTGTTCAAATGGGATCAGCCTTTTTAACGAGTGAAGAAAGTATTACGCATGATGTGTATAAAGAAGCAGTGTTACATAGTACAGATACGAGTACAACTGTGACCCGTGCGTTTTCCGGGAAATATGCGCGGGGTATTCGTAATGAATTTATAGAGAGACATGAAGGGAAAGAAGAAGGGCTTCCGATGTATCCAGTGCAAAATGTATTAACCTCTAAAATACGCCAAGAAGCAGCAAAACAAAATAAAGGAGAATACATGTCGCTTTGGGCAGGGCAAGCGTCATCATTAGCACGAATAGAATCAGCTCAGCATGTAGTGGAGCGAGTTATGAAAGAAGCAGAGAACGTAATCGAACAATTACAAAATATATATAGAAAAAGACCACTTGAATAATTCAAGTGGTCTTTTCATTAGTTTGCTTTATAAAATTGTTGGATGGCCTCATCGATATAAACCCAGCCTTTCCAACCTAAATGCATATGATCTTTTAAGAAGTATTTATCATACTCATGATTCGAGAAGTCGGCAATTGGATAGCCAGCTTTCTCAATTTGCTCATGAACTTTCTTATAGTACAATTCGCGACGTTCTTTCGGGAATCCAGCGTAATCGTACCAAGGACCTTTTACAGGAACAGAAATGAAGAGTGGTTTTGCACCAGATTGTTTTAATAAATCAAGTACAATTTTTAAATCTTCATATTCTGGCGATTGATCATAAGCATCATTTTTTAAGTAGCCTTCACGTTGCTTTAATTTCTTCTTAATTTTGCTATTGAAGTAATCATCTTCGATACCATATTCGTTAGATCCTGATTCTACTGCACCCGTTTGATCTGCATGTTTACGAGCCTCGTCCCAATTCATTTGTTTTAATGAAGGGTCAAGTTTTTCTTTATGCGGTTTAATATTAAACATTGCTGTAAATAAATCTTTACGATCTAAAATGTTACGATAAATATAAGCGAAAGGTTTAGCAGCAAGTGCTTTTACTTTATGCTTTGTATCATCATAAACGATACCTTCAAGCGAAATTTTTAGTAAAGTTTCTTTCTTAACAATCTCAAAGTTTAATAAACGTTTTGCGATTTGCTTTTTCATTTCAGGCTTTAAGTCATCATTGAAAAGCAAGTGATAGCCTTGTTGTTTTGAGAAGTTAGGTGCAAAGTGTGTTTCATCAATACCTTGTGGTACAAACCATTGCGGAGAAAGAACGAATACCATTTTCTTATCTTTCAATTGATCCATAGTAGATGCAAAGTTTAACACATGTACAAGGTCTTGTGTTCCCCCGCGTCCAAGCAGGAATGGTGTGAACCCTTCAGGCTTTACTTTGAAATAATTTGATGGATGGAAAGCATCCATACGTGCGAATTCCGATGAACCGTACATCGGAAGGTATTTCGGGTCTGCTAACATCTTTTGCTGTAAAATCATACTTTGAATCTTTTCTTCTTTTAAAGAAGTGGCAGCTTGTTCTACTTTTTCATCACTTAAAAGTGGAAGTAGGAAGCGCGTTGGAATAAGTAAGAATACAGCAAAAAGGGCCAATGCTAAAAGCATCGGACCGAATTTTGCTTTGTTCATCGGATTTCTTCCAACTTCTTAATAACCATGTTTGGTGTAGCCCACTCGTCACGGTCAAAATCAGAAATAGAAACTTCAATATCTAAACGCTCTTGGAATTCAACTAATAAAGATACTACAGCGAAAGAATCAAGAATACCTTCTTCAAATAATTGAACATCTAAGTTTTCTTTCACAATATCGTTTTCACATACTTCTTCTAAAATATCTAATACTTGCTCTTTGAATTCTGCCATTTTTAAAATCTCCTTTATATCCGAAATATATTATATGTGCAACTTCTTACTAGTATAAGAAGGGTGCATTAAAAGTATCTGTTAAGGTGTCCAGAGAAAATTAGGAAACCGAAACATACAACGTGGAACGTAATTACAATCGCAAGGACATGTGTAAATTTATTGTTTGGCCAAAACTTATGCTTCTTGTTTTTTCGTTCGAAAATATCGAATAAAATAAACAGTGCGGCATGATATAGACCATAAATAACATACTGCGCAACAGCGCTTCCTTGGATGTGCCAAATTCCCATGATGAAGAAGTTTAAAAATGCACCGATATACGAAATTGTGTAGCGGTTTTTAATTAACTTTTTCTTCGTTGCAAAAAAGACGAAACGCATGTAAATAAAATCACGGAACCAGAATGATAAACTCATGTGCCAGCGGTTCCAGAAGTCTTTAATGTTACGACTAAGGAATGGCTTATTAAAGTTTTCAGGAGTTTTAATTCCCATCATGTAACTGATACCAATTACGAACGCACTATAACCTGCAAAGTCAAAGAATAATTGCATGCTAGTAGCGTACATAAAAATCGTATTAGATAAAAGTGTATCTTGATTGGCGAATACTGCCTTTACAAGATATGTTGTTATCAAGTGCGCGATTATAAATTTATACAGAAAACCTTGAAAAATACGGTTAAGCCCTGTATATAGTAACTTTTGATATTCTTCAGCGCTAGGTGGCTTTTGGATATCTTTTTGGAATCTACGGTAACGATCGATAGGTCCGCTTGAAATCGCAGGGAAGAATAAAACAAACTCCCAGAAATTAAAGAAGGAAAGTTCTTTAATTAAATTATCACGAACTTCAAAGACCATTTGTACAGCTCTAAATGTTACGTAAGACATACCTGCGAAAACAATAAAATGTAATTCAGGTACAAATGGTGCGATTTTTGCCAAAATAAGTGGCAAAATCGATAAAATAACAGCTATACAAAACATGAATGTACTATTCTTTTGTTTTCTTAAAATTAAATAGCCTTTAATTAGGGCATATTGCCAAATAATAAATGCGGCTAACATAATCGCTTGCTTCGGTTTATCCGAGAAGATAATAGCAATCATGACTAATGTTAAAACGGCATTATATTTACGCAACATTTTACCTTTTAATCCAGCTATGATAGTAGGTATTAATAAAATGCCCACTATAGCGAAAAAATAAAATGATCCATATGCGGTCATGCTGTAACCTCACTCAATAATTTTTTGCGATCTACCTTTCCATTTGGTGTCATTGGAATAGAAGATTGATACATGAATTTACGTGGAATCATGTAATTTGGTAATCGCTCATTGAGTTCTTTTTTGATTGCAGATGTTAATTTGAATTCTTTTTCAAACGAATGCTCTCCAGGAACAACAACCGCTAATAAGTAATCATATTTTTCACCTTTTTTAATTGGAACAACAACTGCACCTTCTACGTAAGAACACGCGCGAAGATGATGTTCGATTTCTTCTAATTCCATTCGATAACCATGAAGCTTAATTTGGAAATCAAGACGACCATTATAGAATAGAAGACCATTTTCTACATAGCCAGCATCACCTGTTTTATAGGCACGCTCACCATCAATCATGGTAAATACTTTTTCTGTTAATTCAGGGCTTCCTAAATAGCCAACGCTTACGCTTGGACCGACAATTACGATTTCACCTTTTTCACCGTCAGGTGCAATTGTACCATCTTCTTTCATAATAAGAAGGCGACAGTCTGATTTACAGTAGCCAACTGGAAGTGATTTGTATTGATTAAGCACTTCTTCTGTAACGTGAATGCCTGTTACAGCAACAGTAGCTTCTGTTGGACCGTACGTATTCATAATTGCTGCTTTCGGGAAACGCTCAATTAATTTTCTAGCTACTTCATTTGGCAACACTTCACCGCAGAATAAGAATGTTTTCATGTTTGGTAGCATACTTTCAGAGAAAGAGGCTTCCATTAAACACATTTCTGCGAAAGATGGTGTCGAAGTCCATACTTGTATATCCGATTGCTCTAAAGAAGCAAACAAGTCTTTTGGACGTGCAATCATGTCTTTATCGATTGCCCATAGTGTGCCACCCGTTACTAATGATGGGTAAATATCCATTACAGATAAATCGAATGAGAAAGGTGCTTGGTTTAAGAATACTTGCCCTGTTTGTAAGTTGAAATCTTCTACAGCCCATTTTGTAAAGCTAACAAGACAGTTATAAGTAATCTGAACCCCTTTCGGATTACCTGTACTTCCTGATGTGTAAATAATGTAGAAGTTCTCATCACCTTTTACCGCATGTTCAGGATTTGGAATGTTCCCTTTATGAGTAAAGAAAATATCTTTTAAGTTGTCTTCACTTACGATACGAACTGGTAAATCAGTTACAGTTACTTCAGTTCCTGATAAAAGTAGTTTCGCACCAGAATTTTCAGCGATACGTTGTACACGATCAGCTGGGATAGATAAATCTACAGGAATATAAGCATGCCCAGCTTTTACACATCCTAAAAAGTTAATAATCATTTCAGGTTGCATATGGCCATACACCATAATTGGTGAACGATCATCTGGATACTCAGAAGAAATCCAATGTGCTAACGCATCAGAATCTTCCTTTAATTGTTTGTACGTAATTTTCGCATCTCGCCAAACAAAAGCAGTTTGATCAGGCGTTTCAATAGCCCACTTTTCAATTTGTTCTAATAACTTCATAACGTTCCCACCCTAAAATTCGTTGTAAATAAATGTACTTGTGTTTGTATCATGGAATCCATACAACCAAAGCAATGCAAATAAAATTGCAAGGTAATAAACCGTCTTTGCAACCCATTGTGTGAGTGGTCGAGACCATATCTCTTTTAATCTTTCCATGTCTTTCCCTCTCTTAATGAAATGATAGCTCTTTGTAGGTATCATGTCCTACATTATTGTGAAAAAAACAAAATTCCACATTTTAGGTAAAAATAAGTCAAAAGGCTCTTTTCTGATATTAGCACTAAATACTAAAAAAGAAAATCCCTAACTTAGCAATTATATTACATTCAGTATGAATTTGTAATGGGTTTGACATGTAAATAGGAAGTGGATTGTGTGAATGTATAAAAGTGGTCTGGGAGAATGTATAGAAATGTAATATTTGTTTGAGTTTTTCATAGTTAATGTATGAATTGTTAAAGTTTCATAAGAGGAGGAATTTCTGATGAAGAGGATGTGGAAGGATCTTATTTCAGAAGAAAACATTATTAAGTGGAGACAGCATTTTCATAAATATCCGGAATTATCATTTCATGAAAAAGAAACTTCACAATTTATATATGATACATTATGTTCATTTTCTTCTTTTGAAGTAACGAGACCGACGAAGTATAGTGTACTAGCAATTAAAAGAGGGACGGGACAAGGGAAAGTAGTTGCGATTCGAGCTGATATAGATGCTTTACCAATTCAAGAAGAGACAAGGAAATCTTATACGTCTGCGAATAAAGGAATGATGCATGCATGTGGGCATGATGCTCACGCAGCTATTTTGTTAAGTACAGCGGAGGTGCTATCAAATATAAAGGAAGATTTCGTAGGTGAGATTCGTCTCTTCTTTCAGCACGCAGAAGAGGTGTATCCTGGCGGGGGACAAGAAATGGTTGAGGCAGGCGTGATGGATGGTGTTGATTATGTAATAGGTTTACATGTTATGTCTGGATTGGAGAGCGGGAAAATCGGAATTGCGTATGGACCGATGATGGCGGCACCAGACGTATTTACAGTTGAAATTCAAGGGAAAGGAGGGCATGCGGCGAGGCCAGAAGAAACGATAGATCCTATTGCTATCGGAGCGCAGATTATTACAAATTTACAACATATCGTATCAAGAAATACAAGTGCTTTCATGCAAAGAGTTGTTTCAGTTACGCAGTTTCATGGGGGAATGGCTGATAATATTATTCCTAATGCAGCAACTTTAATGGGAACTGTGCGTTCTTTTAATCAAGCGTTAAGAATAGAAGCAGAAGAGAAAATTGAGAAAATCGTGAAAGGAATCACAAAGGCACATGGAGGAAAGTATACATATACGTATCGATACGGATATGATCCGGTTATTAATGATGAATATATTACGAAAGTAGTAGAAGAAAGTGCACTACATTTGTTTGGGAATGAGCGTGTTGTGAAGCTTGAACCTTCTATGGGAGGAGAAGATTTTTCAGCATATTTAAGAAAGGCACCGGGTTGCTTCATTAAATTGGGGACGGGGAATGAAAAGGTAGATACTTGTTATCCGCATCATCATCCGAAATTTGATGTAGATGAATCAGCTTTAATTTATGGAGTGGAATTATTTTTAGAGACAGCGATAAGACTACTAAAATCATAGAAAAGTATAAAAAAAGGCAACTGCGCTCTATCGCAGTTGCTTTTATTTCTTTCCGTCAGAGAGGGCTGAGAAAGAACTATGCTCATTTATAGTATATGAATAGCTAACGGACAAGCTTGTACATTTTAATCATTTTTTAAAAAATAGTTATTGACATTGATAATCACTGTCAATTAATCTAAGGGTAGTTGAAATTGATAATTATTATCAATAGGATGGATGAGACATGTTAATGAGAAAAAAATTTCACCTTCTGCGGAGGGGATTAAAAGATAAAAATAAAGATGTTGATCAGCATATGGAATGGCAACGAAATGTAATTCGTTCTGAATATGTAGATGAGAAGAGTACGCTTCCAACAGAAAAAGAGATACAAGGTAAAAGGAGAGATTTAGTTGAGTAAGTTAGTAATGATTTTTGCAAGTATGAGTGGAAATACAGAGGAAATGGCTGATCATATTGCGGGTGCAATTCGTGAAACAGAAAATGAAATTGAAGTTATCGATATTATGGATTCACCAGAAGCTTCTATACTAGAACAGTATGATGGAATTATTTTAGGTGCTTACACTTGGGGAGATGGTGACCTTCCTGATGATTTCTTAGATTTTTATGATGCAATGGATTCTATTGATTTAACCGGGAAAAAAGCGGCAGTATTCGGATCATGTGATTCGGCTTATCCGAAATACGGCGTGGCGGTTGACATTTTAATCGAAAAGCTACAAGAGCGCGGAGCTGCAGTTGTGTTAGAAGGACTAAAAGTAGAATTAACGCCAGAAGATGAAGATGTAGAAAAATGTTTACAGTTTGGAGCTGAATTTGTAAAACACCTTTCTTAATGGCAGAAGGGAGATGAAGAGCAAGTGCATGAGAAAATCGCAATCAAAACGATGACAGATTATCATTTGTATGATTTTATGCGTTGTCCGCATAAATTTTATTTCCGTCATATAAAAAGAAGAGAACCTTCTTCATTTGAATGGCAACAAATCGCACAAATGATTGTGAATCGAATTATTAATGAATATTACACACTACCTGCGGGCCAACAAACGAAAATCGTACTTTTAATATTAATAGAAAAGTATTGGAAAAAAGTAAGGATTAATATGTTTGCTTCAAAGACGGAGTATTATATTGTGTTAGCGAAGTTAACGGATCACTTATTACAGTTTGTTGAAAGAGATGATAGTCAGACACCGCCGTTATTTTTATATGAAAAATTTCAAACATATATGGAAGAGTTAGGTGTCCACATGTCATTGACATTAGAAGTTGGTGAGTGGAGTACTGAGTCGTTTGTAATTAAAAAGTATGTTGTCGATGCGGATGAGGAAATGCTTGCTCTTTGTCAAAAGTTAATGACAGTATTCAGTTATAAAGCTTTCGGAATTCTTCCCGGAAAAATTGAAGTTATTAATTTAATAGAAGGAACTAAGTATGAGTACATTCCGAAACAGGAAGATATTATAACTGGCATGGCTGATTTATCTAGAATGAAAGAAATGTTGCAACAACCTGAGCATTATACAGAGCGTCATTTTCGTTCTGAGTGTATGAGTTGTGCGTTTCGTAGGGAATGCCAAGGGGAAGAAGTAAAGAAAGAAGCGAAGCAGAAGAAAAATATCGTACATTAAAGGATGCAATTTTGCATCCTTTTTTGTTATTGACATGAAAAGCTTTTCATCATTTACCGTATATTTGTAGCAGATTTTAATAAAGGGAGGAATAATCAATGGAAGATGAAATGAAAGTATTTCAATGGTTAAAAGAACAAAATGCTCCTTTTGGGATTCAACTACAAATTTTACAAGCATTTCAACTGTATAAAGTCATTGTTGAAATGGATAAAAAGTTAATGATGTATGAGGAAAGAGAGTATAGGGAGAGAATATAATCTCATCCCTGTAGTATTAGTTTCAGTTTTTTAGTACCTGCTAGGAATTCAAGTTCATTCTTTGTTTCAAAGTTATAAATAATATTATGTAGTAAAGGGCTGTACCGATAAAAACTCGTGATGCGGTGAATGAGTAATGGATCATGGTGTGAAGTAAGTGTACAGTATTGTTCATATACTGATGTAGTAAATTCATGCCCGAAATCATAATATAGCCCAGCAAAGTCAAAGGCGGGATCTCCAATTTGAGCATCACCCAAATCGATAATCCCTGAAATATCTTTATTTTGGTTATCAAATAAAATGTGATGATGTGTAAAATCAGCGTGAATAATTGTATTTTGAAAAGTGGTTGTATCGATACAAGTAAAGAAATTTTCGAACAAACGATTTAAAGATGATTGCTGGAACGAAGTAAGACTATTAGTAACATACTGATTTAACTTAGTTTGTAGCTTTTTCCAGTAGGTAAGTGTTTTTTCAACAGGGAATCCTAACGTTGTACCTTGTTTTAAAGGAATACTATGTAGAGTCGCAAGGAAGGTGGCTAATTGTGTAATAAGTGCTTCCCGCTCTTGTTTTTCTAGTGTAGTAACTATTTCTGGTTTTAACGGCTCACCATGAATGAGTGTATAGTAACTACAAAGTGGAACCGCATCAGCATTATTGCTATATAATAGGTGATACTGTGGGACCTCAATTTCATGTAGTGAACAAGAGAGAAGTGTGCACAGTTCTTTTTCTAACGGAATTCGCATTGCATATTCCTGTTTTCGCGGGAAACGAAACAGTAGTTCATCATTGATAATAACCGCTACATTATCCCATCCTTCTTCATTTTGTTTATATGAATGTATAGAAAGATTAGGCAAAGCTTCTTTTATATATTGTTTGTAAGAGTCCATAATTGTTCCTCATTTCTATGTTAACTTATTCCACTTTATGATATCAGAATTTTCTTTCTATATGTTAAAATATACCTATCATTATGAAGAGGGGCGGGAGTATTATGAAGAAAAGACTATTCATCACTTCTTTATGTATCGCTTTTGGATTGTTTTGGTCATATAAAGAAGAGGTTTTTGCTAGCTTTAAACTGATTGATCAGTACGGATTAAATAATGAATTAAAGAACAAAAGTATAGAAACTTTAACTCATAATGAAATGAAAAAGGTAGGAGAACATTTTGTGACAGAGCAATTATCAGTGTTTGGGCTTAATAATAAAGAAGATGTGAAACGAAAAGGTGAAGAACTATTTGTAAATAGAGGATATGAACAATTAATAGGAAATTATTATCCAAATCGGTTTCGGGATTTAGAGTATAAATTTATAAACGAGGACATACGTGAAGTGACGGATGAAAGTTTTCGTTATCAAACTGCAGCGTACGTTGCGGGTACTGAAAATGGTAAGAGAAGCGAAATGAAATTGAATTATGAAATGAAAATTGTAAAGGTTAATAATATATTTAAGGTGTTAGAACAAAAACAGTATGTACAATAAAGTGAAACATGAATCAGTGCTACAAATAGCGGATAAAAAAATCCCCCAGTTCTTTGAGGGATTCTAAAGGTTTTCATTTTGTTGACCAAGTTCTTTTTGAGCAATATATAAATTTCCTTGCTCGACTTGTTTTTGAGTAAGAACAGAATCACCTGCATACCCTTTTTCTATTTTCACAGTTTTTTTTGAACGATTGGAATTTTGTTTCTTCATATAATAGACCACCTTCCATCAAAAATAAACGAAAATGATGAGTACGAGTAACACAGCGGCAAAAATGGTAATGCCCATTAAAAAAGAAGTGTTTTTATATTTAGGTGTCTTATGTACATCTTGCCGATATGCAGGTGAAATTTCAGGGGCGAATTCTTCATCGAATGATTGCTTTTTTTCTTTTTCGTCCATATGTATCCACCTTTCTTTTTCATTATGTTATACGTTCAAAGAAAAAATATGCATAAAGAAACCCACCCCTCTATCGTGAGCGGTGGTTTTCTGTTGTATATTTTCTTTGAACTTGAAAGAGACGGACAAGAAGGAAGGTGGCGCCAAATGCTAGACCGATAATAAGACCGATCCAATATCCTTTTGCTGCCCAGTCAGTGTAAGTTGCTAATATGTAACCGAGAGGGAGACCTATTACCCAATAAGCGATTAATGTCATAATTAAGGAAACATTTACGTCTTTATAACCACGTAGTGCCCCTTGTACAGGAGTTGCAATTGCATCTGAAATTTGAAATAAAATCGCAAATATAAGAAATTCTTTTGCTAAATGATGAACTTGTATATCTGTCGTATAAATAGAAGCAATTGCATCATCAAAGAAATAGAGAAGAATTGAATATAATAGGGCGAATGCAAGTGCTAAGCCAATCCCGATAAATCCATATTGTTTTGCGTTATTGAATCGCTTTGCTCCAACTTCGAATCCAACAGCGATGGTCATTGCCATTGCTAAACTTAAAGGAGTCATATATAACAAGGAAGCGAAGTTCATAGCTGCTTGATGAGCTGCGATTGTTGTCGTACTAAAATTACTCATCATAAGTGTCACTGCAGCGAAAATACTCGTTTCAAAAAAGATAGCAAATCCGATAGGGACGCCAAGTTTTAAGAATTCATTCCAACTTGAAAGAGAAGGACGATATAATTGTTTAAAGATATTGAAAGATGCGAAAGGCTCTTTCGTACGAATAATAATAACGGTAATAATTAAAATGCACCAATAGGTTGCTGCAGAAGCAATTGCCGCCCCAACACCACCGAGTTTTGGAAAACCGAAATGACCAAAAATTAATACATAATTTAATACTACGTTAATTGGTAATGATAGTAATGTAATGATCATCGTTGTGCGAGTTTTTCCTAATGCATCAATAAACCCACGTAAAACAGTGTAAGTAAATAAAGGGATAATTCCAATTGCAATAATACTTAAAAATTTTGCCGCAATACGTTCCACAGGTTCTTCCAGGCGCATACCGTTTAAAATAGGTGAAACAGCGAAGAAACCGATAAGGATGACCAAGGAACTAGCACAAATTGCTAAATATACTGCTTGTATGACAACTTGGGGAACATCCTCTTTTTTCTTGGATCCAATGAGCTGTGCAACAATTGGAGTGGTAGCCATTAAAATTCCTGTTAATCCGGTACTAACGGGAAGCCATATACTTGTTCCGATAGCAACACCCGCTAAATCAATAGGACTTGCGTGCCCTGACATTGTCGTATCGAAAAAACTCATTGCAAATAATGACATTTGCGTTACGAAAATCGGGAAAAATAGTAATACAAATTGCTTTAATTTTTGTGAGAATGAATTAGTTTCTTTCATAAAATCCCCTTTCCGCTAAAAAAACAAACTCTTACTATCATACAATTTAATCAAAAAATAGAAAAGAAATATGCGCATACAACATGTACAATCAATAAAAAAAGGATGCACTTTAAAAGGGGATAAGGTATTATGATAAGGTGTGAAAAATTACATATTCGTTATTAAGGAGGCACTACTCGTGGCTGATTGGTTAATTGGAATAATCATGGGGGCTGTTGAAGGTTTAACAGAGTTTTTACCAGTTTCATCAACAGGACATATGATTTTAACAGGTCATTTACTTGGATTTGACGACGAGAGAGCGAAAGTTTTCGAAGTTGTTATTCAATTGGGATCGATTTTAGCAGTTGTTGTTATATTTTGGAAGCGTCTATGGTCTTTAGTAGGTATAGGGAAAGTAACCGAGGGACCATCGTTAAATTTATTACATATTATTATCGGGATGATTCCTGCCGGCGTACTTGGCGTATTGTTCCATAGTGCGATTAAAGAAGTTTTATTTGGGCCAGGCCCAGTTGTCATCAGTTTAGTGGCTGGTGGTATTTTAATGATTGTTGCTGAGAAGTTTTCGAAACCAAGTACAGCAAGAACATTAGATGAAATCACATATAAGCAAGCTTTTACAATTGGAATGTTCCAATGTTTAGCGCTTTGGCCAGGATTTTCTCGTTCTGGTTCTACAATAAGTGGTGGTTTATTAGCTCGCGTGTCACATACAGCGGCGGCTGAATATACATTTATTTTAGCAGTACCAATGATGGTAGCTGCAAGTGGTTTAGATTTAATTAAAAGCTGGGATATATTAAGTACGGCTGATATCCCATTATTTGCAACAGGATTTATTACAGCATTCGTTGTTGCGATGCTTGCAATTGTTTCATTCTTAAAATTATTAGGTCGTGTAAAACTAACACCGTTCGCTTACTACCGTTTCATTTTAGCTGCGGTATTCTATTTCTTCTTCATTATGTAATAAAAAAACTGCCGAGTTCGGCAGTTTTTTTATTTTACTACTTTTTCCATCATGCTTTCCATTACATGTTCCCAAAGAGAAGTATCATCAGCTAATGTGGCACGGAAATTAGCGTACATTTCTTTTTGTTTCTCTTCGAATGTTGGATCTTCTTTTTCAGGCAATGTAGCGCGCATTGAAGTTACTAACTCTTGTACTTTTGGAGCGCGTGGTCCCCAAACGGCTTGTTCATTTCCATCTTTATCAATGAAAATAAAGATTGGAATGGCACGTGCTGTTCCATTTGTTAAATATTGATCCATTAATTCTAAGTTTTCATCGCGAATTAATAATCTCATATCAATATTTGCAACTTCAGAAATTCGTTTCATAACAGGTACGCATAAAAGAGCGTCACCACACCAATCAGCTGTTAATACGATAACACGCCAGCCATCATTTTGGCGTTCTTCTAATACAGGAAGTAATTCATTTGGAATTAAAAAGTTATTGTAAATGTGCAGTAGCTCGTATTGATTTACTTTCATTTCATTCACATATGTATCAAAGGACATACCTTTATCAGCCCATTGTTGTAAGTTCATAAGTAACACCTCTTTAGTATGATTTGTTTTCATTGTACCAATTTTTATATAGAAAAGCTTGTATTCTTACTCTTTCTTATCACTAAATAATTTATTGAGTGTGTAAAGGAATAGTGCGACACATAGTTCAGCTATGTTGGACATTTGTACACTCTCTATCCAGTCGTCGGCGGTATGTATGACAAACCAATCTAACGTAATTTCAATTATGGAGAGCAGAGCGATTGAGAGCCAATTGGGCATATTTATCATCATTGGATGAAAGAGCACTTTAAAGAAAATAAATATAAAATATGTAATACCATCTAATAAAAGAATAAGTAAAAAAAGAGTAGTAGAGCTGTTCTTGATGAATATTCTATACCTGTAATATGAAAGATTCCTACATATACAAAGAATATAAATGCAAAAATTATAATGAGAAACAGAATAACAAAACCAATAATCAAAGTCTTATCTTTTAGATTGAGATTAGAAAATTTGTCTTCTTCACTCATTATTCCATCCCCTTTTTCTGGAAAATCAACTTTATTGTATCATGAAATGTCTATTAAAAAACTACGAATTATGGGAAAATAAGGTGACAAAAAGTAAGATTTCATGTAAAATTATTAATAAGGTTTTTATTTAACTAAATGAAATAAAAGGGGCTGTCAAAGTTGTCTCAAAATCGAGAGCAATTAATGGAAGAACTATCGACAAATGTTTTTGCTATGTTCCGCACGTTGCGTAATGATATTGGAAAGATATTTGGTGGTTACATACCGTGGAATGAGTTCATCGTCCTTAGAATATTGAATCGTACGAATAAAGAAATGGTATCACGTGTAGCCAATGAGTTAAATGTGTCGAATAGTCATATTACAGCTGTTACAGAAAAATTAATTAATAAAGGCTTTGTAACCCGTTCACGTTCTACATCAGATCGCAGAGTTGTATATTTAGAGATTACAGAGCAAGGAAAAGATTTAGTTGCAAAAATGGAAGGGGAGAAAAAGAAATATTTACAAGAAAGATTCTCCGCGCTTTCAGAAGAAGAAATGAATATAATGATATCTATTTCTAAAAAACTTATTTAAGTCATTACAAGTAAGAAAACGCTTACGTATTGAAGAAGAAGGCTTTCCTTATATGAGGAAGGTCTTCTTTCGTATGTAAAAGATTATAAAAAAGAAAATATGTAACATACTACTAGTAAAGGAAGGGGGCAAAAATATGACAAATCGAAATGGTAGTAAAGGGAGCGGAAATCAAGGCTCACCAAAATCAGGACAATTTCAGCAAGAGTTTAGTGCGGAATTTGATACTGGTAATGATAACAAAGGAAAAGAATATCGTTCGAAAAAAGGAAGTAAATCAAAAAAGGAGTGAATCATTTCACTCCTTTTTTGATTTAAGATGCTGCAGATTGATCTGTATTATATTTTTCTTCTGATTTTGCGACGATCATTGCACAAATTGCATCACCAGAAATATTTACAGCTGTTCTTGACATATCTAGAATGCGGTCAATACCGATAATTAAGGCAATACCTTCTACTGGTAGATTTACTTGATTTAAAACCATCGTAAGCATTACAAGTCCAACACCTGGTACACCGGCAGTACCGATACTAGCTAGTACAGCAGTTAATACGACGACAGCTAATTGGGACATAGTAAGATCAACTCCGTATACTTGAGCGATAAACACAGTTGCTACACCTTGCATAATGGCAGTACCATCCATATTAATCGTTGCACCTAGTGGTTGTACAAAAGAACTTATCGCTTTTGGAACGCCAAGTTTTTCTTGTGCTGTTTTCATCGCAAACGGAAGAGATGCATTAGAGCTAGATGTACTAAATCCAATTGCCATTACCGGTCCGAAATGTTTAAAGAAACGGACAATACTTTCTTTTGCTAATACCTTTAATAATCCGCCATAGACGAAGACGCCGTGAATAATAAGTACTAGCATAACGACAATCATATACTTGAACATCGCAGCGACGCCTGCAAGACCCATTTTACCAACGGATGAAGCGAGCAATCCAAATGTTCCGATTGGCGCTAATTTCATAACGAGATTAACAAGATACATCATTAATTCGTTGCCCTGTTCAAGTAATGAATGGATACCTTGAACCCGTTTTCCTAAAATAGCTATACCGAGTCCGATTAATACGGCAAAGGCAATAATTTGTAACATGTTTCCATCAGCCATCGCTTTTGCTGGGTTATCTGGTACGATATTTAGCAATGTATCCACGAAAGATGTTTCGGTTTTTGCCCCTTCATATTTAAGCCCTTCTGTTTTAAAGTTACCGCCAGATCCTGGTTGAATAATCAGTGCAAATGTAACTGCAATAGAGATAGCAACGGCTGTAGTTACAAGAAAGAATGAAATTGATTTTAAGCCGATTCTTCCAAGTTGTTTCGGGTCTCCAAGCCCAGCAGCTCCGAGCACGATAGAAATGAATACAACAGGAACAACTAGCATTTTAATGAGGCGAATAAACAATTGACCAAGTGGATTGAACACATATTGGTTTAATGGTTCAAAAATGGATGGTGCAGCTAAATTTAAAGTGAGTCCAACAACTAAACCGAGAAATAATGCAATTAAGATTGCTTTTGTTTGTTTCAATAAAACCCCCCTTATTTTTGTGAAATTGCTTTCTACATTAATTGTACCGAAAAACTACTTGTTTTGACATTATTTTCTGAATATTTTGTATAAAAATTTGTATTTAAATATAGATTGCTTTTGCTAAAGTAAGCAAAAAAGTTGGGGAATCTAGTTAGAAAACAAAGTAGACCATCACATAAGATGGTCTAGGGAAGGGGACAATTTATGTCA
>NZ_QOZW01000049.1:0-571 GCF_008368885.1 Bacillus sp. BPN334 | reverse complement strand
AAAAGAAACGACTTCGGCCAAAAAGGCGGATAATGAAATAGACAAGTAAGGCGCCCATTACTGATCCAAGCCAAGAATAAAGAAAACCGAGCCAAAATCCAAATGCAACAGCATTCGCCAGTACAAATACGATGAGCGGCAATGCCGGAATCAACGCTTCTATCATCGGTAAACCAATACCAAGAAGTGGTCCGAACGCTTTATAGCTTTCAACAATATGATCCATATTTTCTGGTGAAAAATACTCTTTGATTGTCTGAAAATCCATTCTACACTTTACCCCTTTACTCTAAGTACTACCTCTACTGTATCATCGCTTATATGAAAGAGGAAATGGTAGATACGTCATATGGAGATGTAATTATTAAGTTTCCATATCTCTCATTAGAATTCCTTCATTATTACGCTATGATAATCTATCAATATTCGACAGAATGTTTTGCGATTTTGGAAATAATCCTTTTGTTTTAATTGCAAATTCCTCCGTAACTGAAATTATATCGGCGGTTTTCTGAATATATCGATTGTAACTCGCATTTTATCAGCGATTTTTCAAATATATCAACCACAA
>NZ_QOZW01000048.1:0-640 GCF_008368885.1 Bacillus sp. BPN334 | reverse complement strand
GCAGGCGATAGAAGCAAGGGAATTTGAATTACCAGAGTATTTAATTCCGATGCTGCAGCTGTTAAAAACACATACAACGTTAGAAGCAGTAAAAAAGGCGCAGATATATGCAGGGAGACATCTTCGACCATATGTGTCTACACTTACAGCAGAATTAGAAATGTATGCGGGTTCGGATCAACCATTTCGTAACTTTGCAGCAGCCTTAAATAGTCCAGAAGTTAATACTTTTACGATTGCGTTACAACAAGCACAAAAAACGGACAAGGTACAAAGTCTTCGTATTATGGACGCACAGATTAAAATGATGCGTGAGCTAAAACATGAGAACTATAACCGTCTCATTCAAAATAAGCCAATGGAAATGAATAAATTTAACGTTGCTGTAATTGGATGTATTGTAATTTATCCAATGGTTATTGTTATTCAATCCTTAATGCAAGGATTTGCAAGTATATAAGAAGTTAATATTCCAAATTGAATAAGCAGAGGAGCAATACACATGTTAACAAAAATGAAGAATTGGTTAAAAAATGAAGACTCACAATTATCATCAGAAAACGGTATGTTAATCGCGTTAGCGGTAATTATCGTATTAGTAGTCGGCCCGTTTGTATGGAAAGCGATTCAAGGTGGTTAT
>NZ_QOZW01000047.1:0-684 GCF_008368885.1 Bacillus sp. BPN334 | reverse complement strand
GTGTATCACTTGAACCAAAAGTTCCATCTGGATAACCACTCAATACTTGTTTATCAACTAAATAATTAACGGATTTGTCAGCCCATGCAGGAACATCTGGGAATTTGTGAGTATCTGCAAAAATACTAGTAGAATAAGATAGTAAACTTCCAGCAAGAATTCCTGTAGCAATTAATTTGTTCTTCAAAATTTAGCACCTCTAAAAAATTATTACAAGTTGGTAAATTATGTGTATTATAGTTAATCTTTAAATAATATGAATTCGAATAAAGTATAGATTAAGTTGGCATCATCACCATATTATAAGATAAAGAATCTAGTATAGAATTATCATTCCGAAAAGAATCCTTCGACATACACTTATAGATTGAGACTATTACATTTATTCACCAACATTGTGTAACTAGTATAGTTACTTATATATACGAGTGTCAATTGAAACAACCTTACATTTTTGTAAGGTAACCAGATTAATAATATATCAAGTAATTATTAAATAATGTAAATAATTATCTTTTATTTTAAGAACAGATTGATTTAAGCACACTCCTTCTAAATTATCATTGATGCCTCTTTCAATTCCTAATGTCCCTCTTAAAAAGGGCACTTTTGAAAAGTGCTCTTTTTAAGAATTATGAAGCTACAAACCTAGAATTCCTACAATCTGGCGAGCCTTAACATTAT
>NZ_QOZW01000046.1:0-758 GCF_008368885.1 Bacillus sp. BPN334 | reverse complement strand
AGTAGTATTAACACTTGTTTCTTCTAGCAAACTACCATTATTTGAAATTAATACTTTACGAGGTCCATCCCCTGTGTAAGAACTTACAACTTGATTTTGTTCTAGCTTCTCAATACATTGCATAGCCTTCATATAGCCAATTTTGAATTTTCTTTGCAGAAGAGATGGCGAGATTTGTTGTGATTCAATAATAAATTCTTTAATATCTTCATACAACTTATTTTCAGCTTCATCATTAACATCTCCCTGCTGATCCATGGCTGCAGGTTCATTAGGTAGGGTTTCATTTTGAGACTTATTTTCCTTATAATCCTCCAATGATACAATGTGTTGTTGCTCTCCATTTGTTTCTATAGAGTTATCTTGTTCCATCACAATCTCTTGCATAGATGACAAAGGTTGTATTTTCTTCATGTTCTCTGCGTCTACATGCTTCATAGGATTTGCTTTTGCAACAGATTCATTAATAAGACGAAGACGTTCATTTTCCCAATATCGTCCTATCTCTTCATCTACCTGTGTAGTAGCTTGAGCAAATTCTTCTTTTGGTACAAAGTTACTCGTAATTTGTTGTACGGGTTGGACATGATTGTCTTGTACAATACGAGCAGCACAAATGAATGCACCTTGTGCCATGATATCTCCTGGCGACATAACAACTTCTTTTGTTTTCTGGTAGGTTGATCCTAATCGACTAACAGGATTTTCTTGCATAGGAGAAATACCTTGTTCGGATTCTGCCTCTTTAAATTCCTCTT
>NZ_QOZW01000045.1:0-667 GCF_008368885.1 Bacillus sp. BPN334 | reverse complement strand
TGTTTTACTGCTAGATTCAAAGCTGTTTTTAGTACTCGATGCAATTGGATTAAGGAATTATTTGAAATACCAGTATCTAATGCTGATTTATAGCATTTTTGAATGTCCATAACATTTAATTTATGAAGTGCAATCATTCCTATACTCGGTATAACATGATGGGTTACATTGTTATAATAAGAAACGTAGCTATTTCTTTCTAAACTCATCCTTTTAATTTCTAACCACTGAACCAGATAGTCTTTTAAAGTAAGCTTAGACGGCTCCACAAAAATCCCTTCATTTAACTCCGTAATCTTTTTCGCCACATCTTTTTCGGCTTCTTTTTTTGTCTTATAACCAGAAAACCACTTCTGTCTTCTTTTTCCTGCCTCTGGATCAGGATCGATATCAATAATGATACAGTAATTATTTCCTCTTTTTCGAATATGTCCTTTCACTTAATACACTCCTTCATTTTGTTTTGAATCATGTTGTATAAGTCTAGTTGTAATTTTGCTGCTATGAAAATTACATGTTTGGACATATCAGCGATAGATACATTTTACCATATATGAACAAATTCAGTTATAGGGTATGATTGTCAGATAATACTAATTTCATCTTTACAATATACAGAAAATTCGGTAATATAATCGATGGAATTATAAAGCGATTCAAGGGGGAG
>NZ_QOZW01000044.1:0-522 GCF_008368885.1 Bacillus sp. BPN334 | reverse complement strand
AAAAAGAAAATTGTGCGTATAGACATATTTTTCAACCGCTTCCTGTACGTTAAGGGACTCGTTATTTTTTTTACAGTTTTTTATTATGAAATTCTAAATAACTAATTATAATAGGCGAAAAAAACGATCAATAGTTGGGTTACGGAAAGGATTCGAAATTACATTCTTTCTCAATATATATTATGGATAAATAAAGTAAAATATGGGTTGGGGTTATGTCTCATGTTGTGTTAATCCTAACAATAACTAAGGGTACATAATATGCTTTCATACCTTTGAATAATTTTGTTATAGGAGGGGATGGAGATTTAAATGGCTCGAATTGTTGGTATTGATAGATACCTTTGTACTGGGGCTTTAATCTATATGCGTGAGGGCCTTTTCCTAAGTCTTGTCAGGAAGTAAGGAACAGTAGGCAAACACTTATACAATATGAATAGAGGAGAGGAATGCCTTATGAAAATACGTAGTCAAATTACATGTGCAAGTTTGGCCCTTTTAATAGCTGGAAGTTCCCTGTTA
>NZ_QOZW01000043.1:0-1571 GCF_008368885.1 Bacillus sp. BPN334 | reverse complement strand
ATGTCATAATCCATAAATTTAGTAATCTTAAAGAGGAAAAAAGATGAAATAGGGACTGTCTAAACTAAAATTTGAGCGATAATGTCGTAAAAGGTGATAAAGTAATACATTTAAATATTAGTTTAAGGTAATAATTACCTTTTTGTATTAATTGAGTCGTGGAATGACTAAAATATTTTACTTTTTATATGAAACCGTTATGTGGAAAATAGCTATTTAGTTGTTTTTCATATAACGGTTTTTCATTTTTAAAGGATTTTACATAAGAAAAAATCTATAATTAAGATAGTTAACATATATTTTTTGATGGGTGTGGGGGATTATGAAAGAAATATGCATGTTATTAGCGGCTGTTATATTATGGGGGACAGCCATCGCGCCAACAAAGTGGGCATTAGAATCTATTCAGCCATTTACTTTGTTATTTATTCGCCTTTTCTTAGCTGGTGGAATTTGTTTACTATTCTCATTTAAACAATTAAAAAGATCAGTTGTACATAAACAAGTCCCGTGGAAAAGAATGAGTTTACTATCTTTTACTGGTGTAGCTGGGTACTTTATGTTCACATCCTACGGTATTTCTTTAACGAGTGGATTGCATGTTAGTATTATTGATGCTGCTTTACCTTTAGTTACAATTCTTTTTTCAGCGTTCTTTTTGAAAGAAAAAATTCAGCTTAATTATTGGATCGGTATTGTATTGGGGGCTATCGGAGTACTTCTTATTACAATTCCATCTAGTAATGTCGATCAAGAAGTATCTTTAATAGGAGATATCCTTATTTTATTAAGTACGTTCTTATTTGCTTTCTATACAGTATTGCTGAAACGACCAAAACAAGAACAATATCTATCAAACAAGGTTTTTACAACATTAACTTTAATTATTGGAGCTGTTATTCTATTACCATTTGCAATGGCAGAAACTTTTTATTACGGTCTTCCAAAGATTGAAACGTGGAAGGCTGGACTAAGTGTAATATATCTTGTTATTGGAGCAACAATTTTAGCGTATTGGTTTTGGAATAGAGCATTAGAGACAGTCTCGGCATCAGTAAGTGGATTATATTTAAATGCGTTACCGTTAATAAGTATTGTTGCTTCAATTGTTCTATTAAATGAATCTTTGACGTGGAGAATAGTAATGGGTGGTAGCTTAGTTTTATTCGGAGTGATATGGGCGGATAAACGTAAATTAATTGATTTATTTATATCAGACGATCGAAATGTTAAAGAGAATGAAGAATGTTAAAGTTTATAAGAGTATGTATATAGTGTTTAATGAAAAGGACGCCTTGTATGTAATAGGATGTCCTTTTCATTACTTTCATTGAATGAGAGAAATGAAATAACTGAAACTCATATGGAAAATACCTTTGGAATTATTTTTATTATTAATTGAATAAAAGGTATTGACGATTAGAGTATAGAGGTGTAATATAGAACAAGTCGCCGATGCAATAACGCAGAACGCGGCAAACGAAATGAAAAACTTAGTTGACATTAACTAACGAAGATGTTAACATAAGGGAGTCGCAAATGAGCGACCGAGTAGTTCTTTGAAAACTGAA
>NZ_QOZW01000042.1:0-682 GCF_008368885.1 Bacillus sp. BPN334 | reverse complement strand
ACGATTTTCACGCTCCAACATTCGTAATAATTCGCCTATTTTCTTACATATCCTTTCTTGTACGCGCTCATCCACGTTTCATTTACCATATGATAAAAGTGAGTCCAATAAAGGAGGTTTGTTCATGTACCCATATTATCAACCAATCCCAGTCCGTTCAGCACCTATTGGTCCAGTAGGCGACTCACGCTTCTTTCCGTTTTTTGGCGTCCCATTTCTAGCTGGCATTGCTGGCGGACTGCTAGGCGGTGCATTGGCTTTCGGTCCTAGACCGTATTATCCACCATATCCACCACCTTTCCCACCGCCAACACCTTATCCTTGTTATGGTGGACCTTGTCAACAACCATACTATTATTAATGTACTGCCACAATTCTACCAATGTTATTCCCTCTCTTGACCGATCCATGATCTATTAACATGCTTACAATAAAAACTATTCTCTCTACGCATCCATTTATTTAGAGAACATATAATAAGTAGAGAACAAAGTAAAAAAACCTCTTTTTTAAGAGGTTTTTTTACTTTGTTCTCATTATTCAGCATCCGTGTTTTGATACGCCATCTTAAACAACTTCACTTGGCTATCAATTTCTTCTGTACTACTATTAATAACATAATAATAATCACCGGTTTTATTTTGTTCGCGCGTTTTCACATTATCAGCTAATATAAGCTGTA
>NZ_QOZW01000041.1:0-2534 GCF_008368885.1 Bacillus sp. BPN334 | reverse complement strand
AGAGAAATGGTTTAAAAAACTAATCCTTTCATAAAATGTTATTTCTAGTCCCCTTTCCTATAAATGCAATTTTGTATTTTAGATAGTAAATTAAAATTGTATTTAATGTAAAATTAGACAAATTTATACAAAAACAGTACATTGATTATAAAATCCAATGTACTGTTTTGAAGTTTGAGGTGAAAAAATTGAGCAATCGAGAAAAACAAGTGTATCAAGCACGTGTAGAACGCCATAAAGAAAAAATGCCTTGGTATATTATTGAATATATTGAAGAGAAAACGAACCTCTCCCCTGCTACTTTGTATGGATACTTAATTGAATATGAAATGTTTATACAATGGTTGATCTCCTCTCGTCTTGCTGTCCTAGATGGAGAAGCTGTAACAAAAATACATGAAGTACCAATTGAAACGTTGGAACACCTTCCTCTTAAACAAGTAAAAAGGTTTAAAAGTTATTTAGAGAGACAAGGTAATAAAACAAAGGCAGTTACACGAACATTTTCAGCTCTAAAGTCATTATTTAACTACCTGACAAGTAACACTGAAGATGATAATGGAGAATGTTACTTTTATAGAAATGTTATGGCCAAAATGGAAATTCATAAGGAAAAAATTGACGCTGCAGCAAGAGCAAAAGAAATTTCTGAAGTTATTTTCCACAATAATGATGACATTAAATTTATGCGTTTTTTATCCAATGAATATGAGCAAATACTACAAGAAGATGCTCCTGGTAAGTTAAGATTCTTCAAACGTGATAGAGAGCGTGATATTGCTATTTTAAGTTTAATCTTAGGTACAGGTCTTCGGGTATCCGAAGCAGCTAGTTTAACTATTTCGAGTATTAATTTTCGTACTCGTTACATCAAGGTTATACGTAAAGGAGATAAAAAATCATCTATTTTGGCTACACAAACGGCTCTAGACGATGTTCAAGAGTACCTTAAAGTACGTGCTAATCGTTATAAGTGTCCTGATGATGAGAATATTCTATTTGTAACGAATTATAAAGGCTCATACGCGCAAATTTCTGTTAATGCAATACAAAAGCTTACAGAGAAATATACTAGGGCGTTTGACGAAAAAAAGAGCCCTCATAAGTTGCGTCATACCTATGCAACTAACCATTATAATGAAAATAAAGATCTTGTTCTCTTAGCAAATCAAATGGGGCATAATTCGATGGAAACTACATCTCTTTATACGAATATTGATGATTCTAAACGACGTGAAGCAATTGAGCGTTTAGAAAAACGGCAATTAGAAGAAAGTGATTAATGAGATAATTTATTTATCTAACAAATATAAGTTTTAGTCTATTTAATATAAAGTATATAGTGCTATTCTAATTTTCTTTGTATGTGCTTTCTAGTCTTTATATGCGTTTGCTATGGCAATCCCTGCAGCCATTTCAACACCAACGATAGTTTCAATGATAACTAAACTACCTGTTATACCT
Organism: Bacillus sp. BPN334; assembly: GCF_008368885.1. Classification (NCBI taxonomy): domain Bacteria; kingdom Bacillati; phylum Bacillota; class Bacilli; order Caryophanales; family Bacillaceae; genus Bacillus; species Bacillus sp. BPN334. The sequence continues at coordinate 1,070 of NZ_QOZW01000041.1, read as the reverse complement.
ATTCAATTGTATATATTAACATTTATATGCTAATATAGTGATGTTGATACGGTTAATCTAACTCTCTTATCTATTCTCATATCATTTATTAAAATAAAGAAGGGATTGAAAATGTGAAATGTTTAGTGGTTTATCTATTGATACACTAGGAAAATGTTCAGCTATTATAATTGCATTTGTAGGAGCTTTAGTTTATGGAAGTAATCAATTTATAAGTATTGTGACGACTAAACCCCTTGATAAACAACTTAAAGATCCATTCACTCAAGCTAGACTAAATTTATGGTTTTACGTTATTGGAATAATTTGTGGTGCAATAGTATATTTACTTTATGCGATAATCCTTTATCAGGCCATAGGTAAATATTATAAACACAGTTTCTTTATATGGAATGCTTTTGTTTGGTTTATCCTTTTTATATATTTCACTATTACCTCAATACGAGCAAAAAAATTACAAAATATAAGAAACAAAAGTTTACATTTTAAAATTTTAGTTTTCAATGTAATTACTAGTATTATATTTTTCTTCTCCAGTTCATCAGAATACCTTAATAAAGGAGAATACTTTAGCTACCTGTGGAATGGGATTCCTTTGGCATTGTTGCTTAGCTGTTTGTATTTTTTTATGCTGAACAAGATAAAAGTTGCAACAACCCAACAGATTAGCTACGATATTCAACCGATTAACGAGGATGATTTTAAAAAAGTTAAAGATTTAAAATATGAATACTCAATGGATGAAAAGAGATTAGTTTTTGTTCCAAGAAAACAATCGAAAAAACAAATTCGATATGTGTGTGATTTTTCATCAAAAGTCTATTTGAAATGTACAGAACAAATTAATTCTTAAATTAACTAAAGACGCAAAGAGTTAACTCTTTGCGTCTTTAGTTAATTTAAGAATCCTTTAAACCTCCACGCGACTCTTTGGTTAAATAACAATTTTTTGGAAATAATGATGTGTTAATATAGCCTAAACTCCTATATTATATTTAAATTCTATGAAAAACCCTGAAGAGTTCATTAAATCGGAATTTAACGAACACTTGGGTGGATGTAGGTTAACC
>NZ_QOZW01000040.1:0-984 GCF_008368885.1 Bacillus sp. BPN334 | reverse complement strand
CGTTCAGTTTTCAAAGAACTTTTTGGTGGAGCCTAGCGGGATCGAACCGCTGACCTCCTGCGTGCAAGGCAGGCGCTCTCCCAGCTGAGCTAAGGCCCCAAACAATTATCGGGAAGACAGGATTTGAACCTGCGACCCCCTGGTCCCAAACCAGGTGCTCTACCAAGCTGAGCCACTTCCCGAAAGAAAACGCGCCCGAGAGGAGTCGAACCCCTAACCTCTTGATCCGTAGTCAAACGCTCTATCCAATTGAGCTACGGGCGCATATGGTGCCGAGGGCGGGGGTCGAACCCGCACGGTGGTCACCCACCGCAGGATTTTAAGTCCTGTGCGTCTGCCTGTTCCGCCACCCCGGCATGTCATATTGGAAATTGGAGCGGAAGACGGGATTCGAACCCGCGACCCCAACCTTGGCAAGGTTGTATTCTACCACTGAACTACTTCCGCAAGACATGTTTGAGATATTTCATTAAAAGTGCGGGTGAAGGGAGTCGAACCCCCACGCCAAAGGCGCTAGATCCTAAGTCTAGTGCGTCTGCCAATTCCGCCACACCCGCATATTTCATTAAAATGGTGAGCCATGAAGGATTCGAACCTTCGACCCTCTGATTAAAAGTCAGATGCTCTACCAACTGAGCTAATGGCTCTTGCAATAAAAACTGGTGCCGACTAGAGGACTTGAACCCCCAACCTACTGATTACAAGTCAGTTGCTCTACCAATTGAGCTAAGTCGGCTAAATGGTGGAGGATGACGGGATCGAACCGCCGACCCCCTGCTTGTAAGGCAGGTGCTCTCCCAGCTGAGCTAATCCTCCGAATTGCCTGGCAACGTCCTACTCTCACAGGGACAAGGTCCCAACTACCATCGGCGCTAGAGAGCTTAACTTCCGTGTTCGGTATGGGAACGGGTGTGGCCTCTCTGCCATCATTACCAGACTGTATTCATTTAAGACAAGAATTATTGTAACTTATTTAACTTTTAA
>NZ_QOZW01000004.1:0-90622 GCF_008368885.1 Bacillus sp. BPN334 | reverse complement strand
ATGTTATCTAGTTTTGAAGGAATATATATTAAAATTCCTTTTGACATTCTGAAAAGAATGTGTATAATGATAAAAGTCTGGTAATGATGGCAGAGAGGTCACACCCGTTCCCATACCGAACACGGAAGTTAAGCTCTCTAGCGCCGATGGTAGTTGGGACCTTGTCCCTGTGAGAGTAGGACGTTGCCAGGCTTGTATTATTCCGCAGTAGCTCAGCGGTAGAGCTATCGGCTGTTAACCGATCGGTCGTAGGTTCGATTCCTACCTGCGGAGCCATTATGCTTCCATAGCTCAGCTGGTAGAGTACTTCCATGGTAAGGAAGAGGTCACCGGTTCAAGCCCGGTTGGAAGCTTGGAAAAAGTTTTTAAATTTTTGGCCCGTTGGTCAAGTGGTTAAGACACCGCCCTTTCACGGCGGTAACACGGGTTCGAATCCCGTACGGGTCACCACTTTTGGAGGATTAGCTCAGCTGGGAGAGCACCTGCCTTACAAGCAGGGGGTCGGCGGTTCGATCCCGTCATCCTCCACCATATATATCTTAAATGTCGGAGGGGTAGCGAAGTGGCTAAACGCGGCGGACTGTAAATCCGCTCCTTCGGGTTCGGCAGTTCGAATCTGCCCCCCTCCACCATTTTCTTTAAAATAACCTGAGAGGGTTTATTTTTTTGAAAAGATAACCATACTAGTAAATATTAATGGGCTATAGCCAAGCGGTAAGGCAACGGACTTTGACTCCGTCATGCGCTGGTTCGAATCCAGCTAGCCCAGCCATTTACGAGCCATTAGCTCAGTTGGTAGAGCATCTGACTTTTAATCAGAGGGTCGAAGGTTCGAATCCTTCATGGCTCACCATTTTCGCGGAAGTAGTTCAGTGGTAGAATACAACCTTGCCAAGGTTGGGGTCGCGGGTTCGAATCCCGTCTTCCGCTTCATTACTAAGGGGCCTTAGCTCAGCTGGGAGAGCGCCTGCCTTGCACGCAGGAGGTCAGCGGTTCGATCCCGCTAGGCTCCATCTAATAGAAAAGCTTACATCATATGATGTAAGCTTTTTTTGTGTGTTTAAAAAGACAACTTTCATATTTGTCATTTAAAATGGAGAAAACGCGAAAATAAAGGATGGGGATAATTGTGAAAGTTGTTATTGCATCTGATTCATATAAAGAAAGCTTAAAAGCTATAAAAGTATGTGAAGCTATTGAAAGAGGATTTGAAGCAATTTTTCCTAAAGCAGAGTACGTAAAAATACCAATTGGAGATGGAGGTGAAGGAACGGTTGATTCACTTGTGGATGCTACTGATGGAAGAATGATACCTCTTCATGTGACAGGGCCGCTTAGAGAACGTATACAATCCTTTTACGGTATGTCTAAAGATAAAAAGACAGCGTTTATTGAAATGGCAGCAGCATCAGGATTACAACATGTTCCGGTTAAAAAGCGAAACCCACTTATTACAACGACTAAAGGAACCGGAGAGCTTATACTACATGCGCTAGACGAAGGAGCTGAGCACATTATTTTAGGACTTGGCGGAAGTGCTACAAATGATGGTGGAGCAGGTATGCTGTCAGCTTTAGGGGTCAGGTTTATAAATGGAAAAGGGGAAGTAATAGAGCCATCTGGAGGAACATTACATTCGATTGTCGCTATTGATTTTTCATGCATGGATTCACGCTTACTGCATATAAAGATAGAAGCAGCATGTGATGTAGATAATCCGTTAGTTGGAATAAGGGGAGCATCTTTCGTATTTGGGAGGCAAAAGGGTGCGAATGCAGAGATGATGAAAGAGCTGGATGAGAATTTAAAGCATTATGCGAATATCCTTAAACAATACTTATCTTGCGACGTATCTAAAATACCTGGCGCAGGAGCCGCAGGAGGAATGGGAGCAGCTGTTATTGCAGTGTTAAAGGGAAACTTGCGGAGAGGAATTGAAATTGTATTAGACTATACAAATTTTGATAAGCATATAGAAGGTGCAGATTTAATTATAACTGGCGAAGGGAGAATAGATGAACAAACAGCATATGGAAAGGCCCCTGTAGGTGTTGCGGAGCGTGCAAAGCATTTTCGTATTCCTGTCATTGCTATTGGAGGATCTGTATCTCCGAATTATCCAGCTGTTCATGAAAAAGGAATCGATGCAGTATTTAGTATTACAGCGAGTCCTATGACATTAGAAGAGGCATATAAAGTAGCGGAAGAGAATATCGAAATGACAGCAAAGAATATTGCCGCAGTATGGAAAATAGCATCAGAAAAACACTTCTAAATGTAGGAGTGTTTTTTATTATTATTTAATAATAATGATGGTAGTTGTTTCATTAAGTTAACTTTATACATAGAATAGTCTTGAAATTGGGTTTTTAAGGCGAATACAAGTGAATAATTTGTATATCCATACAGAAAAATGTCGAGTTGAGTCAGACTATATAAAAGATTTAAAATATTTAGTGAAGGCATAAAAGGGGGATACTATCTATGAAAAAAGAAATCTCAGTTATTGGAGTTCCAATGGATTTAGGACAGATGCGTCGTGGGGTAGATATGGGGCCGAGTGCAATCCGTTATGCAGGCGTAATTGAAAGAATTGAAGAAATTGGATATGACGTTAAAGATATAGGAGATATACGTATAGAGAGAGAAAAAGAAGTAGATGTAAATACAAACTTAAGAAACCTTACACAGGTTGCAACTGTATGTAACGAATTAGCAAGTAAGGTGGATCATATTATAGAAGAGGGACGTTTTCCACTTGTATTAGGTGGTGACCATAGTATCGCAATTGGTACATTAGCTGGTGTTGCGAAACATTATAAAAATTTAGGTGTTATTTGGTACGATGCACATGGTGACTTAAATACAGAAGAAACTTCACCATCTGGAAATATTCATGGCATGTCACTTGCAGCAAGTCTAGGGTATGGACATCAAACGCTTGTAGATTTATACGGGGCATATCCAAAGGTGAAAAAAGAGAATGTTGTAATTATCGGTGCACGTGCATTAGATGAAGGAGAAAAAGACTTTATTCGCAATGAAGGTATTAAAGTATTCTCGATGCACGAGATTGATCGTATGGGTATGACGGCTGTTATGGAAGAAACAATCGCTTATTTATCTCATACTGATGGTGTACATTTATCATTAGATTTAGATGGTCTTGATCCTCATGATGCACCAGGAGTTGGCACGCCTGTAATTGGTGGCCTATCTTATCGTGAAAGCCATTTAGCAATGGAAATGTTAGCGGAAGCTGATATTGTTACATCTGCTGAGTTTGTTGAAGTAAACACAATTTTAGATGAGCGAAACAGAACGGCAACAACAGCAGTTGCTTTAATGGGTTCTTTATTCGGTGAAAAACTAAAATAAATGTAAGAAAAGCAACTGAGAAGTTGCTTTTTTTATTTGAAAATAAGCGTATAATAATGATTTATATTATACTGTACGATAATAATGTTTGACATCTTACCAATTTAGACTAAAGGAGGGTTGTTTGTAATTGTCGTTTGTTTCATGTATGGTATAATTAACTAGTTGTTGGAAATACATACAGATAGAGCATAAAACAATATTTCAATATATGGATAGAATTGCTCGTAAGTAGGAGGAAGGGTTAGCATGCCTTTTGAAGATACGACCATTTTGAAATATCTTAGTACGGTATTAGATATTGCCGTTGTATGGTTTATTATATATAAGCTAATTCTCATAATTCGAGGGACGAAAGCTGTTCAACTTTTAAAAGGGATTACAGTTATTATTGTCGTTCGGATGATCAGTATTTTCCTTGAATTGCATACGCTTTATTGGCTAACTGAGCAAGTATTAACGTGGGGATTTTTAGCCGTTATTATTATTTTCCAGCCAGAATTGCGAAGAGCACTTGAGCAGCTAGGACGCGGGAGTTTATTTTCGCGTGTTGGAACTCATGAGGATGATGAACCTGAAATCGTTGCAACAGCGATAGCGAAAGCAACGGAATATATGGGGAAACGTAGAATTGGTGCATTAATTACTTTGTCAAAAGAGACCGGTATGGGTGATTATGTGGAAACGGGTATTCCGCTAAATGCACACGTATCATCGGAATTACTTATTAATATTTTCATTCCTAATACACCTCTTCACGATGGAGCGGTTATTATGCAAGGAAGTACCATTAAAGCAGCAGCGTGTTATCTTCCGTTATCGGAAAGTCCGTTTATTTCTAAGGAGTTAGGAACTAGGCATCGCGCTGCAATGGGAGTTAGTGAAGTTACTGATAGTATTACAGTAGTTGTGTCGGAAGAAACTGGCCAAATTTCTTTAACGAAAAATGGTAAGTTGCATCGTGATTTGAAGACAGAACAACTGAAAGATATGTTGTTAGCTGAATTTAGTGCGAACGAAAAAACGACTTCTTCGTCTTTATGGAATTGGAGGAGAAAGCGTCATGGATAAGTTAATGGAGAATCATTGGTTTCTAAAAGGGATCTCATTACTATTGGCGTGTATGCTTTTTATGTCAGCGACTTTAACTGAAAAAAATACGACATCGGGGATAATACCTTTCGCAAATGATGCGAAAGAAACCTTAACTAATTATGCCATTAACCTTAAGTATGATGAAGAAAAATATATTGTAAGTGGTATTCCGTCAGAGGGCGTTAAGGTGAAGTTAGAGGGCCCAAAAGCAGCAGTTGCTACAGCAAAAGCAAAAAAACAATTTGATATACCAGTTGATTTGAGAGATAGCGAAAAAGGAACTTATGAAGTTTCTTTGAAAACGAACGGGCTTCCAGATGATGTGAAAGGAACAGTTCAGCCATCAACAATTAAAATTACTCTACATGAAAAAGCGAGAAAATACGTTCATGTAGACTTAAAATTATCAAATGAGGATCAAATGCCAGCGGGTTCTACTCTCGAAAAATCAAACATTAAACCTGATACTGTTGAGGTAGTTGGGACGAAAGAAGAAATTGAAAGTATTTCATCTGCTAAGGCGTATATTGATTTAAAAGGTGTTAATAAAACTGTTACAAAAACAGTCGAAGTTACATTATACAATAAAGAAGGAAAACGTTTAAATGTAAGAACGAGTCCATCTAAAATTAGTGTAACATTGAATGTGGCGACGCAAGCTACGGCCAATAATACTGAAAAAACTGTTCCTGTAACGTATACGAAAAAGGGGAGTTTACCAGAAGGATTGGCCGTTACAAATATTAGCATTGAGCCGAGAGAAGTAACGATAGCAGGTCCAAAGGATATCTTGGATAATATACAATCGATAGAGGGGGTCGAAGTAGATCTTAGTCAATTGACAGAGTCTACAACATTCGATACCTCTGTTTTATTGCCAAAGGGTGTAACAAGTGCAAAACCGAATCAAGTGAAGGTTTCGGTAGGAGTACAAAAAACAAAACAAACGAAAACAAGAACGATTGATGGTATATCAATTCAAAAAAATGGACTTTCTAAAGATGTTACGGCCCAGCTACTTTCGCCGCAAGATGGGAAGATAAGCGTTGATATTTCAGGAGAAACAAGTATAGTAGATAAAATAACAGCTGCTCAAATAACAGCAGCCATTAATTTGCAAAATGTATCTCCGGGGACGAAGGATGTTTCTATTCAAGTGAGCGGTCCTGGTAATATTTCAATAGAGCCAAAGCAAAAAAGTGCTAAAGTCACAATTGTGAAGAAAGAAAATCCAGATAAAGAAGTACAGGGGAACGGTGAAAAACCGGATTCAAATAATAACCAAGATAATCAAACTGAAAAACCAAAAAATCCTGAACCTGAACCTAAGCCTGACACGGAACAGGAACAAAATAAAGAAAAAGAAACTAGTCAAGAGCCAACAAAAGAAACTAGTCAAGAGCCAACAGTAGATAATCAAAAAGAGCCAGAAAAAGGAGCGAATCATAATGGGTAAATATTTTGGTACAGATGGAGTACGCGGGGTTGCGAACCAGGAGTTAACACCTGAATTAGCGTTCAAAATTGGACGTTTTGGTGGTTATGTATTAACAAAAGATACAGATCGTCCAAAAGTAATTATTGGCCGTGATACACGTATATCAGGACATATGTTAGAAGGAGCTTTAGTAGCGGGTCTATTATCAACTGGAGCAGAAGTAATGCGCCTTGGCGTTATTTCTACACCAGGCGTTGCTTATTTAACAAAAGCGTTAGATGCACAAGCAGGTGTTATGATTTCTGCATCTCATAATCCAGTACAGGATAACGGAATCAAATTCTTCGGTTCAGACGGTTTTAAATTAACAGATGAGCAAGAAGCAGAAATTGAAGCTTTATTAGACAAAGAAGTTGATGAACTACCACGTCCAACAGGTACGAATCTTGGACAAGTGAGTGATTATTTTGAAGGCGGACAAAAATATTTACAATATATTAAACAAACTGTAGAGGAAGATTTCTCTGGTTTACATATCGCTTTAGATTGTGCGCATGGTGCTACGTCTTCTTTAGCTCCATACTTATTTGCGGATTTAGAGGCTGATATTTCAACAATGGGAACTTCACCAAACGGTATGAACATTAACGATGGAGTAGGTTCTACGCATCCAGAAGTATTAGCAAAATTAGTAAAAGACAAAGGCGCTGATATCGGTCTTGCCTTTGATGGTGATGGTGACCGTTTAATCGCTGTAGATGAAAAAGGAAACATCGTTGATGGCGATCAAATTATGTTTATTTGTGCGAAGTACATGAAAGAAACTGGTCAACTAAAGCATAATACAGTCGTTTCAACTGTTATGAGTAACTTAGGTTTCTACAAAGCACTTGAAGCTAACAATATCACAAGTGATAAAACAGCAGTTGGTGACCGTTACGTAATGGAAGAGATGAAGCGTGGTGGTTACAACTTAGGTGGAGAACAATCGGGTCATATTATCTTACTTGATTACATTACAACTGGTGATGGAATGTTAAGTGCACTTCAACTGGTAAACATCATGAAAATGACGAAAAAACCATTATCTGAGCTTGCAGGTGAGATGACAAAATTCCCACAATTACTAGTAAACGTTCGTGTAACAGATAAAAAACTAGCATTAGAAAATGAAAAAATTAAAGAAATTATTCGTGTTGTAGAGGAAGAAATGAACGGTGATGGCCGTATTCTTGTTCGTCCATCTGGAACAGAGCCACTTATTCGTGTAATGGCAGAAGCACCAACACAAGAAGTGTGTGACGCATATGTACATCGTATTGTAGAAGTTGTGAAAGCTGAAGTTGGCGCTGAATAATTTGATGAATTTATTGAAAAGGAGCACAAGAAGTGCTCCTTTTTCATATGTTTTATAGACGATGAAAAAAATTTCATTGACGGTTTATCCATGTTTGTTATAAGATGGTCTTGTTCTTTTTCTCAAAGGAAATATTGTAAATTATAAAAGCGCCAGAACTACAAGTAGTGTAGTTGACGAGGTGGAGTTTATCGAGATTTCGGCGGATGACTCCCGGTTGTTCATCACAACCGCAAGCTTTTACTTAAATCATTAAGGTGACTTAGTGGACAAAGGTGAAAGTGTGATGAGAGAAAGGGAACGGATGAAAACTAGCTGTATAAGTATATACGGACTTAAACCCAATCGAGAGGAAGGTGAAAGCCGTTACAAGCTTACAGGGCTAGCAATATGTAATCCGTTTTTTAGTATAAATAAAAATGGTATCGGACTATGTCGTTACATGTTCGCAGAGCAATGTAAGCATTTGTAACGGCGACTAAACATGTGTGGAATCGTAGGATTTATTGGAGAACAAGATGCAAAGGAAATTTTATTAAAAGGTTTAGAAAAGCTAGAATATCGTGGATATGATTCAGCAGGTATTGCAGTACAAACAGAGAACGGTGTTGTTGTATACAAAGAAAAAGGCCGTATTGCAAAACTTCGCGAAATCGTAGATGAGAACGTAGCGGCAAGCGTGGGAATCGGTCACACACGCTGGGCTACACATGGTGTTCCAAGCAAAGTAAACGCGCATCCGCATCAAAGTACATCAAAACGTTTTACACTAGTTCATAACGGTGTAATTGAAAACTATGAATTAGTGAAAAAAGAATATTTACAAGATGTAACGTTCGTAAGTGAAACTGATACAGAGATTATCGTACAGCTTATGGAACAACAAGTGAGCACAGGATTAAGTGTAGAAGAAGCGTTCCGTAATACGCTATCTCTTTTACATGGCTCTTATGCGATCGGATTACTTGATGCTGAAAATCCAAACATGATTTATGTTGCTAAAAACAAAAGCCCGCTATTAGTAGGTGTTGGTGACAACTTTAATGTTGTGGCGAGCGACGCTATGGCGATGTTACAAGTTACAGATCAATTTATTGAGTTAATGGATAAAGAAATCGTAATCGTAACGAAAGAAAGTATTACAATTAAAAACTTACAAGGTGAAACGATTGAACGTGCACCGTTTACAGCGGAATTAGACGCAAGTGATATTGAAAAAGGAACATACCCTCATTTCATGCTTAAAGAAATCGATGAGCAACCACTTGTAATCCGTAATATAATTCAAAAGTATCAAGATGAAAATGGCGAGATTGAATTAGATCAAGACATCCGCAATGCGATTTTAGATAGCGATCGTGTTTACATCATTGCATGTGGAACGAGTTATCATGCAGGTCTTGTTGGAAAACAATTTATCGAGAAGTTTGCAAAAATGCCAGTTGAAGTGCATGTAGCAAGTGAATTCTCTTATAACATGCCATTATTAACAGAGAGACCATTCTTCATTTACATTTCACAAAGTGGTGAAACAGCTGATAGCCGTGCAGTACTTGTACAAACGAATGAAATGGGTCATAAAGCATTAACGATTACAAACGTACCTGGTTCTACGCTTTCTCGTGAAGCTGATTATACACTTCCGTTATACGCGGGACCAGAAATCGCAGTTGCATCAACGAAAGCTTACACAGCACAGCTTGCAGTACTTTCAATTTTAGCTGCGGACATTGCTAAAGCGAAAGGCGAAGTTCTTGATTTCGATTTAACACACGAATTAGGACTTGTAGCAAATGCAATGATAGAACTTTGTGATCAAAAAGAAGAAATGGATGCATTAGCAAAACAATTTTTAGCAACAACTCGTAACTGTTTCTTCATCGGACGTAGCGTAGACTTCTACGTAGGATTAGAAGGTGCGTTAAAGCTAAAAGAAATCTCTTACATCCAAGCAGAAGGATTTGCTGGAGGAGAATTAAAACATGGTACAATCGCTTTAATTGAAAATGGTACACCAGTTATCGCACTTGCTACACAAGAGCACGTAAACCTTGGAATTCGTGGTAACGTGAAAGAAGTAGTAGCACGCGGAGCTAACCCATGTATCATCTCAATGAAAGGCTTAGAAATGGAAGGTGACAGCTTCGTATTACCAGCTGTACACGAAGCACTAGCACCGCTAGTAGCAGTTATTCCATTCCAACTTATCTCATACTATGCAGCACTTCACCGCGAGTGTGACGTTGATAAGCCACGTAACTTAGCTAAGTCTGTTACTGTTGAGTAGGAGATTGGTAGGTTAATAAATATATGAATCGGTACCCCTTTAGATATGTTATCTAAAGGGGTATTTTTGTGTTGAAAAAGAACATCTGAAATTGGTAAGTAGACAGAACCCCAAAAATTAAAGTTTTACTTTATCGGATTTATTTTTATTTATCTGAATTTTTAGTTATCAATTTAAGTATGTGTGAACAATTTTCTTTATTATGAAGAGAAGAGACGATAGATGCATGGACATTACAAGGGGGACCTTATTATATGAAAGTGAAAGCAAAAACAAAAACATATTTAAGTATAGAAGAGATTATTTCATTACCGGCCTTATTAAGTGCAAACATAAGTGATGATGGAAAAAACGTAGCATTTGTAAAAAAGACAGCTAACTGGGACGACAATACGTATAGAAATCATGTATGGATATATGAGAAAGATAAAGGGCAGAGTTATCCACTAACAAATGGGGATATAGATAGTACACATCCATTATGGTCTCCAGATTCTAAGACTATTGCATACCTTAGCCCAGGCCGTGACGGGGCTAATACAAATCAGATCTTTGTTAAGTCAATAGACGGTGGTAGTGAGGTTCAAATGACGGATGAGAAGGAAGGAGTTAATACATTCAAATGGGAGCCTACTGGTAAAGGTTTTTATTATATTGCACAGTCAAAAGAATGTGAGGAAATCAAGAAACGTAAGGAACGATATGGAGATTTCCACCATGTAGGTAAGGAACATCGGAATAATTGTTTATACTACATTGAGATAGAAAAAGCGATACAAAGTGATAAAGAGGAACGCGAGATTAAAAATGTTTATCAATTAACGGATGGTAAGGATTTTTATATACATAACTTTGATATTTCAAATGATGGGAAAAAGGTTGTATGTATGGCTACACCAAGCCTAAACGATTATATGAATGGTGAGCTCTACATATTAGATGTTGAAGCTGGAGAACTACAAAAAATGAATATGGATAAGTTGTTAGGAGCAAGCGTCTGCTTTTCTCCCGAGGGCGATAAAATATGTTACGCAGCAAGCATAAGAGAGAAGGATTACTATAGGAATCATATACAAGATAGTACATTAGAGATATATGATATGAATACGGGAGAGGTAATTCAACCTTTAACAAATTTTGATAGTACGGTTATGCCATTACAGTGGACGGCTAAAGGGATTTTAATTAGGTGGCAGGATAAAACGAATTACCGTATTGGATTGCTATGTGAGGATGGCACTGTGGAAATGTTAAGCGAAACAGTAGAAGGATTTATAATGGATGCCTCTATAACAAGGGATGGAAATCATATAACATATACTAAGGCTATAACAAATGAAACCTTTGAAATCTATTTGGATGATAAAAAAATAACGAATGAAAATAGCTTTTTCGAAGGCAGGCTTAAAAGTAACAGGGAAATCATCTCATGGAGAAGTAGTGATGGTCTTGAAATAGAAGGTGTTTTATCAACCCCAGTAGAGTTTGAGGCAAATAAAAAATATCCCTTATTAGTAGTAATCCATGGTGGTCCGAATTGGGCGTCCTTTCCGATATTTTCAGACTGCTTCAATGAGAAATATCCGATTGAACAGTTTGTTGAAAAAGGCTTTATCGTTTTAGAACCAAACTATAGAGGAAGTTCTGGTTATGGTAATGAATTTTTAAAAGCAAACTATAGAAAACAAGGATTTGCTGATTATGATGATATTATATCTGGAGTGGATGCACTAGTTGAAAAAGGGATTGTAGATAAAGATAGAGTAGGAGTTATGGGATGGAGTAACGGAGGATATATATCAGCTTTTTGTTCTACATGCAGCAGTAGATTTAAAGCTATTTCAGTTGGGGGCGGAATTACGAACTGGGGTACCCATTATGTAAATACAGATATCCCTTACTTTATTAGCATGTATTTAGGAAATACTCCATGGAATGATCCAGAGATATATAAGAAAACATCACCAATGACATATATTAAATCAGCCTGTACGCCTACGTTAATTCAACATGGGGAAATGGATGCAAGAATTCCAATTACAAATGCATATGAGCTATATGAAGGATTAAGAGATATGGAAGTTGATACAGAACTAATTATATTTAAAGGAATGGCATATAGCTCGGATCAGCCAGGAATGAGAGTAGCTATTATGAGGCAGAACTTGATGTGGTTTTCACACTATATTCTTGGAGAAAGCATGAAAGGTTTTCGTACTATATAATGGATATCCGCACAGGGATTTTTCGTTGTGCAATTGTATCAGAGTGTTGTAAACTGTATGCAAACCATTATTGAAAAGATTTAAATGATTATAAGGAAACGTAATTCGGAGGACTAATATGACAGAGAATACAAATGCATTATCTGTAGAACAACGTGAAGAACTACTAAAAGTATTACAAGCACGTTTTGAGAAAAACATGAACCGCCATGAAGGTCTTGAATGGGCTAAAGTTGAAGCAAAGCTAGCTACTAATAATGAAAAATTATGGTCAATTCATGAAATGGAAGTAACTGGCGGTGAGCCGGATGTTGTTGGTTATGATGAAGAGAAGGATGAGTATACTTTCTATGATTGTTCAAAGGAGAGTCCTAAAGGTCGCAGAAGTTTTTGTTATGATCTGGAAGCGTTAGAGGCAAGAAAAAAACATAAACCAGAAAATAACGTTATTGACGTGGCAGCTGCTATGGGCATTGAATTATTAACAGAAGAACAATATCGAGAGTTGCAACAGCTTGGGGATTTCGATATGAAATCATCAAGCTGGGTACAAACGCCTTCAGATATTCGAGAACTCGGTGGTGCTCTATTTTGCGATTATCGTTTTGGACACGTTTTTGTGTACCACAATGGAGCAGATTCATACTATGCTGCTAGAGGATTTCGCGGTTCGTTAAAAGTTTAAATTTGAAGTAAGTAAGAAAAGAGCCTATACGTAGGCTCTTTTTCTTACTTATATTTTAAAAGTAAACTGTTACTACGCAGTTTTACTTAATTTATATGTTTCATGGTTGTTTTTAAGGAAAAGTTTAGGGAAAACATAGCCATCTAATCCAATGCGTCCAGCGTTATGACCTGCAACTAAAATGAACATAGTCAGAATAAGTAGATTTGGGTTTACACTAACAGTTCCACTTAGTAAAAAGGAAAGATTCATTATAACTCCAAAGAATGCAGCAGTTTTTGTTAATCCGCCTAAAATTAAACCTAGACCTACTAAAATTTCTCCCCATTGAACTAAAAAGCTAAATAGGTCTGCGTTTGGAAGAACAAAGTGTTGAAGGAAATCTGCCCACCAACTTTGTACGGCAGGGTGATCACCTGACGCTTGAGCGATAGCTCCCTTTAGAAAACCACTTGCATCAAAAGATTGTCCAAAAACTTTACCTATCCCAGCAGCGAGCCATGCATATCCTATGTAAAAACGTAAAAATAATAATATGAAAGCAGCACGTTTATCAGTTCTTAAAAAATTGATAACCATTGAAATCCCTCCAATATTTTATTTACATGTTTATTATATATCCAATGTGAAAAGATTCACAATGGATAAAGTGTGAACAAAAATGGTGTTTTTATAAAATAAAGAAGGCATATAACAATCATATGTTATATGCCTTTTCTAATATATACTTAGTAATTTATTTAGGTAATGTAAATTTAGCTTTTTTACCTTGTGAAATATCTTTTGCTTCTTTATTTCTCATAGGTCCTAACTCAATCTCAAAGCTTTTGTCTTTCCAAATCTTTTCATACTGCTCTTGATCTAAAATATACACTTGCAGTAACTCTCCAGATGTTCCTGTTTTGACTGAAGCGTTATAGTCGTAATTTAGTAGCATACCTTCATTAATCGTATATTGTGTACCATCATTCACTCTCAATGTAGAGCTTATAGGAGATAGTGAAACGTCTTGAGCATCTTTGTTATCAAGCTTGAATTTCACTGTTAATAGAACAAGACCGTTTTTAAAATTTGCAAAGCGTGGAGCTTCGACGGAATTTGGTGTGAATTGAGTGAATTGGTATCCGTCTAATGTAACATTAACAGCGCCTAATTCTTGGCTGTTATTAATACTTGATTTCTCTTTTAACATTTTTTTATCGCCCATGTTATTAGCTGTAGCTTTATCTTGGTAGAAAGTATTATCTGTTGCAACTTTTTCAGCGCCTTGCTTGTTTAAACTTAATGAAAAGTTTCCAGGGCTTCCGATTGGAGCATCAAATTTTCCTTTATTAGCTTGTGCAGTTGGGACTGTGACGGAGACTGTTGAGAGACTTGAAATTTTCGCTAGATCATCTTTTCCGAATGGATAAGCGATATAACCAGAAATAGTTTCTCCTGCTTTTACTAAGTAATCATTCGTTGGAGCAAGCTTAGTTGGGAGCTGGTCTTCTTTTGGAATTAAGTCTTTATAGTTACTATATGTTTTCTGCGCACCAGTAAATGATATGTCCAATGCTGGCATATAGTAAATATCTTTAGCTGAACTATTTTTTACGCTGTAGTTCACAAGAATAACTCCGCCCTCTGTTTGACGATTAAACGGAATGTCGAAATTTGTATGGAATCCATTTAATTCAACTAATGTATAACTGTTCATTGATACTGAAACATCCTCAGCTTTATACATTTGTGGTTCCTTATTTTCAAAAAGAACTTTTGTTTTACCACCTGTTTCTTTTTCCATATAGGAAATCAGCTTAGAGTAATCGCTTGAGCTAGTAGCTGTATTTTCAGGCTTTTTATCTTCGGATTTTTTTTCTTCAGGTTTATTTTCTTTCGTTGTATCCGTTTTTTCTGTTTTGCTTTCTTTTGTTACATTCTCTTTTTGTTCTTTATTTGTCGTATCGCTTTGACCACAGCCAGTTATTACAAACGCTGCTACGATTACTGTAGAAAATAAAGAAAGTAATTTTTTTGACATGTTTCTTCCCCCTATTTGTGTAAAACTAGACTCTCACATTAGCCCCACGTTTTATTATAAAAAATAAAGACATTATTTACCAGTGTTTTTCTGATTGTTTTAATTATTTAATTATTTTAATATACTAAAATTAGCAGAAGATCGGCATGGAATATTGATTTTTATTTTTTTATCATTTGAAATATTACATCATATTGGTATGATAGAAATAGAGATATATGGAAAGGGGACAAGGACTTAATATGTGGATGAGCTTGTAATGATTAGAAACTAGATAGATAAATTTTTCTCTCATAAGTGAGGGTTTATTTAGTTACCTGTAAATCATTCAAGGACTGCATATTTGGCTTGTATATCCCTTTTGTAAGGATAATGTGTAGGGAAATTCATATCTCTTATATAAAGTATGCGTCCTTTAAAATTGGAGGAGTATATGATGAATCAATTAAAAAATAAAATAGCAGTTGTTACAGGTGTAAGTCGTCTAGATGGTATAGGCGCAGCAGTTTGTAAAGAATTAGCTGGAGCAGGATACGATATATTTTTTACGTATTGGACAGCGTACGATCAAGAGATGCCTTGGGGCGTTGATCAAAGTGAACAAACACAATTAAAAGAAGAGTTACTAGAAAGCGGTGTTAAAGTATTGAGTATGGAGTTAGATTTAACTCAGAATGATGCACCGAAAGAGCTTATAAATAAAGTTACTAAACAACTAGGCTACCCTCATATATTAATTAATAATGCAGCGTATTCTACCAATAATGACTTCTCTAATTTGACTGCTGAAGAACTAGATAAGCACTACATGGTAAATGTCCGTGCGACTACATTGTTAAGTAGTCAATTTGCCCAAGGGTTTGATAAGAAATCTGGTGGTAGAATTGTTAATATGACATCGGGACAATTTAAAGGACCTATGGCAGGAGAACTAGCGTATGCAACAACGAAGGGAGCTATTGACGCTCTTACTAGTACGTTGTCAGCTGAAGTGGCCCACCTAGGTATAACAGTGAATGCAATTAACCCAGGTCCAACTAGTACAGGATGGATGACTGAAGAGATAAAGCAAGGATTAAAGCCGATGTTTCCTTTTGGTAGAATTGGTGAGCCAAAGGATGCAGCAAGACTTATTACATTTTTAGTAAGTGAAGAAGCAGAATGGATTACTGGACAAGTTATTCATTCAGAAGGTGGATTTAAAAGATAAAAATAAGGTATCTCACCCTGGTGAGATACCTTATTTTTTAATCTTTCTTCAATCTTCGTGCAACACCATTTCCTAAAGACTGTAGTCCTTGAACGAGGATAATTAAAATAAAGACGGTTGCATACATTACTTCAGGTTCGTAGCGTAAATGTCCGAATCGATATGCTAAATCACCAAGACCGCCAGCACCTACAAGTCCAGCCATTGCTGTTGCGCCAATTAAGCCAATTGTTGCGATTGTTAATCCAAGTACAAGGGAGGGACGAGCTTCTTTCACCATAACGTGCCAAATGATTTTAATAGTTGAAACGCCCATCGCTTGGTAAGCTTCAATAACACCACGATCCACTTCTAATAAAGCGGTCTCCATTAATCGTGCAATATAAGGAGCTGTGAATACGACAAGCGGTACGATAACACCTTGCACACCAATGGATGTTCCCATTAGAAACTTTGTAAAAGGTAAAATGAAGAATAATAGAATGATAAATGGAAGAGAGCGAATGATATTAATAATTGTATTAAGAATTGGATAAATAATTTTATTTTCGTGCTGTCCACCAGGTCTCGTTAAAACAAGAGTGACACCAAGTGGTAGCGCAATAAGGATAGAGATGAATAGTGAAATAGATGTCATTTGAAATGTTTGAATGGTTGCTTCCCATATGACTTTACCCCATTCATCCAAAAAGGATTTGTTTCCCATAGTCTGTTCTACCTCCTTCTACGATGATCCCTTGCTCTTGTAAAAATGATAAAGCACGGTTTACTTCATTTTTCTCACCCTGCATATGAATGACTAGTTTCCCATATGCTTCATGTTTTAACTGTGTAATATTACCGGATAAAATATTTGGATACACTTGAAAACGTTTTGTAGCGATAGCTAACGCTGGTTCGCCAGAAGAGGTTCCTATAAATGAAAGTGTTACGATTTCTCCGGTTCTTTGTAGTTCTTTTTGTACCTCTTCTGGAATTTTAGCTGCAAATGCACTATTTACGAATTTTTTCGTTGTTACATGTTGTGGGTTGGTGAAAATATCTTTTACAGTCCCATTTTCGATTACTGCTCCATGTTCCATAACAGCAACTCGGTCACATATACGCTGGATGACATGCATTTCATGTGTAATTAATAAAATTGTAATCCCGATTTCTTCATTAATCTTTAGTAATAGGTCGAGAATAGAATCCGTTGTTTCTGGGTCTAAAGCACTCGTTGCTTCGTCGCTTAATAACACTTCCGGTTCATGTGATAGTGCACGTGCAATGGCAACACGCTGCTTCTGGCCACCAGAAAGTTCACTCGGATAGGCATCTTTTCGATTAAAAAGATCAACAATACGTAAATACTTTTCTACCCTTTTTTCAATTTCATTTTTTGGAAGACCAGATAGACGTAACGGTAATGCGATATTTTCATAAACTGTCACAGTTTTAAGTAAGTTGAATCCTTGAAAAATCATCCCGATTTTTTGTCTCGCTTTTGCGAGTTCTTTTGTTGATAAAGTTGTTAAGTCTTGGTCGTTTATAATGATATTTCCTGTCGTTGGTTTTTCTAATAAATTTACACATCGAATTAATGTACTTTTACCAGCGCCACTATATCCAATGATTCCAAATACTTCACCCTTTTTTACTTGAAGGGAAGTAGGTTTAAGAGCTTCTACATTCCCTTTTTTTGTTGTAAATAGTTTGGATACATTTTTTAATTCAATCATTATCGTCAGCTCCTACCAAGATGGTAAAACTGAACCATCAAATTTTTTCTCGATAAATTCTTTTACTTCTTTAGATTGATAAGCTTTCTTTAATTTATTTACAACAGCATCATCTTTATTTTCAGTACGAACAACGACCCAGTTTACATATGGCGAATCTTTACCTTCGCGGAAAATAGAATCTTTCGCAGGGCTTAATTTTGCACCTAATGCAAAGTTTGTATTAATTGCAGCTGCTTTCACTTCACTTAGTTGTGTCGGTAATTGAGATGCTTCTAATTCAACAATCTTTAATTTCTTTGGGTTTTCAATTACATCTTTCGCAGTCGCTTTTTCTGTAGCCTTTGGATCCACTTTTAAAACACCTGCTTTTTCAAATAGTTTTAAAGCTCGAAGTTCATTCGTTGGATCATTTGGCACAGCAATCGCATCGCCCTCTTTTAAGTCTTTTACATCCTTTAAGCTTGTAGAATATACGCCCATAGGGAATGTCACTGTTGAAAATACTTCTGTTAATTTCATATTACGTTCAGCTTTAAATACGTCTAAATATGATTTCGTTTGATAGCTATTTACATCGAGGCTTTTTTCATCTAAAGATACGTTTGGTGCTACATAATCATTAAATACTTTTACATCAATTTCGAGACCGTCTCTCGCTGCCACTTCTTTCACCTTTTCAAAAATTTGTTCATGCGGTCCACCCGTTACGCCGACAGTAATCTTTTTCTCATCTAATGCTTTTACCTCTTTATCGGAATTAGCACCACATGCACCTAACAATAATACCGCTCCACTTACAATGCTCAATAATATTTTTTTCATCTATAGTTCCCCCTTCATATACGTTCCAAAATAAAAAGCACCTCTCAAAATAAGAGAGGTGCCGAATAGACAAAATAGGTTCCTCTCTTATCTTCCAAAACGAAAACTCGTTTTGCAGGAATTAGCACCTTAGCTTATATGTCATAAGCTCGGTTGCCGGGCATCATCGGGCCAGTCCCTCCGCCACTCTTGATAAGAGTATGTGTATGTAGTTTTTTAATATGGTACTAATATTAAATCTTACAAAAAGAATTGTCAACGTTATTTTCTGAATATATTTTATTTTAAGGTAATCGAAACGCTCCCTTTTTTATGTCCCTTTTCCACATACATATGAGCTTCAGCAATTTCTTCTAATCGGTAAGTTCTATCAATAACGGGCTTTAGTTTTTCCTTTTCGACTAGTTCCTTTAATAGAATCATATCGTCTTTACTTACCTTTGCCATCATTCCATTAACAGATACATATTTTCCGTTGGGTGTTAATGTATTTGTACAAAGGGATTTTTTATACTTCCCAACTGCATCAAATATAATATTGTAGCATTTGCCCTGCTTAGTAAAATCTTTTTTCGTATAATCAATTACTTTATCAGCTCCTAAGGATTGAACGAGTTCAAAATTTGAATTACTACAAACAGCCGTAACGGTCGCACCGAAATATTTAGCAAGTTGTACAGCAGCTGTTCCTACTGATCCGGAGGCACCATATATGAGCACTTGTTGCCCTTTTTTTATACGGCCCTTTCTCAGGAAATGTAATGCTGAAGTTCCACCAAAAGGAATAACTGCCGCTTCTTCATACGTCACATTGGTAGGTTTTAATGTTATTAATCCACTTTCATGTACGCATGTGTACTCGGCATAACCACCGAGGTTTAGTTCTGTTAATGCAAAAATTGGATCACCTTTTTTAAATTGAGTTACATCTGTTCCTACTTCTTCGATTTCACCGGATAACTCTACGCCGAGTACAGGTTTTCTCGGTTTTCTGAAACCTAATATGATCCGCATAGGAATCCAAAATAAGAGGGGGCTATTAAAGCCGCGTATTCTACAATCTCCAGTCGTTACACTTGTTGCGTGAATTTTAATTAATACTTCGTTCTTTTTAGGTGTAGGTTTCTCTATATCTTGAAGCTGAAGAACGTTAGGTGGTCCATACTGTGTGCAAATAATCGCCTTCATAATGACCTCCTGAAATGAGTTGTTGTTATTTACATCATATTAAAAACCTTCATTAAACATGTCGCTATATAGCGAATAAAGATTAAAAATTATATAGATTTCGTAGGAAAAGAGGTGATATTATTTTTGGAAAGGGGGCGACATTATGAAAAAAACTATTTTTATTTCAAGCTTAGTGCTTGCAATCAGTCTAGGGGTAGGTTGTAGCAATGAGAAAACAACAAAGACTGATGAACCGAAAAAAGAAGCCATGCAAAAAGAAAAGGAATTAGCAGCGAAGGATGTTTTCAAGAAAACGAACGAAGCTTTTAAAAATGAAGAACATGTAACGATGACATATGATGTAGGGATAAAAGCTGAGGGAGCAGAGATGGATATATTAAAGGCTAAGATGCAATTAGAGCCAAAGACAAAGAATTCTCGTTCTGAAATGAATATCTCTGGTACAGATGTTGTAGTGTATACTGTGGATGGTAAAGTTGCTGGTGAGGTGAAAAACCCTAATACAGGAGAAGTTATAACCGTACCAGAGGAGCAATTAAACGCTGGTGGAATGAAAGCGACTCAAGATATTATAGATAATTTAGAAGTACCAGCAGTAGTTTTAGATAAAATGAAGATGGAGAAAAGCGGAGATAAATATAAACTGAAATTTACATTAAAAGGGCAAGAAACAGAAAGTATGTTAACTAGCATGGATGAAACGCAGAAGAAAATGTTACAAGCACAAAATGCGAAGATAGAAGAAGTGGATGCAGAATATATCATTACAAAAGATTTTAAATATGAATCAGCAAAGATAGACATGATTATGAGTAGTAACGGCAAGGATAAAGCACACATTATTACGAACGCAAAATATACGTCGTACGAAAAGTTTGATCCAATACAATTGCCGGCAGCAAAGTAACAGTTTTGATGAGAGGGGACCTAAAATAAGGTGCCCTCTTTTTTGTATACTTTCTTTATAGGAAAATAGGTACAATATGAAGTGGGAAAACTGTAGAAGAGGAGAGTGTCATTTGAAAAAAAGAAAGATAGCGGTGGTCATTGTAGCTTATACAGTGTTGCTTGCGACATCTATAAATACATATAAAGAGCAACTAGATCATCCTATTATGAGCGATGTAGGGAAGTTGCTTCCAACGAAAATTAAACGTGTTGAAAATGCTGAGGATGAACGTTCATTAAAACAGGTAGTGAAAGATGCAAATACTTCTGGAGAGAAAATTTCCATTGCAGGTATGCAACATAGCCAAGGAGGACAGACGTATTATCCGAACGGCACGATGCTTGATATGAAGGGGTATAATAAAATATTAGAATTTGATCCGGAGAAGAAGCGGATTAGGGTGCAAAGCGGCGTCACATGGAATGACATTCAAAAGAAAATCAATTCATATGGTCTTGCGGTTCAAGTGATGCAATCTCAAAATATTTTTACTGTTGGTGGTTCATTAAGTGTGAATGTACATGGGCGTGATATTCGTCATGAAGCATTGATTGATACAGTAGAGTCGTTTAGATTGTTAATGGCAGATGGTACGGTGCGTAATGTAAGTAGAGGAGAAAATGCAGAGTTATTTCCATATGTCATAGGTGGTTATGGATTATTTGGTGTCATTTTAGATGTGACATTAAAGTTAACTGATGATGAATTATATGAAATGCATACGAGAATGATAGATTATAAAGAATACACATCTTATTTTAAAGACAAAGTGAAAAGAGATGAAAATGTTCGTATGCACTTAGCCCGTATTTCTGTTGCCCCCAATTCATTTTTAAAAGAGATGTATATGACAGATTATACATTGGCGAAAAATCAAAATATGAGGGAAGAGTACAGTGAATTAAAAGAGGAAACTATTATAGCTGCACCGAAATTTTTACTCGGATTATCCCGTTATAGCGATTGGGGAAAGAATACATTTTGGGATATACAAAGAAGTTATTTTGAACGTACAGATGGAACGTATGAGACGCGAAATAATGTTATGAGGTCAGATAGTGCCTTTATGGAATATGAAAATCCGAATCGAACAGAAGTGTTACAAGAATACTTTGTGCCTATAGATTTCTTCACGGAATACATAGATGATTTACGTAACGTATTAAATGAAGAAGAGTTTAATTTGCTCAATATTACAATTCGTTATGTGGAAAAGAATGAAAATGCAGTTTTATCCTATGCGAAAGATGATATGTTTGCGCTGGTTCTTTTAATTAACCAGGGACGCTCAGAGGGTGAAATAAAGAAAACAGAAGATGTCATTCAGAAAATGATTGATGTTACTTTAAAACATAATGGTAGTTATTATTTACCTTACTATTCGTATCCAACGAAGGCGCAGTTAAAGAGGGCATATCCTCGTATCGAAGAATTTCTTCAGAAGAAAAAAGAAGCGGATCCAAAAGAGAGATTTGTGAATTTATTTTATAGGGAGTATACGAAATGACATATAGAAGATTTGTAGCGTCACAAAGCATAATTATGATGGCGGGAAGTATGGTATTTCCCTTTTACATTCTATTGCTTCGGAATGTTGGGAATAGCTTCTCGCAGTTTGGCTGGGCGTATGGCTTATTTGCTTTAACTTCAGCACTTGTATATCCATTAGTAGGAAAGATGTCTGATCGAGTAGGCGATCAAAAATTATTAATTATATATGCTTGGTCCATGGCAATATTAATGCTTTGTTTCCCGATTGCCACGGAAGTCTGGCATGTTTATATTCTTCAAATTGTAATGGGAGTTTTAGGTGCTGTGCAGCGTAATACTGAGAAGACGTCGTTAGCACGAAAGGTTGTGCAAGAAAATGCTGGTTATGAGATTGGAAAATATCATGTGTGGACATCGATTGGAGGAGCAGTAGCAATTATTGCAACGGGATATTTAGTAGATTTCTTTACGATTGGTACCATTTTTTATATTGCATCTATCTTATATGTAGTGAGTGGGATTGTATTAAGTAGTAAAAAAATATAATCATCCCCATTTTTACCTGAATACCCTTTATTTGTTATACTAAAAGGGAAAATAAAAGAAAAGGGGACATTGCCTTTGATGAAATTTTTAATTTTAGCTATTCTCACTTTGTTTTTGATTCCATGGACAAGAAGCGGTAGTAAACTTCGAGCAGTGGATAAGAAGGGGGATGAGAAGGTTGTAAAGGGTAAGAAATCATCCATTTTAGTTATTCCTGTATTATTTTGGATAGGTATTGCAATCTACGAATATCTTTGGCTAATCGATGATCGAGCAGATTCGATTCTTACTCATTATGCCGTTGCGGTAGCAGTTTTAATTGGGCTTGTTTTATTTTCACAAAATCAAATAGGGAAATTAGAAGGTACGTTAAAGGGACTTCTAATGTTTGTTTTACTCGCAAGTTACGGCTATTTTGGTTATTTGCACGATCTAGTAATCACGCAAAAAAAATATGATTCTGTTGTGAAGATCGAGAAAGATATTTCAGAGCCGTTTACTGAAAATGATCAACCATTTACAGTGCCGCCAAAGACAGCGGAGAATAAAATGAAAAAAGTATTTGGGGATATTCCGAAAGTAGCTTATTTTGAGCTAGGGGAATTAACGCCACAAATGGTAAATGGTGAGGCTTTATATGTAGCACCGATTGAAGTTTCAGGCTTTTTTAAAGCACGTAAAGCTGAGACAATTCCAGGGTACGTAACGATGTCAGGTACGAATCCTGATGCGGAAGCGAAACTGCATCTTGGTTATAAAATGAAATATGTGCCGAGCATGTTTTTTGGTAATAAATTAGAACGTGTCGTTCGAAAAGCAGAACCGGATTTGATTTTTAAAGGGAAACCTAAATTCGAAGTTGATGATAAAGGGAAACCGTATTATACAATGACATATGGTGAATTTATTTCAGGAAGATCTGGATTTGAGGTAGAGGGCGTTGTAGTAGTAGATGCACAAACAGGTGAAGTGAAAAGATATGATAAAGGTAAAGCGCCTAAATTTGTTGATGGTGTATTAAATCACGAGACCGCATCTACATTAAATACGTACTTCGGTAAATATATTCACGGATTTTGGAATACGAAATTCTCGCAAACGGATATGAAGATTCCGACTGAGTGGGGAACGAAAGAAGGAGTTACACCAATCTTCGGTAAGGATGGAACGTTATATTACTTTACTGATTTCACCTCTCCGAAAGAGGGAGTAGATTCTGCGTTAGGTTACTCGCTTATCGATGCGCGTACAGGTAAGTTGTATTACTATAACGGAAAAGAAGTGAAGGGGATTATGGATGGTTCAGCTGCTTCGGAAGTAGTGGATAATTCCTTTAAGAGAGAGAAATGGCATGGAACGATGCCGGTTATTTATAACGTATACGGTAAACCTTCTTGGATTGTACCTGTTATTGATGACGGGGGATTGGTACGTGCTCATACAGTTATCTATGCTTCTAATGCGAAAATATTTGCAACAGGTTCGACGCAAAAAGAAGCGCTTGAGAATTATAAAAATGCGCTGAGTGGAAGTGGAGATTCATTTAGACCGACTTCAAATGGTAAAGAAGCACAAAAAGAAGGCGTTGTACAACGTGTATATAAAGAAAAATCAGGTGAAAATACAATTGTGTATGTACTGTTAGAGAATGAACAAAAAGTATTTATGATACCGGTGAAGAAATTCCCATATGCTATGTTTACAGAAGTGGGAGATCCAATTCAAATCACATATTTAGATACAGGAGAGGTAATGTCTTCCGTATCTAAATTTATAAATAGCAATTTAAAAAAGTAAAGCGATAGAAATTCTATCGCTTTTTTTTTACGGTATGAAACAGGAAAATGCACTATACTTGACGTATGTTTATGTTGTAACTATAATTGTTACGATTTAGTATTTATCGGAAAGGGTGAACGGAAGAAGTGAATGGAGTTAATCACGAAATATATAAACCTGTAAAGACAAATAGGTTATGGATGATTCTTGTATTAGGGACACTTACGGCGATTGGGCCATTATCTATTGATATGTATTTGCCTTCTTTACCAAAATTAACGGATGATTTACAAACAGGCGCATCTCTTGCACAGCTTACATTGACAGCTTGTTTGCTTGGGCTTTCAGTAGGACAATTATTTGTTGGTTCGATTAGTGACATTTACGGAAGGCGCAAACCTCTTATTATCGCTCTTATTATTTATGTTGCTTCTTCTTTACTTTGTGCTATTGCACCATCTATTTGGAGTTTAGTGTTATTGCGCTTCTTACAAGGGGCTTCAGGATCGGCCGGGATTGTTATATCACGTGCAATGGTACGTGACATGTATTCAGGTTCTGAAATGACAAAGTTTTTCTCACTGCTCATGTTAGTAAACGGAGCAGCGCCTATTTTGGCACCGATTATTGGGGGACAATTACTACAGTTCACAACATGGCGCGGTGTCTTCATCGTTCTTGGAGCAATTAGTGTATTCATGTTAATATCAGCTACTTTCGTATTACGTGAAACATTACCTCCTGAAGAGAGAGAAACAGGTGGATTGTCAGGGACGTTGGCGACGTACGGAAAACTGTTAAAGGATCGTCTGTTTATGGGATATGCATTGTCACAAGGGCTAGTAACGGCGGCAATGTTTGCTTACATTTCGGGCTCACCATTTGTGTTGCAGAACATATACGGAGCATCACCACAGCAATTTAGTTTATTCTTTGCGATTAACGGTATCGGTATTATTATTGCTAGTCAGGTAACGGGTCGTTTAGCAGGGAAAGTGAATGAGAAGACACTATTTGTTGCTGGTATTATTATCGCAGCTGTTGGTGGCCTATCTTTATTACTGACAATCGTACTAGGAATAGGTTTAATTGGTGTTTTATGTTCATTATTCCTTGTTGTATCAAGTGTTGGGGTTGTCTCAACAACTGGGTTCTCGTTAGCGATGAGAAATCAGAAACAAGCTGCAGGAACGGCATCGGCTTTATTAGGTTTATTACAGTTCATTTCAGGAGCACTTGTTGCACCATTAGTAGGTATTGGCGGAAGCAATACCGCATTACCGATGGGGGTTGTGATAGCTTTTTGTGAAATTGGTGCTGTATTATGTTATCTATTTATGGCCAGAAGAAGTGAAAAGCAGTTTGAATTGCAACAAAGACAAAATTTAGAAGCTTAAATTATAAAAAAGAGCTGATTCAAAAATATTTGAATCAGCTCTTTTTTCATTTCTTTGAAATAACTCATACAGCTTTGTAAGGTGATGCAAAAGTTATTTGCATAAAGTGACGATACTGTGACAAAAATGTAGGCATGTATATTAAGGTAGCGTCTTAAGTGTAAAAAGTAGGATGTTCTCGGTATAATAACAAGTGGAGATAAAAGAAACTATAATGAGTAGTAGCTGTAGATAAAAGGAGAAGAAGAGATGAAGAAGGTTTTGGGTATTGCTGTAATGGGAAGTATGCTCCTTCTAGCAGGATGTAATGGGAATAAAGAAGCGAAAGAACCGAAAGAAAAGGTAGAGCAATCTACTGAGCAAACAGAAGAGATGAAAACATATCGCGAAGTACATGAAAAGTACGATGTGAAGATGAACAAAGAAATTAATAAAGCGTTACAGTTGTTTGAAGTGGCAAAAGAAAAGGGCGGTAAGGAAATAACGAATGCTAAATATAAGGAAGACGTACAAACGGTAACAACAGGCATGTTAGAAGATATTGATCATATGCGTAAAGAAATTCGTGTACCGAAGTCGAAAGAGCAAGAGCATGAGGTATATGCTGGTTTCTTGAATGAATCGGAACAAGCAATGAAAAAATTACAGAAGTTAGCTAAAGAAGAAGACTCATCATTGATTCGTGATATAGAAATTAACTTTGCAACAGCATCAACATACTATAAACGTTTTCAAGCAGAAACGAAAAAATAACCTTGCGTACGCGCAAGGTTATTTTTTTTCTTACCATCTCCGTCTTCATCATCGGATACTAATACCTTCTGTTCTTCGTGAAATTCAGAGATTGTTTGTCCGGTAATATTATCGAATGGAGTATAAAAAGAAGTGATACGTTTCTTTTTAATAAAGAGATTATAGAAGCCGATGATGACAAGTATTAAGATTGTTAATGGTAATCCTATAGTAGCAAGAAGTAAGGGATCCATTTTATAACTCCTTTAATACACTTTTTTTATTATAAGCGAAAGATTGTAATTTCAATAACTAATATCTTAGAAAACTGATTTTTCTAAATATATCCAATTTGATTGACTTTTCATTTTTTCAGAATTATAATTCAAAATATACAATTTGAACCAAATAATAATATAGCAATTTACTTATCCAGAGAGGTAGAGGGACTGGCCCTATGACACCTCAGCAGCGGGTTCTGTAACAGGAACACCGTGCTAATTCCAGCAAGCAAGTCTTGAAAGATAAGTGATGGGCCTTCGTTTATTAAGCCTTGATCTTATTTTTTAAGATTAAGGCTTTTTGTGTTTTAAGAAGAAGTAATGGGAAAGATACGTTAATAAAACAAAGTAAATTTATGAGTTTAGGGGGTTATTGGAGTGTATGTTTTTAAAAAACTATCAGTTATGGTGTTTACACTATGGATTATTACAACCGTAACATTTTTGATTATGCACATTATTCCGGGGGATCCATTTTCATCGGATGCAAAGATCTTTCCGGCGGAAGTTGTGCAGAACATGAGAGCAAAGTATCACCTTGATGAACCGCTATGGAATCAATATGTTGCTTATTTAGACGGTGTAGTTCATTTTGATTTTGGTGAATCTGTTCAATCGACGGGGCAAGGCGTATCAGAAATTATTACAACAGGATTTGGTCCATCGGCGATTATTGGTTTACAAGCACTTGTTATTTCACTATTAGTCGGAATTGCAGCAGGTACATTTGCCGCTCTCTATCACGGGAGAGTAATTGATTATGGTGTGAGTTTACTTGCGATTCTCGGCATATCTATTCCAAGTTTTATTTTAGCACCATTATTTATACAAGTATTTGCTATACAATTTGAACTTTTACCAGTAGCGTCTTGGGGCACATTTGAACATACGGTATTACCGTCATTCGCATTAGCATTAGGGCCAATCGCGGTTATTACAAGATTTATTCGCTCTAATATGATTGAAGTTTTGCAGAGTGATTATATTAAGCTAGCGAGAGCGAAAGGTATACCAATTAAGAAGATTATTATTAGGCATGCCCTTCGAAATGCGATTGTTCCAGTATTAACGTTTGTTGGACCGTTAATGGCTGGGCTTTTAACGGGAACTTTCATTATTGAAAAGATCTTTGCGATTCCCGGTCTCGGAAAATATTTTGTAGATAGTATTTTTAACCGAGATTATCCAGTAATTATGGGAACAACAATTTTCTATAGTGCATTATTAATTTCTTGTATTTTCATTACAGATATTATTCACCGTATTGTTGATCCGCGTATTCGTTCTATTACGTAAGGAGGGGGGCATTTAAATGGGAGCTTATGAAATCAATAAACAGTTATTAACGAATGAAGAGAAAAAAGAATTAACGATAAATAAAGAGCAGCAAACGATTAGTCGAAAAAAAGAAGTGTTTCGTAAGTTTGTATCAAATCCGATCGCAGTTCTAGGAGCGGTGACATTATTACTCATTATTATTTTCTCTCTTATCGGTGAAAGTTTAACCCCTTTTACCGCGAGTGAACAAGTAAAAGAGGCGACAAATTTACCTCCTAGTAGTGAGCATTGGTTCGGAACAGATGATTTAGGTCGGGATATTTGGGCACGTACTTGGGCTGGTGGGAAAATTTCATTAGTAGTTGGATTAATAGCAGCCGTTCTTGATATAGGACTTGGTGTACTGATTGGGGGATTTAGTGGATATGTGAGAGGGCGTAATCGCCTTGGAACGTTAATTGATGAGTGGATTGTACGAGGGATTGAAGTATTATACGGTATTCCATATTTATTAATTGTTATTTTACTATTAATCATTATGAAACCAGGACTTTTTACAATTATCATTGCTCTTGCATTAACAGGGTGGATTGGTATGGCACGTCTCGTTAGGGCACAAGTCTTATCTTTAAAGCAAAGAGAATTTGTTATTGCAGCAGAGCGATTAGGTACATCGCATATGAAGATTATATACGGACATATCATTCCGAACTTAACAGGCATTATTATCGTAAATTTATCATTTACAATTCCCGCAGCTATTTTCTCAGAATCATTTTTAAGTTTTATCGGACTCGGGGTACAATCACCAGCAGCAAGCTGGGGGACGATGACGAACGATGCGCTCGGGACACTATTAAGTGGGGAATGGTGGCAACTTTTCTTCCCATCGCTGATGATTGCGCTCATCATGTTCGCATTTAATGCAATTGGTGATGGTTTGCAAGATGCAATTGATCCAAAAATCGTAAAAAGGAATCGAAAGGAGAAAAAACATGGGACAGCTCTTATCTTTAGAAAACGTAACATTGGCCGTTGAAAAAGAGAATAGTAAGCAAGCAATTGTGAAGCATGTTTCCTTTTCTATTAACGAAGGTGAAATCGTTGCACTTGTAGGAGAAAGTGGTTCAGGAAAAAGTGTTACAGCACAATCCATTGTCGGACTAAATCAAGAATCTATTCACATCGATGATGGAAGCATTTCTTTCCAATCTCAAGGATTAACGAATTTACAACAATCAGAATGGAATCAAATTCGAGGGAAAGATATTTCGTTTATCTTTCAAGACCCTCTGTCCTCTTTAAATCCGACGATGAAAGTAGGAAGGCAAATTACAGAGGTGATCTTGCAACATGAGAAAAAATCGAAAAGAGAAGCAAAAGAAATTGCGATTAACTTATTAAATGATTTAGGGATACATGAAGCAGAGAAACGTTTTGAACAGTACCCACATCAATTAAGCGGAGGTATGAGGCAACGTATTTGTTTAGCAATTGCGTTTGCGTGTCACCCAAAGCTCGTTATTGCAGATGAGCCTACAACTGCATTAGATGTAACGATTCAAAAGCAAATTATGGGGTTATTAAAAGAGCGAAAAGAAAAAC
Source organism: Bacillus sp. BPN334 (assembly GCF_008368885.1). Classification (NCBI taxonomy): domain Bacteria; kingdom Bacillati; phylum Bacillota; class Bacilli; order Caryophanales; family Bacillaceae; genus Bacillus; species Bacillus sp. BPN334. The sequence continues at coordinate 61,129 of NZ_QOZW01000004.1, read as the reverse complement.
AAAATACGAGTATTTTATTAATTACCCACGATTTGGCACTTGTACGTGAAGTAGCAGATCGAGTAGTTGTGATGTACGGGGGACGTGTTGTTGAAAAAGGGACGATACAAGAAGTGATAGGTTCACCTAAGCACCCATATACGAAAAGTTTATTGCAAGCTATTCCAAATATGGATGATTCCGAAAAGGTACTTAGGTCCATTGAGGGAACAACACCATCAATTGAAACGCTAAATAGCTTTGGGTGCCCATTTGTAAATAGATGCCCAGTAGCAATACAAGAATGCATTCATCGTTTCCCTGATAGAACATCATATTCTGAGGAACACAGTTCACATTGTTGGCAACATGTTTTAGAGCATGGCCAAGCGAAATCAAAAGAGAAGGTGAATGCCTCATGACGACAGATTTAATTACTGTAAAGCAAGTAACGAAAACGTATGGAAGTAAGAAGAAAGAAATAGCGGCGTTAAAAGATATATCACTTTCTATCCCGAAAGGAACAACGCTTGGCATTATTGGAGAAAGTGGTTCAGGGAAAACAACACTTGGTAAGCTCATAGCTGGGATCGAGAGCCCAACGTCTGGTGAAATTGATTATAACGATCAAGTTGTTCACAAGTTGAAGTCAGCTCATAAGCGAGATTTCTTGCAGAAAGTACAATTCATTTTTCAAGATTCAACAGCTGCATTAAATCCGCGCTGGAAAGTACGCGATAGCGTAACAGAAGGATATATTTCATTCGGTTTAGGTGATAAAGGATTGAAAGATGAGGTAGCAGGTGATGCGCTAGAACGTGTTGGATTAGATAGACGATATATTGATCGATACCCACACGAATTTAGCGGGGGACAACGTCAACGGATCGCTATTGCAAGGGCGTTATTATGTGATCCAGAAGTATTAATCCTGGATGAACCAATTTCAGCATTAGATGTTTCACTTCAAATCCAAATTGTGCACTTGTTGCAAAAGATTCAAAAGGAACAAGGCTATACATATTTATTTATCGCACATGATTTACCGATGGTTCACTACTTATGTGAAAAAGTGGCTGTCTTATATAAAGGAGAACTTGTTGAATTTGGAAATACGGATGAAGTGTTCCGTAATCCACAACATTCTTATACAAAAACATTATTAGCATCAACACCAAAAATTTCAGGTTAAAGGAGAATGTAAGATGAAGAAGTTTTTATTATTTGTCATTATGACCGTATTAGCAATTACTTCTGTAGCTTGTGGCAAGAAAGATACTTCAAAAGCAAGTGCTAGTAAAGGAGACCGTTTTGTAACGAATCTTGGTAGTGACCCTTACACGCTAGATTCAGCGATTTCAACAGATAATAACTCTAATTATGTAATTGAGCACTTATTTGCAACTTTGTATAGACAGACAACTGACGGGAAGTTTGAAAAGGATTTAGTAGAGAAAGAGGAAGCTGGAGCGGATGGAAAAGAGTATACATTCTATTTGAAAAAAGGATTAAAATGGTCTGATGGCTCCCCGTTAACAGCAAAAGATTTTGAATTTGCTTGGAAGAGAATATTAAATCCTAAAACGGGTTCTATGAATGCAACAGAACTATATTTCATTAAGGGTGGAGAAGCATTTAATACAGGGAAAGGTGCAGAAGATGCAGTAGGAATTCAAGCTGTAGATGATGTAACTCTAAAGCTACAATTTGAACATCCAGTGACATCTATTAAACGGACATTATCCCAGTCGTTATATATTCCACTTAATAAAAAATCTATTGATGAAAAAGGTAAACTAAAAGTAGATCCAAAAGAATTAATTACAAATGGTCCTTTCACATTGAAAGAATGGAAGCATAATCAAACGATTATTTTAGAAAAAAATAAAGAGTTTCATGATAAAAAAGTAGCATCAAAAGAGATTGAATTCCGTATTATCCCTGAAGGTAAAACAGCGTATCAATTATATAAATCTGGAGAATTAGATTTACTATCTCACATACCAACAGATTTAGTTGAAAAGGAACAGAATAATAAAGAGTTTAAAAAAATGCAAGACTACTCAACTCATATTTACTCATTTAATTCAGAAAAGCCGCCATTTACAAATGCGAAAATTCGTAAAGCTTTTGCAATAGCTGTAGATCGCAAGTTTATCGTAGAGAAAATATTAAAGAATAATGCAAAAGAAGCATATGGCTTTGTGCCAGAGGGAGCAAAAACAGAAAGTGGTCGCGACTTCCGTAAAGAGAAAGGTGACTATTTTAAATATGATCCTGCAGTAGCTAAGACTCTATTAGAAGAAGGAATGAAGGAAGAAGGATGGACTACACTTCCAGAAGTAACAGTGAAATATTCAGATAAGAAGAAAATAGCTGAAACACTTCAAGAAATGTTTAAGAAAAATCTTGGTGTAGATGTAAAAATAGAAGGTAAAGAGTGGAAAAGTTATATTGATATGTACAAACAAAGTGACTTCCAAATTGCATATATGGGATGGGGAGGATCTACATTAGATCCAGCTGCACAATTAGAAATTTATGCAGGTGATGGTCCAAATAACTATGCAAAATGGTTTAATAAAGACTTCGATAATTTAATTAATCAAGCAAAATTAGAACAAGATGAAAATAAACGCTTTGACTTATTACATCAAGCAGAGGATATTATGTTTACAGAATATCCTTTAATCCCACTTGTATTCCCAACAGATTCTTATTTACAAAAATCATCTGTATCTGGATTAGAATACTATGTAGGATCTCAACCGAGCTTACGATATGCTAAAAAATAAAATAAAGAAGTAGGCAACCGCCTACTTCTTTATTTTATTTCTCTTTTATATTCTTTTTTCGTTCCATCAGAGAAGACAACTTCTAAATCAAACTTTTGATAGTCTTTATCAAGTTTGAACACATTTACTACTTGATCGATTACTTCTTGGTCAGGAGTATCTTTATCAAATTTTAATTCTTGTAGAAGTGGGCTTAATTTTGTAATAGCCTCGTCACCTGTAAACTTTGCATTTGATTTGTGGTCTTCAAGTTTTGCTTCCATTTTTTTATCTGCTGCTGCATTTTTATAATCAGCCTCGTAGTCTTTCTTCGTATCTTGATAGTCTGCATCTAAACTAAATTCATTGAAGTTAAGTTTTAAATCAGCAGGAGCTTCATTTTTTGCTTCTTCAGTAGTTTTCTTATTAGAAGTTGTATCTTCTTTCGCAGGAGCTTTACATCCTGTTAATACAGGTACTAGCATAAGCGCTAATAAAACTGATAGTAAAATTCTCATTATAATTTCCTCCTTATGTAAATTCGTTCTATACAAGTTTTTCCCAAAATCATGTAATTATGTATGTGTTGAAAATAAATTATTAACTTGTAGCCACAAAGTTTAATTCGCAATTTAAATCAAAAATGATTTGTATGTATATGGTAAATTAAGGTTGTGAGGGGGTACTAAAATGCATGGAGAATATAAAGAGATGATAAAACAAGCAATTGAATATATAGAGGATCACTTACATGAGGAGCTTACAACAGAAAGAGTGGCGTCTCACAGTGCAGTATCGATGTACCATTTTCATCGCATCTTTCAAAGATATGTTGGGATGAGTGTAACGGATTATATTCGAAAGAGAAGGTTAACTCATGCTGCGCAAGTTTTAGTGTCAACGGAGAGAGCTGTTATTGATATTGCAGTGCAATACGGTTTTTCCTCACAAGAGGCATTTACAAGAGCTTTTAAAAGAATGTTTCAATTGCCACCAAAGAAATATCGAAAGTACTTTCAGTCATTTTATATAGAAAGAGAGGGTGTTTCAATGCAAAAAGGTATACCGAAAGGATGGATCTTAAGTGGAAGTCATCCTGCTGAATATGAGATGGGTTTAGATTATGAAGTTGCCCATCAAGGAAAAGTATCTGCATACATAAAAGCAAAAGAGAATGTTACGCACGGAGGATTTTCAACATTAATGCAAATGTTCCGAGCCGATAGATATGTAGGTAAAAGATTACGTTTAACAGCATTTGTTAAGAGTGAGAACGTAAGAGATTGGGCAGGATTGTGGATGCGAGTAGACGGAAAAGATACAGAACCACTCGCTATGGATAACATGCAAAATCGCCCAATTAAAAATACGAATAACTGGCAATCGTATTCGGTTGTATTAGATATAAAAGAAGGAGCGCTTGGTATTGCATTTGGTGTCTTATTAGCAGGAGAAGGTTGTGTGTGGCTAGATAGTATTCGATTTGATGAAGTGGATGAAAAAATTCCTTCAACAGATTTGGCTGAAAACTTTTATGAAACACTCCTAGAAGAGCCGGTAAATCTGCAATTTGAAGAGATAGAAAAGTAAGGAGAAAAGATATGCTCAAATATGTAAAACTAATAAGTATTAGTTTAGTAGTATCGTCTTGTATTATGGGAATTAACTATTTCATTAGCTATCTTTGGTCAGGGCATATACCCTCTTTGACGTGGAGAACATATTTGATGTTTGTGTTTATATTTATGATGAGTTTTGGTTCAATGCAAAAAGAAGGGGAAGAGGATTATTAAAAATAGTCTTCTTCCCCTTTCTTTCATTAACACAAATGTTCATAATTGTTTTCGGAAATGCAGGTATGATCTTTAATATAATTTCACTATCGTTACAACTTGTAAGTTCGGGTGTAATTGTACCACACGAGATGCTTTCTAAAACATATGAAACAATCGGCGAATTATTTCCCGCAACATATGCAGCGAATGGCTATTATACAATAATATTTGGGGGAGTTAGTTTAGAAAAAAATATTATTTCATTATTAGTCATTATATTAGTTACACAATTGGTAGCAGTAATTACTGTATCTATAAAAGGAATAGTAAAGAGAAGAAGTCATGTAGTTAAAGAAGTATAAAATAAAAAAGGTATCCTGCGATTGGATACCTTTTTTATTTTAATATTTTGCAACTTCTGTCCACTTGTAGTTAAATTCACCGCCGAAGTCAGTTGTTACAAGCCCTTTAATAAATCCGCGTTGTAGGTAAGAACGACCTTGTTGGTATAAAGGAGCGACAGCACCGTCTTGTAATAGGATTTTTTCAGCTTGCTTCATTGCTTCAAAGCGAGCCTTTTCATCGCCAGCTAAATCTGTTTTCACTTTATGAATGAGCGCATCGTACTCTTTGTTAGAGTATTTATCGAAGTTATAAGCGCTATCTGTTGTAAATAAATCTAAGAATGTAATTGGATCAGCGAAGTCAGGGCCCCAGCCATCAATACCGATTTCATAGTCACCACTTAATAGTAGTTTCAGCTGTTGTTTACGTGGTTGTGGTTTTAACGTCACTGTTAATCCATCTAGATTCTTTTCTAGTTCACCTTTTAAATATTCACCAGTCTTTTTAGCTAAAGCATTATCACTTGTTAATAGTTCGATTGTTACTTTGTCAGTACCAAGTTCTTGTTTCGCTTTTCTCCAGTTTTCTTTTGCTGTTTTCACATCATCTTTGACTAGGTTTCCATTTTCTTTACGGAAGTCAGTGCCTTCTGGACTTTTCGCGAATTTCGTAGGAACCATTCCTTCAGCTGGAACAGCACCATTATTTAAAATTGTTTCTACGTATGCTTTTTTATTCATTGCTCCGTTAATAGCAAGCCGTGCATGTTGATTTTTTAATGTTTCATTTTTTTGATTGAGTCGTAAGAATTGAATACCAACTTCAGCGCGGTCCTTGAAGTTTGGATCGCCCTTATATTTATCAACAAACTCTGCAGTTAAAGCAACACGATCGATTTGTCCTGAATCGTATAAGTTAACTTCTGTAGACTTATCTTTAACGACATTGAAGTTGATTTCTTCTAATTTTACAGTTTTGGCATCCCAATAGTTAGGGTTCTTCTTCAATTGGAAGCTTTGCTCGTGTTTCCAGTTATCTAATGTGAAAGCACCGTTGTAAATTAAATGATTTGTTTCTAAACCATATTTATCGCCCTGAGATTTTAAGTAATCTTCATTAATTGGTAAGAATGTTGAGAATGTCGTTAAGCTTAAGAAGTAGGGAACAGGACGGTCTAGTTGTACTTCTAACGTTTTATCATCAAGAGCTTTGACCCCTAGTTGATCAATTGGTAATTGTTTCTGGCTTATTTGTTTCGCATTCTGTATATCGAAGAATAAGAATGCATATTCAGCTGCTGTATCAGGATTTACGGCACGTTGCCAAGCGAAGACAAAGTCCTTTGCTGTAACTGGAGTACCGTTTGACCATTTTGAATCACGCAGGTGGAATGTATATTTTGTTTTATCAGGACTAAGGTCAACCGACTCAGCAACACCAGGAATTGGTTTGTTATCTTCTCCCATTGCATATAAACCTTCAAAAACATTGCGCATTACGCTCATGGATTCCCCATCCGTTGCTTTTGCAACATCCATTGTTGGAATTTCTGAAGCGAATGATAAGTTAATTGCCTGCTTATCAGGTGCTTTATCATTTGCTTTCGCTCCGCTTGCATGATCTTTATTTCCCCCGCAAGCAGTTAGTAATAGACTTGCCCCTAAAACAGATGCAACAACAGGTACAACTTTTTTCTTCATTGTTCGTTCCTCCCTAAAAGTGTTGTTCGTAACGTCGTAATTTCCAAGTTTTGAAGTGTAGCTATAGAAGAAGAGAAAACCTATTATAGATATGTGTATGTAGTTAATCAGGTGTTCTATATGTATATACATGTTGAACTATAATCTATCGTTATATGTTTCAACGTAGTAGACGTTATATTTTGATGGTGAAATATTTCGTTTCTTTGATTATTTAGAATATTAACACTGGAAATAACTATATGTCAATAATAAAAATAGATTGTTAATTTCTTAGAATAATATATTAAAAAAGCAGATTTCCTCGTATTAGGGAATCTGCTTTTCATATGTTTTGCTAAAAAAATAATTGGTGTGGGCTAATAATCAGTGGAGGATGAAGAAAAACCCACTGATTAAAGTTGCGCTTTATTTTTCAATTTTTGCCCATTTGAAGTTTAATTGACCTGCAAAGTCTACTTGCACAATTCCTTTCACATAAGAACGTTCTAAATAAGATTCGCCTTTTTGGTAAAGAGGAGCGATAACAGAGTCTTTAAATAATATTTTCTCGGATGCTAGTAATGCTTCCCAGCGAGCTTTTTCATCACCGGCTAAAGTCGTTTTCACTTTTGCTATTGTTTCATCAAACTCCTTATTAGAGTAATGATCTAAGTTGTAAGGGTTATTCGTTGTAAATAGCTCAAGGAATGTAATTGGATCCGCAAAGTCAGGGCTCCAGCCGTCAATTCCAATTTCGTAGTCACCTTTTAATAAAAGTGAAACTTGTTGTTTACGTGGTTGCGGCTTTATATTTACTGTTAATCCGTCTAAATTCTTTTCTAGTTGTCCTTTTAAGAATTCACCAGTTTTCTTTTCAAGGTCACCGTCACTTGTTAATAGTTCTAACGTTATTTTTTCAGACCCAAGTTCTTGTTTTGCTTTTTTCCATAATTCTTGAGCAGATTTTGTATCAACCTTTGTTAAATCGCCGTTTGCAGCACGGAAGTCTGTTCCGTCAGGTCCTTTTGCAAAGTTTTTCGGCACGAGACTAGAGGTTGGGGTAGAGCCGTCATTTAATAACGTATTTACAAAGGATTTTCGATCAATTGTTTGATCGATTGCTTGGCGTGCAGAAACGTTTTGAAGTACTTTGTTTTGTTGATTCATACGTAGAAACTGTACCCCTACGTTTGGCCGTTCTTTAAAGTTAGCATCCTTTTTATATTTATCAACGAAGTCAGATGTTAGTTTGATACGATCTAATTGTTTTGACTCGAATAAATTTACTTCTGTAGATTTTTCTTTTACGACGTTAAAATTGATTTCTTCCAGTTTGACAGTATCTTTATCCCAATAGGTAGGGTTTTTCTTAAATTTAAAGCTTTGCTCATGCTTCCAATCGCTTAGTGTAAAAGCTCCGTTGTACAAGATTGTATTGTCTTCTAAAGCGTACTTATCACCTTGTGATTTAAAGAATTCCTCGTTAATTGGTAGAAATGTTGGGAACGCTGTTAAGCTAATAAAGTACGGAACAGGACGTTCTAATTCTACCTCAAACGTATGGTCATCAATTGCTTTTACACCAAGTTGATCGGCTGGAAGTTCTTTGTTGTTAATTTTTGTTGCGTTTTTAATATCAAAGAATAGAAATGCATATTCAGAGGCTGTTGCTGGATCGACAGCTCTTTGCCAAGCAAAGACAAAATCTTTCGCTGTGACAGGAGTGCCGTTTGACCATTTTGAATCTCGTAAATGGAATGTGTATTTCGTTTTATCGCCACTTACTTCATGAGATTTTGCAACGCCAGGGACAGGTTTGTTGCCTTCACCAAGATTATACAAACCTTCAAATACGTTTCTCATTACTTGACCAGAATCAGTATCTGTAGCACGGGCTGTATCCATTGTTCGTATTTCAGTAGGTGAAGATAAGTTTAAAACCTGTTTACTAGGTGCCTCGTCTTTTGCATTTGCTTCGTTTTTATAACTACCGCAACCAGTTAATAAAATACTTACTCCTACAACTGATGCAATACCGGGTACAAACTTCTTTTTCATTTGATTTTCCTCCTAAATAATTAAGTTTGGATGATGATGAGGGAAATGAAAAATAAAAAATCCCTCTTTTCATATTGAGAAAGAGGGATTTTTACGTACAAGTTATGCACCCGTATATAAACGAAGTCCCTCATTCTATCTTTCAAGCACAAAGCTTGCAGGAAGTGGCACAGTGTTCAAAATGAACCTGTTGCCGAGGTTTCAAAGGGCCAGTCCCTCCACCTCTCTTGATACAATGAGTAAACGAATGAATTTTATTAATTTTTGTGTTTCTTTGATAATTCAAAATCTTACACCTTGGATAATGAAGTGTCAACCAATTGAAATATAGTTTAAATTTTCAGTTTTATTAAGTGAAAAAAACCACTGCATATGGCAGTGGTTTTTCTACTAGAAGTTAAAGTTATCTGGATCTGGACCAACGCGACGCTCTTCATTTAGAGCTTGAATTGCTTTCATGTCATCAGCACTTAATTCAAAATCGAATATATTTGCATTTTCAATAATGCGATGTTCTTTAATAGATTTAGGGATTGTTACAACTTCATTTTGTAAATCCCAGCGTAAAATAATTTGTGCAGTTGATTTATTATATTTTGTCGCAATGTCTTTTAATGTTGAATTATCCAGTAGTTGTCCCTGCATTAATGGTGACCAAGCTTCAAGCTGGATGTTATGTTCTTTACAGAAAGCGTGTAGCTCTTCTTGTGCTAAACGTGGGTGGTATTCCACTTGGTTGACCATTGGCTTAATCTCAGCGATTTCAAATACGTCTTGTAAGTGGTGAATGTGGAAATTACTCACACCGATAGCACGAACACGGCCATCTTTATAAAGTTTTTCTAACGCTTTCCATGATTCAGTATATTTCCCTTTTACAGGCCAATGTACTAAATATAAATCTAAATATTCTAGACCTAATTTCTCTAATGTAGTTTCAAATGCTTGAAGTGTTGTTTCATATCCTTGATCGCTATTCCATACTTTTGATGTAACAAATAATTCTTCACGTGAAACACCTGATTCACGAATCGCTTGTCCAACGCCTTCTTCGTTTTGATAAATTGCTGCAGTATCAATGCTGCGATAGCCATTTTTAATTGCTGCTTTTACAGATTCAATTACTTCTGAACCATCTTCTACTTTAAAAACACCTAAACCGAACCAAGGCATTTTTACACCGTTATGTAATGTTGTATAGTCTTTTAAACTTGTTAAATTCATATTATTTCCCCCTAGCTTTTTTGTTTGTTGCTTCTACTGCTTTTTGAATTGCCTCTGAAAAATTATATTCATATAAAGCTTTGAGACCCTCAGCTGTGGAACCACCTGGTGTTGTCACTTGTTCGCGGAGGTTAGCTGGATCTTGCGTTTGTTCAAGCATAGAAGCAGAGCCGGAAATCATTTGAATGACAAGGTGTTTTGCGGTTGCTTCATCGACTCCATAACTTTTTGTTGCTTCAATTAAGCTTTCAGCAAAGTAATAAAGGAAAGCTGGTGCACTTCCAGTAACTGCAGTAAGCTGATGAACTTCTTCTTCAGTGCAAAGTTGCGAAGTGCCAATGCCTCTTAAAAGCAGTTGCAGGGTTTCTTGATGCATCTCGTTTACTGATCGTCCCATTGTATATAAGGAGATAGACTTTCCAATTTCAGCAGCTGTATTTGGCATAATCCAAGCGACAGGTGTTCCCCCGGGAAGTTTTTCTTCTAAATAAGATGGGCCAATGCCAGCAGCTACCGTTACGACAAGTTGATTCGATAGTAACGGAGATAATTCTGCTAATAATTCTTCATGTGCAGAAGGTGGCATTGCTAAAACAATCGTATCAACAGATGTAACATGCTGCTTCCAATCTGTTGTGATAGACACATTATATCGCGCTCGTAATTGTTCTAGCTTTTCTACGTTGCTGCGGTTAGAAACGATAATTTCTTCGATGTATTCTTTGCTTGTTTTAAGTAATCCGGAAAATATAGCTTCTGCCATACGACCAGCACCAATAAATAGAATTCGATGTTTAGTTAGCATATCCTTTATTCCTTTCTAGTGAAGATATGTTATAAAAAACGATACCATTTTTAAGAGAATTTTGTAAAAAGAAAAGACTTATCGTGAAAAGGATGAAAATGGAGGGAGGAGGGTTAATACAAATACGGTTATAAAAATTATTATACTTAAAAAATAGTTGTAATAAAAAATCCCTGAAGCATAATTGCTTCAGGGATTAATAGATTATAAGTTTATGCTTTTGTCATACCTAACAATACAGCGCCGCCGATAATTAAAACACTACCTAGTGCAATAAAGATCAATTGACGTTTTGTTTTCTTTTCACCTAAGAAGACAATCGCACCGAATGTTGAGATAACGATTCCAGTTTGAGATAATGGGAAGCTTGTTGCTACTCCGACACGTGGTAATGAAAGAAGTAAGAATAAGTTTCCAGTTCCCCATAGTAAACCAGATAAAGCATTACGGATTGCATATTTGTTAAATGGTTTATGTTTAGATGTCAATACAACCGCACCGACAAACATACCAACTGCTTGTGGTAAAATAGCAGACCAACCATCGATATTATACCAACGAATAATAATTACATATACAAGGTAACCGAAAGTAGAAACAATTAAAGTAAGAAGTCCTTTTTTCAATTGTCCTGGTGGCTGTGCATTTTCTTTGTCATCTAGTGATGTGAATACAACACCAACTACGATTAATAGGATTGCAATCGTTCCCAGAACAATCGTTGTTGTAGTAGTCCACTCACGGAAAGCGATAACTCCAAAGATAGAAGTTGCAACAAGTTGCATACCAGTAGAAATTGTTACGGTAGTTGAAACACCTAGTTTTTCAACTGTTTTTAATTGGTTTACTTGTCCTAAAGCCCAGAATAAACCTGAAATAAAACCAACAATCAAGACTGTCATTGTTAAAGCTGGTTGAGTAAATACATACATAATTGTTGCGAAGAATAGAGCACCGATTGTCATACCTACCGTTTGGCTATATGCACCACCACCCATTTTTACGCTTACTAATAAGATGTTTCCCCATGCAATTGCAGGAAGAAGCGCTAATAAAATGTCCATTACAAGACTCCCTTCGATTTCCTATACCAATATAATTACATATCGTTCTAACGATCGGTAATGCCCCACTAATAGAGTAGAAGATTACCGATCGCTAAAACAGGATGAAGAATTCACGATATAAATGCGTTTTCATTTCTTCATTTTTTGAAACACCTCCATATAATAACAGGAAATTGCCTATTTTAGAAAGTGAATTCAAATAAAATGTATATTTTAATAAAATATAAAATTCAGTTATTTCCCATTGGTATATTTTATTTCCTAAGAAATAATGAAGCAGCTTCGACAAAAGCTGCTTTAAGGGTTAGTAATTCTTTTATTAATAAGCTGAATACATAGCAGAAATAGGAGTGACATACTAATAGTGATAACTACTAGTGTCCAAGCGAGTTGCATATTACTTGCATCAATCGCCATATAAATTGCAGTTGGGATTGTCTGTGTTTTACCAGGAATATTTCCAGCAAACATGAGCGTAGCACCAAATTCCCCTAGTGCACGAACAAAGCTTAAAATCATTCCGCTTAGTAAGGCCGGAAATGCAAGCGGAAGTGTGACGTGTAGAAAAACTTGATATTCACTTGCACCAAGATCACGAGCGCTTTCTTCAATTTGTACATTTGCGATAGAAAATCCTGTTTTTGCTGATTGGTACATAAGCGGAAATGCAACAACTGTAGAAGCAATGATCGCAGCAGTAGATGTGAACATAATAGACTGCTGAAATATTGATTCTACCCACGTTCCAATGGGACTATTATTTCCAAAAATGATAATGAGAAAAAAGCCGATTACGGTTGGCGGAAGTACCATTGGTAATAAGAAAATAGTTTCTAATATTACTTTATATCTCCATGAGGAGCGTGCTAGCGCTCGTCCGATTATCGTTCCTAAAATTGTAACGATAATGGTGGCGCATGCAGCTACTCGTAAAGATAGAAAGATCGGTGACAAAATGGCATCAAAGCTCATGGCAATTATGATAGGACTGTAAATCCATATTTCTTAAAGATAGATTGTGCATCTTTTGACTGCAAATACTCATAAAATGAAGTCGCCTCTTTCTTATGCTTAGATTCCTTTATAACACCTAAAGGATAGTGGATTGGCTCATGCGAAGTCGCTGCTGCTGTCTCGCCAATCTTTACTTTGTTTGAAATAAGAGCATCGGTTTTGTATACAATACCAGCATCAACATTACCTGTTTCTACATATGTTAACACTTGGCGAACATCTTTTGTAAATACGATTTTATTTTGAATGTCATTCCATAGATTTTCATGTGTGAGAGAAGCCTTTGCGTATTTTCCCGCAGGTACTGATTCAGGTGTACCAAGTGCGATTTTCTTAATTTTTTCATCTTTTAAATCTTGAATTTTTGTAAGAGAACTATCTTTTGGGACAACTAGAACGAGTTCATTTCCAAGAAGATTTTTCCCTTCTTTTTCATTAATAAATCCTTTTTTAACAAGGGTTTGAAATTTATCTTCGGCTGCTGAGAAGAATAAATCAGCAGGCGCGCCTTGTTCAATTTGTTGTTGAAGTGCACCAGAAGCACCGAAGTTAAAAGAAAGTTTAATATTAGGTTCTTTTTCTTTATATTTTGTTTCAATTTCTTTTAGTGCATCTTGTAAGCTTGCAGCAGCTGATATAGTAAGTTCAACTGCTTTTCCTTCTTTAGCAGTTGATTTTTCTTTCTTTTCGCCGCTTGTACATGCAGCACTAAATATAAGAAGAAAAGAAAGTATAAGTGCTCCGATGGATCGTAATGTAAACTTGTTCATAAAAAAATCCCCTTTCGTTTTGACATATTTAATTATAACTAATTATAACTAGATATAACTAGTTATAATTGAATATAATTTGAACGATATAGTTGTTTTTTAATATAGGAGAAATATTCTTTTCTTTGTTACAATGAAGAAAGAAAGTGAGGAATCGTCTATGGATCATCATTCCTACACAACGGAAGAAGTAGCGAAGCGATTAAAAGTATCAAAATTAACTGTATACGATCTAATTAAAAAAGGGGAACTGCCTTCTTATAGAATCGGTAGACAGATGCGCATTGATGCAACGGATTTAGAACAATATATAAAGCAAATGAAAACAGGGAAAATAAAGGGAACTCCTGTAAAGAGTGAAGATAGTAGGGGCTTGGATACATGTATTATTAGCGGACAAGAACTAACGTTAGATATGTTGGCAAAACGTATAGAAAATCGCTTGCCAAGTTCAAATGTATTAAGGGCATATCAAGGTAGTTTAACGAGTTTAGTAAAGATGTATCAAGGAGAAGGAAGTATCGTTAGTCTGCATTTGTTTGATGGCGAAACGGGTACATATAATGTTCCGTATGTAAAACGTATTTTAGTTGGACAACCATGTACGATGATTAATTTATTAGCAAGGAACGTTGGGTTTTATGTGCAAAAGGGAAATCCAAAAAATATAAAAACATGGGCTGATTTATCTCAATCATCTATACGATTTGTAAATCGAGAAAAAGGTTCTGGCATTAGGGTGTTAGTGGATGAACAATTGCACATTCAAAAATTAAATAAAGAGCGTATTAGTGGATATGAATGGGAAGAGTCGAATCATCTTGGTGTTGCCACGCAAGTCGCAAATGGAAAAGCTGACGTAGGAGTAGGGTCAGAAAAGTTTTCACAGATTGTAAACGTAGACTTTATTCCAATCATGAAAGAACAGTATGATTTAGTGATTTTGAAGAATAAAGAAAATGAAGAGCTGATCGAAGTTGTGAAAGATATTCTGCAATCGGAAGAATTTCGTAATGAATTAAAAGCGATTGGCGGATACGATATGACGAAAACAGGTCAAATTATATATGAAATAAACTAAAAAGCTGCTTGTCTATAAGACAAGCAGCTTTTTCTATATATAAAGGGGTTTGGGGAAACAAAGTATTAAACAAGACTTTGAGCAAGTGTATAAATGAAGGCCGTAAGAAGAGTAGCTCCACTTGCAAGTCCGATAAAGTCTGATTTGTTGAAAGTAATGTTGTTCATTATAATCTCTCCTTATTTGTTTAATGTAGTTGCAACGGCTTTTGCATCGACAAGTGCGGATAGCACCATGCCCATTGTATTTAAAAATTTGTTTAATTTCATTTTGTTCATCATGCGTATCCGCTCCTTTTCGAATTGTTGTTGCCCTGCTTTATGTCTTAATTATAGGAAATATGATTGCCTGCAACTATCGAATTAGCTTACGGGAGACTTACATTTTTGTAAGAAAAAAAGACATTCATGTAAGAATGTCCGTTAAAGCATATTGATATGATGATGCTCTTCAATTGTTTTTAAAAAGCTGCGCATTGAATTTGTCATGTAGCTATCTTTACGGCGTATGAAAACCGTTGAAATACTACCGTATTTTTCAGGAATTGCATGACAATGTACCTTACCTGCTTTAGAAAGATGATGGACAGCAGACTGTGGTACGAGTGTAATTCCAAGGCCGAGTGCAACACTGTTTAATATTGTCTCTAATATATTAAATTCCATAATTCTTTTTGGGAGCAAACCTTCATCTTTAAGCCATCGTTCTAGTTTGGAACGGTATCCACATCCGTGGTTAAAAACGAGTAGGGGCGTTGTTGTAAATTCTTCTATATGAAAAGCTTTATTTTGTGTTACAAGCATTAATTTTTCTGTACTAACATCGTATTGTTCAATTAGTGGATGTTTAATAGGCCCTGATATAAAGGCGCCATCTAATTGATGATCAAGTACTTCTCTAATCAATGCTTCTGTTAGACCCGCTTGTAATGATAAATCGACATTCGGATAGCGTTTATAGTAAGAAGATAAAATGGTAGGTAATGTACTTACTGTTTCGACTGTACCGATTTTTAATATGCCAGAGGGAGTTTCACTATCTAAAAATACTTGTTTTAGCTCGTCAACATCTTGCAAAATTTTATTAACATAAACGAGCATTTTTCTTCCTTCAGCTGTTAAAGTCATGCCTCGTTTATGACGATAAAAGAGCGGTGTTTTTAGCTCGTTTTCCAGTTGTTTAATACGAGCAGTTACATTTGATTGTACGTAGTTTAATTCCTTTGCTGCACCGCTTACACTACCGCGGTCGGCAACGCTTTGGAAGATTTGTAAGTCTCTTAATTCCATAGTATGATCCTCCTTGATGTTAACTATCATTATAAATGATAGTTAACATCATTTTGAATCATTTTACGTGATATATTTTTTCTTTTACAATTCTCTTTGTGCAAATAGAAAGAAGTGGGGGAATTGTGTTGAGAAAAGGTCAAATGATAGTAGGGGCTTTAGCATGTTTAATTGCAAGTATGTCATGGGGGGCGATGTTTCCGGTTGCTGATCATGCGCTAGAATACATAGATCCATTTTATTTTTCGCTTATTCGCTATGGAGCGGTGGCGATCGTACTGATTGTATTGTTGTTAATGAAAGAAGGAAAGCAGGCATTTCGTTTAGAGGGAAGAGGAAAGTTACTCGTCTTTTTCGGAACGATGGCGTTTACTGTATATAATGTACTTATATTTTTAGGTCAAATGTTAATGGGGAAATCAGGCGTGATGGTTGCTTCTATTATGGAAGCACTGATGCCGATGATTTCTATTTGTATTCTATGGGGATATAAGCATGTAAAACCGAAAAAGTATATGATAACGAGCATGATGATTGCTTTTGTAGGAGCTGTATTCGTTATTACGAAAGGTGATATGAGTTTCTTTTTAACATTGAAAGATAACATGTTTTCGCTGGCCTTTATATTTGTTGGTGTTGTAGGTTGGGTTATTTATACGATGGGTGGTCAAACATGTAGCGATTGGTCAACATTACGTTATTCTACGTTGACGTGTGTATTTGGTACGACTGTCACAGCGATTATAACTGTCATCATTACATCGTTTGGATACGTATCGGTTCCGAGTATGGGAACGATTTCTATCGTGAAATATGATTTATTGTTTATGATGACATTACCAGGTATCGTAGCGTTACTTGCTTGGAACTATGGTGTGAAAATTTTATCGTCCATTAATGGGATTTTATTTATTAATTTTGTACCAATCACGACTTTAGTTATTATGATGATGCAAGGATATCGAATAACAATGTTTGATATTATAGGGACTTTACTTGTTATTGCATCACTTATTCGCAATAACGTTTGTCAGAGAAAAGAAGAAAATATAAACAAGCGAATTTTACAAGAAGAGCAATTACGTCAAGCTGTTTAATAGGCAATTGGAGGATTTCACATGTTAGAAAGTTTATTGTTTTTCTTCGCCGTCGGAGTTGCCTGCGAGCTTGCAGCAATTAACCGAAATGGTCGTAAAAAGATAAAACAACAAGCTGAGCTGATACAGCTTTTAAAAGAATTAAAAGAAAGAAAAATGTAAAAAGACGACCGGGCATAGACGGTCGTCTTTTTCTATATAAAGGGGAAAGGGGACACAAAGTTATACAAGCGTAGCAGCGTAAATAAAAGCAGTAAGAAGAAGAGAGCCGCTAGCTAATCCTAAAAAATCTAATTTGTTAAAAGTGATGTTATTCATGATGCATTCTCCTTACTTGTTTAATGTAGAAGCAACAGCTTTTGCGTCGATTAGAGCGGAAAATACCATGCCCATTGTATTTAAGAAATTGTTCGTTTTCATTTTGTTCATCATATTGATCCGCTCCTTTTCGAATAGTTGTTGTTTCTTTCTGACTTAATTGTATGAAATATTTTGGGAAGTAACTATCGAATTAGCTTACAAGAAAATTACACTTTTGTAAGAATTGAAATGTAACAATTAATACTTAAATTTATTACCAACTCCTAAAACTTAGTGTTATAATCGTTGTAAGAGAATGATTATAATTCGGATGTTCAGAAAGGAACGAAACAAATGTATAAACCAATTACATTTTTGTTGAAATATATATTTAAAACAGCTGGGAAAGTAGAAGTGCAAGGAAGAGAAAAGTTACCAGAAGGCGGCCCGTATGTTGTTGCGTGTACACATACAAGTTTTATGGATGTATTAATGTTAGCTACAGGGATGTATCCGACCCAAATTCATTACATGGCCAAAAAAGAATTATTTGAAGGGAAATTCAAAAATTGGTTCTTTAAAAATGTAAATGCATTCCCTGTAGATCGTGCGAATCCAGGACCGAGTACACTTAAAATTCCGTCACGCCTATTAAAAGAAGGGAAAGTAGTAGGGATCTTCCCGAGTGGTACGAGATCAACAGAAGACGTGTCATTAAAAGCTGGGGCTGTTACGATTGCACTGCGTTCTAATGTCCCGTTAGTACCGGCAGCTTATGTTGGTCCATCAAGTGTAAAAGAATTAATAAAAGGGAAAAAGGCACAATTAATTTTTGGCGACCCAATTCAAATTGATGCTGAAGAACAAATCGATCGAAAAACAGCTATGAAAATGATGACAGATCAATTAAATGAGAAGTTTGAGGAGCTAAAGGAAACTTTGCAATCAAATCAAAAATAAGAAAAGACGACCGGGCATAGACGGTCGTCTTTTCTATTACTATTTATAATAAAGGGGAAAGGGGACACAAAAGTTATACAAGCGTAGCGGCGTAAATAAAAGCAGTAAGAAGAACTGATCCGCTAGCTAGTCCTAAAAAATCTAATTTGTTAAAAGTGATATTGTTCATAATGAATTCTCCTTACTTGTTTAATGTGGAAGCAACAGCTTTAGCATCGATTAGAACGGAAAATACCATGCCCATTGTATTTGAAAAATTGTTTGATTTTATTTTGTTCATCATATGAATCCGCTCCTTTTCGAATAATTGTTGCCCTGTTTCTGACTTAATTGTATGAAAAAAAGCGGAGAGTAACTATCGAATTAGCTTACAGGAAAATTACACTTTTGTAAGAAAAACGAATGGAGATGTAATAATGAGAAGGTTTGACATATGTTCATGGAATTCATTAAGTTAAAAGTAGAGGTGAGTGTATGGCTAATATTAAAGATATTGCAAAAATGGCGGGAGTTTCAGTTACGACTGTTTCGAGAGTATTGAATGATCATCCGTATGTAAGTGAAGAAAAAAGGAAAGCGGTTATGGAGATAGTTGAGAAGTTGAATTACTCACAAAACGCAAATGCCGTTCATTTATCAAAAGGGAAAACGAATATTGTTGGTGTAATTTTACCGTATATTAATCATCCATGTTTTGATGCGATGGTGGGCGGGATGATGGAGGTGGCGTTAGCCCATAATTACAGAGTGCTACTTTGCCAAACGAATTATAATAAAAAAGAAGAAATGAAAAGTTTACATATGTTAAAAACAAAACAATTGGATGGCCTTATTATTTGTTCTCGTGCGAATGATTGGGAAACGATAGAGCCGTATGCTTCCTATGGGACAATCGTTGCTTGTGAAGATAATGATATTTCAAATATCTCAAGTGTATATACGAATCATTCGGCAGCTTTTCAATTAGGAATGGATTATTTGATTGAGAAAAGTTATAAAAAAATTGGTTATTGTACGGGAAGGAAATTAGGTCCGAGTAGTCAAAAACGTTTTGATGTTTATAAACAGCAATTGCAATCTATAGATGAAGAAGTGAAGGAAGAATGGATTTTCACAGAATGTTTTACATTAGAAGATGGTGTGAAAGTGGCTCATACATTAAAGGGGATGCAGCATCTTCCTGAAGCATTAATAGTAGCAGGAGATGAAGTAGCGATTGGGGTTATGACAGAAGCTGAAAAATTAGGTATTCAAGTTCCTGAGGATTTAGCGATTATTGGCTTTGATAATCAACCTATTTCGCAAGTGTTACAACTTACAACCATTGATCAAAATTTAAAGGAAATAGGTAAAAAGGCCTTTGAAATGTTTTACAGGCAAATACGTGATGAAAGTTCTAAACAAGAAAAGGTGGAAATTCCATATGAACTTGTGGAACGCTCTACCGTTTAGCTTCAATCCGTTATGTGTAAATCACATAACGGATTGTTTTTTTTGAAATATCTTTGACAGGAAACGCGTTTCATACTTTATAAAGGAGTTACACCGGTCTGTAATAATCCATGGATTCTTTTCAAAATAGTATTTGGAGGGATATGCATGAATGAACTTTTATTGAGTATGAAAAAGTATATAGAAGATGATGAAAAGGTTTTGGCTTTTGTCGTAGGGATATTTGAGAAGGATAATTTTACGCTATCGTATCAACATGGGATTTTTGCTGCTACTACTAGACGTCTTCTCTTTTATGGGAAATTTCCATACTATCCTGCAACATTTAAAGATTATTCATATTTGCATATAGATAGCATAGATTTTCGTCCGCATTTCGAATGTACTTGTAGTCATGAAACCATTCGAGCTAAGTATATTCAGAAGGGGAATGTGGAGCGATTTGTCCGTACAGTTAGAGCGAATATGAATAATTAATCACCCCTTTGTTTAAACATAATATCCCGATCTTTAAGAGTAAAAATGCGCAATAAAAACAACTTCTAAACCTCTAGGAGATAGTGATACAATGTCAAATGGGGGGAGGTATGAACTATGGTTAATCAACGTATAAAGGAAATAACACTAATTACAATTGGTTCATTATTATTCGCAATTGGTATTAATTACTTTGCAATTCCAAACCGTTTATCAGAGGGTGGAATTATTGGTGTAACGGTTGTTACGTACTATTTATTTGATTGGTCGCCGGGGATTGTGAACTTTGCTATAAATGCAATTTTACTAGTTATTGGTTATAAATTTTTTGATAAAAAAACGATGGTTTATACAATTTTAGGGATTGTAGAAACATCCTTGTTTTTATATGTTACGGAACATATTGAGTATCATGTAAATAGTGATACGTTATTAGCGGCTCTATTCGCTGGCTTATTTGTCGGTGTCGGATTAGGCTGTATGTTCAAAGCTGGAGGTACATCAGGAGGATCAGCAATTTTAGCTCAGTTAGCAAATCAATATTTAGGGTGGAGCGTTGGTAAAGGCGTACTTATTATTGATATTGTTGTAATTGCTGGTTCAGTATTTATCATAGGACAAGAAAAAGCAATGTACACACTTGTTGCAGTATTTATCGGAGCGAAAGTGATTGATTTCATTGTAGAAGGAATGGATACAAAAACAGCTGTTACAATCATCTCAAATCAACCAGATTTAATACGTGAAACTATTACGAAAAACATGACACGCGGTGTCACTGTATTAGAAGGACGCGGCGGATATACTGGTAAAAATAAAGAAGTGTTATATGTTGTTATAAATAAACAAGAGCTTGTTAAGTTAAAGCAAGTTATTAGTCGAGTAGATGAAGATGCTTTCGTTGTTATTCATGATGTACGTGATGTACTTGGCGGTGGCTTTAAAGCGAGCTAAAAGGTGAACGAGTAAATTCGTTCACCTTTTTTAATTCTTACAAAAATGTAAGTGTAATGTAATGAGATTCAATAGTAGATTTTATTCCTTCTTTTTAAAATGGATGTATATATATCCTGCAGAGGAGGAAGATTGATTATGAAGAAAAAAATGATCACTACTATAATAGCGATGATAGTGATAGTAGTAATGTTACTGCCTACGAAACTTGGACCAGTTATCGATAAATATAATCCACTTTATAAGACGAAAGAATACTATACGGTCGTGAATACAATTGGTCAGCATATTGGTGATGAGTGGTATGAATATGAATTTATTGCATTTGACGAACGTGGAAGAGAACAAAAAATAAAGAAGACTGTTAAGCATATGTTAAAGAGAGATGAAGCGTTAAAGGTGTATGCAAAAGGACGCTACGGAGAGGCGATTGAAGAAATTGAAGCTGTAAATATTCCTATTAATGCGAAGAGTAAACTTTTAACGATGAGATAGCGGGTTATACCCCCGCCTATTTTTTGTCGAAAATAAAAATACTAGGTAGGGGTATTTTAGAGTTCATGAAAAAGCCTTAGTCCGTATGGACTAAGGCTCTTTTTATTATATAAAGGGGAAGGGGGTACATTGTAGTAGCATGAGTGAAAGGTATAAGAAGAGTAGCTACTAGCAATGTAATTTGGTTATGTGAGTGTTCTTCTTATTTGGCTTGCTTTCTAACTTTATTGTACGAGATATAGGTAAGAGAAACTATCGAATTACATTACACATAGCTTACAAACATGTAAGTCTTCTGTAATGTAATTCGATGGTTAAAAGATAGTGAATTTCATATAGTGTAATTAGAAAGTCTCACTGTATTACTTTCTGTTTGTAATATTAATGAAGAATGAAAAACCAACTACTTTTTAATAGCCCTCATCTTTATTTGGATGAGGCTCTTTTTATAAACCTTACAACATTGTAAGGTTTACGTAAGTTAATTCGATAGTAAATTTGTCATATTTTTTGCATAATAGATACAAATAGATAAAATAATTAGGGATATAGTAAGAAGGGAGAAAATTGGGATGCGTAAAGAAGAAGTAGTGAAGTTTCCAATTAAAGATTTCTGTAGCTACTTTACTGTTGCCGTAGTATGTATTGGATTATTTGATATCATAACAAACTTAATTGTTAAATAATATAGATGATAAAACAAGAAGGGGGATCCTTTCTTGTTTTTTTTTATGGGGGAATAAAGATGAAATGGATTGATAGTCATATACATGTTGATCAATATAAGGATGAAGAAAAAAGCAGGTTACTTAAAGATGTGGAAAATAGTGAAGAGATAAAGGGGCTTATTGCGGTATCTATGAATTATCAATCATGTAAAGAAACTTTATCTTTAGCAAAGCGATATCCTTTTGTACATCCAGCAATAGGTTTTCATCCGGAGCAACCGATTCATAAAGAAGAATGTGAGCAAATTTATAAATTAATTGAAGAGCATGTAGAAGACATAGTTGCGATTGGTGAAGTAGGCTTACCGTATTATTTAAGAAAAGAAGATGAGCGCATTACTATCGATTCATATATACCAGTGTTACAACGATTTGTTGAACTAGCTAGTAAATATGATTTACCCATTATATTGCATGCAGTGTATGAAGATGCTGATATTGTATGTGATTTACTGGAGAAATATAAAGTTTCACGTGCACACTTTCATTGGTTTAAAGGAAGTGAAACAACAATGAAACGGATGATGAGGAACGGTTATTATATTTCTATTACGCCAGATGTTTTACATAAGGAGAAAATTAGAAAAATTGTTTCGTATTATCCACTTGAATATATGATGGTAGAAACAGATGGACCGTGAAAATTTCAAGAGGATGTTATGACGCATCCGATAATGATTCGAGAGGTATTAAAGGAAATTAGTGTTATAAAAAACATATCTGTTGATAAGGTTGCGAAAACGATATATGAAAATACGATTCAATTTTACCCCGCATTAACGGGCAGTAAGACTCCCACCTCAAAATTCGACGAATGCGGAGGCGTTAGGTGGGAAATCAACTGCCCGTAAAAACCCGATTGGTGAGGGCTGATAATCAGTGGGGGATGGACAAAACCACCACTGATTAAAGTTTCACTTTATTTGAAAGGATAGGAGCGTTACTCTTGTCCTTTTTATTATGAATAATTTTTCTAATATTTTCTATAATTTATGAAAATAATCAATGGGTTATTAATAACATGCCACGTTTTGGTTTTATATTAGGATTCTAATTTTTTTGCACGTCTTAATAATAAAAGAAAGACAATGATGAAGAAACCAAGTATAAGGAAGAACCCATATTGTTTTACATAATCCATTACGTCACTTACGCTTGTTGGTTTTTCAACGTGAATGCCGTCTTTATTAGTAGTAATATGAATATCTTGCATTTTCACTTCATTTGCTTCTTTTTGTAAATCAATCCATTCTATATTTGGAATGCTTTCTAGATCCTTTAATACTTCTTTTAATGGTTTCACACCTAAGTAAGGATGATAGAATGCACCAATAACTCCATCGGATAATTTAGCAACAGATACAGCATTAGCTTTCATCTTTGCAATAGCTTGTGGCTTATCTTCTTCAATAAAGCCAACTGTTTCAGGCATTAATTTCATTCCATGTAAGAAGGATGGTGTGCTTCTGTATGCTGGAGAGTGCATGGATTTCCAAGTTGTATCACTTAACTGTAGTTGTCCTACATAAGTTGAAAAGTACTTTGATAATATTTCATATCCTTTTTGAGACATCGTGTAATGGGGTGCTTCAAAAGCGACAGGATACAGTTTGGCATCTACAAGTTCTTGAATGCCTTTTTCAATATGCTCAGTCGTATATTTTTCTTCAAACTCTTCCCCTTTTTTTACATATGCATTATATGCTTCGATATTAGGAAAGTCATCTTTTGTTTTTGGTTTTTCATGCTTCGGTTGACGAATTGGTTGATCTGTTTTTACGTCCCAAAATTCAAAACCTTCCCCAGTTTCACTGTCATAAAATTGGTGCGTATAACCATGCATAATAATTGCTGCACCATCATCTTGCATAGAGCGTAAAAGATCGACTAGTTCGGGTTTATCTTTTAAATGCAGTGTTTTACCTGTATCTGGATCTGTATATACAGGAATAACGGTAATCATGTAGGGAATCTTTTTCTCTTTTAGTAATTCAGCAATTTCTTTTAATTGATTTGTATCTGCGGCTGGATGAACATCCTCAAGGCGTAAATAAGTCTCTACTTTATTTGTCGTTGGCTTTTGACCAAAGTAAGAAAATAACATTTCGCCGACATAATGAGACATCCAGTTAAAGAGATTTGACGTTGCAACGTAATAAGATGTTTCGTGCCGAACGATTAGTGGGCTTTTGCTATTTGAGCTTAAAGCGTTAGCAAGAACAGTTCCGTTTGTATCAAAAGATTGAACCAATCGTTCCTCTTCTAAAGTGTTTTTTAGTTTATTACTTGGATATTCGATTTTATTAACTCGTATATCATCAGCCTTTAGGGTAATGAAAGAAAAGCGATTAGATAATTGTTCAACATTTTGTCCTAAAACTAATACTGGACCTGAGAAATTTTCTAGAAGTTGCTTTGTTTCAATAGGAAACTCCTCTTTTTGTTCACCGATATAAACAATATGTGTATAAGAAGATGAATTAGTAATTTCATTAACCCTTTTTAAACTTTTCGTAGTTATATCGTTTGTAAAATGTCCTAATTGGGTATTAAGGATTTGAATATTATTTGTAATTTTATCGTCTTGTGTACTGTATAAAACAAGTACTTTTGGTTTTGACGGTGTTTGTGCAGAGGTGTGGATAGGGATAAGTAGTAAAACGCTGAACAAGAGTATTATGCACTTTTTCATTTGGTCTGCTCCTATTCTATATGTAGAGTTCAATTTACAATTATATACAAAAAACACGTTGTAGTCTATGAAAGTTACATTTTTGTACGTATTTACCAGCTGTTTTTTCACAAAATCGGTCTAAAGCATGATGATAATATATATAGTTATTTGCTATGATAAAAGAGTAAGAGAATGATAGAATGTGGGTAATTGTAAAGGGAAGAAGGCTGAAAGGGGACAAATTTCAGCGGAGAAAGAGGTAGTGGTAGTGAAGAAATTCTTTGTAGGATTTTTAGTTGTTCTTGGGGTGTATTTATATTTCCAAGGAAAGTCTGAAGGAATGGGCAAGTTAGTGAATGAGACAAGCTATGTTGACTCAGAAGAAGCAAAACAGATGAAACAAATTATTATAGAGGAAGCAAAGAAAGTCAATCTTCCAGAATGGATACCTCTTACAATTGCCGAACATGAAAGCCGGTTAAATCCAAGAAGTGTTGGAGATAACGGAACTTCATTCGGATTGTTTCAATTGCACCGTGGCGGTGGCCTTGCACCAGATCATTTAACTGATGAAGAGTTGAAAGATCCGCGCATAAATGCGCAAATTGCAATGCCGCATTTAATGAAAGGATATAAGCGTGGGGTGCAAAAAGGTTTGACTGATTTTGCATTACTAAAATATGTAGCAAATACATCTGGATGGCCAGGGAATTTAGGGCCGGAGTGGACGGATAATAATATGAAGTATAACGTCGGGTTAGAAGATGTGTACTATCGAAATAAAGGTGTAATTAAAGAGTAGGTTTTTGAGACCTACTCTATTTTTTTGTGGATAATCGCGTCGTTTTGTTTTGTGAAATACTCCGCTAGTTGTATTTTCACTTCTTCTAGTTTTGTGGAAACTTGTGGTATTTTATATCCTACATATAACGGTGAAACGACAAATCTAGGAACAACTTTACAAATGATTTTTCCGTTTGTGTGATAGAAGAATAAGTTATAACTACTACATCCTTTATGGAAATCTGTCAGTATGTAACGTACAGTTTGCTGAATATAATTTGCCAGTTCATCTATGCATTCAACATCTTCAATGATGATATTAAATTCAGTAAAACCGATAATAGGGCGATCTGAAATATTGAGTTCAATGCGTTCGTTTTTTTGTACAATGACTCCTCGGAAGTTTTCCTGTTCTACGTTACCGAGATAGTCTACATATTTCATTCCGATAATCTGCATGTGTGCATGATGCAAACTTCCGCCGGAGAATGGACCATGATTTTTATATAAAATCACAGATGTGAATTCTTCATTCTTCTGCAAATCTAACCAATGTTTAATGGAAAAACGAATTAGCGATTTCATATGTTCTTCTGTATATGTCGCAATATGTTCTTCACAATTATCTGTTTCGATTAGCACCGTTTGAAATGTATCTTTTAATGTAGGAAATTTGTTTTTTAGCCAAATAATTGATCCTTCAGTTGCTAAAATATCCGTTAAATTTTCTCTGTCACAAAAAGGACATGCCGCGCTTCTATTCCGGATGCTTTCTGGTTTTTGTTTGCCGATATCGTTTAAAAAGTATAGTTGTTGTGTATCCATTTGTATATATGCCCCTTTAAAATATGTGTAAAAATCCCGCTTAATACATTCGGGAAAAGGAGAAGGAAATCCTTTAAAAGGAATGGGAAAAATAAAAGACAAGATATCCTCATTAAGATAGGGTACCTTGTCTTTTATTTTTTCTTTAATAATGTGTATGGATAATATAGATCATTTTTATTGTGCTTCTTTTTTCTATTTTTTATTGTGTATAAGGCAATTGCTGAACTTGCGATTACAATAATGGCTTTCTTCATATTCATTTACCCCTTTTTTATTGTTGGTTTAATTCTTGGCTAACTGCTTTTGCATCAACTAGAGCGTGTAAAATCATTTTTACCATGTTCATCATATTCCTTCACTCCTTTTTATAGTTCGTTTAGTTCTTTTACAACTGCTTGTCCGTTCACTAATACTTCAAAGATTGCTTTCACAATTTCTTTCATCATGATTGTTTCCTCCTTTTGTTGTCTCTCTTGTTTACATCTTTATTGTATAGGGAGGCATCTTTCCGTACTATCGCTTTCCATTACGTGAACATAACAGTTTTGTAAGATTTGATGTCACTTATTGAAATGTTTAGTCTATCTTCATTATTTTCAGAAAAATGACTATTCAAACATGAAATGGGAAAGTATAATAAAGAAGTAAGTATTAAATTCCGTACGAAAGAGGTGAATGAGATGAAACGTTCTTTAGCTGCACGTGCCAAATTTTTAGATTATATCTATTTTTGTCGTGCGATTTTTCATGATGTAGTTGTTAACGGGATACGTCTGTCCTTTTTTAACAACTGCATAGTAGCTATTGAACGATAGAAATCTCTTCACCCATTTTTAATAAACGTGTGAAAAGGGAGCTATTTGGCTTCCTTTTTCTATGTCGAAAACCATGGGGAATGTTTCTTTCCCATGGTTTTTTATATTGAAAGGAGTACGGAAAATGACAATTTGTAGTGTAAATAATGTAACGAAATCTTTTGGTGGAAACATCATATTTGAAAATATATCGCTTGAAATAAAGAATGGTGAACGTGTTGGATTAGTTGGTCGTAACGGTAGTGGGAAGACAACAATCTTTCAGCTTCTAACTGGAATGGAAAGTTTAGATGCAGGAGCCATTCATATGAAGAAAGGTACACGTATTGGTCATGTGGCACAAATTCCGAAATTTGATGAGGGTATGACTGTATATGATGTATTGAGTTCGGCTTTTAAAGCTGAAAAGGAATTAGAAAGAGAAATGCGTACTTTAGAAAAAAATATGGCGGAAGAACAGGAAACGTTTGCTTTACAAAAATTAATGGAGAGATACGGAGTAATCCAAGAAAAATTTGCGTTTCTCGGTGGTTATGAAATAGAAGCGAATATGATGAAGGTAGCAAATGGTCTACAGGTGATAGAACTATTTCCTCGATCATTTCTGGAGTTAAGTGGTGGGGAACAAACAAAAGTAAGCCTTGCGTACATGCTATTGCAGAAACCAGATTTACTTCTATTAGATGAACCAACTAATCATTTAGATTTATTCGCCGTAGAATGGCTAGAGCAATTTTTAAAAGAATACAATGGAACGGTTATGGTCATTTCACATGATCGCTATTTTCTTGATGAAGTTGTAACGAAGATTTTTGATTTAGAAGATGGAGAGATTCACGTGTATCATACGAACTATTCTCAGTTTGTTGAGGAAAAGGAAGAACGGTTGCTTCAGGAGTTTCAGGCTTATCAAGAACAGCAAAAGAAAATAAAGAAAATGAAAGAAGCAATTAAGCGACTACGTGAATGGGCAAATCAGGCGAATCCTCCGAATGAAGGATTGCATAAGAGAGCGAGAAGTATGGAACGTGCACTGGAACGTATAGAGAAACTAAAGAAACCTATTTTAGAACGAAAACAAATGGGACTTCAGTTTGAAGGGCAAGAGAGAAGTGGGAAAGATGTTGTTGTAATGAAAGAAGTGAGTAAAGGGTTTGCTGACCACCCTTTATTTAACGAAGCGAATTTACATGTTCGTTTTCAAGAGCGTGCGGCGATCGTTGGTCGTAATGGTACAGGAAAGACAACGCTACTAAAGTTATTATTAGAAGAAATAGAGCCAGACGTTGGAGAAATCCGGATTGGTAGTAGTGTGAAAATCGGTTATTTATCACAACATGCGTACGGAAATATGAAGAGTAGTGTATTAGAGGCTTTCAGGGAATATGTAGCTGTAACAGAGGGAGAAGCGAGACATATATTAGCTAAGTTTTTATTTTATGGTCCAGCGGTGTTTAAGAAAGTAACGCAACTGAGCGGTGGAGAAAAAATGAGGTTAAGACTTGCGCAACTTATGTATCAAGATATCAATTTTTTAATTTTAGATGAGCCGACAAACCATCTCGACATTGAATCAAGGGAAGTTTTAGAGGAAGCTCTTGAGCAATATAATGGAACGATTTTAGCTGTTTCACATGATCGTTATTTTTTAAATAAGTTATTTGAAAAGACGTATTGGATTGATGAGCATAAATTATTTGAGTTTGCAGGGAACTACGCATGGGCTCGTCAAAAGTGGGAAGAAAAGCTCGAGAAACAAGTAATAAAGCAGCAACGCCAAGGAAGAAAAAGTATGGAAACAGCTCCTGTAAAAAAGAAAGAAGTTAGGAATGTTGAGGATATTGAAACGGAGTTAATGCATGTAGAAGAGGATATATATATGCTTGAGTGTAAGATGGAACATGTAGTTGATGTTGAAATGCTTGAACAATTGTATGAAGAAAAAACGAAGAAAGAGTTGTTACGAGCGGAGTTATATAATGAGTTAGAGAATATTGTGGAGTAAAAAGTAGAAAGCGAATCCTTTCAGCTTTGCTGAAAGGATTCGCTTTTTTTATACTGATATTTTACTTTAAGAGAAAAATAAAAATTGTGTTTCACGTGAAACAGTAAATTTGATACATCTTTGTTCCGTAATTTACATAGATTGTAAAACATAAATGATATTAGGGATTTTTTGGATCGGTTACTTATTTCCCGAGACATAAGTATGTGAAACGGCGGATCAGGATTGAAAATAAAAAAGCAGAGTTACAGCTTTACGCGCTGAACTCTGCTTTCTTTTTGTGTCGTATCTTCCCTTGTTGAAATGATAATGGCGATCCCGAGCATAATAAAAAAAGCTAAAAAGAGGACGAACTTTGGGAAGAATGGGAATAGTAATAGAGCCCCGACTATCATAATTGTTAATAATACGTAGTGCAGGACGTATTGGAATAGGTTGTCCATGTTTTCGCCCCCTTTTTGGTAATTGGTTATTAGTATTCTATGTTTCATACTGAACGAATAGAATTGAATTTTTAATTTTTTAATACGAAATAAAAGAGAACGATTGACATGTTTAAAGGAAAGGAATAATCTTGAAATTAATTCATACTATTTTTATAGGAAAAATAAAGATAGTTACAGGGAGGAGGCCTATGTTCCTGCATCGATAAAAATTAGGAAGGTAAAGGTGAGAGGGCAATGAAAAATGCTTTTAAAGGAGCACTTGCTACATTTCTTAGTGTGTCAGTATTACTAGCCGGATGTGGTCAAGAGGAAGCAAGTACAAATGAAGCCGGGAACGTACTAAAAGTAAAAGATGAATTTATTAAGGCGAGCGACAAATCAAAAAGTCCTACAAAAGTAAATGAAAGAAAAGATATTTTTGTAGTTGGAATGCCGATCCCTGGAGGGATATTCCTTCCGCACTTTATGGAGAATGGATGGGATGGTAATATAACGCAAGCTATCTTTGCGCCTCTCGTTGGACTGGGTAAGGAAGGGAAACCAATTCCCATTTTGGCGAAGAAGTGGGATATTTCGGAGGATCAGCTTACATATACATTCCATTTGAAAGATGATTTGAAGTTTAGTGATGGTACACCGTTAACTGCGGAGGATGTAGCATTTACATT
The DNA here is from genome assembly GCF_008368885.1 of Bacillus sp. BPN334. Lineage (NCBI taxonomy): Bacteria > Bacillati > Bacillota > Bacilli > Caryophanales > Bacillaceae > Bacillus > Bacillus sp. BPN334. Next base: position 30,584 of record NZ_QOZW01000004.1, on the reverse strand, counting down.
AACGTTATTACATGATCCAACTTATAGTGGTGCGACTGATATAAGCCAAACAGCAATAAAAGGTGGGCAAGCATATAAAGAAGGAAAAGCGAATTCTATTGAGGGGATTCAAGTCATTGATCCGAAAACAATTACGATTACGACTGAAAAGGTAAATGCTCAAACGCTATCATTAATCGGTGGAGAAGTTATATCTAAAGCGTATTACGGGAAAGAGTATAAACAAGGACACTTGGAGTATTTAAAAGAGTTGTATGGGAAGCCGGTGGGAGCAGGAGCTTATAAGTTAGATAAATATATTCCTGGTCAAGAGGTTCGATTTGTAGCAAATGAAAATTATTTTGAAGGAAAACCGAAGATTGAGCACTTTATTTATAAAATTACAAAGGGTGATACGAAGTTACAACAATTTCAAGCAGGAGAAGTAGATTATGATGGTTTTACGACAAACGTGGAGACCATTGAGCAATTAAAAGATTTAGGTTTTGCTAATATTAATGTGTATACAGGAAGCTCTTATGGCTACATTAAAATGAATTATAAGAAGCCATACTTTAAAGATAAACGTGTCCGCCAAGCATTTATTTACGGATTAGAGCGTCAAAAGGTTATTGATACGTATTTCCAAGGATATGCGTCACTCGTTAATGTACCGATTACGCCAGTTTCATGGGCGTATACAGAAGAGGGCATTAATAAATATGAGTATAATTTAGAGAAGGCGAAGAAATTACTGGATGAGGCTGGATGGAAAGCAGGTTCGGATGGAATTCGTGAAAAAGATGGACAAAAATTGAAAGTAAGTTATTTTGCCTCATCAGCAAGTAAAATAAATGATGTAATGATTCCTGTGATGAAAGAAGATTATAAAAAGTTGGGTGTAGAGTTTAACCCAGAATATATGGACTTTAATACGATGATTTCAAAAGTGATAAAAGGTGATTATGATTTAGCAATGGTATCTACGCCAATGATTGATGATCCGAGCGGAACGATTGAAGAGTTTGTTTCAACAAGTAAACGAAATTATGATGGATATTATAATCCGAAAGTAGATGAATTAGCTAAGCAAGCATTAGAAACGTTGGATATTGAAAAACGAAAAGAAATTTATAAAAAGTTATATCAAGAGTTAAGTGAAGACCCGCCTGTAATCTTCTTGAATAATAGCAAAGTGGTGTCTGCACATCATGCACGAATTCAAGGATTACAAGAAGATAACTATAACGGTATTTTATTAAGTTTACCTAAATTAAAGATAGAATAATAATTTTTAAAAAATTCTCAAAATATTTATTTAGAAAGAATTGACAAAATATAACGGACGATATAAGCTAATAACCATAAAGTCTACCGGAAAGGTCGGAATAGGATTGTTACCCCTCAAAAACATCTATTTTTTACGATTAAAACCGACTTTTCCGATTGGCTATAAATATGCTGTGGGAGGCATACATAAGCTAATAAGTTCGAAGGGTATAACTATTAAACAGTTAGGGGTGGGGACAATGAAGAAAAAGACAAAAAAATGGGCTGGTGTATTTTCGGTATTACTGAGTAGTTCGCTTGTGTTATCTGCTTGTGGGGGACAGGAAGATACGGCTTCTACAGAACCGGTAAAAAAGCAGGATTTAAAAGACGCTAAGATTGAATCAATTCCAGCTACAGATAAAAAGAAAAGTCCAGAGAAAGCAAATCAGCGAAAAGATACTTTTATTACAGCCATTTCTAAGCCAGGGGGAGTTTTCCTTCCGTATTTTCAAGATAATGGTTGGGATGGAAATGTAACGTCTGTTATTTTTGCGTCACTGGTAACAACAGACAAACAAAGTAAACCTATTCCGGACCTTGCAGAAAAATGGGATATTTCTGCTGACCAGTTAACATATACATTCCATTTACGTAAAAATTTAAAATTTAGTGATGGTTCGTCTTTAACAGCGGATGACGTAGCATTTACATTAACACTACTTCATGATAAAGCGTATGAAGGTGGATTGGATATTGCTCAGTATGCTGTTAAAGGCGGGAAAGAATATAAAGAAGGAAAAGCAACTTCTATTGAAGGAATTCAAGTTGTTGATCCACAGACAATTAAAATTACAACTGAAAAAGTTAATTCACAGGCGCTAACGAATTTAGGTGGCCCAGTGCTATCAAAAGCTTATTATGGAAAAGATTATAAACAAAATACAAGTTTAGACTATTTAAAAGCATTATATGGGCAACCAATTGCAGCGGGTCCATATAAATTTGAAAAATATGTTCCAGGTCAAGAAGTACGCTTTGTTGCTAACGAAAATTATTATGCAGGTAAACCAAAAATCAAAAACTTTATTTATAAAATCACATCAGGTGATACTGGATTCCAATTATTCCAAACAGGTGAACTGGACTATAGTGGATTTAGAGCAAATCCTGAGAATATAGACCAATTAAAAGGATTAGAGTTTGCAAATATTAATCTTGAATCATCAAGTGATATTGCTTATATCTATGTAAATAATAAGAAATCGTATTTGAAAGATAAAAAGGTACGCCAAGCACTTACTTATGGATTAGACCGTAAGAAGTATGTGGATACAGCTTTACAAGGATATGGCTCTGTTGCTAACGTACCAATTGCGCCAGTTTCATGGGCATATACAGAAGAAGGTATTAATAAATATCCACACGACGTAGAAAAGGCTAAAAAATTATTGGATGAGGCTGGTTGGAAAGTAGGTTCTGACGGGGTTCGTGAAAAAGATGGTCAAAAATTAAAATTAACATACTACGCATCAAATACAGGTAAAACAAATGATATCTTTATTCCGATTGCAAAAGAAAGTTACAAAGAAATTGGTGTTGAATTAAATCCAGAATTGATGGACTTTAATACGATGCTTTCAAAAGTAGGAAAAGGTGACTACGATTTAGCAGCAGTTTCAACACCAGGAATTAGTGATCCAAGTGAAGTTGTAAGTGAGTACTTATCAACTAATCCAAAAAGTGATACGGGTTATAATAATCCGAAAGTAGATGATTTGATTGTAAAAGGTATAGGAACGACAGATATTGAAAAACGTAAAGCGATTTATAAAGAGCTGTATAAAGAGTTAAGTGATGATCCACCAGTTATTTTATTAAACTATCGTAAACTACTTTATGCTCATAATGCACGTATAAAAGGAATTGATCCAGAAAAGTACGATAGCATTAGTTCCAATTTACCAGTGTTATCTATTGAACAATAAGGGTTGACCTAAATAATAGAAGACGTTTTTTCACACAGCAATGGAATGGTAGCTGTTTTGAAAAAATGTTCTTCTATTTTTAAGTAAATAGGATTGGGGAGACAAAAGGTGAAAACATATATCATTCGTAGGTTCCTTCAAATGATCCCTACATTGTTTGGTACATCTATTATTATTTTTTTCTTATTTGCACTTTTGCCGGGAGATTATATTGATTCAAATCCAAAGTTAACACCAGAGAGAGCCCAAGAATTAAGGGAATTATACGGCTTAAATAAACCAATTATTGAAAGGTATTTTCATTGGTTAGGGAATGCTTTGCATGGTGATTTTGGATTTTCTTTACAGTATCAAGAACCTGTAACTTCATTACTTAATAAATTTATTTGGAATACATTTATCGTTGCTGTTGCCGCTTTATTTTTCACTTGGATTATCGCTCTTATTATTGGGGTTATTTCTGCAACAAAGCAGCACTCTTGGTTTGATAGATTGGTAACAATCGGTGTCTTTGCAGCAATGTCATTTCCATCATTCTTTATAGGACTATTTTTAATTAAATTATTAGCAGTTGATTTAAAATTACTACCTATTGGTGGCATGATTGATATTGGGAGTAACTCAACAGGGATAGCATACATATTAGAAGTATTACGTCATATGATTCTACCTGTATTTATTTTAACGCTTCTTGGTGTAGGATCATTAACACGATATTTTAGAACCAGCATGTTGGATGTTGTTAGGCAAGATTACATTCGTACTGCTCGTGCAAAAGGCTTAAAAGAAAGAACCGTTATTTATAAACATGCATTGAAAAATGCAATTTTACCAGCAATTACATTACTCGCTTTTGAATTACCAGGTTTATTTTCAGGGGCTATTATTATTGAACAGATTTTTAACTGGCCAGGGATTGGGAGTGTTCAATTAGAAGCATTAAACTTCCGTGATTATACGGTATTAATGGCTTTTACGATGTTTCTTTCGTGTTTAACAATTATGGCTAATTTCTTAGCAGATATTGTATATGCGTTTGTTGATCCAAGAATTCGATTGAAGTAAGGGGGGAAAGATATGGAGACTATTACACCACTAATAAAGAAAAAGAAAGAACGGAAAAAGGGTAACGAATCATCACCATGGCGCCAAGCGTATAAAAAAATTAAGAAAAATAAGATGGCATTGTATGGCCTATACGTTTTAATATTTATGTTTTTATTTAGTTTTATCGGTCCGATCTTTTCACCGTATGCTGATGGGAAAGTACAAGTAACACAAATTAATAAACCACCCAGCTTGTCACATTGGCTTGGAACAGACCAGTTGGGACGAGATATTTTAACTAGACTTATGCAAGCAGGACGTATTTCATTAACAATTGGTTTAGCGTCGATGCTACTATCCGTTATACTAGGTGCTCTATTAGGAGCAATTGCTGGTTTTTATCGAGGGGTTGTGGATCATCTAATTATGCGTGTTGCGGATGTGTTAATGTCCATTCCGGGATTACCGCTACTTATTATAATGGGAGCAATTTTATCAGAATGGAAATTACCATCGGAATACCGTTTATATGTTGTAATGATTATTTTAAGTTTAGTAGGATGGCCAGGACTTGCCCGGCTTGTGAGAGGACAAATTTTAACATTGCGGGAGCAAGCCTTTATGCAAGCAGCAGATGTATTAGGATTAAAGGATTCTCGGAAAATTATTCATCATTTAATTCCTAACGTCTTTCCGTTGCTTATTGTTGTAGCAACTTTGGGTGTTGCAGGTTCAATTTTAAGTGAATCCGCACTAAGTTACTTAGGCCTCGGCGTCGTTCCACCTACACCATCATGGGGGAATATGATTAGTGCAGCTAACTCGTTAATTGATTTCCAAAAGCGTCCGTGGTTATGGATTCCGCCTGGTTTTGCAATTTTTATAACAGTTGTATCCATTAATTTACTTGGTGATGCACTTCGTGATGCGTTAGATCCAAAGATGAGACGGTAGGTGAGAAGGTATGAGTAAAGCGGTAGTAGAGCTGAAAGACTTACAAACACACTTTCAGACAGAAGAAGGGACAGTAAAAGCTGTGAATCATGTTAGCTTTACAGTTCGAGAAGGTGAAACTGTTTGTGTTGTAGGCGAATCAGGTTGTGGGAAAAGTGTAACAGCTTTATCTATTATGGGACTTATTGCTGAATCAGGCAGTGTAGTAGGTGGAGATATTTTATATGAAGGAAAAAGTCTTTTAGGAATGAAAGAGAAAGAGCTTCGTAGTTTACGAGGTAATGATATTGCGATGATTTTCCAAGAACCGATGACATCGCTGAATCCAGTCTTCACTGTAGGGGAACAAATCGTAGAGACGTTAAGGGAGCATGAATTACTTAGTAAGAATGAAGCGTATAAGAAGGCAATTGAGTTAATTCGTAAAGTCGGCATAGCTCGTGCGGATGAAATCGTCCATTCATATCCGCACGAACTGAGTGGTGGTATGTTACAACGTATTATGATTGCTGTTGCACTTAGTTGTAATCCGAAGTTATTAATTGCGGATGAACCGACAACGGCTCTTGATGTTACGATTCAAGCTCAAATATTAGACTTATTAAGACAAGTAAAAGAAGAATTTAAAACATCCATTTTATTAATTACACATGATTTAGGCGTTGTAGCAGAAATGGCTGATTACGTTGTCGTTATGTATGGTGGGAAAGTAATTGAAGAAGCACCAGTACTAGAAATATTCCAAAATCCGAAACACCCGTATACGAAAGGCTTGCTGAAATCAAAACCAGTGATGGGGAAACGAATAGATAAACTATATTCTATTCCAGGGCAAGTTCCTAATTTAGTCGGTTTGGATGAATTTTGCTACTTCAGCGGTCGTTGTGAGCATTGTATGGAAATATGTAAAGAAGAAGCGCCAAATCTGAATGTACATGATGAGAATCATAAAGTAGCTTGCTGGTTATATGAGGAGCGTGCGGGACAATGAGTGAACCATTATTAGAAGTAAAAAATTTAAAAACATATTTCCCAATTAAAGGCGGCATATTTAGTAGAACGATTGGACATGTGAAAGCAGTTGATGGAGTAAGTTTTACTATTAATAAAGGTGAAGTTTTCGGTCTCGTTGGTGAATCAGGAAGCGGAAAAACGACGATAGGAAAAACAATTTTACGTCTCGTTCAAAAAACGGAGGGAGAAGTGAAGTTTAAAGGACACGATGTTCATTCTCTATCAAAAGAGGAATTGAGAAAACATCGTCCTAATATGCAGCTTGTGTTTCAAGATCCATTTAGCTCATTGAATCCGAGAATGAGGATTGGAGAAGCACTTGGCGAGCCGATGTTGGCTCACGGACTAGCGACGAAAGAAAATGTTCGTGAAAAAGTGACAGAAGTATTAGAGTTATGTGGCTTAGCCCCATATCATATTGACCGGTATCCTCATGAGTTTTCTGGTGGACAACGTCAGCGTATCGTTATCGCAAGAGCTATGGTATTAAATCCGGAATTTATAGTAGCTGACGAACCTGTGGCAGCACTAGATGTATCTATTCAAGCACAGATCATTAATTTATTTAGTGAGTTACAGGAGAAAAAGGGACTATCTTATTTGTTCATTTCACATGATTTAAGCGTAGTAGAGCACTTATGTACGAAAATTGGAATTATGTATTTAGGAACGATTGTGGAAACAGCGCCGCGTGATGAGTTATTTGCGAACCCACTGCATCCGTATACAAAAGCATTGTTATCAGCTGTGCCAATACCAGATCCAACAGTGAAGCGAGAGCGGATTATACTAGAGGGTGATATTCCAAGTCCAGCAAATCCACCTTCGGGTTGTCGCTTTCATACACGTTGCCCGTTTGCAACAGATATTTGTAAACAAACGGTACCAGAATTCCGTAATGTTGGTGAAGAGCATTTTGTTGCTTGTCATCATGTATAAAAGAAAAGGACCCTTTCAAATTGAAAGAGTCCTTTTTTTATTTACTAGATGAAGTTTGTTGCAATACAAATTTCTCGATTGCGTGAGCAACACCATGCTCATTATTTGTTAATGTTACGACATCACATAATTTTTTTACATCTTCTTCAGCGTTTCCCATTGCAACTGATAAGCCAGCTACTTGTAACATTGGCACATCATTAAAGTTGTCCCCAATCGCAATAGTATCTTCAATTGGTATATTGAAATAAGCAGCCATTTCTTGTAGACCGTTCCCTTTATGACCATGCTTATCCATAATTTCTAAATTAGTAGGAGCTGATGCCGTAACTGAAATATCAGTGTCTTCTTGTAACATGCTTAATAGCTGTGCACGATGCGCTGCATTAAATGTCAAAATGAAGAATTTAGATATTTCTAATTCTGGATTATTTACAACATCTTCTATTTTTTGGAAATCAGTAATTAAGTTTGATTTCTTTTGTTTTTCTGTAATTCTTTCAAGTTCTTCAAGTGTAACATCTAGTGCATGCTTGTTTTCTTCGAACGCTTGCATGACTTGATCTTGCCATGTATATGGAGAATAAACTCCTTTATTCGTATATAGCTTATAAGGAAAACCTTCAGATTCTAGTAATTTTGCAAGCTTGTATACTTTATCGTTTTGTAAACAACGCGAGTTAATTACTTTTCCATCCACATAAACAATTGCCCCATTGCTCGCTCCAACTGGAAGAGATAGTTTATATTCTTCCAATAATTTCAAAGCATCCTCTTTTGCACGACCAGAACAAATCATGACTATATGACCAGCCTCTTTTGCAGTTTGGATAGCTTGTAAGTTCTCTTTGGAGATTTCAAGATTAGATGATAGTAGCGTACCATCCATATCTAATGCGATTAATTTCAAAATGACCACCTCTTTGCTTTTATTATACATAGTTATATAGAGGAAACATATAAACTTATCTTGGAAAGATCGTATTTTATCTCGCGTGAACCGTCAGTAAAAATTTGATAGGCGCCATCTTATTACTTTGAATATGCACTTTAATTTGTAACAAAAATAGAGGTATGTATGAGGGTGTTTCGTTATATGACTGTAATGTTACAATAACATTACAAATGTCAGTTTAGTAGAAAGTGCATTAAAACGGGGTTTTTAAGGGTGTTTATAAAAAAACGTAAAAAAAGTGTAATAAAATTTACGTAATTATATTGCAACGTAGCAATAGTTATGTTACATTAATGTTACAAACGTTACGTTAATAACTTTAATGTAACGCTAACATAAAAACTATGAAATAAACATTTCTTAGAAATTACATATAGATAACTTATTAAAAAGGAGGATACATAAAATGAAAGAGCAAGTATTACAAGTAACAAAAGGTGACTTCGTAGGATCAGCAAGTGGAGCAGTAGTATTAACAGCATTAATCGTATTTCTATCAAGCGTATTAGTATAATAGAAGTTTTGTAATAAAAGAAAAAGAGAGGAGAATGAAAGATATGAAAGAGCAAGTATTACAAGAACAAAAGGTATGAAAGAGCAAGTATTACAAGTAACAAAAGGTGACTTCGTAGGATCGGCAAGTGGAGCAGTAGTATTAACGGCATTAATCGTATTTCTATCAAGTGTATTAGTATAATAGAAGTTTTGTAATAAAAGAAAAAGAGAAAGAGAGGAGAATGCAAAATGAAAGAGCAAGTATTACAAGTAACAAAAGGTGACTTCGTAGGATCGGCAAGTGGAGCAGTAGTATTAACGGCATTAATCGTATTTCTATCAAGTGTATTAGTATAATAGAAGTTTTAAATCATACAAAATGAAAGGAGAATGAGGAATATGAACAGTGAACAAGTGTTACAAGTAACAAAAACAGATTTATTAGGATCATTAGGTGGAGCGGTAGTATTAACATCATTTATTTTATTCCTTGCAAATGTATTAGTATGAGACATATAAATACAATCATTCAAAAAAAATAAAGACTCTAGCATATTAGTAAGTAGTTAATATGTTGGGGTCTTTTTTGTTTTCCTCTCATATATATCTTCAAGTATTAATATTCCCTCCGTCATGTAAAGAGAAAAAAGTCGAATTTTATATGTAAGAAAAAAAGAGGAATTTGACAGAAAAGATAGAAAATTTTAAAGGTCAGAATTTGTTAGCTTGCTAACTAATTTCTATTAATTGATGTTGGAAGCGTTTTCGGTTGGTTTTAAGTATGGACCATTTAATCTATTTACAGGGGGATGAGAATTTTATGAAACAAAAATCTATGGATACGCTAGCTGCACAAATGGAGGACTTTTTTCCGGTACGTGATGTAGATCATTTGGAATTTTACGTAGGAAATGCAAAGCAATCAAGTTATTACCTTGCGAGAGCATTCGGTTTCAAAATTGTGGCTTACTCTGGATTAGAAACTGGTAACCGTGAAAAGGTATCTTATGTTCTTGTGCAAAAAAATATGCGTTTTGTTGTGTCTGGAGCTTTAAGTAGCGATAATCGTATCGCAGAATTTGTAAAGACACATGGTGATGGTGTAAAAGATGTTGCTTTACTTGTTGACGATGTTGACAAAGCATACTCGGAAGCTGTGAAACGTGGTGCCGTCGCGATTGCTCCACCTGTGGAATTAACAGACGAGAACGGTACATTGAAAAAAGCAGTTATTGGTACGTATGGTGATACAATTCACACGCTTGTAGAGCGTAAAAATTATAAAGGAACATTTATGCCAGGATTCCAACAGGTGGAGTTTAATATTCCGTTTGAAGAGTCAGGTTTAATTGCTGTAGACCACGTAGTTGGTAATGTTGAGAAAATGGAAGAATGGGTTAGCTATTATGAGAATGTTATGGGCTTTAAACAAATGATTCATTTTGATGATGACGATATTAGTACAGAGTATTCAGCATTAATGTCGAAAGTTATGACAAATGGAAGTCGTATTAAGTTCCCTATTAACGAGCCAGCAGATGGAAAGAGAAAATCGCAAATTCAAGAATATCTAGAATTCTATAATGGAGCAGGTGTACAACATCTTGCTTTATTAACAAGCGATATTGTTAAAACAGTGGAAGCGCTTCGTGAAAATGGCGTGGAGTTTTTAGATACACCTGATACTTATTATGATGAGTTAAGTGCGCGAGTTGGGAAAATTGATGAAGAAATTGATAGGTTAAAAGAATTAAAGATTTTAGTAGATCGCGATGAGGAAGGATACTTACTACAAATCTTTACGAAACCAATTGTAGATCGTCCAACTTTATTTATTGAAATTATTCAACGTAAAGGTTCTCGCGGATTTGGAGAAGGGAACTTTAAAGCATTATTTGAATCAATTGAAAGAGAACAGGAACGTCGCGGAAACTTATAAGATTTGTATCCACCAGCAAAAGTCTCTTTGCTGGTGGAAATTTCATTTTTATAGGGAGGAATCATGATGAAATTTGTTACATTTCGTCTTCCTTCGAAAGAAATGCGAGCTGGATGGCTTGAAGGTGACAAAGTAATTGATATCAATCTTGCTAGTGATGGAAAATTACCTTCTTCTATGTTCGCCTTTTTAGAGAAAGCGGATGAGTATGTAGAAGTATTGCGTAATATAGAGAATCCAGAAAAGGGTATATATTCCTTAGAGGAAGTGCAATTAGCGGCGGCAATTCCTAATCCGAGTAGTATTCGGGATTTTTACGCGTTTGAACAGCATGTAAAAACGGCCCGCGGCCGGAGAGGGCTAGAGGTTGTACCTGAATGGTACGATATCCCGGTTTTTTATTTTACGAACCATCGTGCTGTAATTGGTCCGGATGATTTTGTAATTGGTCCGAAGAAATCTAAAAAGCTTGATTATGAGTTAGAGATCGCTTGTGTAATTGGGAAAGAAGGAAGAAATATTTCTCGTGAGCAAGCAGAGGAATACATTTTTGGTTATTGTATTATGAACGACTGGAGTGCAAGGGACTTACAAGCAACAGAAATGAAGGTAGGACTTGGTCCAGCAAAAGGAAAAGATTTTGCAACTTCATTAGGAGCGCACCTTGTTACGAAAGAGGAATTGGATGTTTATCGTAACGGTGACCGTTATGAGTTAGAGATGACTGCTCATGTAAATGGAAAGCTATTATCAAAGGGGAACTTCCAAGATATTTACTATACATTTGCTGAAATGATTGAACGTGCTTCGGAAGACGTTACGTTATATCCAGGCGATGTGATTGGTTCTGGGACAGTAGGAACAGGTTGTGTTTTAGAATTGGGTACGGAAGAGTGGCTGCAAGATGGGGATGTTGTAGAACTTACGATTACTGGTTTAGGTACGTTACGTAATACGGTCAAAAAAGAAATGGAAGCAGGTGATGGGCATGTTTTATCGTCACATGGGGGAGCTACCTCATAAACGACATGTACAATTCCGTAAAAAAGATGGGTCGCTTTATCGCGAACAGGTAATGGGAACAAAAGGTTTTTCTGGTACGCAATCTATTTTGTACCATCATTATATGCCAACGGAAGTAGGTCATGCGGCATTATCTCATTCTTGTCAGTTGCAGTATGAAGAAGATGTAGCTCTTGCTCATCGTCATTTTCGCACAAAAGAAAATAAAAAAACTGGCGATGCAGTAAGCGGAAGAAATTTTATGCTTGGGAATGAGGATTTATTAATTGGAATAGTGGCTCCAACAGAAAAAATGGACTATTTCTACCGTAATGGTGATGGTGATGAAATGTTATTTGTTCATTATGGAACAGGGAAAATTGAAACGATGTTTGGAACGATTCACTATCGAAAAGGTGATTATGTAACAATCCCAATTGGAACGATTTATCGTGTTATTCCAGATGAAGGAGAGACTAAATTTCTTGTTGTAGAGGCAAATAGTCAAATCACAACGCCGCGTCGCTATCGGAATGAATATGGACAATTGTTAGAGCATAGTCCGTTTTGTGAGAGAGATATTCGTGGTCCTGAAAAATTAGAGACGTATGATGAAAAAGGTGAGTTTGTCGTAATGACAAAGTCGCGAGGGTATATGCATAAACATGTTTTAGGGCACCATCCGTTAGATGTTGTTGGTTGGGATGGCTATTTATATCCGTGGGTCTTTAATGTAGAGGACTTTGAACCAATCACAGGTCGTATTCATCAGCCACCTCCAGTACATCAAACGTTCGAAGGTCACAATTTCGTTATTTGTTCTTTCGTACCACGTTTATACGACTATCATCCAGAATCTATTCCGGCACCATATTATCATAGTAACGTGAATAGTGATGAAGTACTGTACTATGTAGAAGGAAACTTTATGAGCCGGAAAGGTGTGGAAGAAGGTTCTATTACACTTCATCCGAGCGGAATTCCTCATGGGCCGCATCCTGGTAAAACAGAGGGAAGTATAGGGAAGAAAGAAACACTTGAACTAGCTGTTATGATAGACACGTTCCGTCCGCTTCGTATTGTAAAGCAAGCACATGAAACAGAAGATGAAAAATATATGTATAGCTGGATTGAAGAAGGGTCACATACTATGAAATAGGTAAAAAGAGGCATGCTCAATAAGTGAGCATGCCTCTTTTGTGGAATCGACATGTATAATAATACCAAAAAAAAATACGGAAAGATATATAGAAACAACGATAAGGATATTGTATGTTCCGAAAGATTTCTACTTATTTCGACAAAAGTATTGACTGGGGAAAGTACAATGAGTAAAATAAAAAAGCGAATTAAAAATTTTCAGAAAATTTAAAACTTGGAGGAGCATGCTATGAAGCAAATTTTTCAAAAGAAGCCTATTGCAAAGCTAATGCAAGAGAGTAAGCAAAAGACGTTAGCAAGAACATTGGGTGCATTGGATTTAACTATGCTTGGAATCGGGGCAATTGTTGGAACAGGTATTTTTGTTCTAACGGGCGTGGTAGCAGCAAAACATTCTGGACCAGCTATTATATTATCATTTGCGATAGCCGCGTTAGCCTGTGCCTTTGCTGCATTTTGTTATGCTGAATTCGCTTCTTCAGTTCCTGTCTCAGGCAGTGTGTATACGTACACATATGCGACGATGGGAGAGGTATTCGCATTTTTAATTGGATGGGACTTAATGCTTGAGTATTTACTCGCTACATCTGCTGTAGCAAACGGTTGGTCCGCTTATTTTCAATCTTTATTAAAGGGATTTGGGATCCATATTCCTACCATTCTCTCCTCGGCCCCTGGTACAGGAAAGGGTGGAATAATTGATTTGCCTGCGGTTCTAATTATTTTAGTGATGACAGTTCTTTTATCTAGAGGTGTTCGTGAAAGTGCACGAATAAATAACATTATGGTGTTTATTAAATTAGCGGTTGTTCTCATCTTTATCTTTGCTGGTTTTAATTATGTAAAACCTGAAAATTGGACACCTTTTATGCCGTTTGGCTTAGATGGTGTAATGGCTGGAGCTGCGACAGTGTTCTTCGCATTCATAGGATTCGATGCAGTTTCAACGGCAGCAGAAGAAGTGAAACGTCCACAACGTGATTTACCAATTGGCATTATTGCATCTTTATTAATTTGTACGGTTCTTTATATTGTTGTTTCACTTATTTTGACAGGAATTGTTCCATACGGACAGTTAAATATATCAGATCCAGTTGCTTTTGCACTTCAATTTATTGGACAAGATAGTTTAGCGGGAGTAATTTCAGTAGGAGCAATTACAGGAATCACAACAGTAATGTTAGTTATGATGTATGGGCAAGTACGTGTTTCGTATGCAATGAGTAGAGATGGATTATTGCCGAAGCGCCTTGCTAAAGTCCATCCAAAATTTAAAACACCATTTTTAAATACATGGACAACAGGAATTATTGCAGCACTTATTTCAGGATTAATAGATTTAAATGTGTTAGCGCATCTTGTAAATATGGGGACTTTATCAGCCTTTGCACTTGTAGCTGTTGCTGTTATTGTAATGAGAAGAACTCATCCTGATTTACCAAGAGCATTTAAGGCACCGCTTGTACCATTTTTACCAGCATTAACGGTGATTTTTTGTTTATATTTAATGCTTCAGTTATCCGGAACTGCTTGGATTAGTTTTGGGGTATGGATGGTTATCGGTATTGCGGTTTACTTCTTATATAGCCGAAAACATAGTGCTTTAAATAATAGTAAAGACGAAGAAGATGCAGCAAATTTATAAGTTGAAAAATCCATTCTAATTCTGTTAGGATGGATTTTTTATTCTGAAAATTTACATTTTTCTGATTGTGTATATAATATAATTGTTGGGGAACTGAGGGGTGAATGTATGAAAAATACGTGGCGTGAGTTAAGGGAGATGGACCGAAACATATGGATTCGGTTTATTGGCGAAACGTTAAATGGAATTGCAATGATGATGTTGATGCCTTTTTTTGCACTATATTTAAAAGATAAGGTGGATTCGTTATTGGAAGTAGGGGTTATTATGGCACTTTCTCCGATTGCCGCAAGTTTCGGTTCTCTTCTTGGTGGGAGGATTGCTGATATATATGGAAGAAAGCCAATAATGATCTTTTCAATGGTGAGTAATGCTTTGTTCATGCTAGGTTTTTTATTTATAGAAGGATTTATTCCTTATGCTATTTTATCTATTTTTTTAGGACTCAGTAATTCATTATTCCATCCCGCTGCATCAGCGATGGTTGCGGATGTAACAGCACCTGAAAAAAGAACCGAGGCATACGGTTTATTGCGGATGGGGTACAATATAGGTGCTGCAATTGGCCCGATAATGGGTGCTTCAGTAGTTATGTTGTCGAAGAACCTTGTGTTTATTATTGCCTCGTCTACGATGTTATTTTATGCATTACTTGTATTCATTCTTATTCAAGAGACAATGCCAAAGGGCGCGAATAAAGAAGAGAATAAAGAAAAGGAATCAGGGGCGGTTTGGAAAATTGTAATGAGAGATAAGGCACTAATGATTTATTTGTTAGCAGGTATCATTATTTCGATGGGATTTTCTCAAACAGAAGGTATGTTGCCGCTGCACTTTGATAATGAAATGAAAGGCATTTTTGGAACTAACAATCCATATCCATATTTAATGGCTTTAAATGGACTATTAGTTGTGTTGTTCCAATTTCAAATTTCAAAATGGGCCACAGATAAACCTGTCGGAAAGACGATGTTATATGGTGCATGTTTGTTCGGGATTGGTTTGTTCTTTATAGGATGGTTACCGAAGTGGTTTGGAGAATTTGATGCAAATGCTACGATTATTTTAATAACGTTGCTGTTCGTTTATGCCATATATACGTTAGGTGAGATGATTATGTCGCCTGTACAGATGACGTTTGTAGCGAATTTGGCTCCTGAGCACTTGAGAGGGACTTATATGGGAGCTGCAAGTTTGCAGTGGATTACAGGAGGCGCATTCGGTCCACTTCTTGGTGGTTTTTTATTGGATCGATTACTTGGCCACTTTCTATTTACAATTTTAGCTGTAGGATGTGTAGTTGCAGGTATTGTATATGTTTCTTTAGATCGTCTCGTTGAGCAAAGGCAAAAAGGCAAACTGACCAAACAATCTTCTTAATGAGTAGATGACATACACAAAAAGGGGATTTCTACATATTTTAGGTACATAACTAGATTGGATTACAATTTTATCCCACTATTTGTGGGCAGTAAGACTTCCACCTCAAAATTCGGCGGGAGATAACTGCCCGATTGGTGCGGGCTGATAATTAGTGGGGATGGCCCCTCGTTAATGAAAGTTTCACTGTATTTTAGAATTTAATTTTGTATATTTATGAAGAAAGTTAAGTAGAAAAAGTATAGAAAACCAATAAGTGGTGTCATTTAATTATTTGTGGAAGTTACATTTTATTTCAAATAGGAACTACCTATTTTTATAAAAAGTGCTAAAATAGAAAAATGAAAACAATTGGTTAGGGTGATTTCAGTGACAAAAATTAAATTAGGTTTATTATATGGTGGAAAATCAGCTGAGCATCAAGTTTCGCTACAAACGGCTCTTGCTGCTATTAAAGCATTAAATCAAGATAAATTCGAGATTCATCCAATTTATATTACAGAACAAGGTCAATGGGTGCGCGGTGAGCGTATTGAAGGTGAAGTAACAGATGTTGAAGTTCTAAAAATGAGCGGCGCAGAAAATGCGATTTCTCCGCTATCATTAAGTACAGAAATCATTCCATCTGCAGCTTCTGAAGAAAATGCTATTGACGTTATTTTCCCATTATTACATGGACCAAATGGTGAAGATGGAACGGTTCAAGGATTATTAGAATTAATGAACATTCCTTATGTAGGAAATGGTGTTCTAGCATCAGCTGCTGGTATGGATAAAGTTGTTATGAAAAACATCTTCGCAGAAGCTGGATTGAAACAAGCGAAGTATGCATCGTTTATTCGTAGTGCATGGGAAAAAGATTGTGAAACAGCATATGAAAAAGTAGAAGAAGTTTTAGGATATCCTTGCTTCGTAAAACCAGCAAACCTTGGTTCAAGTGTTGGTATTAATAAGTGTAAAAATCGTGAAGAGCTTGAGAATGCATTTGAAGAGGCATTCCAATTTGACCGCAAAATTATTGTAGAAGAAAATATCGTTGGACGTGAAGTAGAAGTTGGTGTATTAGGTAATGATGAACCGAAATGTTCAGTTGTAGGTGAAATCGTACCGAAAAAGGACTTCTATGATTATAAGTCGAAATATATCGATGGCGATACAGCATTAATTATTCCGGCTGAAATGACAGAAGAAGAGTCTAATGTCATTAAGCGAGATGCAATTATTGCATTCCAATCGTTAGATAGTGCTGGCTTAACAAGAGCTGATTTCTTCTTAACGAAAGATGGAGAAGTATATATTAACGAAGTGAATACGATGCCAGGGTTTACGCCGTTTAGTATGTTCCCTCTACTATGGCAACATACTGGATTACCGTATCCGGAATTAATTGAAGAGCTAATTCGTTTAGCGATTGAGCGTCACGAAGAAAAACAAAAAATTAAATATACAATCTAACAAAAAAGGAGGAAGCACTATTCGCAGGAATAGTGCTTCCTCTATGTAAGGAGTGTTCTCATGATAAATCGAACGTTAAAACAAGTAGAACAGATGGTAAATGGTACGGGATTAGCAGAGCAATATGAGGGAATTACTATACAAGGAGTGTCTATTGATACGAGAAAAATCGAAAAAGGCAACCTATATGTTCCGATTCAAGGTGAACGTTTCGATGGACATGCTTTTGTAGATAAAGCCGTTGAAAATGGAGCTGTGGCGACATTATGGATGAAAGATGTAGCAAATCCACCTAAGAATCTTCCCGTTATTTTTGTAGAAGACACGCTATCGGCATTACAAATGTTAGCGAAAAACTATCGCGATCAATTGGATGTGAAAGTTATTGGTGTGACAGGGAGTAATGGTAAAACATCTACAAAAGATATTGTAACAAGTCTTCTTGCAACTAAATTCAAAGTTCAAAAAACAGAAGGCAACTTTAATAACCATATCGGGTTACCTCTTACTATTTTAAACTTAGAAGAAAATACAGAAGTAGCTGTATTAGAAATGGGTATGTCAAGCCAAGGGGAAATTGAATTCTTATCTAAGTTAGCTCGTCCAAATGCAGCTATCATTACGAACATTGGTGAGGCACATTTAATGGACTTAGGCTCTCGTGAGGCAATTGCTGAAGCGAAATTAGAAATTGTGACAGGATTACAAGAAGGTGGAGTGTTCGTATATAACGGAGATGAGCCATTATTAACAAATCGTGTTCCTGAAATGAATTTAATAGCTGAAACAGTTACTTTTGGCGATGCTAGAGCAAATGATTACTATCCAACGACTGTAACATTACAGGCAACTGGGACACATTTTAAAATGAATAGAGAAGAAAATATTTCATTTTACTTACCAGTATTAGGAAAACACAATGTGTACAATACGCTTGCTTCAATGGCAATTGCGAAATATTTTGGTGTAACGTGGGAAGAGATGAAAGAAGGTTTAGTAACACTTCAAATGACAGGCATGCGTATGGAAATTGTAAAAACAAATAGTGGATTAACAATTATCAATGATGCTTATAATGCAAGTCCGACAGCTATGGAAGCAGCATTCCACTTAATGAACGGTTTAGATGGATTTGCTAAGAAGATCGTTGTACTCGGTGATATGTTAGAGCTTGGAAATCAAGAAGTACAGTTTCATTATGAAGTCGGTAAATTAATCGATCCAGCAAAAATTGCATATGTGTTCACATATGGTAAATTAGGGGCTCAAATTGCTGAAGGAGCAAAAATTAATTTCCCTATTGAGCGTGTAAAAGCGTATGATAATAAAGAAGAGCTAGTAAAAGAGTTACAAGCAGTAGTTGATGTTAAAGATGTTGTATTAATAAAAGCATCTCGCGGCATGAAATTGGAAGAAGTAATTACGATGTTGAAATAATTGGTGTATATAAATAGGGATGATAGATGCGAAAATAGAAGAAACTTATAATAAGCGCTTACAGTAAATATAAAAAAATAAAAGTGAAGAAAAAAACTCTGAATATGAAAATAAGGTAACAGTTGGGTTTGCTTTTTGCACATACAAAACTTATAATTGATAAAGTGTAATAACGTTTAGAAGTATTTTCGCGAAGAATATACGCCCGTTTATATACGTGAGCATTCAGGAAAAGGGCTTTTCCGCAAATTCGGAAAACGCCTTTTTTTAAATGATAAGTATAGGATAGAAAAGGAGAAGTAACATTGACAACATTTCGAGAATTAGGATTAAGTGAGTCTTTACTACAATCTGTTGAAAGTATGGGCTTTGAAGAGGCTACGCCGATTCAAGCTGAAACAATTCCACATGCATTGCAAGGTAAGGATATTATTGGGCAAGCGCAAACAGGTACAGGGAAAACAGCAGCATTCGGATTACCACTATTAGATAAAGTGGATACAAATAAAGAAGCAGTTCAAGGTATTGTTATCGCGCCAACGCGTGAATTAGCAATTCAAGTTGGAGAAGAGCTGTACAAAATTGGTAAACATAAACGCGTTCGTATTTTACCAATCTATGGTGGTCAAGATATTAACCGCCAAATTCGTGCTCTAAAAAAACACCCACACATTATTGTTGGTACGCCGGGTCGTATTTTAGATCATATTAACCGTAAAACACTTCGCTTACAAAACGTAGAGACAGTTGTTCTTGACGAAGCGGATGAAATGTTAAACATGGGCTTCATTGAAGATATTGAAGCGATTTTAACAGATGTGCCAGATACACATCAAACATTATTATTCTCAGCGACAATGCCAGATCCAATCCGTCGTATTGCTGAGCGTTTCATGACTGAGCCTCAACACATTAAAGTAAAAGCAAAAGAAGTAACAATGCCAAACATTCAGCAGTTCTATTTAGAAGTGCAAGAAAAGAAAAAGTTTGACGTATTAACACGCTTATTAGATATTCAATCTCCAGAGCTTGCAATCGTATTCGGTCGTACAAAGCGTCGTGTTGATGAATTATCAGAAGCATTAAACTTACGTGGTTATGCAGCAGAAGGTATTCACGGTGACTTAACACAAGCGAAGCGTATGTCTGTATTACGTAAATTTAAAGAAGGTGCTATTGAAGTTCTTGTTGCAACAGACGTTGCTGCACGTGGTCTTGATATTTCAGGCGTAACACATGTATATAACTTCGATATCCCACAAGATCCAGAATCATACGTTCACCGTATCGGTCGTACTGGCCGTGCAGGTAAAAAAGGTATTGCAATGTTATTTGTAACACCACGTGAATCAGGACAATTAAAAAATATCGAGCGCACTACAAAACGTAAAGTTGATCGTATGGAAGCACCGACACTTGACGAGGCATTAGAAGGTCAACAACGTTTAATCGCTGAAAAACTTCAAAGCACAATTGAAAATGATAATTTATCATACTACAAGCGTATTGCAGAAGAAATGTTAGAAGAGAATGATTCTGTAACAGTAGTAGCTGCTGCTTTAAAAATGATGACAAAAGAGCCAGATACAACTCCAATCGCTTTAACATCAGAACCACCAGTTGTTTCAAGAGGTGGCGGTTCTAAAAAACGTGGCGGTAACGGAGGCGGATACCGTGATGGTAACCGTAATCGTAGTCGTGACGGACGCGGCGGTGGCGATGGTCGTAACCGTGATCGCAATCGTGATGGTGGTAGCCGTGGTGGCGATGGCCGTAACCGTGATCGCAATCGTGATGGTGGTAGCCGTGGTCGTAAAGGTGAAGGTCAAGGTCGCCCTGGATCTTCAAATGGACGTGGCGAAAGAAAACATCATAGCCGTCCACAAGCTTAATAAAAAAGAGAATGCCCTTTGCTGGCATTCTCTTTTTTTATTTCTGTAATTGTACATACTACATAATAACTTGTGTAGAAAAGAGGTGCTACATGCTTGTAAGACTTGGGTATGTTGCGATGAGTGTACATTTAAAGAATGCATCTCCATCTCAAACGATGACATATGCGCAGTTTCAACGAATTGATGATCGGGAGGCTGCAATTCGTAAACTCGAAAGAATTGCTAATTCGAATTTAGAAAATTGTTTACGGTTATTAAAGCATAATAAAGGGCATGATATATCTTTCTTTCGGCTTAGTTCCAAACTTGTTCCTTTGGCGAATCATGAGGAGTTGTTAGAGTGGAACTATATTCGCCCCTTAAAAGAAAATTTAAAAGTGCTAGGTGATTACGCTATTCGAATGAATATGCGTATTGATTTTCATCCAGATCATTTTGTTGTGCTGAATTCACCTGAGAAGAATATTTTTAAACAATCTGTAAAGACATTGCAGATGCATAAAAAATTATTAAAAGGTATGGGAATTGCACATAAGCAACGATGCGTATTACATGTGGGTGGAGGTTATAACGATAAGGAACTCGCATTAGAACGATTTATAGAAAATTGGTCAAGTGTTCCAAGAAGTATCCAAGAGATGATCATATTAGAAAATGATGATACGACTTTTTCTTTAGAAGAAACATTGTATTTAGGTGAAAAATTAGATATTCCAGTCGTGTTTGATTTGCATCACCATATGATGAATAATGATCGAGAAGATTGGCATGAAGATTGGGCGCGTGTTGTACATACGTGGGAATCGTCTTTGTTACCGGTGAAAATGCACATTTCTAGTCCTAGAGAGGGAAAAGACCCGAGAGCACATGCGGACTTTATTAATGTAGATACTTTTTTATCTTTTTTAAAAAAGATAAAGGGAAGTGTTTCGCAAATTGATTGTATGATTGAAGCGAAGAAGAAGGATGAGTCTTTATTTCAATTAATGAGAGATTTAAGTAAACAAACAGATGTAGAAATTGTCGATGGTGCGAGCTTTTATATTAAATAAGCTCTGCACCATCGAATTTTTTTGTTAATAAAGGGGTGCAAATACCGCCAATGATCAATCCTGTTAAATGGCTTATAGGGTTAGCAGAGGGATTGAAGAAAGTGAATAGTAGTAATATACATATCATGATTGAAAAAATAGCGATGTCTCTTGGATTGGAAGAACGATATCGACTATACAATAGAAATAATTGTGCACCTAGCAATCCGAAAATACCACCAGATGCTCCGGCATGAATATATTCAAGAGGCATAATGAGATAAGAAGAAATATTTCCAAGAATACCAGAAAGGAAAAAAATAATAATGAAAGAAAAGTGTCCTAGTTGTTTTTCAATAGAAGAGCCAAGCACAAATAAACAAATACTATTAGAAAGGAAATGTTGTAAGTCTACATGTACAAGTAAGGAAGTTATGAGACGCCACCATTCTCCTTTAGCGATATATTCATTGTAGGATGCCATAGGAAAGAGAAGGAAGTCGCTTGACATAATCATGACTAATTGTATGAGAAGTAAAGCGATGACGATTGGTTGTAAGGAAATGCGGGCAGAAGGTATTAGCATGTTGTGAGTATCACTCCTTTTGCATCAGAAAGATTCTCTGTTATTCTTACAATATGAAAAAAGAAAGCTAAATAGAAGAAGGGGATTTTGAAATGATTGTAGGAATTGGAATCGATATTATTGAATTGAATCGAATTGAAAAAATGCTAGATGGAAAACTTAAATTTATGGAGCGTATTTTAACTGAAAGTGAACGTAATGTTGCTAAGGAGCTGAAGGGAAGTCGCCTTACAGAGTTTGTAGCTGGAAGATTTGCAGCGAAAGAGGCGTATTCAAAAGCGGTAGGAACTGGTATTGGAAAAGAAGTAAGTTTTTTAGATATTGAAGTAAGGAATGATGATAGAGGTAAGCCGATTCTCGTTACAAGTACAGAGCATATTGTTCATTTATCAATTAGTCATAGTAAGGAATTTGCTGTTGCTCAAGTTGTTTTAGAAAGCTCGTCACGCTAGTCTGCATATTTTATATCTTTGTCTCATATATTTGATGTAGCGATAAGGAAGGTACATCTTCCATTCATTTATAGGGGCAAAGGGGCTGAAGTGATGAAAAGGCGTCTGTTTTTAGTTCTTGTCGGTTTATTAACCGTTTTTGTGTTGGCGGGTTGTATGGAAAAGAAACAAGATGATGTTGTGAGAGATTTAGAGGCGAAAGTAAAAGGGATGAAAAGTTATCAAGCTGAAGCGAAATTATCTATTAAAACAGGAAATGAGCCTCAGGAGTACAAGGTAGAAATATGGCATAAGGAACCTTCTTTTTATCGTGTGAATTTGCAGAATGCGAAAAAAGATCAAAGCCAAATTATTTTAAGAAATGAAGAAGGGGTATTTGTATTAACGCCAGCACTTAATAAGAGTTTCCGTTTCCAAAGTGATTGGCCGCAAAATAGTAGCCAGGCTTACTTGTATGAATCCCTTGTGAGAGATATTTTACAGGATAAGAAAAACCTTACTTTTGAAAAAACAGATAAGTATTATATTTTTAAAACAAAAACAAACTATCAACATCAAAACATGTTGCCGAAACAAGAGATTACATTGAAGAAAAGTGATTTAACACCAGTTTCGGTGAAGTTAATGGATAATGATCAAAATGTTCTTGTGAAAGTAGATTTCTCAAAAGTGAAATTTGATGCGAAATTTGATAAAGGTGCATTTGATACGAAACAAAATATGTCTAGAGCGCAAGTAGATGTTCAAACAACAGCGAAAGAAGACAAACCATTTGCTATTTTGTATCCGCGTGATACGCCGCAAGGTATGGTTTTGAAAGATGAAAAAGAGTTGAAGACAGACAGTGGCAAGCGTGCGATACTCACATACACTGGAAGTAAGAAATCCTTTACTTTGATACAAGAAAAGGCAAAAGTTGCAGAGGCTTCGTCAGCGATAAGTGTGAGCGGAGAATTGGTTGATCTTGGTTTCACGATTGGTGCATTGACGAAAGAATCTGTAACGTGGTCGCATAACGGAGTAGAATATATGCTCGTGTCTAAAGGTTTAGAGCCGAAGGAGCTATTAATGGTTGCTCGTTCAGTTACAGAGAAGCAAGTGAAGTAAACTTCTTAGACGTGGTGATATATGTGCACCACGTCTTTTCTTAGTTTGAAGGGTGGATTTCATAAAAGAAGCATATAAAAGAATAAGCTTCGCATATCGTGTATAAGGAAGTGTATTTATGGAAGAAGCACCATTTTACCGTGACACTTGGGTGGAAGTGGATTTAGATGCGATCTATAACAATATTACACACATTAAAGATTTCATTCCAAGTGATGTAGAGATTTTTGCTGTAGTCAAAGCGAATGCATATGGACACGATTATGTACCGGTAGCTAAAACGGCATTAGAAGCAGGGGCGACAAGGTTAGCGGTTGCCTTTTTAGATGAAGCTCTAGTGCTTCGAAGGGCTGGTATTACTGTACCGATTTTAGTGTTAGGTCCTTCCCCGCCTCGTGATGTCAATGTAGCTGCTGAAAATGATGTAGCGTTAACTGTTTTTCAAAAAGAATGGGTAGATGAAGCGATCAAACTTTGGGATGGTTCATCTACAATGAAATACCACATTAATTTCGATAGTGGTATGGGGAGAATTGGAATACGCGAACGAAAAGAATTAAAAGGGTTTTTAAAGAGTTTAGAAGGTGCGCCGTTTTTAGAATTAGAAGGAGTTTATACACATTTTGCAACAGCGGATGAGGTGGAGACTTCTTACTTTGATAAGCAATATAACACATTTTTGCAGCAGTTAAGTTGGTTGAAAGAGTTCGGAGTGGATCCTAAGTTTGTCCATACAGCTAATAGTGCTGCAACGCTACGTTTTCAAGGGATTACATTTAATGCAGTACGAATTGGCATTGCGATGTATGGGTTATCCCCGTCTGTAGAAATACGCCCTTTTTTACCGTTTAAATTAGAACCGGCGCTATCGCTGCATACGAAAGTTGCTCATATTAAACAGGTGATTAAAGGGGATGGGATTAGTTATAACGTCACTTACCGAACGAAAACGGAAGAATGGATTGCAACTGTTGCGATTGGATATGCAGATGGATGGCTTAGAAGATTACAAGGGTTCGAAGTGCTTATAAATGGTAAAAGGGTACCGATTGTAGGTCGAGTAACAATGGATCAATTCATGATACACCTTCCTTGTGAAGTGCCGCTTGGTACGAAAGTTACACTCATTGGAAAACAAGGTGATGAGTATATTAGTGCTACTGAGGTTGCTGAATATTCCGGGACTATTAATTATGAAATTATTGCAACGATAAGCTTCCGTGTGCCGAGAATATTCATACGGCACGGCAAGGTTGTAGAAGTAATCAATTATTTGAACAATATATAGAATGTAGTATGATTTGCTGCTTGTCATTTGAGAGGACTGTTCATTGGTTAAGAATAAGCTCATTTTGATGAGAAGCTTTTTACTTATCATTACTTTTAACATAATTTAACGTGAATTTTGCAGGGGAACTCTTTCGTTTCTTGTTTGTAATAAGATAAAAATAAAAGAATATGAATGTTTTGTTTGTGAATTGGAAAACATAAGCAAGGAATAAGGAAGTCTTTGCAACAGGCTCCATACAATGGTATTATTACAATAGGTGTCATATATATATTTGGGTGTGTAGTTGACGGTGGAGGTGTATTTTTGTGTCCGAATCAAGTGTAACTACTGAAATCGTGGTTCGGTTGCCAAAGCAAATGGTAACGGAATTGGACGGAATTGGAAAACAAGAGAATAAGAATCGCCATGAACTAATTTGCCAGGCAACACAACTGTTATTGCGTCAACATAAGACGAAGAAACGCTACCAACATGAATCAATGCGACGTGGGTACATTGAAATGGGAAAAATTAATCTTGGTATTGCATCGGAAGCTTTCTTAGCAGAGTATGAAGCAGCTCATACAGTAGAACGCTTAGTTAGCGGGGGGTAATATTTTGATTGTAAAACGCGGCGACGTGTATTTTGCAGACCTTTCCCCAGTTGTTGGTTCTGAGCAAGGAGGCGTTCGTCCGGTTCTTGTCATTCAAAATGACATCGGAAATCGTTTTAGTCCAACGGTGATTGTAGCGGCTATTACTGCACAGATTCAAAAAGCTAAATTACCCACTCATGTGGAAATTGATGCGAAAAAGTACGGTTTTGAGAGAGATTCTGTTATTTTACTTGAGCAGATTCGAACAATCGATAAGCAGCGCTTAACGGACAAAATCACTCACTTAGATGAAGTGATGATGATTCGTGTAGATGAAGCGCTACAAATTAGTTTAGGACTAATAGATTTTTAAATCGGCAGTTTAAGTTGCTCTCTTTACAGGGCAACTTTTTTTTATTATAGAGGAGGTTACGGTTGTATATGGAGATGGTAGATAATCGACAAGCGTTAATGAAAATGTTAGTGAAGGAATTAGGCTTTACCGAAAAGCAAGTTCGTCATGTTATTCAATTAACAGAAGAAGGTAACACAGTTCCATTTATTGCTCGTTACCGAAAAGAATGGACAGGCTCTTTAGATGAAGTGCAAATTCGTACAATTTTAGAGAGATGGCAATATATGATGCAGCTTGAAGATAGGAAAGAAGAGGTTCTTCGTCTTATTGATGAGAAGGGGAAACTGACAGGAGAGTTACGTCAGCAAATTGTTAAAGCTGTAAAGTTGCAAGAAATAGAAGATTTATATCGTCCATATAAAGAGAAAAGAAGAACGAAAGCAACGATTGCAAAAGAAAAAGGACTAGAGCCGTTAGCTGAATGGTTATTGTTATATAAGAAAGAAGATCCAAATCAGAAGGCAGTGGAGTTTATTAACGCAGAGAAAGAAGTGCAATCTGCAGAAGAAGCATTACAAGGTGCCCAAGACATTATTGCAGAAATCGTTTCAGATGAAGCAGCTTATCGTAGTTGGATTCGTAATGTTACTTTTAGAAAAGGTGTTATGTCTTCGTCCGTAAAAGATGAAGAGAAAGATGAAAAGAATATATATGAAATGTATTACAGTTATGAAGAACCGTTGCAGAAAGTAGTACCGCATCGTGTATTAGCGATGAATCGCGGTGAGAAAGAAGATATATTGAGAGTTTCTGTTGTTCCACCAGTAGATGAGATAGTAACTTTCTTATATAAGAGAGTAATTCGTGATAACGATTCTAAAAGTGCACATTATGTAAAGTTAGCAATTGAGGATGGTTATAAACGATTAATTCAATCCTCCATTGAAAGAGAGATTCGAAAAGAATTAACAGAAACAGCTGAGGAACAAGCGATACATATTTTCTCTGAGAACTTACGTAATTTGTTATTACAACCTCCAATGAAAGGAAAGGTTGTGTTAGCTTTAGATCCTGCATATAGAACGGGTTGTAAATTAGCTGTTGTAGATGATACGGGGAAGGTTCTATATATTGATGTTATTTATCCGCATCCACCTGTTCGTAAATATGAAGATGCAAAAACGAAAGTTCTTTCCATTATAGATAAATATCAAGTTGAAATGATTGCGATTGGGAATGGTACAGCTTCTAGAGAGTCGGAAGAATTTATAGTTGATGTATTGCAAAATGTGAAACAAGAAGTCTTCTATATTATTGTGAACGAAGCTGGTGCGAGCGTGTATTCGGCCTCCGATTTAGCTCGTGAGGAATTTCCGAATTTACAGGTTGAAGAAAGAAGTGCTGTTTCTATTGGGAGACGTCTGCAAGATCCACTTGCTGAACTTGTGAAGATTGATCCTAAATCAGTTGGGGTTGGACAATACCAACATGATGTATCTCAAAAGAGATTGAATGAATCATTAACATTTGTAGTAGAGACGGCAGTTAACCAAGTCGGTGTGAATGTAAATACAGCTTCAGTTGCGTTATTGCAATATGTTTCGGGTTTATCGAAAACTGTTGCGAAAAATATTGTGGCAAAGCGTGAAGAAGAAGGGAAATTTACAAAACGAACAGACTTAAAGAAAATACCGCGTTTAGGTGCGAAGACATATGAACAATGCATAGGTTTCTTACGTATATTAGAAGGGGCAAATCCGTTAGATCGAACGGGTATTCATCCAGAACAATATAAAAATGTTGAATTGTTATTGAAGAGTCTAGGGTTATCAAAAGATGACGTAGGACAATTGCAATTACAAAAGAGCTTAGAAGAAGTGGAGATTTCTAAGTTATCGCAAGAAACGGGAGTTGGGGAGCCGACATTAGTTGATATTATAGATGCGCTCATTAGTCCAGAGCGAGACATGAGGGATGAGTTGCCTAAACCGCTTCTGAAAAAAGGGATTTTGAAATTAGAAGATTTAAAACGTGGTATGGAACTGGAAGGAACAGTTCGTAACGTTGTTGATTTTGGTGCTTTTGTTGATGTAGGTGTAAAACAAGATGGTTTAGTACATATTTCTAAACTAAGCAAACAGTATGTGAAGCATCCGTTAGATATTGTATCTGTCGGACAAATCGTCAAGGTATGGGTAGATGATATTGATACGAAAAAAGGTCGCGTTGCACTATCCATGTTGCCGATTGAATAGTAAGAGAAGAGAGCAGATGAAACTGCTCTTTTTTTATGGGATAAAACGTGTAATGGATTATGAGCTTTGATGTATTTTGCTATAATAAAACCAGCATTCATTTAGTAATTTAATTTGATACCGGTTTTTTTCAAAATATGCGCGTTGCATTTGTTTTTTTAGCCACGTAGGCATAGGAATCCCTCCTTGTTTAATCCTACTCTCAAAAATCTAAGGTACTATTGATGAGAGGTTGGTGAGTGGATTTCTATTCATGCTATATTTTTAGAAACCACGCTTCTTGAATGAGGATGGGTATATGTACTATTTAATATATGTATAAGGGAGGAGAAAAGTGTAAAAATATTTTTTAGTTTAGGAGGAATGAGAGTGGATGAGCAAGAAATACAGCGTCTGGTGGAAGAAGTATCACTACAATACTTCGGAATGCCATTTTTACATAGAGCTATGTTCAACAGTAGGTTGCGAACAACTGGTGGACGTTATCTATTGAATACACACAATATTGAACTGAATTATCTATATTACGAAATGTATGGGAAAGAAGAGTTAGTCGGAATCATTAAACATGAGCTTTGTCATTATCACTTACATATTACAGGAAGGGGCTATAAGCACCGGGATAGAGATTTTCGTGAATTGTTAAAAGAAGTTGATGCGCCACGCTTCTGTAAACGAATAATTAATGAAGAGAAGGAAAAAAAGGTTTATACGTATGAATGTATGGGCTGTTCGCTTCAATATGTAAGAAGACGTCAAATAAATACAAAAAGATATGTCTGCGGAAAGTGTAAAGGGAAACTGAACCTGATAAAGAAAATATCTTGACAGTGAAAACGCAATCCAGTATATTATAAACATGTCACGTTTGTACAAGATGTTGTGAAAAAACATCTTGACTTACGATAAGAAATTTTATAAGATACAAATTGTCTTTATTATTCCGCAGTAGCTCAGTGGTAGAGCTATCGGCTGTTAACCGATCGGTCGTAGGTTCGAGTCCTACCTGCGGAGCCATACAGAGAAGTACCCAAGTGGCTCAAGGGGCTCCCCTGCTAAGGGAGTAGATCGCTAACGCGGTGCGAGGGTTCGAATCCCTTCTTCTCTGCCATACATACTGGCCCGTTGGTCAAGTGGTTAAGACACCGCCCTTTCACGGCGGTAACACGGGTTCGAATCCCGTACGGGTCACCACTTCGGAGGATTAGCTCAGCTGGGAGAGCACCTGCCTTACAAGCAGGGGGTCGGCGGTTCGATCCCGTCATCCTCCACCATATAAATTATATAAATAGTATCATCGCGGGGTGGAGCAGCACGGTAGCTCGTCGGGCTCATAACCCGAAGGTCGCAGGTTCAAATCCTGTCCCCGCAACCAAATGGTCCCGTGGTGTAGTGGTTAACATGCCTGCCTGTCACGCAGGAGATCGCCGGTTCGACCCCGGTCGGGACCGCCATTTTAACTTCTGCTATTTGGCAGTTGTTTTTTGTTGGACATTATGTTACAATAACATTTGTCTTTGAAAAGAAGATAAATATTTCGATGGGCTATAGCCAAGCGGTAAGGCAACGGACTTTGACTCCGTCATGCGCTGGTTCGAATCCAGCTAGCCCAGCCATTTACGAGCCATTAGCTCAGTTGGTAGAGCATCTGACTTTTAATCAGAGGGTCGAAGGTTCGAATCCTTCATGGCTCACTTTTGTTTTTTCCGCGCGGTCGTGGCGGAACGGCAGACGCGCTAGGTTGAGGGCCTAGTGGGGGAAACCCCGTGGAGGTTCAAGTCCTCTCGGCCGCATCAAAAAATCTTTTTTAAAAAGTACTTGCATTTGAAAATGTAGTATGATAAGATAATTGAGTCGCCAAAATACAACGACGAAAAAACATCATGAATAAGCGCCCGTAGCTCAATTGGATAGAGCGTTTGACTACGGATCAAGAGGTTAGGGGTTCGACTCCTCTCGGGCGCGCCATAACGGGAAGTGGCTCAGCTTGGTAGAGCACCTGGTTTGGGACCAGGGGGTCGCAGGTTCAAATCCTGTCTTCCCGACCACGCGGGTGTAGTTTAGTGGTAAAACAAGAGCCTTCCAAGCTCTGGTCGAGAGTTCGATTCTCTTCACCCGCTTTTAGTTCTTTGAAAACTGAACGAAACAAACAACGTGAAACGTCAATTTTTATTTTTAGATGCTAGACAAACTAACTTTATTGGAGAGTTTGATCCTGGCTCAGGATGAACGCTGGCGGCGTGCCTAATACATGCAAGTCGAGCGAATGGATTGAGAGCTTGCTCTCAAGAAGTTAGCGGCGGACGGGTGAGTAACACGTGGGTAACCTGCCCATAAGACTGGGATAACTCCGGGAAACCGGGGCTAATACCGGATAA
>NZ_QOZW01000039.1:0-1033 GCF_008368885.1 Bacillus sp. BPN334 | reverse complement strand
AAAAAGTCGTCATTACGCTTAAAAAGAAAATGCTCAGGCCAGAACTTTTCATTCAGATAGTTCAAAAGAGTGATTTCAATGAAAGTTCTTTCAATCCAATGTTTCCTTTAACTCTCCATAAGTATAGAACAGTGATTTTCAAATAAGAATGGACCCCTGTTGACATTAGTATGGATTATTGATGAACTTCTCGCGATATTTAGTAGGCGAAATGCCAACTCGCTTCTTGAAAACTCTACTAAAATAAAAAGGGTCTGCGATTCCAACAGCCTGCGCAATTTGTTGTACAGGCACACCACTTGTACATAACATTTTTTGAGCCATCTTTATACGATAGTTCAATAAATATTCTGCTGGCCCCATACCTGCATGCTTTCTAAACACGTAAGAAAGACGATTTCGATTAATATTATTTTGTTCTGTAAGCTCGAGTATTGTAATATCTTTATAATAGCATTTATGAACGTAACTAGATATTCGTTCGAATAAAGTATGCGACTCATGGTTGTTTTCTCTATTGACAACACTTAATAAAGCTTCATTCAACGCTTCGCGAAACAGCATTTCTGTCTGAAACATCGAAATGCCTCCACGCTGATTAGACACATCCCAAAGACGCATAAGTAATTCGACAAGACGAGGAGATTGTCCTGTTAATAATTCAAAATGCTGATGAGTAAAGCCAGAGTCTTCTCGTTCTGAATTGCTTATCCGATATAAAACAAGAATATATTCCCAGTTTATTTCACCAAGCATTTTATGGGCTAATGTCATTTTTGCACCCCCATGTATAACTTTTCCTGGGGAAAGGGTATACGGCGTACCATTAAATTGAAATTGCGTCTTCCCTGTAAGCGGAAATACAAATCCGGGGAAATAATCTGTAGACTCAGCATAAGGCACACCTGGATTTTTAGCATAACGATATACTCCTTCTACTCGGAAAGGAGTATTGGCAAGATACTCTGCTAACTCATTCACGTCCAACTTCACAATGCACGCCTCATTTCAATAATAGTTTTCTTGTAATTCG
>NZ_QOZW01000038.1:0-2388 GCF_008368885.1 Bacillus sp. BPN334 | reverse complement strand
CCTTATGTTAACATCTTCGTTAGTTAATGTCAACTAAGTTTTTCATTTCGTTTGCCGCGTTCTGCGTTATTGCATCGGCGACTTGTTCTATATTACACCTCTAACCCTTAATCGTCAACATGTTTTTCTAAAAAACTTCATTTTTTTAAAAATCCTATTTACGTTATTAATTTATCTATTTATATACCTCTTCTATAAGAATAGATAAGCAACCCATGAAACGCTCTATGGGTTGCTATTCCATCATAAAAACTATTGTTCTTTTGAAGGTACAGAACAACTTTCATCCGTACAAGACATATCGCTTCCACCCTCTGAAGAAAGCTCTTGTAACTTAGATGCAGGATTCTCTTCTTCCCAAACTTGCTGAAGTGCACCGACAAAAGTTTCAAGTGGTTGCGCACCTGAAATAGCATACTTTTGATTAATAATAAAATAAGGTACTCCTGAAATTTGATATTGCTGAGCAATCGCTTCATCAATTCTAACATCATTTGCATATGCACTTTTATCATTAATAACACGTAAAGCTTCTTGCTTATCTAAACCTGAAGCTTCAGCAATAGTAGCAAGCGTATCCACATCACTTAAATTTTTCGATTCAGTGAAATATGCAAAAAGTAGATTTTCCGTAATCTCTTTTTCTTTCCCTTGATCCTTTGCAAATTTAGCAAGACGATGCGCATCAAATGTGTTCGTCGGCTTCATCTCATCAAAATTAAAACTTAACCCCATACTAGCTGCATGATTGCCTAATTGTATATTATTACGCTTAGCTTCTTCAATACTAATCCCATACTTTGATGCAAGTACTTCATTAATACTTGTTCCAGAATAAATTGGAGCATTTTGATCTAATTCAAAACTTTTAAACTCGACTTCAACATCCTTCTTATGCGGAAATTGCTCTAAAGCCATTTCTAATCTACGTTTCCCAATATAGCAAAATGGGCATACAAAATCTGACCATACTTCAATTTTCATAGAAACACCTCATTAACATGTAGTTTTCAATTATTGTAACATTGGCAATAAGGAATTCAAAAATTTATGCTTCAAACCTTATATACCACAAACTAAAATGAGTTTTTAAATAGAAAAAACGATAATCAAAAGTATAAAAACACTTCCTTCTGATTATCGTATATACAAATCTAAAACAATCTAATTACGCTGGAATGTATCTCCCCACGAACTTCCATACGGTATTCCAATATTTATTCGAATCTACCTTCTCGGCTTCTCCATGTCCAGCACCTGGAACAATTAATTTCTCTTTTTCTACTTTTGCAGCATTATATACTTCATCTAACATTTCATAGGGAACGAATGTATCAGCATCCCCATGAATAAATAGCATCGGTGTTTTACTTTTCGCTACTTGTTTTACAGCTGAAGCTTCTTCTAAATCATATCCAGCTCTTAATTTTGTAACTGTATTTGCCGCATTCATAACAGGAAACTTTGGCAAATGGAATAAATCTTTTAGTTGATACGTAAATTCATCAATAACAGTTGAGTATCCACAATCTTCAATAATAACTTTAACGTTAGAAGGTAACTCTTCACCTGAAGTCATCATTACAGTTGCTCCCCCCATTGAAACACCAAAGAGTGCTATTTCAGCATTAGGGTCTTTCTGTACAATTTGTTGAATCCACATCAAAATATCTTTACGATCGTGCCAGCCCATCCCTATATAATTGCCTTCACTATTTTCATGCCCACGAAGATCTGGCGCTATGACGTTATATCCTTCTTCATAAAAATTCCGGATATATTTCGTCATTTTCAATGCCTTACTATCATATCCATGAACTACAATTGCCCATTTATGGCTAGATTGTTCATTCATATATTCATAACCTGTTAATTTCAACTTATCAAAAGAATTTATGTGTAGTGTATTAGGTTTATGATTTGAGACAAAGCTCGCATCCTTTTCTTCATTTGTAGCGAACATACCTCCCGATGCATTCACTGTTTCCACTAAGTGAGGATTATCCTCTAAAAATTCTTTCTCTTGTTTCGCATTCAACGCATAATTATAAAAATAATTCCCGACTAACATATAAGTAATTGCTAGAAGAACTAAAACTACTATAGTAATTACACCTATCTTTTTCATATTATCTCCTTTTTCAAAATTAAATCTTCTTATATTCAAGTACTCAAAAAAACAACTGCACTATTTTAACACATCAACAGATTGCTTCTACAAAAAATAAAATAAAAAATCTTAAACTACACATCAAAAATGATGAAAGAAAATGAATATGAGAGGGTCAAAAGAATAAGGATTACTTACTTGAGGCTGATAAGAAGTTTAAAACACAAAAAAGACGAGTCATTCTGACTCGTCTTAAAGTTGCTTGGCGACGTCCTACT
>NZ_QOZW01000037.1:0-5309 GCF_008368885.1 Bacillus sp. BPN334 | reverse complement strand
AGTAGGACGTCGCCAAGCAACCTTAAGACGAGTCAGAATGACTCGTCTTTTTTGTATGCTTTCATACCTCTGTTAATTGCCTGCTTAACTCCTTCTAAATAGGCGAATCCATGCCTTTTATCTGGTTCTAAGTAAGTACCTTCTGCCCATTCATTCCACGCATTAATAAATAAAAACTCGCTGTTGTAAAGAGAATAGGTACGCTGGATTTGTTTGCTTAAATATATCGTGAACTTCCTAGGGGTAGAACCTAGGAAGATGCTGCTATTTAAGTCTTTGCGGCGTGCTGTATTGTCCCAGTCAACAAAGGCACCAGGAAATGTTTTTTTCTCTGGAGGAGATCGCTTTAGTATATACATCCACACTTTATCATAATCCCAAGCGTTTATTTGTTTACCAGACTCATATATTGCCTTATTTATGTCTGAAGAGCTATCATGGGCAATTGTATAAAAAGGCTCGAATTGAATGCTAGCATCAAATCCATTTATATTAGGAAGTGGAAAGCTGTTTAATGTTTCTGCAAAGTATATACCTTTCAAACCATTTTCTTGTGCGAGTGTATTCCAATAATGAAGCATTTGTTCACAATCAGGAATATGCCCGGGACGATAAATAATGAATAGTGGTTTATCATCTATACGGATATATCTCTCATCTTGGAAAGCTTGTAATAAATACTCAAAGTGTTCTTTCCAATCCGATAACTCTCCATAATTTTGAGGCTTTAATATGTGACTATCAAGACCATCCCAAGTTTTTGTCCACGGTTCATTTGCCCAAGAAAGGCAAAATGGAAAATCTGGTTCCTTCATTTTAAATACCTCATTAAAGGGTGTCTCCAATAGTCTTTTTCCTTTAAACCAGTTATGAGTGTTTTTGCGGTCATCTTAAATAAGGTATCGATTCTAAAAGGAAAATATAAAATAAAGATAATGAAAATTTATAAGGGGCATACAATTATAAGAGAATGAATAATAGAGGTGACCAATTTCGTTTATTTGTATTTCTAGGTGTGATAAGCAAAAATCTTATTACTAGAGAGGATATTATGAGGAAGAATAATTATTTAATAGTAGGTGGAAATAGTTTCATTGGTATTAACCTCGCATTAGGTTTATTGAAACAAGATCAAAATGTAAAAGTATTTTCCAGACATATAAATAATTTCCCTCAAAATATTATAAGTGATGTTGAATTTATTAAAGGTGATTTAGCGAATGTTGAAGATATATATAAAGCTTTAGTGGATGTGGATATTATTATTTATTTAGCTGCAACGTCTAATGTAGCAACTTCAATTGAAGATATTTTTGGAGATATGAACAGTAGCTTTTTTTTTCTTAATTTCATGGAAAGCGTTAAAAACTTTCCTATTAGAAGAATTGTATTAGCATCTTCTGGGGGCACCGTGTATGGTGAACCTGAATATTTACCTATTGATGAGAAACATCCATTAAAACCACTTTCTCCTTACGGAATAACAAAAGTGTCGCTTGAAAATTACTTGTACTTTTATAAGAAAAAATACGGAATTGACTATGTTGTATGTAGATATTCTAATCCATATGGAAAATATCAAAATCCTTTAAAGAAAGTTGGGGCAATAAACTGTTTTTTGTATCAGCATCTCAGTAATGAAAAGATTAATATATATGGAAATCCACAAGAGATTATTCGAGATTATATTTATATCGATGATTTAGTTGAAATCACTATACAACTATCACACTTAAATCGTTTGAAATCTTGTGTGTATAACATAGGGAGCGGCAAGGGTCTCTCTTTAAAACGAATTATAGTAGAATTGGAGAAATTAACGGAAAGAAGAGTGGACTTTACCTGCTATAAACAAAGGCAAGAAAATGTTCAACAAATCATTTTAAATATAGATAGAGTAAGACGAGAATGTAATTGGGAACCGAAAATAGATTTCAAAAGTGGAATTAGATTAAATAAGCTATGGATTGAAGAGTTCTTATATAGTAAAAAATAATAAGCCATGCCTACTTTTGTATAAGTAGAGCGTGGTTTATTATTTTATTTCTTTTTTTATTACCCAAAGGTCTTGATGTTCCCACCAAAAACCTTCAGTGTATTTTTTGATAACAGGGTTATAGGGTAATAATTTAATTTTGTCACATACGTAAGAGGGACTAACGATCATTTGCCCGTATTGATGAACATCCAAATCCAATTGTTCACTAGAAGGGAGAAACCAATAACCCTGTTTATTTAAATCTGGAAAGCTGAAGTACTTTTTACTTTGATAACCATGAGTTGTGAAAATGAGTAAGCCTTCAGGAGAAACAGCATTATACAATGTTTGAAGCCAACGAAACCAAGTTGTATTAGGCATATGAGAAAAAAATGATAGACAAAAGAAGATATCATACGTAGACGAGGTCAAATTTACTTGTTCAGGTTCAGGGTGAGATAAGATAGAGGAAGTATTTAATGTACGTTCAATAAAAGTAATAGCCTCTTCATGTATATCGCAGGTAGTTATACTTAAGTTCGTTTGTAGGTTTAATAAATGACGTGTTACGCAGCCGTATCCGGATGCGAATTCTAATAATTTTATTGGAGTGTCTATAGGGGGATGGAAGGAAGTAATTAAATCTAAGAGTGTTTCTGCAGATTTTCTCCCATCTTGAAAATAATAATCTATCGCTTCTTTTTTAGATGGGAAGACTGGATTAGTGACAAGGAATTGAAAGATATGATCCTCTGGATGGATACTTGCATTTACATTGTAGTTGTGTGCAATTCGAGAAATCAAATCTTTATTTGCCTCTATAAATTCTTTCAATGAGTAACCCCCCTTAAATGATAGTAACGTCTTACAAGAGATACTGATGGCGAAGAAAATATATCATTCAATCTTCAAATATGCTTTAAGATACTTTCTATATGTGTACATTTTTTTTTTGAAATGTCGTCGATAGTAAAGGTTTCTTTAATGAAATTCTGCATTTGTACAACTTCACTGTAATGGGAATATGAATCTTCTGTTCTCGTTACGCTATTTGTATGTCGTCTATGATAGTTTAGCGGTTTTGGATTGAAATAAATGTTCCCCTCTTTAAGAATAGAAACATAGAAAAACCAATCACCAGCTACTTTAAACTTTTCTAATTGTTTTTCTGTTGTTTTTATATCTATGTTTTTAAAAACTACACTTGAGACATTAGGTATGGTGTTTTTGATAAGTAATGTATCTTGTATTTCATCTATTCCTTTTCGGAAATAAGAACTTTTCCATTTTTCTTTATCAATATCATTTGTGTAATCTAAATAATGATTGGCCAGGATATTTCCTTGCTCATCTATTTGTTGTGATTGTGTGTAGCTTAAGGTAACATCACCATTTATATGAAACCCTTGTATTACTTCTTCTAAAAATGTCTGATCACATAAGTCATCGGCCTCTGCAATCCAAATATAATCACTGGTTGCTGCAGAGACGCCTTTTATCCATTGTTTAAATACAGAACCAGAGTTTTTATCATTAATAATCTGCTGAACTTTTAAGTGGGGCTTATTTTCGTTTGAGAGCAGCTGTTTAAATATAGATACGCTATTGTCAGTAGAGGCATCGTCTAGGAAAATTAGTTCGTAAAGGGGATAGGTTTGGTTTAATATGGATTTAACTCGGTCAGGTAAGTATTTTTCGTAATTATAGTTCGATATGATTACGCTTATTTTTTTGTAATTATGTTCAAGCAGGTTTAATAATTGATAAATATAATGAAGAAAGTTGAAATCTTTTTCAATAAGCTCTTGGCCAAAGCGCCCTTTTTGTAATCGTAAGTCTTCATCTCCAATAAATTCATATATTCTTTCCAGCAACTGCGGTAAATTTAAAAAGTCTACTAAGGCGCCAGTTTGTTCCGTAACAACATCTTCAAAACCTCCAGCATTTTTAAACTCTATAACAGGGACTTTTGTATCTAATGCTTCTAAAACAACGTTTGGAAAAGGATCTTCTCTTGAAGTTAATAAATACAAATCAGCCCCGGCGTTATATAAACCGATATCTGGAGTAGGCTCAACTAATGTGAAATGTGCTGTATACCTTGGGGATAGCGTGTTAAAGAAATGAACATCTGTTCTCCCGCCCCAGATAAAATGAATATTCGTATGAACCTTTCTTACTGAGTAAGCAATAAGTGAGAATAAATCTATCCCTTTCCGATGATCAGCAAAACCTACCCCAAAAATGATGTTGCTATCTAGAGGCAGGTTGTGTTTTTTTCGTAATTCGTTTCTCGCTTTTGCAATATTGTTCTTATAAGGATTGTGGTTAAACAAACCTTGAGGGGGGATGTGGCATTTTTGATGATCTAATTGGGTGATTGTACGGAATTTTTCATACACGTACTGTGAAGGGAAGACAATTTTGTAAGCAAACTCGGCAATGTTTCTCGCTTTTCCCTCGGCAGAGTACTGTTGTATTAAATGCGGCAATTCATGTATTAATGAAATAACTTTTATATTGTGTTTAGCTAGTAATGCAACTATATCACCACTTATGACGGTACTACATATGGCGATGGTATAGTCTTGTGATAGTAACTTCTTTATTAATAATTCGACCTTTTTTCCGTTGGGTAGTCTTCCTCTAGGCAATAAACAGGACCATACTTTTGAAAATCGTGGCTTAAAATGCCCGTTCCAATAGAAATAATTGCGACGGAGTAATGAAAGTTTTCTTTAAGAGCTTTAATAGTATGTAAAGAAAGAAGTTGTGCTCCGTGGAAATGGGCATCATGGGATACATAAATGATCTTCTTATTAACATGCATTTCATAACGCCTCCTAAGTTAATTAGATTTTTAGTAAATGCATGGTGTATTTATAATTCCTAGAGAGAAGTGGTAGGAGATAATTGTGAATGCAGCTGGAATGTACTCGAAATAAAAAGTGCTACCTTTAATATATATTTGTTTGGCTTGCTATTCATTCTTTAGAAAGGTGTAAGTAAGAAAGTATAAACTGTCGATTATGAAAGTGATTGCATCAGTTTATTAATCTCTAGGAACGGAGTATAAATGAAGAAGGTTCAATACCCTTTAGAATTTATAAAATAAAAAGGATAAAAGGTATTGACGATTAGGATATAGGGGTGTAATATAGAACAAGTCGCCGATGCAATAACGCAGAACGCGGCAAACGAAATGAAAAACTTAGTTGACATTGAAACATGAAGATGTTAACATAAGGGAGTCGCAAATGAGCGACCAAGTAGTTCTTTGAAAACTGAACGAAACAAACAACGTGAAACGTCAATTTTTATTTTTAGATGC
>NZ_QOZW01000036.1:0-14698 GCF_008368885.1 Bacillus sp. BPN334 | reverse complement strand
ACATCGCGTTTCAGCGACTTTTATAATTTAACATTTTGCGTTAAATCTGTCAACAACTTTTTTCTTTCGTTCCTGACGACGCTTA
Organism: Bacillus sp. BPN334; assembly: GCF_008368885.1. NCBI lineage: Bacteria > Bacillati > Bacillota > Bacilli > Caryophanales > Bacillaceae > Bacillus > Bacillus sp. BPN334. Next base: position 14,613 of record NZ_QOZW01000036.1, on the reverse strand, counting down.
TTAATTTACCATATTAATCATTTGTTCGTCAACACTTTTTAAAAAAATGCCAAAATAATTTTATCTTGGCATGATATAAAGCTTAATAACCACTAATGCAGCAACACCAGGTAGACCTAATAGACTTGTGATTGTTGCTGTACCCAAGTTAATTGGAATATGAAAATCAAAATATGTTCCTACAACGTTTACGATAAAAAGTAACGCTATTCCCAAAGTAACATGAAAGAGCGCTTTTCCTATAAAACGTAACGGCTTAGAAGAAACTCCAAAAACAAGAAAAATAAAAACTAGAGCAAGAATACCAACAATAATAATTGTAGAATTCATTTTTTCCTCCTTGTGAATGACCTATACACATTTATTTGTATGGGACAAGGCGATAAAAAAGAACATTTATCATACTACTCCAGTCGCTTCATCTCATTAAATTTTATTCGACGACACTTTCTTCATATAAAACGATTCCTCACTCTTTCCAAACGAAGTAACCACGCAATGTTTAACGAATAAAATAAAAGGTTCTGCTTTTTCAGCAGAACCTTTTACCATTGTTCCATTTTTACCGGACGACGTTTTGCTTCTTTTAACAAGAAGAAATATTTCGCCTCTGCTATTTTCAAAGAACAAAGTACATCTTGAGATGGTTCCACACTTTGTTCAACCATTCTCTTCTGACGTAACCATTCATTCTTCACTTTTTCTAATAGTACAATTAGCTTATCATCATACTCTTTACGCAATTTACCCTTTTTTTGAAAGAACATTTTTGTTTCTCCTCTTATACTTCTCTACGACCTTCTAACGCTTTCGACAGTGTCACTTCATCTGCATATTCTAAATCTCCACCAACTGGCAGACCATGTGCAATACGAGTTACTTTAATACCTGTCGGCTTTAAGAGGCGGGATATATACATCGCTGTAGCTTCCCCTTCAATATTAGGGTTTGTTGCTAGTATCACTTCTTGTACCGTTTCATCATGCAGTCGCTTTAAAAGTTGCGGGATATTAATGTCTTCCGGTCCAATTCCCTCCATTGGAGAAATCGCACCACGTAACACATGATATACACCTTGATACTCTTTCATCTTTTCCATTGCGATTACATCTTTCGGTTCCTGCACAACACAAACAACCGACTGATCTCGATGCGAATCATTACAAATATAACAAGGGTCGCGGTCAGTAATATGTCCGCATACAGAACAATACGCTAAATCTCGCTTCGCATTCACAAGTGCTTTTGCAAAACCTAACACATCATCTTCTTTCATATCTAATACGAAAAATGCCAATCGAACCGCTGTTTTCGGTCCGATTCCTGGCAACTTCATAAAACTATCAATTAATTTCGATATCGGTTCTGGATAATGCATATATCAGTATCCTCCTAGAACATTCCACCTGGTAAGTTCAAGCCTTTTGTAAATTTACCCATTGTAGAGTTTGAAAGTTCATCAGCTTTTTTAAGTGCATCATTCGTTGCAGCTAACACTAAGTCTTGTAACATTTCGATATCTTCTGGATCTACAACTTCTTCTTTAACTTTCACTTCAAGAATTTGCTTATGACCATTTGCAATAACTGTGACCATACCGCCGCCAGCTGTACCTTCAACTGTTTTTTCGCCAAGCTCTTCTTGCGCCTTTGCCATATCTTTTTGCATCTTTTGCATTTGTTTCATCATATTATTCATATTTCCCATTCCGCCACGCATCATAATTAATTCCTCCTAATTATTATTACTCTTTTATTTCAATAAGTTCTTGTCCTACTAATTTTACGGCCTCTTCTATAAGAGGATCTTCTTTTTTCTCTGGGCTTTCTTCAGACTCCCCGCCTTCACGCTGTAAAAAATCTTCACGGATTTTACCCCATTCACTTTTTGGAATGGCAATCATATTTAATCTTTTACTTAGCAATTCAAATAAGGCTTGTTCCACTGTATCCATAGCTTCTCGATTTTCGCTTGCCATTTTACAGTGAATCTCATATTGAAACGCTAAAACGTAAGTATCATCCGAAGCCGCCACCGGTTCGCTATTTTCTAATAAAACAGCAAACGCTACTTTGTTGTATGCTTTGAGTCTGCCTAACAACTCACCCCACACAGCTTTTAATTGCTCTAAATCCTGGCGCTTTGCTTGTTTTAACACTTCATTTACGCGTCCGACAGGAATCTTCATACTACCTGTCCGCACTGGCTTTGGTGTTGCACGTGTCTCTCTGACTTCTTGCTGCACACCAGCCGGCACACCATTCTTTTTGACTTGTTCTAACTCTTTCTCCAATTGCTGCATCCTGTTCATAATTGCTTGTAAACGATCTGCACCGTTTGCTTGCATCATAAACTGTTGACACAGTTGTACCATAACAACTTCTAAGAAAATTCGCGGATGATTTGTCCACTTCATTTCCTGTTGTCCCTTACTAAGAGTATGAATGATTTCATAGATTACTTCCGGTTGCATTTCTTCACTTAACATCCGGAATTGCTCATCTACCATTACTCGTTCCAACATATGTTCCAGTTGTGGTGAAGTTTGATATAAAAGCATATCCCGATAATAGTAAATGAAATCCTCCATAAAACGAACTGGATCTTTCCCTTTACCCATCATCTCATCTATGATACGTAATGCTCTTGATACATCATTTTCACGTATACATTCTACTAAGTTACCTAAGTATTGCTGGGAAACAGAACCTGTCACAGCTAATACATCTTCTGTCGTAACTGTCTCATCACTATAAGATATTGCCTGATCAATAAGACTAAGCGCATCACGCATACCACCTTCAGCGGCACGTGCAACAATTTGTAACGCCTCATCTTCTACTTGCGTACCTTCATTCGTCACAACCGTCGATAATCTCTCAACAATATCATTTACTGATATTTTTCGAAATTCAAAACGCTGGCAACGTGAAATGATTGTAGGCGGAATCTTATGCGGTTCTGTTGTCGCCAAAATAAAGATGACGTGTCCTGGCGGCTCTTCTAACGTTTTTAAAAGCGCATTGAAGGCACCCATAGAAAGCATGTGGACTTCATCAATAATGTATACTTTATATTCTACAGCACTTGGAGCATATTTTACTTTATCTCTAATATCTCGAATTTCATCTACACCGTTATTTGAAGCCGCATCAATTTCTAATACATCTGAAATAGATCCTTGTGTAATCCCCAAACAAGAAGGACATTCATTACAAGGTTCAGCTACCGGAGCATGTTCACAGTTGATTGCTTTTGCAAATACTTTTGCAATTGTCGTTTTTCCTGTTCCCCTCGGCCCAGAAAATAAATAAGCATGTGAAACTTTCTCTTGAAGAAGGGCATTTTGCAACGTTTTTGTCACGTGCTTTTGACCAACTACATCTTCAAATTTTTGCGGTCTCCATGTTCGGTATAACGCTTGGTATGACACGAAAATACGGCCTCCCTCAAAGGTTATTATCTCATTTATTATAACCCATTCTGTTTATAGATTCCAAAAGTTATTTTCTATACAAAAAACCCACCTTAGTATTAAGGTGAGTTTTGTATACATATATAACTGCCGTGCACCTTCTGTCGATTACGTACCATAAGCGTTACTCAAGCAGTTAGCTCGGTTCAGGCACTCCTGCGGCACACGAGAAGACCCGCTTATTGCTGCTTCCTTCCGGACCTGACAAGGTTCACGGGGTCCCGTTGCGCAGGACCCAAACGTCAACACCACTTACTTAAGGCAGACCTTACAGCAGCATAACCTCGAGAAGGGATTCGGCCTCGCTAGAGCGGATTGCGAGTATAGGGCACCGCTACCTCCCCGCTTAGCACGGCAAAGTTAAAACCAATATTCGGTTGCCTTCATTAAAAGGCATTATCAGTATAACTTGTTTTTTTACAAAATGCAAATACGTTAATTCTCGTTACTTTTCTCTAATTTTTTTATCGCTTTTCTTTTTTTACGAAGCTCTCTAAAAAAGTTTGTTAACAAAGTACCGCATTCTTCTTCTAATACACCAGCAACTACCTCGCATTGATGGTTAAAGCGTTCATCCGTTAAAAGATTCATCAACGTCCCTGCACATCCACCTTTCGGATCACTTGCACCATATACAACTCGCTTCACTCGTGATAAAACAATTCCACCCGCACACATCGGACAAGGCTCTAATGTTACATATAACGTCGCATCTTCTAAACGCCATGTCCCTAATTTTTTGCACGCCTCATCAATAGCTAACAACTCAGCGTGAGCTATTGATCTTTGTTCAGTTTCTCTTAAATTATGAGCAACACTAATTACTTCACCATCTAACACTATAACTGCACCAATCGGTACTTCTTGTATTGCCTCTGCTTTTTCAGCCTCTTCTATTGCTAACTGCATAAAATAAATATCTTGATCGCGTTCCATACCATAGTCCTTTCATTACAAATAAAGTACACTTATTTCCATTTACTACACATGGGATAACTTTTACAAATTCAATCCACCCTAATAAAAAAGAGAGGGGATTACATATGAAGAATACTGCCTTACTCATTATCGATATGATTAATGATTTTCAATTTTCACACGGGCCCATCTTAGCCAAAAAATGCGAAATTATAACAAACCCTATTTTACAATTAAAGAAAACAATGAAATCCTTTGGCTACCCCATAATTTATGTTAATGACCATTATCAACTTTGGAGATCTGATATTGACCAACTAATTACCCATTGTACAAATGAGTATAGCGAAAATATCATTCATAAGATTGCTCCAAATTCCGATGATTACATTTTTATTAAACCACATTACTCTGCTTTTTATGAAACACCTTTAAATTCTTTATTAGGCTATTTAAAAATAGAAAATCTAATATTAACAGGAGTCGCCGGGAATATATGTATCCTCTTTACAGCTAACGACGCTCATATGAGAAATTATACACTGTATGTACCACAGGACTGTATTGCCTCTAATCACGATCAGGATAATCTGCATGCTTTAAAAATAATGGAATCCACATTAAAAGCAAATATAGTAACTTCATCTCAAATAAAAATTAATTAATACATATATCTATTTTCTAACTTTTTATATCAAATTAACCCGCTCGCTTCCCTCTTGTGCTACAATAATTCTGTTTTGTGTTTTTAGTAGTCACGGTAAATCACTGATTGAAAGGAGGAAACAGCGTGACCGGAGTACCTTTTATCACGGTTGAAGGACCAATTGGTGTTGGAAAAACCTCGCTTGCGAAGGCAATTTCAACTCACATGCAACTCCACTTACTAAAAGAGATTGTTGATGAAAATCCTTTTTTAGGAAAATTCTATGAAGACATCGACGAATGGAGTTTTCAAACAGAGATGTTCTTTCTTTGTAATAGATACAAACAATTAGAAGATATTAACATAAAGTATTTGAATCAAAGGAAGCCAGTAGTAGCGGATTATCATATATTTAAAAATTTAATTTTCGCATCCCGTACATTAAAGAATTCTCAATACGACAAGTACATGCAAATCTATCGTATCCTTACACAAGATATGCCTGTACCAAACGTTATCGTTTATTTAACAGCTAGCTTGGAAACATTACAAACACGAATTGCGATGCGCGGAAGAGAATTCGAAAAAAATATGGATCCCAATTACTTACTACAGCTCACAAAAGATTACGAAACGGCAATGGATACTTTTAAAAAGGATCATCCAGATATCCCAGTATTGAAATTTAACGGAGACGATATGGATTTTGTAAAAAATCCTGATGATTTAAACGTCATCCTATCCGCCCTTCAAAATACTCTCTTAAAGGAGTCGAAATAACAATGAATTTAAGGCAAAAATATGATATACCAAATGACGCAGTAATCACTATTGCTGGAACAGTAGGTGTCGGAAAATCAACTATGACAACTGCATTAGCTAACACTTTAGGTTATCGCACATCATTTGAAAAGGTAGATTCGAACCCGTATTTGGACAAGTTCTATGCTGATTTCACACGCTGGAGCTTCCACTTGCAAGTGTACTTTTTAGCAGAACGATTTAAAGAACAAAAAAGAATTTTTGAATACGGTGGCGGTTTTGTTCAAGATCGCTCTATCTATGAAGACACTGGAATTTTTGCAAAGATGCATCATGAAAAAGGTACAATGACGGAAACTGATTATGAAACATACAAAGGTTTATTTGATGCTATGGTCATGACTCCTTACTTCCCTCATCCAGATTTATTAATTTACTTAGAAGGTTCTTTCGATGATATTGTTGATCGTATCCAAGAACGCGGACGTCCGATGGAACAACAAACACCAATTGAGTATTGGAAAGAGATGCATGGCCGTTACGAAAACTGGATTAACAACTTTAATGCATGCCCTGTTTTACGATTAAACATTAATGAATACGATATTTTAAAAGATGGCGATTCAATTGAACCAATCATTAAAAAAATTGGCCATTTTTTAAAACAAACACGTAAACTTGTAAAATAAAAAACCCGTGCATACGCACGGGTTTTTCTATTAAATTACTTCTTTTTTGTCGGAGCAATAATTTCACTCTCAGGTTTTCCAGCGTTAATACGCTGACGAACAGTACTTGTACTAATATCGTATGTTTCAGCAATCTCTTTAACAGTCATTTCTTTCCCGTTAATTACTGCTGTTAATACTTTACCTGTACGTTTTGGAGCTGCTTCTTTCTTTACAGCTGCTTTTTCAACTTTTTTTGGCGCCTCTACTTTTGTCGCAGTTTGCTTTACATCACAAGTGCAACCACAAAGTTTACGGAATGTATCATCGCTTATAATGCGTGACACATTTGCACCACTGTTTAAAATTCTATTGTTCTTACAGACAGGACATTGTACATAATATAAAGTTTTTCCATCTAAAGGAAACGTTTGTATAATAAGATCCATGTTGACTCCTTTCATATCTATGAAGATAATCATCGGAATATGAGTGTGTAATAAGGAGAAAATCGCCCTACACCATACTTTATGATTGGTTTTAAAATAAAAACTCGTTACATGTTGGTAACGAGTTCTCCAATCTCCACTTATATGCGCTGTTGTCAATTATATCTGGAGGAGGTAGAGGGATTCGAACCCCCGCGCGACTCTCGCCGCCTGTCGGTTTTCAAGACCGATCCCTTCAGCCAGACTTGGGTATACCTCCATATTGACATCAAATATAATATCAAAAGAAAAACAGTTAGTCAACCCTACTAAAATAAATTATGAGGAAAGGGGAAATTTACCTTTCCCCTCCTACATTTCAGTACTGACAATGCTCATAATTACCAATCACTCATACCGATGAATGTTTACATTTACTTAATAACTGCTTTTCCTCCCATATAAGGGCGAAGAACTTCTGGAATTATAATTGTACCATCTTCTTGTTGGTAGTTCTCTAAAATAGCTGCAACCGTACGTCCAATCGCAAGACCAGATCCATTTAATGTATGAACATGTTCTGGTTTTCCGTTTGGCTCACGACGGAAACGGATATTTGCACGTCTCGCTTGGAAAGCCTCAAAATTACTACAAGAAGAAATCTCACGATATGTGCCATAGCTTGGAATCCATACTTCGATATCGTATTTCTTCGCTGCTGTAAATCCTAAATCGCCTGTGCACATGCTCATAACGCGATATGGCAACTCTAATAATTGTAACACGCGTTCTGCATCATTTGTTAGTTTTTCTAACTCTTCATAAGAATCTTCTGGTTTTACGAACTTTACAAGCTCTACTTTATTGAACTGATGCTGACGAATTAAGCCACGTGTATCACGACCAGCTGAACCTGCTTCAGAACGGAAACAAGAGCTAAATGCAGCATATCGTATAGGCAATTGATCTTTATTTAAGATTTCATCACGATGCATGTTCGTTACAGGTACTTCAGCTGTCGGAATTAAGAAGTAATCTTCACTTTCAATACGGAATGCATCTTCTTCAAATTTCGGAAGTTGTCCTGTTCCTGTCATACTTGCACGGTTTACCATATACGGAGGTAATACTTCTTCGTATCCATGCTCATCAGTATGAAGATCAAGCATAAAGCTAATTAAAGCACGCTCTAATCTCGCGCCAGCACCTTTATAGAATACGAAGCGGCTTCCCGTTACTTTCCCAGCACGCTCAAAATCTAAAATTCCTAAATCTGTAGCAAGATCCCAATGTGGTTTTGGTTCATAAGCAAATTCTTTCACTTCTCCCCAAGTACGTGCTACTACATTATCATCTTCTGTTTCACCAACTGGAGCAGATTCATGAGGAATATTTGGAATAGATAACATTAATCTTTCTAAATCTTCTTCAACTGTACGAAGTTCATTATCAAGATCTTTTACTTTTTCTCCAACTTCACGCATTTCTAGAATTAGAGCTTCTGCATCTTTCTTTTCGCGCTTCAATACAGAGATTTGTTGAGATACTTCGTTACGTTTACTTTTTAGTTCCTCTGTTTGAACAAGTAATTCTCTTCTTCTCGTATCCAGCTCTTCAAAGCGACCAAAATCAGTTAAATCTTCGCCTCTATGCTGTAACTTTGCTTTTACTTCTTCAAAATTTGTACGTAAAAATTTAATATCAAGCATTATATACTCCTCCTTTTATTTTATAAAACACAAAAAACTCCCGTCCCTATATAAAGGGACGGGAGTTAACCCGCGTTGCCACCCTAGTTGAAAGCATTACCGCCTTCCTCTCAAGTAGAAATAACGGCTCTTCACCGGGAATGTTTACTAATCATAAAGATATTCCACATTCCATTCCAGGATGGATTCACAAACTGTTTCTATCGATTTCCACCAACCATCGACTCTCTATAAGAAACGGCATTTGTTACTACTTCCTATCAACACGCTTATTTTATAAAATTGTTACCATCAATTTACTATAATCTTATACAAGTTGCAAGTTACTTAGACAACTTTTTTCGTTTTCGCTTCTTTTACCATTTCTACAAAGTATGCTGTGACACGATGATCATCCGTTAATTCCGGATGGAATGAAGCAGCTAAAAACTGATTTTGTTTTACTGCTACCATTCGGTCACCATGTGTAGAAAGTACTTCAACATCATCAGCTACATTTACAACATACGGAGCACGGATAAATACACCAATAAATTCTTCTCCTACACCTTTAATTGAAAGTGCGACTTCAAAGCTATCTTTTTGGCGTCCGAACGCATTGCGTTCTACTGTAATATCCATAGCACCAATATGTGCTTCTTCATAGCCAATAAGTGTTTTTGCAAGAAGAATCATACCTGCACATGTACCAAACATTGGTTTACCAGACTTCGCGAATGTACGAAGTGGTTCCATGAAAGCATACTTATCAATAAGACGGCGCATTGTTGTACTTTCACCGCCTGGTAAAATAAGACCATCAATCTCTTCAAGTTGCTCTATACTCTTTACAACAACAGCTTCTGCACCACTTGCTTCAACTGATTTTATATGCTCACGAACTGCACCTTGAAGACCTAGTACACCGATTTTCACCATTTTAAAGTTCTCCTTCAATTACCATCCACGCTCTTGCATGCGTTGTTCTGGTAATAATGTTGAAATTTCGATACCTTTCATTGCATTACCTAACCCTTTAGAAAGGCTTGCAATTAGTTCGTAATCCTCATAATGAGTCGTCGCTTCAACGATTGCGCGTGCAAATTTCTCTGGATTTTCTGATTTGAAGATACCAGATCCTACGAATACACCATCCGCACCAAGTTGCATCATTAACGCTGCATCTGCTGGTGTTGCTACACCACCTGCTGCGAAGTTTACAACTGGCAAACGACCAAGGCGTTTAATTTCAAGTAGTACTTCATAAGGAGCACCAGTATTTTTTGCATATGTCATTAACTCATCTTCACGTAGACTTGCAACTTGACGGATTTCTGCATTGACTTGGCGCATATGACGCACTGCCTCTACAATGTTTCCTGTTCCTGGTTCACCTTTTGTACGAAGCATAGATGCACCTTCTGCAATACGACGTGCAGCTTCTCCGATATCACGGCAACCACATACAAATGGAACTGTGTAATCACGTTTATTTAAATGGTATACTTCATCGGCAGGAGTTAACACTTCACTCTCATCGATATAGTCTACCCCTAATGATTCTAATACACGTGCTTCTACAAGGTGACCGATACGGCATTTTGCCATAACCGGAATTGACACCGCACCCATAACTTCCTCAACGATTGTTGGGTCTGCCATACGAGAAACGCCACCTGCTGCACGAATATCTGCTGGTACACGCTCTAGTGCCATAACGGCAACTGCGCCTGCCTCTTCTGCAATTTTTGCTTGTTCAGCGTTAATTACGTCCATAATAACGCCGCCTTTTTGCATTTCTGCCATTCCACGTTTTACACGTTCTGTCCCTGTTACATTTGTCATGTTACAAAAACCCCCCTAGGTGAATTGCTTTTCCCCGTTAAAGGCGAAAATTAAGAATACTCTTACATTCTACCACTAACCATCAGATGCTTGTCTACTACTTTTTCATAAAGTCGGTATGAAAAATAGGAATAAGAAAAAGCCCCTACAATGAGGAGCTTTTAAAACCAACCTTTTACTGTATCAACAGCACTATTCCATATACCACTAAAGAAAGAACCAATTCCGCGCATAGAGCGAGTAAACCAATTCGCTTCCTCTACTGCAGACGTTGTTACAAGATCTATTTGTAATGACTTACCAGATAAAAATCCAGGGTCATTCGCATCTTTTGGTGTGATTACCATTTGGCCAAGTACAGCTCCCTTTTTAATAGGTGCTTCTTGTCCCTTATTTGCTTCTTTTAATTCTGTTTTATAAACATCTTTACTTCCTTTTGGCACTGGAAGTGAAACAGCTTGTTTTGTTTGAACTGCTACATCTTTATCTTTAGCATTTTCTACTCGTACTGTTTCTTGTCCTTTTACTGAAGAATCTTTTTTATACATTTGCTTCATTTCAAAGTTAGCAAATCCATAATCATATAGCTTCTTTGTTTCATCAAAACGTGCTGTATGAGAACTTGTTTTAATAACTACAGAAATAAAACGCATACCGTTTCTTTCAACCGTACCAGTGAAGCAATCCCCGGCTTCTGGAGTCGAGCCTGTTTTCAGGCCATCTACGCCATCATATTCTTTCACTAAGCCCTTTAACATCCAGTTCCAGTTCGACATTGCAAACTTCTCTTTTTGTGGACGAAATTCTTTTTTCGGGATTTTTGCTGTATCTAACACTTTTGGGTAATCTTTAATTAAATGTTGTGCTAAAGTTGCAACATCCTTTGCAGACATTTTATTTTCTTCATCCGCTGTTGTTCCTTCAGGGTGCATTCCCTTTAAATCTTTATTCGTTAAACCTGTAGAATTGACAAATTTATAATTTTTCAACCCTAGTTCTTTCGATTTATCATTCATCATTTTTACGAAGTCTACTTCTTTACCTGCAATTGCTTCTGCTAATGCAATTGTTGCACCATTTGCAGAAAAGATTGCCATTGCTTCATATAACTCTTTTACTGTATAAATGCCGCCATTTTCTAATGCAACATTTGATAAAGAAGCATCTTGTGAAACCTTATACGCATATTCAGAAACCTTAATTTTTTGATCCCACTTAAGTTTTCCTTTATCCACTGCTTCATGAACTAAATATTCACTCATCATCTTTGTCATACTAGCAATTGATAATAATTCATCTGCATTCTTTTGATATAAAATTTTCCCAGAATTTGCTTCAACTAAAATTGCTGCACCTGCTTCAATGTTTAAAGAAGCTCCTGTTTCTGCTGATGCATTGCTATATGGTAACAACATACTACAAGCTAGTGTAAGCATTGTTACTAAAGCAATGAATCTTTTGCAAAACATACCTTTCACGTCTGTTACCCCCAATATCTATGTACTCACATAACCGTTATTCTAACATAATCAAAAAAAAATAGACAGAGATATCAAATCTCCGTCTATTTGTATATCAGACATTATAATGAGTAGTTTGGAGCCTCTTTTGTAATTTGTACGTGATGAGGGTGGCTTTCACGTAAACCAGCACCTGACATACGAATGAATTGTGCATTCTCACGTAAGAATTCTAAATTCTGCGCTCCGCAATATCCCATACCGGCACGTAATCCACCAACTAATTGATGAACTGTATCTGCTAAAGGTCCTTTATATGGTACTCGACCTTCAATACCTTCTGGAACAAGTTTTTTATTTCCTTCTTGGAAGTAACGGTCTTTACTTCCTTTTTCCATCGCTCCGACAGAACCCATACCACGATATACTTTAAATTGACGACCTTGGTAAATTTCAGTCTCTCCAGGGCTTTCAGCAACACCAGCAAACATACTACCTAGCATAACAACGTGTGCTCCTGCTGCTAAAGCTTTTACCATGTCACCAGAGTACTTAACACCACCATCAGCAATAACCGGAATACCGTGTTTACGAGCTTCTGTTGCACAATCATAAACTGCTGTTAATTGTGGTACACCCACGCCAGCTACAACGCGTGTCGTACAAATAGAGCCTGGTCCAATACCAACTTTAACTACGTTTGCACCTGCTTCAATTAATGCTTTCGTTGCTTCAGCAGTAGCAACATTTCCAGCGATAATATTTAGTGATGGATATTTCGCACGAACTTCTTTTACTTTATCAATAACACCTTGAGAATGTCCATGAGCTGTATCGAGTACGATTGCATCTACGCTAGCTTTTACTAATGCGTCGATACGAAGCATAGCATCAGCCGTTACACCAACCGCTGCTCCAACTAATAAGCGTCCTTGCTTATCCTTCGCAGAATTTGGGAATTCAATTACTTTTTCAATATCTTTTATTGTAATCAGCCCTTGTAATACACCGTTGTTATCAACGAGAGGGAGTTTTTCAATTTTGTACTTTTGTAGGATCTTTTCAGCTTCTTCCAGCGTTGTACCAACTGGAGCTGTAATTAGCTTTTCTTTTGTCATTACGTCGGAAATTTTGATTGAGTAGTCTTGGATAAAACGCATATCACGGTTTGTAATAATACCAACTAATTTTCGCTCGTCTAAATTATTTACAACCGGTACACCTGAGATACGGTATTTTCCCATAAGATGCTCTGCATCATACACTTGATGTTCTGGAGTTAAAAAGAAAGGATCTGAAATAACGCCACTTTCAGAACGTTTTACTTTATCAACTTGCTCCGCTTGTTGTTCAATAGACATGTTTTTATGAATAATTCCTAAACCGCCTTGACGAGCCATTGCAATAGCCATATCAGCTTCTGTTACTGTATCCATTCCTGCACTAATTAACGGGATATTTAACTGTAAGCTTTCAGATAAAACTGTTTTAACACTTACTTCTCTTGGTAGTACATCTGACTTTGCTGGTACAAGTAATACGTCATCAAAAGTCAAACCTTCTTTAACAAATTTAGATTCCCACATAATTGTTCCCCCCATGATACCAGAAATTATTATTAGTAGCTTATCAATTGGTTAAAATACTGTCAAGGACGTATATATATGTTAGAATTTTTAGACAATAAAAGGAGCGTAATATATGCATCAAACACATTGTACTTGGCAGCAATTAAGTTTCTTCTTTTCATCTCAAAATGTACAACGTTATCTTGCCCGTTGCTATGAAAAATCCTCCATACAAGATGCTGAAAAAAAAAGTTTCGAAAATTGTTATCCCTTTATTTATTACTTAGAACACGGGAAAAACTATTATGAATTATATAAGGTAGCCCCATTTTCCATTCAGCCAATGTTATTGTTTTATGGAATGAGCCAACTTTTTAAAGCCTGCTTACTAACTATTGATCCTAACTATCCAGAATCCACTACTGTTTTAGCTCATGGTGTTACGACTCGTAAACGAAAAAAACAGGGGTATCAATTTTTAGAAGATGAGGTGAAGGTGCAAAAAAATGGATTATTTACTCATATTGCAGAACAGCTGTTTCACATGAAACACTTAGAAGCAGAGAAGTTTAACATGTTAGATCTAATGGGAAATATTCCTGAATTACAAAATTTATTTCGCTATAGTCAAAGAGGGGCCACATTATATAAAATCGATTCAACAAATACAAATGAACTTTCCTTTTCGGTCAACATACTAGATCGACTCCATATGACTACAGAAAGATTTTCACGTTACATTGAATCAACTTGTAAACATTTATCCATACAACATGTTCCCGGGAAAACGAGCGGATCGAATTTGCTTTTTACAGCTCCTATCCAATCGTGGAATCCTATATATAGTACGCCCTTATACTACGAATATCTTGCTGATGCTTATTACTTACCAATTACAACTGACCCGAGAAATCCTAAACCAGTATTACCTGAACTTCTTGTTCATTATTTATTGCTCTACAATTTAAGTATGATTTCTAGATATGAAACAGATTGGTGGTATGATTTACTTGGGAGCTATGGTTCTGAAGATTACCCATTTATTTATCAATTTCTTACTATTTCTGCTCAAAAAATCCCTTACTATATTTCATCTTTTTTACTAACAGGACCAGGCCTATTCCATGGGAAATAAAAAAAACACAAGTCAAAAGA
>NZ_QOZW01000035.1:0-4939 GCF_008368885.1 Bacillus sp. BPN334 | reverse complement strand
CTTCCTCCACTTGGCACTGGTCTTGATGTTTCTACTGGTGCCGGGCTACTTCCGCTTGATACTGTTCCTGCCGTTTGACTTCCTTCACTTGCTCCTTGTCTGACTGTTCCTGGTGTTTGACTTCCTTCACTTGCTCCTTGTCTTACCGCTCCGGCTGTTGGATTTCCTTCACTTGCCCCTTTTCTCACTGTTCCTGGTGTTTGACTTCCTTCACTTGCTCCTTGTCTGACTGTTCCTGGTGTTTGACTTCCTTCACTTGTTCCTTGTCTTACTCCTCCGGCTGTTTGACTTCCTTCACTTGTTCCTTGTCTTACTCCTCCGGCTGTTGGATTTCCTTCACTTGCTCCATTTGCTTTTCCAGCCTCTTTCATTTCATCTTGAAGGCTTGTTGTTCCCGATTCTTGACCATTTGCTACTCCCGGGTTTTCATTCCCTTCTTTTTTCATATCTTCTTGAATAGATGGCACACCACCATTCTCTTTATTTTCTTCCTTATTTAAGTTACCTTTTTCTTTTTCATTTTTTGCTAAATCATTACCATTTGCTTTCTTCTGATCCGCTTTTTTCATTTGATCTTGCAAGGACTCTTTATTTTCAGACTCATTCCCTTTTTTCAAACCACTTATAAGACCAGCCATGCCACCTGTTGCCATCGCTGCCGCACTTGCGGTTTTAGCTGCTGCAACACCAGTTCCTTCTGCTGCACCTTTCGCCCCTTTTCCAATCATATTTCCTAGACCCTTCATTGGTTTTGAATTTGCAAGAGCGCCAATTCCTTTACCAAGTGCGAAACCTCCTGCTAACATGCCCCAACTGCTCTTTAATCCAATATCTATACCGAATAACCTTTCTACGACTGCCGGGCCATCTAGAACTGCCATACTAAATGCCGCTAATGCAATCAGATACGGTACACCATTTAATTTGTCATGGAGAAACGCCGTTCCCATTATATATAGCTTCAAAGACAGGAATATCATAATCGTTGCTATAAATATATTGAGGATATTCGATAACACCGCTTTTAACTTTTGACCATTCGCAACATCGGCTGGTGCTAATATGTTCGCTAGCAAGTAGTTAAATGCCAATTCATAAAATAACCTAGCTAATTTAATACTTACCAATAACAAAGTTGCACCAGTTATCAGTAAAGTAAAGAATATGTTCCAAAAATTCCAATGCCAGCGATAATACTTTTCTGGAAAGAAATCAAACCATCCATCTTTTAATTCAGCTAAAGATGCAACTCCTAACGCATCCATTACTCTTTTATTTTTCAAAATTTTCTTTCCATTATCTGATAAATCTTTGTCCTTTGTAAATTCAAAATCCTCATCTATTTTTTCAGTAATATCTATCTGTCTAATATTTTTTTCAGGAATATTGTTTTTCGGATTCATATCCTCTTTCTTTTTCCATCCATTTTGATCTATTACTGCAACATCCGTTATGTTCTTCTTAATAATTTCATCACTCAAAGAGCCTTTTTGCTCTGATTTTACAACCGCAATTGCATCATCGGTGAACTTATCGACCTTTGTCATGCCAGTGCTTAATAAACAAAGTACACTCAATGTCACGAAAATATTGATGATAATTTGAGAACGATTCATTTGTTTGTTCATAATAAACATGTAGCCAATATATAAAAACGAAATGGCTAAAAGAACGACAAACAATGGATATAACATATCAACAAAATTTTGTATTTCTGGTGAATTAAAAAATCCTTTAATCCCCAGTATGGCATCTGTCACACCTTCTAAAGCATCTACAACTAAAGATAAGCCTACAATTAGGAACCATCCTAACCAACGCAATACATAATTCACGATGTCTCCTACTTGAAGATAATCCGAGAACGTTTCTAAAACCTTTAAAATCTCTTCATCTTTCACTATTTATCCTCCTTTCATGCTTACTACTGCCCTAATACTTCTTTTGCTGTCCAATTCACTCTTTCATTCAGTCTGTCAATACGAATAATCAATTTTCCTTTTTGTTCCCGATCTACTGAAAGGAAAAGAACCGCATCTTCCAGACCAAGAATGACCTCATTTTCTTCTGTTACAAATGGCGAGTAACTATCTAAAATCAATTGCATTTTATCCGTTATTGTCGGTACACACATTCCCTCTTCCTCCTTTAGTTTGGATTCAAAAAAGCACTCAATCATTTGAGTGCTTTTCTAACTCGTCACTTGTTCTTTTTCTTCTAAATCACGTAAGATTCGATTAATCTTGTTTTCGACTGCTTGATAAACACTTTTGTCGATGTGGTCATTGTGAGCTAACATTTGAAATTCACTGTAAAACTCGCCCATTTCTTGATTTTTAACTTCATCTATTGATTTTCCTAACTGCGCTAAAAAGAACTTATCAACCAGTTTCAAAACCGCTAAATCAGATTCAAAAAATTCATTAACCGTTTTTCCCTTCCAATTTTCAATGGAGAGTGAATCAAACGGGCTATCTTCCTGTTGAAACGCCTCTTCCGGAATATCTTCATCAATTCCCATCATTGTTGGCTCTTCTACTGGCTGCGGTGTCTCTACTGGTGGCAAATCTTCCTGTTCTGGGTCTGATGGTTCTTTCTTAATTTGTTCTTCCTTTCTTTCTCCTAGAAAATCTACAATCAGTTTTTTCGGTTCTACATCATCATGTAAGGAGTCGATATCTATATCTAAAATAGATTTATCTGTATCGAACTCTTTCCCTAAGTACTCCCATCTATATTTTAAAGCTGTTTCTCCCGTATTATAAATTGGACGTGGTCTGATACGCTTTCGGTTATTATCTTGACGTTTTATGACACGAATAACAGCACTTTCTCCTTCTTTAAAACTCATAAGCTCATTTGCTGTTAATAACGGTCGTTGATCTAAACCTTCCGTTTTATTTTTATCTGTAGAAAGACCTTTTCCACTTCGAGAAGGTAGATTAATTGTCTGATTCCCCAGCTTCTTGGACACTTTTTCTGCTGTTTCTTGATCGTTTGTTAGAATGTAGATCGTATTCCCACAGTTTCCATCAATGGTATCTGCATCATCTCCATACTTATTTTTTATTTGTGCGTATGCTTGAACAACAAGGTTAAAGCGAATATTTCTACCAAGACAAACCGTAATAATATTCGCCATTCCTTCAATACTCGGCATGTTTCCAAATTCGTCAAGTAAAAATACTACTTCACGGTGGCATTCTCCCCCTCGAGCAAGAGACGCACCCTTTGCCAATATAAAATAAAGCTGCCTTACAAAAATAGAAGCAATCACATGATTCGAAGAATCAAAGTCTGGTGTAATCATAAAAATAGCGACTGGTTTATCGAAATAATCCACTTTTGTTATTTTCATATCTTTATTTTCTTCTACTACTTTAAATTCTGTATGACCCGTTTTTTCATCTATTTTTATAATAGAAATAGATGTTTTCGTTTGCGGATTTTCCTTTTCATTACATTGAATGGTATCTCCAACTTTTATTACTTGTTTAAAATCTAATGCAAAACGTCCTGTAATATCTGCCTTGATAGACTCCTTTGAGCCATCTGGAAATACAATTTCTACTCGTTTTCTAGATGTCACTTTTCCTTTTATTGTTTTTCCAAAACCGACACGTTTTAAATCCACACTATTTTTTGCTGTCATTTTAGCGATTTCATCAAATGTAAAAATAGAAAGTCCGTTCATTGTTTGGGTGAAAATTCCCCCTCGTGTCGTTCCTTTCGAGAAGTTTGAGGTTGCATATTGCATTTTCGCAACACTATCCGCTGGTAAGCCTTCAAAGTATAAATCTAATGCATTTTGTGGATCTGCATCCGGATCTACGATTACCTCTTTTGAACCAAGTTCTGATAACATATTTGCAACTGCATACATTGTAATTTTTTCTTCTGTACCTTCTGCAATACATTTATCCGTAACAGCTAGTATCATGGCGTTACACAAGCTCATAGCGCACTGTTGCCAAAAAGGATCTTTGACAGTTGGGTTGTAATACAAAGTGTGAGAAAGTGTTTTACATAGTGCTTGCGCTGTTGAATAATCTCCATCTTTATAAGCATCTTTGACAAGCTGCAATAAGTTATAACTCATAGAATCAAGTGGGTTTAACAAGTTCAAAACTTCAATGTGATACCCTCGTTCTTCCAGGGTATCTTTCGATGCCGTAAATAGTTCCCCTTTTGGTGTATTAATAATTAAAGAAGGTTGATGCTCCGCCCTGGAATAAACATCAATTGTAGGAAATACATAAGTTTCCCCTTTACCAGAGCGTGTTGTACCAATAATTAAATTGTTTACCGGGCTATCATCAATAAATACCTTATCACCTAGTCGGGAGATAACGACACCACCGCCACCTTTAAATGATTCCTCTCGATCTGGTACAGCTCGATACTGCTTTTTCAGCTCTTCAACTATTGTAAAACGACTAGATCCTTTCTGATGATTATTTAAGTTTTTAAAGGAAGATTTCAATTTGTACACTGTTCTCGCTATAGTTCCAATCACTACAAGGAAAACAAGCATGTAGTAAATTGGATGTTCTGCAATTGGCATCTGAAAAAGAAATCCTACCTCCATATGAAATGGTTTAGGATGTAATAAATCACTAAATGTTGTTTCTATCAGCTCTAAAGATAAGTTGAGTAAAAAATTAGCGATCAAAAACATTCCAACAAACAAAAAAGCACTCAATGGAATGAGTACTTCTTTTTCAGCTAATTTATATTTGATTGATATCTTTTCACTATACATATCAAAGTATCACCTCTGTTCAATCCAGCTTCAAATTAAAAAGGTACTCTTTTTATGAGTACCTTTTTGGCAATATCAGTTGTTTTTTCTTTATTTACTCGCTACCATCTTTTCATTTTGTTTCAGCACTGGCTTTTCTTGATTCGTTGGTTTCTCTGGTTCTGTTGGCTTCTCTGG
>NZ_QOZW01000034.1:0-1206 GCF_008368885.1 Bacillus sp. BPN334 | reverse complement strand
CAACACCACTCACGTATTTTTAAACTCCACTGTCCTTCTGGTTGAACTGAATGGTCGTATTTTACTCCGCAACATGAACAAATCTTGCTTGAGGCGAACCATTTATCAGCTTTTACATACTCAATGCCATACTTCTCGCACTTGTATGACAAACATTGAAAGAAGAAGTTTAATTTTTGAAATGAAAATGCTTTCGATAGTTTTTTGTTTTTTAACAGGTTTGAGATAGGTAAGTCTTCCACAACAATCCTCATTGGCTTGGTTTTCACCAATTTAGCTGTTGCTTGATGGATATGGTTATTTCGGATATTCGTAATTTTCCTAGATAACCGCAGGTGCTCAGTTTTAGCTTTTTCATATCCGGCAGATTGAATTTTTACACCTTTTTTAAATCTCCTAGACATATCTCTTTGTGCTGACTTTTTCCTTTTCAAAAGTTTTTTAACCTTGGCATCTTTGTTTATATTTCGTTCTTTCATACCATTAGAAGCTACAAACAGCTCTTTTAAACCAACATCCACACCAATCGACTCATTGGTTAGTTCTTGTAATTCAAAGTCTTCTTGAAACCCCACACTAATCCACCAGTGACGACCATCAAATGTAACTCTTGGATTGGATGGTTTTTTATTTCTTGGTAGTTGTTGGCTTGTTTTCACTTCTCCAATAGACTGAATATGAACTACTTTCTTTCCTATAATCAGCCTTTCATAATTGGCATAAAATCCTTGGATTAAATCTTTTTTGGATTTATAAGAAGTGTGATAACCATTTTTATACTTTTTGAACGAATTTTTTCTCGCCGTATCAAAATCTTTTGAAGCCTGTTTGGGAACTTGTGCGTTAATGTCATTTAACCACTCATATCTCTTTCGCTTCTTGATCTTTGTAAATCGTTTCTGTAAAGCTAACTGTGAAACAGATTTTCCAAATAGCTTATAGTATCTATCACTCATTCTTTTACAATAGTTATAAGCGAATCTTGCAGCACCAGCATGGTTTCTAAGCACTTTTTCTTGTTCAGGCGTTGGAATCAGTCTGACTTTCTTCGCCAATATCATCAGAATTTAACTCCTTTAATGAAAGATTTGTTCTTCTGAATAGTAGCGTGTTCCACCAGCATTTTCCTGAGACTACTCGGATGTAAACCTGTTAATTCCGATACTTGACTAACTCGTAAAATTTCATTATTATTCTTACCTCATT
>NZ_QOZW01000033.1:0-2986 GCF_008368885.1 Bacillus sp. BPN334 | reverse complement strand
CATATTATATGGTTAAGTCCTCGATCTATTAGTATTCGTCAGCTCCACATGTCACCATGCTTCCACCTCGAACCTATCAACCTGATCATCTTTCAGGGATCTTACTAGCTTACGCTATGGGAAATCTCATCTTGAGGGGGGCTTCATGCTTAGATGCTTTCAGCACTTATCCCTTCCGCACATAGCTACCCAGCTATGCCCTTGGCAGAACAACTGGTACACCAGCGGTGCGTCCATCCCGGTCCTCTCGTACTAAGGACAGCTCCTCTCAAATTTCCTACGCCCACGACGGATAGGGACCGAACTGTCTCACGACGTTCTGAACCCAGCTCGCGTACCGCTTTAATGGGCGAACAGCCCAACCCTTGGGACCGACTACAGCCCCAGGATGCGATGAGCCGACATCGAGGTGCCAAACCTCCCCGTCGATGTGGACTCTTGGGGGAGATAAGCCTGTTATCCCCGGGGTAGCTTTTATCCGTTGAGCGATGGCCCTTCCATGCGGAACCACCGGATCACTAAGCCCGACTTTCGTCCCTGCTCGACTTGTAGGTCTCGCAGTCAAGCTCCCTTATGCCTTTGCACTCTACGAATGATTTCCAACCATTCTGAGGGAACCTTTGGGCGCCTCCGTTACACTTTAGGAGGCGACCGCCCCAGTCAAACTGCCCACCTGACACTGTCTCCCGGGTCGATAAGACCCGTAGGTTAGAATTTCAATACATTCAGGGCGGTATCCCACCAGCGCCTCCACCGAAGCTAGCGCTCCGGTTTCAATGGCTCCCGCCTATCCTGTACAAAATGTACCAAAATTCAATATCAGGCTACAGTAAAGCTCCACGGGGTCTTTCCGTCCTGTCGCGGGTAACCTGCATCTTCACAGGTACTATAATTTCACCGAGTCTCTGGTTGAGACAGTGCCCAAATCGTTACACCTTTCGTGCGGGTCGGAACTTACCCGACAAGGAATTTCGCTACCTTAGGACCGTTATAGTTACGGCCGCCGTTTACTGGGGCTTCAGTTCAGAGCTTCGCTTACGCTAACCCCTCTCCTTAACCTTCCAGCACCGGGCAGGTGTCAGCCCCTATACTTCGCCTTACGGCTTCGCAGAGACCTGTGTTTTTGCTAAACAGTCGCTTGGGCCTATTCACTGCGGCTTTCCGTTAAGAAAGCACCCCTTCTCCCGAAGTTACGGGGTCATTTTGCCGAGTTCCTTAACCAGAGTTCTCTCGCACACCTTAGGATTCTCTCCTCGCCTACCTGTGTCGGTTTGCGGTACAGGCACCTTTTATCTCGCTAGAAGCTTTTCTTGGCAGCGGGGAATCAAAGACTTCGCTCCATAAGGAGCTTCCCCATCACAGCTCAGCCTTCACGATAAGCGGATTTGCCTACTTATCAGCCTAACTGCTTGGACGTGCACAACCAATCGCACGCTTCTTCTATCCTTCTGCGTCCCTCCATTGCTCAAACGATAAAGAGGTGGTACAGGAATATCAACCTGTTGTCCATCGCCTACGCCTGTCGGCCTCGGCTTAGGTCCTGACTAACCCTGAGCGGACGAGCCTTCCTCAGGAAACCTTAGGCATTCGGTGGACGGGATTCTCACCCGTCTTTCGCTACTCATACCGGCATTCTCACTTCTAAGCGCTCCACCAGTCCTTCCGGTCTGACTTCACTGCACTTAGAACGCTCCCCTACCACTGATACCATTGGTATCAATTCGCAGCTTCGGTGGTGTATTTAGCCCCGGTACATTTTCGGCGCAGAGTCACTCGACTAGTGAGCTATTACGCACTCTTTAAATGGTGGCTGCTTCTAAGCCAACATCCTAGTTGTCTAAGCAACTCCACATCCTTTTCCACTTAATACACACTTTGGGACCTTAGCTGGCGATCTGGGCTGTTTCCCTCTTGACTACGGATCTTATCACTCGCAGTCTGACTCCTAAGGATAAGTCATTGGCATTCGGAGTTTGACTGAATTCGGTAATCCGATGAGGACCCCTAGTTCAATCAGTGCTCTACCTCCAAGACTCTTACACTTAAGGCTAGCCCTAAAGCTATTTCGGGGAGAACCAGCTATCTCCAGGTTCGATTGGAATTTCTCCGCTACCCACACCTCATCCCCGCACTTTTCAACGTGCGTGGGTTCGGGCCTCCATTCAGTGTTACCTGAACTTCACCCTGGACATGGGTAGATCACCTGGTTTCGGGTCTACGACCACGTACTAAACGCCCTATTCAGACTCGCTTTCGCTGCGGCTCCGCCTCTTCAGCTTAACCTCGCACGGGATCGTAACTCGCCGGTTCATTCTACAAAAGGCACGCCATCACCCATTAACGGGCTCTGACTATTTGTAGGCACACGGTTTCAGGATCTCTTTCACTCCCCTTCCGGGGTGCTTTTCACCTTTCCCTCACGGTACTGGTTCACTATCGATCACTAGGGAGTATTTAGCCTTGGGAGATGGTCCTCCCAGATTCCGACGGAATTTCACGTGTTCCGCCGTACTCAGGATACATTCAAGAGAGAACGAAGTTTCGACTACGGGGTTGTTACCCTCTACGACGGACCTTTCCAGGTCGCTTCGTCTACCTCGTTCCTTTGTAACTCCGTATAGAATGTCCTACAACCCCAAGAGGCAAGCCTCTTGGTTTGGGCTATGTTCCGTTTCGCTCGCCGCTACTCAGGAAATCGCATTTGCTTTCTCTTCCTCCAGGTACTTAGATGTTTCAGTTCCCTGGGTCTGTCTTCCTTACCCTATGTATTCAGGTAAGGATACCATACCATTACGTATGGTGGGTTTCCCCATTCGGAAATCTTCGGATCAAAGCTTACTTACAGCTCCCCGAAGCATATCGGCGTTAGTCCCGTCCTTCATCGACTCCTAGTGTCAAGGCATCCACCGTGCGCCCTTTCTAACTTAACCAAACTAAAATTAAAAAAATATGAGCTACACTGTTATCTAGTTTTCAAAGAACATAC
>NZ_QOZW01000032.1:0-5543 GCF_008368885.1 Bacillus sp. BPN334 | reverse complement strand
AGTAGGACGTCGCCAAGCAACTTTAAGACGAGTCAGAATGACTCGTCTTTTTTGTATTTTATAAAATAAGTTAGTTATCTATGGGCTTCTTGAGTTATAAATAACAAGCTTATAGCTTTAAAAGTAGCAACAGGAACTCCCGGTAATTATAAATACGATCTCCTAAGCCTTCATCAATAGCGAATTCTTCGCTTACTTCATTCATTGGTGTTACAGTTACTTCTATTATTTTAATAATAGCTACAGGTTCATTATTACTAATGAGTATAATACTATAATCGTTAGTAGTCAGTAGTGATTCATTTTCTAATTCATAAAAAATGTGAACGGAGCATGTTGCTGTTTTTATGCCGTCAATTACTAACTGTGCGAGATAATTAGAAGAATCACCGAATTGCCAAGCTGTAATAGATTCCGGTTTGTCACTGTTTCCCCAATAAGTATTCCGATATGATTGTGCTAAAGGATTCAATTGTATCGTTACCTCACTTTAATTAATAATTTTAGTCTCTTTATAATCCCTGGGAAATTTCCTTATTTGCTATATCTTTGTACGTATTTAAAACTTGTATCGGTGTGTTGCGAATTAAGAAAGATAATATGTGTGGAATGAATATGGTTTGTAGACACGTTCGGTCCCTATATGGCATTTTCCAGTAGACATCCATATTAATAGAGGAATGTTTAAATTTTGAATTGTGTCGTACGGTAAAGATTAAAATTGCTTGAAGAACATTTGGATTATTAATGATGATTTATTCCCGCTATGCCATATTGGAGTAGGTAGTACTTGATGTGAAATGGATAAAAAACCGATATTCTAACTTGAATATCGGTTTTTTATCTGTGACTTATATGAATTTATAGCAATACGAAAAGCGTAAATAAGATAGCTAACAAAATACGATAGTATGCGAAAGGTTTTAAGCCTATCTTTTCTAAAAGCTTTAGGAATGTTACTACTGCTAACATTGCTACTATAAAAGAGGTAATGAATCCTACCGCAAACATAGGGATATCATTGACACTTAAATACTTCCAGCTTTTTAACAAGTCTAAGCCTGTAGCGCCTACCATTACAGGAAGAGCAATGAGAAAAGAGAACTCAGATGCAGTTTTATAATTTACTTTTGCTAATAGACCTCCAGAAATAGTAGAGCCAGCTCTAGAGAAGCCGGGGTATACTGCTAAGCATTGAAATAATCCAATTGTTAATGCTTGACGGTATGTTAAATCATCCAGTGAATAGGAGGTTGCCTCTTTCTTTTTTACTTCTGCAAAGAGCATAAGAATTGCCCCTGCTACAAGTCCAATTACGACAGTATAGGGCTGAAATAAGTAAGTTTTAATGACACCATGTAGTAGTAAACCAGCAACTACTGCTGGAAATACGCCAAGAAATACATGGAATGCGTTGAATTTCTTCTCTTTCCGCAGAAGAGGTTTAATATTACATAAAGAAACGAGGCGTTTATGATATAAAATTGCAATAGCTAAAATTGCCCCTAGCTGTATAACAATTTCAAACGTTTTCGCTCTTTCTCCTTCAAAATCTAATAAATGCCCGACTAATATAAGGTGACCAGTAGAAGAGATAGGTAAAAATTCAGCTAACCCCTCTACGATACCGAGTATGAAGGCAATAATGATATCGCTCATCGTTTCACTCCTATAAATTAATGAATGTCTACTCTTTTGAAATAGAATAGTGTTGCAAAAAATCCTGAAACCGCTGTTGCTGCAATGATGATATAAGAATATTCCGGTGGATATGTGGGTTGTAATTCATTATTTGCAATATCAAGAGTAGCGGTCCACGGAAATAAATCTTTATGTTTGGAGTTTACGAGCATAAGATTAGTCATTGTAATAATGACAGTTAATATAATAGGTGGTACATAGCTCTTCATTACAAGAGTTAGTAGCACAATAGGTGAAGACAATAGAAAGAGAAGTCCACCACAGATTAAAAATTTTAGAAAAGAGCCTAAAAATAAAGCAGTGTTAAAACCAGGGAAGTTCCCCAATAGCCCTAATATTAAAGTAAGTGCCCAAGCGACTAAAGTTAGCATCATGATCCAAAGAAAAAGAGTGATGAACTTACTTATAATAAAGCTAATACGCGATACGGGGATAGTTAGTAAATTCTTTAGTGTGTCTTCTGCATATTCACGGGTAAAAAGATAAGCAATTACTACTCCATATAAGGGGAACCCTATCACTAAAGTAGTATATAAGTTAACATCAGTAAATAATTGATGGAACCAAATAGTCGGAGTGGGCTGTTTGGTTTTTATATGTATATAAGAAGCTACTACGACTAAGAAAGGTGCGACACCAGCTCCAATAATGCTAATTAAAAACATATTAGAGCGTTTTAGTTTTAATAGTTCTGTATAGAGTAGATTAACCAATTGTTCCACCTCCAACTAATTTAGTGAAATAATCTTCTAATCTATCTTCACTTATCATCATTTTTAATACTTCCACACCATTTAGAACGAATGTTCTGTTGATGTATCCTTGTTGTCCAAAATGAGAATAAATACGAATATTTCCTTCATCATGTACTTCATAATCAAAAATTTGAAGCTGATTTTCTAATAGCATCGCGGCTTTATTTTCATTATTCACTTGAAATTCTATGTACTTACGGTTTGTTTTACGTAGCTTATCAAGAGAAACTTCTTCTAGTAACCTTCCTTCATGAATAATTCCGATACGATCGACTAACTGTTCTACCTCGGCTAATATGTGACTAGAAATGAGTATTGTTATATTTCTTTCTTGAGCTAAAGAATGAATAAGTTTTCGCATTTCTTTAATACCGATGGGGTCTAGCCCATTAGTTGGTTCATCTAATATGAGTAGCTCAGGATAATGGAGAAGGGCGAGTGCAATTCCTAAGCGCTGCTTCATTCCTAAAGAATACTTTTCTACTAATTTTTTTGTCTCGTGCTGCAAGCCTACTATTTCTAATGCTTCTTCAATGGCATTCTTTTTGTGAATCCCAATTATCTTTGCATTAATTAATAAGTTTTCTTTTGCAGTTAAGTTTTCATAGAACCCTGGAACCTCAACGATAGAACCAATTCTTCTTAAAATATCTTTTTGATTTTGAAATAAGTCCTCTCCGAATATTTCGATATTTCCGCTTGTAGGTTTTATAAGACTGAGTAGCATACGAATGGTTGTTGTTTTGCCCGCACCGTTTCGTCCTATGAATCCATAAATCTCGCCTTGTTGAACATTAATATTTAGATTATCTACTGATTTTTGTGTGCCATACACTTTAGTAAGGTTAGTCGTTTTTATAATTGTATTTATAGGAAACACCTACTTTCTATAAGCTCTTAATTACATGATAAGAAGGAAGGCTTAACTGCATATTAATCATTTCTTAACTATTTCTTAAAAGAAATGTATTTTGGAATTGAAAAGCCAAAAGTAGTTCGTTTCCATGGAGTACTTTCAACCCATATATGCCCACCATTTCTCTCAACGAGTGCTTTAGAAATTGAAAGCCCGAGACCGCTACCACCAGAAGAGGAGTTTCTCGATTGTTCGCTTCGGTACATTCGTTCAAATACGTTTTGTAAATCATGTTTTGGGATACCAGGGCCTTTATCCCAAATAAGAAGTTCATAGTCTGTATCAGTTTCTAGTAGTTCGATCCCTAATGTTTTCCCATCTTTTCCGTAATAAATGGCATTTTTTATCAAATTACTCATAATTCGCATAAGGCTAAGGTGGTCTGCAATGATAGGACAAGTAGATTCTGGTATGAGAACCTGTAGTTCGAGATTATGTTTTGAGAGTTCAGGTAAAAATTCAATCAAAACTTCTCTAGTAACTTCAGAAAAGTCGAGTTCCTCTTCTTTTAGTGGAAATTCATTGGCGTCTAGCTTTGCCATATTGAATATTTCGTTAACTAGATGTTTTAAGTTATTTGATTTCATATAAAGTATTTTAAGATATTCTTTCTTTTCTATTTCAGAAGCAGCAACCCCATCTTTTAAAGCGTCGATATATCCAATAATAGAGGTGAGTGGTGTTCGGATATCGTGCGAGATACTAGACAAAAGTTGTTTTCTAGATTCCTCGGATCTTTTTGCTTCGATCCGAACCTTTTCTAATTCAGCTATCAGTTCGTTTATTGAAAAAACGATACTATGTAATGAGGGGTCATTGCTTGTGAATAATCTCGTTTGTAAATTTCCTTTTAGTACACGACCTAATTTTGTGTCCACTGATTTGCGATGTTGAATGAATTGTATTCTTGAAAAGAAGAGATACATTGTAATTAAAATAAGGGTAATAAATAAAGACATCTTTCCTTTTGGACCCATTTGTATATTTAAAAGCCCGCAAATGATAAGTTGTAATGAAATAAGGAATAGGGTTTTATCAGTCTTCAAGTTTTTCACCTACAAACTTATAACCAATTCCCCATACAGTTTGAATGAATTTTGGATTAGAAGGATTGATTTCTATTTTCTTTCTAAGTTTTCGAATATGTACCATAACGGTATTATCGTCTTCTATATAATTATCGTCCCATACATTTCGGAAAAGCTGTGTTTTTGTAAATACTTGTCCTGGGTTTGAAGTAAAGAATTTCAACAGTTCCAGTTCTTTTCCGGTTAAGCTGATTTCTTCTTTATTTGTATGAACTGTGTATGTATTTAAATCGATAGTTAGTCCTTTGAAAGCTAAAAGTGTTTTCTCTTGTGCAGTAGTGTTACTTCCAAGAACTAAAAAACGCCGCATAAGAGCCTTTACTCGTGCAACTACTTCGTGAATACTGAAAGGTTTTGTAATGTAATCATCAGCGCCAATGCTTAAACCTAAAATTTTATCAATTTCGTGATCTTTAGCGGTTAGCATTAATATAGGTACGTTAGTTTTATCTCTAAGTTTTCTACATACTTCGATACCATCTACTTTCGGCATCATAAGATCTAATATAACGAGGTTATAGTTGTTTTGATTAAATAATTGCAAGGCTTCTTCACCATTAACCGCAGTATCTACCATATATAATTCTCGTTCTAAATATATTTTTAATAAATTTCGGATTTCTTTATCATCGTCTGCTATAAGGATACGTATATCTTTCATATTTTCACCTGCTTCTAATAGAGTTTTATTGCTAGTACAACAACTCTCTAATTATATACTAGTATTTGTTAAAATAAGGTTCCTAGTTTTGTTGGAGGGACATGTCTGCAAGAATTAAGTCTAGAGTTCAAATGAAATCGAATATGTTCTGGAAGAATAAATTAAAGAGAAGCAGAAGTTGGTTTCTAGTAATGAATTTTTGTAGAGGAATATCTAGCTAAAAGAGTATAAAAATATTAAATTGAATATCTTTATAAAAAGGTGTTGACGATTTCACCTTAGAGGTGTAATATAGAACAAGTCGCCGATGCAATAACGCAGAACGTGGCAAACGAAATGAAAAACTTAGTTGACATTGAAACATGAAGATGTTAACATAAGGGAGTCGCAAATGAGCGACCAAGTAGTTCTTTGAAAACTGA
>NZ_QOZW01000031.1:0-14861 GCF_008368885.1 Bacillus sp. BPN334 | reverse complement strand
AAGCTTAGCTTGATAGCGATGTGGCAGTACCCCTAGTAAACATTTTTCTTCGATATCAAATAAAAAAGCCTGTATACACAGGCCCAAATTAGGTAGATAAATATAGAAACAAAAAATAGTATCGATTACATTATATATGAGTGTGTAGCAATACACCCAGAATAAAATAAGAAAGGCAGATTGTAATCCACCTTACCGATTTTATTTTGGCTGAATCACAGTTCTAAAAGTTCCTTCAACTGTATGTGATTCGAAATTTTCATAACTTGTTTTATATGGAAACGGAAATGCTAGCACTTGATAATTTTTCTTTTTGTCTGACTCTGGTAATTTTAATTGAAATACTTTTTTCTCATTAGAGTTAACAGTTACATACAGCACTATTTCTTCATTAATCAGTGGTACTTGTTCCCAATCTAAAAAGGATACTAAAGCATAATCCATAACCTCATCAGTGGGATTTCCTACAGTTAAATAAACCTCTTGCCCACTTTTTGCAGACATCAAAGCAATTAATTCATCTTCTGTTTCGCTAATAAAAACATTATCAATTGGTTGTTTATCGCTTGTTTTTAAGGGCGCAATGCTCTCGTACTGATAATAAGGAGTTGTTTTATTTTCTAAACTATACCGCAAAGGTAATACTTGCTGCACTGCTCCTGCTTTATCTAAATCTAATTTTTCTACCAAGAGATCTGGATCTTTAATGATTAAATATGCCACTTCATTTATATTGTCATCTACTTTATTGGAGATATTTGTATCTACAGTTGTGTTAGCTTTAGCAAGAAAAGTATGACTTTCATCTTTGCTTTTATTCGCTTCGAATGGAACTTGTTGGAAATTGTTCATTACAAGGATTTTATATTTTCGATCTTGGTCAATATAATTTTTAAAAGTAATCTTTGAATCAATTTTCCCGTCGGATATATCTTTTAATACACTCCCGTTATCTATTATTTTATTTTCTTTTCCCATCATTCCATACCCCAAGCGATTAGATCCTTTTGTGAGTTGCTCTTCAGTAGATGTTTCATTTGAATTTGAATTTTTTTTATTATTAAGAACAACAAAAACACTAATAGAAATAATACATATAAAAACTAAAATAAATAGAATCCAACTCTTTTTCATAATCGCTCCTTACTATTCATTAGTATAAAAAGATTAATCTAATAATCATTGTACACCTGAATATTAGATCAACCTTTTTTTATTTATGAATTAATATTATATTTTTATGTCACATAAGTTAGTTGTTTTATGAAGTTTTTGTTTCATGGTTAACAGTTACATATCCAGATTTTTCATACGTATGATTACCAATAGCTCTAGAAATATATTTAATACCTGTACTTACTGTTGCACCTGCATAAGATGAATTATTAGCAGAATCTGTTTTTGTCCCCATAAGCCCACCTAGATCGTTATATGCTCTTGTTTTAGCTACAATTTTATTTTGTTTCAATGTAGCCGAGGATGTTGCTGTTGCACTTATAAGCGGTGGGACTAAATATCTTGATACTTTTGAATTAACAGTAGGTTGTGCCGCTAGACCTGGAGCGTTCTCTAAAGGATTTAAACTCTCTTGTATCGTTGTTTTCTCCTCTACCTCACGATTATCATAGATAGTGTCTCCAACACGATACACTAACTCTTCCGCACTCGCATTTGGTGATATTACACCAAACGAAACAACTCCTAATGTTAGAGCAAGTGAGGATACTCTTAATTTTCTAAATACATTTTTCATAATTTCTCCATCTCCTTTTAAAGTAATAATAGGTTCTATTACATAATACAATCTACTAATATTTTTTGGGATATTTTACCGACAAGTGAAATATTACAAAGTTAAGTATATTTGAGGGGGGACTTAAATGGGAAAGGGAAAATTTTTATGTGTTTCTGTATTATCACTCGCTTTATTGTGTTCCTGCCATGGGAATACAGAAGAAACAAAGAGTGAGGGTTCAAAAGTTATGGAGGCAGTTAACAAAACTGTAAATAAAAAATCTTTTGTCAGTGCTGCTATATGGGATGAGAATACAAGAAGGTTAGATATAGAAATTCCTAATACTGAAGATTCATCTAAAGTAAAAATAGAAATTAATAATCGGTTGAAAAATCAAGGGGTTAAGCCTTACACAATAAATATAAAAGAACGGGATATGAAGATTGTAGAGAAAAAAAGCTGGAATATTAATCTATTAAAAGCCTACCACAAACTAACTTCTTATACTGGACTTGTCTTATCAAATGGAAGAATTAGCTTTATGCACATATTTTAGAGAGTTTGTTAACATAATGTTTTTATGTTATAAATAATGATGCCTAATGCGTTTTTTATAAAGAAAAGACACCCTAAGGTGCCTTTCTCCGACTTGAACCACTTTAATTTTAATAATATGTATAGTACGCGAATCAAATACAATTATATCATGTATTTTAGTTTTCGAAAACGCTTTCCTTTTTTTGAAAAGCCGCTTTACATTTATTAAAATCATATTCTTTTATATCATCATGCATTTTCATCTCTTAGTTATATATTTGTATCGGCACACATCCATCAACTTAAGGCTTTGAACTATTTTTGAAGTTCAAAGCACGTTGCTATTCTCTTATATTAATGAGAATGGTAACGTGCTTTTATGAATATACATCAAAAACAAGAGTAGTCTTTATTTGACGAAGAGTTATATTGATATATGTCATCTGCTACACTTAATCAAGTACCTATAGGAGTAGGCGTTTAGTATAGTAATCATGTTTCTTCGATATCAACTAAAAAAGCCTGTTTATACAGGCCAAAATTAGGTAGATAAATATAGAAACAAAAAATAGTATCGAATAAATTATATATAAATACAATTGTTATAACAAGAATAACCTGTATAAAGTAAAAGAATCCCTCACATGACCAAGGATTCTTTTACAAGGGTTAGAGAGTAGTTGTTATTCAACTCATACTCATTTTATGTTTAATAGTAAGAATATACAATTTTGTTTTTTATTTCTCAATATGTTACGTTCGTTTTTATATTATAATATAGTTAATTCTTTTTATTTATGTATCTCTCTATATCTTCCTGGTGTGAATCCTTTTAATAAGGATTCCTTTTTTATTGCTTCATACATTAATATAATCCAAAATTAATTTTAAAGTTGAGTATATTGATAATGAAACACCGGAGTTCATGCTAGTTTAAGCAACAACTGTTGAAATCGCCTGTTTATAAAGGAAATGTTGTTTGCCATTATTAGAAATCAATACTGAAAATTTATCAACTGAGATAATGATTCCAGGTATTCTAACACCGTTTATTAAAAATATTGTTACTACTCTTTGTTCCTCTATTAATTTTTTATAAAAGCTTTCTTGTGTATACATCAATAGTTTCTTCCTCTCTATAAATGTTTTGAAATTTTTCTTATAAATGTAATAGGCATGGTTTAATTATAACAATTTTATGGGGATACTTATAAAAAATAAAAGCCCTCACAATGTAGTGAAGACTTCGTTTATTTATCATCCGCCAGTATGGCCATGAGCATATTGTACGACTTTATCCTCGCTAAGAGCTTTTTGTGTATCAGTTACATTGCTAGCGTTAAACATAAACGTGAATACGGCTGTTAATCCAATTAAGCTAAACATTACTTTTTTCATTTTAAAGCCTCCTTTTCAAAGTTTTGTTCTTCTGCTTGATGGCTAAGATAAAAATAATCGCTTGCTTTTGAACGGTTATTTTCTTGATGGAATAAAACCGCTAATTTTTTAGCATATTCTTGTACATATTCATGAAGGTCTTCTCTATCAAAATAAGAAATTCCTGTTTTAATTGTCATCTCTAATTCGCCAGCAGCAACCTTTTGATTTAATTTTTCTAAAATTAAAAAGTGATGTTCGTATTCTTCATTCTTTAGTTCTTTACAAATTTCTAAACCTCTTATTATAAAATTAGAAGTTTCTTTGGACTCACCAATTTTCATATGCTCCCTAGCTTTAATAAAGATTGCTTTATAATCTTTGGGGAGTTCTTGCGTTACCTCAGAGAGATATCGTATTGATAGTTCAGATAAATCCTGACCTGAATACATTAAGCCTAAGTTATGACGTACAAACGTGATATTTTTTTCTTCGCCAGATTTTTTAAATGTATTAATAGCCGTAATGAAATGTTCTTCAGCTTCCTCAAATTGTTTTAAATGAGTACAAGCTAATCCTATCAAATTATCACATAGCCCAATACTAGTCTCATATCCTGCGTGCTTTTTAAAGATTTCTTTTGCTTTGGTAGCTTCTTTAATTGCCGCAAGAGGTTTGTAAATGTGATAATGAAAAGTTGATAATTTTAAATGGAATTCAGCATGTTCGATTTCATCTGGAATGTGTTTTAAGAGTAATTCTGCTTGATGATAATGTTCTTTTGCACCTGTGAAATTACCTGTAATATTAGAATGAATAGCTTTAAAAAAGTGGTAGTAGTATTGCAAAAACTGATCTGCAGGTACATCCAATGAATCCACTTTATCAAAACTATCTTTTCCAATACTTAAACTATCAATCATATATTGATGACGAAAGTCTAAAAGAGCATAGTATAAAAGTAGGTTTTGATCCTCTTCAATATTGTGTATTCTTTGATCAATCTCAAGTTTTAATTTATGTGCCTTTCCTATATGTCTGGCACGTATCTCTGTATACCAGTCATTTAACAATTTGGTAATTTGCTCATTCCCCTTTACTGAAACAATCATTATATATTCCCCCATCCTATAGAAGTCTGCTAATGTTATATATTCCCACTATAGCAAAATATCCGTAGCATTTAACTGTTTACCAATTATTTTTCAACAAAATTCGGAAAATTAAGACAATTTAATGTGCCGATTACATTTGAATCATAAACCTCTCTTTAATATATCACGTTTGCGTGAAAGGAGGATAAATAAATATGAAAGCAGAACGGATTTTTGAGGGTACGAGTGCAGATGGCATATGGAAAAAGTCTATATTCAAAGTAAAAGAAGGTAGCTATTATTATATATCTGAGAATAGTACGATTAAGGTAACTGAACATGAATATCTAAATGTAGAAGTGTTAGAAGAAGTCCAGCAGGGAGAGGATAATAATTTATTTGCAGTAAAAGGGAACGAAAGAGACATGCTACAGCAGTTAGAGATGGATGGATTTAATTTTGAAGATGTAGAATGGGGAGACCTTAATCTATTGGATAACGAAATTATGAGTAGTACGGATGCTATAGAAGAGTGGGGAATTGAATCATCGACATTACGTAAAAGAATAAATGATTTCCCGAAAGGCACAATTCGTAAAATTGGCACGACATATGCTGTGACTCGATTTGGAATGCGCTGTGTTTTCGGTTCGAATAAGAAGTAAGTAAAAATAAAGTAGGGGAGGTGGCGTTCAATGAAGAATCACACAAGGAATTCAAAGGGGCAATTACTACAAACTAATAAGAAATGGTCTCACCTAAAGCAAAAACAGCGTGAAACCATATTAAATTGGCTGAGAGAGGCTTATATAGAGAAGATTAAGGTTCATAACCGTAGATTGATACCAAAGGAACATGAGGATGTTTTAAGCCAGGTATTGTTTAAAATTCGTGAACATGAAATTTGGATTACGGAATACGAAGTAGAGAAGTATTACAAGGGAAAAATAAATAAGTGGTATAACAAACACATTTCATTAAAATTAAAAAATGTTAATGGGGGAATAATGTGAAATTATACTATCTGATGATTAAATCTTTCGAAAAATAAATTAGTTGTATAATAAAAAGTAAGAATACAATCATCGTCCCATTAGTTAGAACAATTGATAAAATCTTAATGACTATTTTACAGTTTTTTCATTAAAAGCCATTATAGAAATGAAAATAACATATAAAAAAGAGGTGTTTTTATGGTATCAGTTACTCAGAGGATTTCTAAAATTAAACAGCCTAGAGGTGGATATATTAAACCTAAAAATTTCGATGTTATAGAATTAAATGATGGTATTGTTTTGTATGAAGAAGAGAATATACATAGTGCTTTAACTGGACTTGCCGTTGATTATCTTACTCGTTTTACTATGGGAACTTCCTTAGAAAAAGCTTTTAGAATTTCTCTTATAGGTGCATCAAGAGTTAATGAGGACAATTATGCAGAAGAATTACTAAGCGGGATTAATGGTCTTGATGATAATTCGATAGAAAATGCGTGCAAATTGGTGGGATTTGATACTGCTCATAGAGCTGGTATTGCAAGTTATAAGCCAGTACATACCATTCAGCCAGATTTAGCTACTATTTCTAATATAAGAAACATGGTAAAGCGTAGTATGACCTTTAACGATAATTTTGGACCGATTGTAAAAGATGGTTTCACTTTTGAAGGGGGTTATACCCAGTTTATATCAAGTGGAGATGGTGATTTTTTAACTGAAACGACTTTATGGGATTTTAAAGTTTCAAAGAAAAATCCGACTAATAAAAACACTTTACAGTTGCTTATATATTATTTAATGGGTGTTCATTCTATTCATTCTGAATTTGAACAAATTGAAAAGCTAGGGATATTTAATCCTCGACTAAATAAAGTTTATTTATTAGCGATAAGTGCGATATCTAATGAAATTATTAATGAAGTTAAAACTACTGTTATAGGATATTGACGAATTATTCTTGAGAGATTGTAGATTTGAAAGGAAGCTCTGTTGTTACTTGATTTGAGATGTTCTACGTCTTCGGTTCAAATGGACAATGAGTAGAAATACAATATATGGTAGGGGGGGAATGAAGAATTAGACCGTAAGTTCTAACTGATATCTCATTAAAATAAGCTACAAATACTTTAATTTATTATAAATGTACTAGGGAATTAGAAACAAGGATTACGTGGCTTCTCTAATGACTTATAAATTAAAATTATATACAAGAAGTCACTATCTAAACGTCTTTTTAAGTTGTTATATTCAAGATTGGTTAATGTAAAAGATATATATTCACATAATACAAAAATGATAAGAGGATGAAAAAGAATACTCAATTAAATGAAGAATTTAAAGGTCAAATTCATAGAAGTGATTCTGATCCTACGAATTTAGTAGATGCTGCTATTGAGTTTGATAAAGCCCGACAGATAGAGGAAGCATTAAATAGTATAGAATTAGCAAGAAAAGCAAGAGAAGAAATAAAAATAGCTTATACTAACAAATTACTAGAGATAGAACAAGAAAAAGCTGAGGAGCGCAGAAGGCAAGAGGAAACATTGGCTGAACAAATGGCAAAGGATTATATGAGAGACTTATATAATCAATATAAAAAGGAATTTAGTATTCTAATAGAACGCTTGGAGACAGAAAAGGTTCAATTTCATTTATCTTCAATTGGTAACTGGTATTCTTGGTTGAATTATTTAAAAGAAGAGTGCCATAAGTGGTATATAGTCGTAAAAACTTTATTTAAAGGATTTCCAACAAGATTCTTAAGTGACAAGAATGATTATGAAATGTATTTTAATGAGGAACAAAATAGATACAAAAAATGGATTGAGGGTAGAAATTTAATTGAATTTGTAGAAGAATTACAGCAACATTATGAGCAGGTAACCAATAATACTTCAGAAAAAATGTTTTATAAAGGGCTTTTGAATAAGTATGAACAAAAGTTAGATAAAGTGCAAAAAAAAGAAAAAATACAAAGGGAGCAAGAAGAGCTACGTATCCGTCAAGAAAAAATAAAGAAAGAGGAAAAAGAACGAAAACGCATTCAATTACAGAAAGAGCAATTATATAGAAAACAAGAGCTTTTAAACAGAGATTATGATGAGATACCACTTTTAACAAAAAATGAAATCGATAATTTTAGAAATAGGTTTTGGGAGGAATACAAATGTATTCCTAAAAAAGAACGCACTGCTTATGAAAGAAAGTATTTTCCTTCAGGACTACCACGGTGGTTTATGAAAGACAAGATTCCCCATGTAGAAAAAGAAATAGAAGCTGAATTAAAAAAGAAAAATAGCAAGAACAAGGAGCAAAAAGAAAACTTAAAAGATAACGACGATGGTTATATTCAGCTGAAGTTATTATAAAAGAAATTTTTGTAATCGGAAGATAACTTATATCTTATTAAACATTATTTCTTTATATTATAATTTATATATTGTATTTTTTAGGAGGATACATATGAGATTAAATAAAAGTGAAAGATCATTGCCTGTATTATTAGCCTATGAAAGAGATGAAAGTGGAAATCTTGCAGTGTGGTGCCCATATTGTGCAACATGGCATCTTCATGGACAAGGAGACGGTCATCGTAGTGCTCATTGTCAAAATAGGAGGAGTCCATTTATAGAAACCGGGTACATTATTAAAAAAGGATCGAAAAAAGATTATGCTTTCGGTAGAACATATTATGACAGTTATGACAACTTAGATTTGAAATATCGTTACTAGAGGATTTTTCTTTAATTTAAGAATCAATTTATAAGTAATGCCAATAAGTTAGTCTTATTTAATCGGATAAGTTATTAGAAGGAGTGGGAATTTATGGGGTATAGTACTCTATCTCTTGATTTTAAAAATAAAGTAGTTGTCGATAAAACGAAGTGGAAAGAAATATGGGACGATTGTATGGAACCAGATAGTTTTGCTGAGTATGTGTATATAGTGATTGAAAATGCGGCGCGCCGATATAAATTTAAACATGACTTTGAACCAGAGATATACATGTTTAATTTAAATAGCCCTTATAAGGTAAATCTGAGATTGGGTAATAAAAAATACATATTGATAATGAATCCCTTTGATGAAAGTCAACTTGTTAATGCACAATAAGGTTATTATAAGTAACACCTTTAATCAAACTCTAATTCAAATCAATATAAATAGCTGTATTGTTATGGAGGAATTATTGTGCAACCTAAAAAAGAGCATATCTATCATTTTACGAACGTTTTAGATTTTGAATACATCTGTCTTGAGAAGAAGGGGTTTGGCTTTCCAGAACTTGAAGAAGTGATGTTTAATTATGTTCTCTCTATGCCACAAGGAACCCTAGAGTTTAAAGAATGTTGGATATCCCGTGAATATGTAGAGGGAGAGGAACTGAAAACAGTCCAGGTTACTTTTGAGGATAGTAAAATAAATAAAGCGGTTCGTTTATGGGGATCTAAAAGGAATATAGATGGTAAAGTGCTTGCAATGACTATGGATTTTTTAAATTTAGAGACAAAAGAACTTGAATATGAGATGGATATATTAAAAGTGGCGCAGAAGAAATAGTAAGTGTATTTTATTTACTGTAGAAACTAGTATATGATAGTTAAAGTAAAACAATAAATTTATATAATATAAATTAAGGTTGAATTTTATTTAATGTTTACCATTAAAACGCAGGGGAATATATTAAGTTTCAAAAGAAAGTAAATAATAATTTTGTAAATCTTTTGTTGCTTATATATAAATCGTGTGGAAAGTAGGAGGGAAAAATGGATATAAAAAAATTGAAAATCAAATGGAATAAGCTATTATTCGATTTGAAAATACATTCTTCTGATGGCCAAGAGTTTGAAAATTTATTTTGTAAGATAATGCAACTTGCAAATGAAAATTTCTTACAAGTCGATGCATATGGAAAATTAGGAGACGGATCAACAGATGGGTATATTTTTAAAGAGAAAGTTTATTATCAATGTTATGGTCCAAGGGCAATAAAAGAATTAGCAACGGCAGCTTATACTAAAAAAAAATTGAACGATGATTTTGAAAGTTTGTTAGGTAATGGAAGAAAAATAAAAAAATATTATTTTGTAGTTAATGATAAATTTAAGGGAATATCTCAACCTACTAGAGAGGCTATGGATGAAATTAATAATACTCGTGATGGAATAGAAGCTGATTTTATAGGGGCAAATAAAATTAAAAATATATTTTTTGAAAAATTAACGGATGAACAGATCGAAGATGTTTTAGGGATAAATCCACTTGAAAACTTAGAGTTCAATAATGCTGAAGCAATTAATATAAAGTTAGTATTAAAAACTATGGAGAAATATTTAATAAATAAAATAGATGCTTTGGATAAATTAAATCCTAAGGTTTGGATTTATAAAAATGATGGGGCAGATCATGTACAACAATCACTAGATAACTATCATTCTATAATAGAAGATGCGATTTATAGTGAGCTAATTCAACAAATAGAAAGTTTGGGGAAGGGTTATAAAATAGCTTTTAATGCGTATTTAAATGATGAAAATAAATTGATTGAATTATTAATAGCTAATTTAAATAAGGATTCCCGTTTTACAATGGTACATTATAATATGGATTACCCAAATTTTATATTTAGCTGTTTAAGAGATATTATTAATCTTTATAATGAATTTTCACGTACTATTAATGAAGTACTTGAAAAAGATATTTTAAGTACAATTAATAATAAGTATCTTCAAATAAATAAGCAGATTGGATTTGAAACAGGTAAATTGGAAAAAACATTAGAAGAACATCTTAATGATATTTTAAATTCAGTAGACTGCAGGGCAGTTTATTTGTTTGCAGATGAAATTGAAAATATTGAGTTTTTAAATGAATTACAAAAACTACACAATGACAGTCCAATATTCCGGTATAATTATTCTAAAATCGGAAATAAGAAGATAATTAAGTATTTAACATCCGTTTTAGAATCTATTACTACAGACATTCAGTTTGAATTCAGTCCTCATATTCAGAGAAACCATGTTATTTTTATAAAATCGGTGTTTAATAAGGAAGACAGAACTCAATTAGAAGAGTTGCAAAATAGAAGTGATCTTGCGATTTATAACTTTTTCGAAAATTAAATATTCTATTGTGACACTTAAGGAATAAAGGTTGTTTCTTTTATTCTTTTAAATATACACAAATCACATTTACCAAAAGATAAGAAAACCATTGTACAAGAAAAGTATGACGGTTTTCAACAAGGATGGAAGCCCTAGTTTATAAGTGGTGAAGATAAAATTTAACATACGTTATGCTATCTGTAAAATATACGAGTATTTTCACATGAAAAGTAAATTTTTATCTTCAAGATAATTATATTTAATTATTGACTATGCATTTTTTACTTAAATTCGCATTGCACAGGTTATAAACTTAAATAACAAAAAAGAGGGAGTTCATAATTTAATAGAAAGTGTGTTCTTTACATTGAAAGAGTAAAAAGTAGGAACTACATAGAAAGTTTTGAGACATTATTAACAATCAAAATTAATTTTACATTAAATCCGTGTTTAATTGATAATTAGATAAATTTATAGAATGCTATATGATATAATTAATATACAATATGAATTTTTACTGGAGGTCTTATAATTTTGGATTATAAAATGATTGCAAGGCTGTATAATATTAAAGTTGCATCCACTCTAAATAAAGGAAAATTAATTGACGATGATAACATGAGATTGTCTAATAGTTTAGCTACATTTAATCGATTTTTTAATAATGAGGGATTCGAGCGTACAATCGGTTCTCTTGAATATGAATCCTTAAAAAATAGTACATATATCTATCAAATAGGTAAATTAACACAACTGGAAGAAGCTTTTAAAAAACACTCAATATCTGGTGAAGCAAATTATTATTATACTAATTCTTTTTTAAGAAAAATACACATATTTATGGTAGCACTGTGGTTAGTTAAAGATCATAGTGTAAATACAGAATTAGGCTTTATAGGAACTGGCACAAAAGAGATTTTTTATTCTATTACAAGTAGTGGTACTGCATTTTCAGCTTCTAAATCAAATGGAATACTCGAGGATACAGGGTTTTCAATTGAGGAAATAGATAAAGCTATTCAATATTATGAGATATTAAAGCCAGAATCCGATGTGAATAGTGGAAAACGGATGGCTGAGGGTCCATATAATGGTAAATCATTAAGAATATCTCGAGCTCTATACTTTGTACAAGCTGCGAGACATGAAACAGATGTACCGGTAAAAATAATGAAATATTGTACAATTTTAGAGTGTTTATTTACAACTGGTCGTGAAGAAATTACACACAAAATTTCGGAGAGATTTGCTAAAATAATGTCTGATCAATTGGAACAGAGAGAGTATTATTTTACGTTGGTAAAAAAATCTTATGCAATTCGTTCAACTGTAATTCATGGGCAAGCTATGTCGGAAAAAAGATATAAGGATGCTCTTGAACTTGCCCTTGAATTAGATAATGCTGTTAGAGAATTAATGTTAAAAATCATATTAAATAGTGATTTTGAAGAAAAGTTCGAACAAAATGAAGAAGAATTAGAGAAATGGTTTAAAAAACTAATCCTTTCATAAAATGTTATTTCTAGTCCCCTTTCCTATAAATGCAATTTTGTATTTTAGATAGTAAATTAAAATTGTATTTAATGTAAAATTAGACAAATTTATACAAAAACAGTACATTGATTATAAAATCCAATGTACTGTTTTGAAGTTTGAGGTGAAAAAATTGAGCAATCGAGAAAAACAAGTGTATCAAGCACGTGTAGAACGCCATAAAGAAAAAATGCCTTGGTATA
This sequence comes from Bacillus sp. BPN334, assembly GCF_008368885.1. Taxonomy (NCBI): domain Bacteria; kingdom Bacillati; phylum Bacillota; class Bacilli; order Caryophanales; family Bacillaceae; genus Bacillus; species Bacillus sp. BPN334. The sequence goes on along the minus strand of NZ_QOZW01000031.1, from coordinate 2,276 downwards.
TTATTGAATATATTGAAGAGAAAACGAACCTCTCCCCTGCTACTTTGTATGGATACTTAATTGAATATGAAATGTTTATACAATGGTTGATCTCCTCTCGTCTTGCTGTCCTAGATGGAGAAGCTGTAACAAAAATACATGAAGTACCAATTGAAACGTTGGAACACCTTCCTCTTAAACAAGTAAAAAGGTTTAAAAGTTATTTAGAGAGACAAGGTAATAAAACAAAGGCAGTTACACGAACATTTTCAGCTCTAAAGTCATTATTTAACTACCTGACAAGTAACACTGAAGATGATAATGGAGAATGTTACTTTTATAGAAATGTTATGGCCAAAATGGAAATTCATAAGGAAAAAATTGACGCTGCAGCAAGAGCAAAAGAAATTTCTGAAGTTATTTTCCACAATAATGATGACATTAAATTTATGCGTTTTTTATCCAATGAATATGAGCAAATACTACAAGAAGATGCTCCTGGTAAGTTAAGATTCTTCAAACGTGATAGAGAGCGTGATATTGCTATTTTAAGTTTAATCTTAGGTACAGGTCTTCGGGTATCCGAAGCAGCTAGTTTAACTATTTCGAGTATTAATTTTCGTACTCGTTACATCAAGGTTATACGTAAAGGAGATAAAAAATCATCTATTTTGGCTACACAAACGGCTCTAGACGATGTTCAAGAGTACCTTAAAGTACGTGCTAATCGTTATAAGTGTCCTGATGATGAGAATATTCTATTTGTAACGAATTATAAAGGCTCATACGCGCAAATTTCTGTTAATGCAATACAAAAGCTTACAGAGAAATATACTAGGGCGTTTGACGAAAAAAAGAGCCCTCATAAGTTGCGTCATACCTATGCAACTAACCATTATAATGAAAATAAAGATCTTGTTCTCTTAGCAAATCAAATGGGGCATAATTCGATGGAAACTACATCTCTTTATACGAATATTGATGATTCTAAACGACGTGAAGCAATTGAGCGTTTAGAAAAACGGCAATTAGAAGAAAGTGATTAATGAGATAATTTATTTATCTAACAAATATAAGTTTTAGTCTATTTAATATAAAGTATATAGTGCTATTCTAATTTTCTTTGTATGTGCTTTCTAGTCTTTATATGCGTTTGCTATGGCAATCCCTGCAGCCATTTCAACACCAACGATAGTTTCAATGATAACTAAACTACCTGTTATACCTATTCAATTGTATATATTAACATTTATATGCTAATATAGTGATGTTGATACGGTTAATCTAACTCTCTTATCTATTCTCATATCATTTATTAAAATAAAGAAGGGATTGAAAATGTGAAATGTTTAGTGGTTTATCTATTGATACACTAGGAAAATGTTCAGCTATTATAATTGCATTTGTAGGAGCTTTAGTTTATGGAAGTAATCAATTTATAAGTATTGTGACGACTAAACCCCTTGATAAACAACTTAAAGATCCATTCACTCAAGCTAGACTAAATTTATGGTTTTACGTTATTGGAATAATTTGTGGTGCAATAGTATATTTACTTTATGCGATAATCCTTTATCAGGCCATAGGTAAATATTATAAACACAGTTTCTTTATATGGAATGCTTTTGTTTGGTTTATCCTTTTTATATATTTCACTATTACCTCAATACGAGCAAAAAAATTACAAAATATAAGAAACAAAAGTTTACATTTTAAAATTTTAGTTTTCAATGTAATTACTAGTATTATATTTTTCTTCTCCAGTTCATCAGAATACCTTAATAAAGGAGAATACTTTAGCTACCTGTGGAATGGGATTCCTTTGGCATTGTTGCTTAGCTGTTTGTATTTTTTTATGCTGAACAAGATAAAAGTTGCAACAACCCAACAGATTAGCTACGATATTCAACCGATTAACGAGGATGATTTTAAAAAAGTTAAAGATTTAAAATATGAATACTCAATGGATGAAAAGAGATTAGTTTTTGTTCCAAGAAAACAATCGAAAAAACAAATTCGATATGTGTGTGATTTTTCATCAAAAGTCTATTTGAAATGTACAGAACAAATTAATTCTTAAATTAACTAAAGACGCAAAGAGTTAACTCTTTGCGTCTTTAGTTAATTTAAGAATCCTTTAAACCTCCACGCGACTCTTTGGTTAAATAACAATTTTTTGGAAATAATGATGTGTTAATATAGCCTAAACTCCTATATTATATTTAAATTCTATGAAAAACCCTGAAGAGTTCATTAAATCGGAATTTAACGAACACTTGGGTGGATGTAGGTTAACC